>JBBQCM010000007.1:0-91460 GCA_038318725.1 Chthoniobacterales bacterium
ATCGGCTCCCAGCACCTCCTCGACGCCGCCGACAACGCCGAGCAGCGCGAAGCCCGCGCCCTCGACGCCCTCCGCGGCCACTTCCGCCCCGAGTTCCTCAACCGCATCGACGAAGTCATCATCTTCGACCGGCTCACCGACACCGACCTCACCCACATCGTCGAGATCCAGCTCGCCCGTTTGGTCAAAAGACTCACCGCGCAAAAGATCACCCTGCACCTCACCGCCGCCGCCAAACTCCACCTCGCCCGCGAAGGCTACGACCCCGTGTATGGCGCCCGTCCGCTCAAACGCGCCATCCAGCGCAGCCTCCTCGACCCACTCTCGCTGGAAATCCTCGCCGGCACTTTCCGCGAAGGCGACACCCTCACCGCCGATGCGGTGGACGGGAAGATTGTCTTCACGAAATAACCGCACGCTTGGGGCAGCGTCTCGCTGTGGAAAAAATCCAAAACCTGCCGTCATCCTGAACGGAGTTTCGCCGTGGGTGCAGGCGGGGCGAAACGCAGTGAAGGATCGCTGACAGAAATGGGCGGAGGCGGTGGGAGTGATCGCGCGCGTTCCTCCCGCCGCCTCCGCCCATTACAGTCAGCGGTTCTTCACTCCGCCTTTGTCGCAAAGCCTCCAACGGCTGCGTTCAGAATGACGGCAGGTTTTTCAAACCGACCCGATGCGGGCAGCACCAACGCCTTGCCGCCCCTCGCGTCCTCTGCCATTTTCCCTGCCATGAGTGCGCTGGCCACCACCTACAAATTCACCACCGAGGACTTCTACCACCTCTACGAGACCGGCGTCTTCAACTCGAAGGATCGGATCGAATTGCTCAACGGGGAAATCATCATCATGCACCCCATC
The DNA here is from genome assembly GCA_038318725.1 of Chthoniobacterales bacterium. Classification (GTDB taxonomy): domain Bacteria; phylum Verrucomicrobiota; class Verrucomicrobiia; order Chthoniobacterales; family Chthoniobacteraceae; genus Chthoniobacter. Next base: position 856 of record JBBQCM010000007.1, read on the forward strand.
GGATGCCGCCACGCCCAAGCTGTCACCAACCTCAACGCCGATCTCAGCGAGCAGGCTTGCCGCCGCTACATGATCTCGCCGCAAAACCCCGTCGAACTGGAGCGCTACTCCGCTCCTCAACCCGATCTCACTCTCGTCCCCGTGAGCCGTCGGCACGCCCGACGCCACCCGACTCCCGAGGAGGTCTTTCTCGTCATCGAGGTCGCCGACAGCTCCCTCGACTACGACCGCGAGGAAAAGCTGCGCGCCTACGCCGCCACCGGCATCCGCGAATTCTGGATCCTCAACCTGCAGGACGACCGCCTCGAAATTTACCGCCAGCCTGAAGGCCCGGCCTACCGCGAGCAAATCGTCGTCTCCGCCGACGGCACCGCCTCCCCGCAGGCCTTCCCGGATGTCACCATCTCCCTCGCGGAAACCCTTCCGCCGAGGTAAGCGCTGAGGCGGCGCGGAGAACAGCGTTCTCGAATGAGCGAAATTCTCAAGCTGACCCCGCTGTCCCCCCCTCGCGCTCGCGCTCCAGGCGGGGCCGGCGGCGTGGGCGCTGGGGCGGGGGAAGCTGGCAGCTTCCCCTACAGTGGGCGGACGCAAATCCCGAAAGGCGCGTCAAGACAGGCCTTGCCGGGCCGACCGCGAAGGGTCAGGCGCGGCGGCGGGGACGGGCGAGGGTGACGAGCAAGCCGGCGGCGAGGAGGGAGAGGGCACCGGGTTCTGGGACGGATTGGGCGGGGTTGAGGAAGAGGAAATCGATCTGGGTATCGGTCAGGGCCTGGTTGTAAACCTGGACTTCATCGACGAGGCCGGTGTAGCGGGCTTCGGGGTTATTGGTGCCGGCGATTTCCCGGACTCCGCCGATGAGAAAGGGTGCGCCGAGGTCGGAGACGCTCTGGCTGGCGGTGGAGGTCTCGGCAGGGGCGCCATCGACGTAGATGGAGTGGATGCCGCCGGCATTGAAGACGCCGACGATTTGATGCCAGAGGCCGTCGTTGACGCTGGAGGTGGAGGTGGGGGACTGGACGACGAATTCGGAGCCGACGGTGAAGGTGGCTTTATCCGCGGCGCCGCCGCCGCCGGTGGTATTGATGGCGAAGAGGTAACCGTTTTGGACGCCGGCTTTGTGGCGGGCAAGGGGGATGGTATCGATGGCGGTGGCGGTGGTATTGACCCAGAGGACGATGGAGAAATCGCCGGTGGTAAAGGCGGGAAAGGAGGAGCCCATATTGACGAGGCCGCCGAGGGCCTGGGTGAGGCTGATGGCATTGCCGGAGATGCCGCCGGGGACGAAGCCGGCGCCGGTGGCGGAGAGGGTGCCGTCGAAGAGTCCGGCGCTGTCAAAGGCGGTGGGGCCACCCACTTCGTCGAAGTGATACTGGGCGATGATGTCGGCGTGTGCGGCCAAAGGGCTGGTGAGGGCGGCGAGCCAGGTCAGTGGGGTGAGGGCGGTGGCAAGGGTGGCAGGCAGTGCTTTCATGTGGAGGCTATGATTAGGATGCGGGTGGGAATTGAAGGAAGGAAAATTTCACACCGGCAAGCTGTTCTCTCGCCGGCCGTTTCCACGAGGGTGACAGCATCGCCGCCGATGTGGTGGATGGGAAGATCGTGTTTGCGAAGTAGCGGCTCCGTCTGGAGGTCGAAAAAATTCTACGGATTCTGAACCAGATGCAACGCATAGGTTACTCCGTTCATTGCCTTGGCCAGCAAGCTCCGCCGCCCGCCGGTGCGCCCGGTTTGACGAAGTCGGAAACCAGGATCAGATCGCGTCCCATCAAGGCTGGTCTGCATTCGGAGCCGGGATTCGGATGCAGGCATAGGATGCGGCGGACACGCAGTCCGCGCGGGTTGTGGGTTCAAGTGCTCCGCGGTGTGGGTGAGCGTGGATCGCCACCCATACCCGGGCGGTTCCGCTACACTTGCGCGGCGACGAAGCGGGCGACGGCGGCGAGGTCGGCGGCGGGCTGATAGGCGCTGGGTTGGGAAAGGTCGCGCATTTGGCAAAGCGTGCGGTCTTTCCAGATCCAGGCGGCGGGCTGGTAGGGGCCGACCTTCGCCGGGTCGCTCCACGTATGGATCGAAAGCAGGCGCGCCCCGAGGGCGGCGGAGATGTGCATGGGGCCGCTGTCCACGCTGACGGTGAAGGCGGCGCGGCGGAGCAACCAGATCAGTTCGGAGAGCGTGGTGCGGTTGAGGAGGTTGGTGACGTTTGCAGCGACCGTGACCAGCGTGTCGCAGCGACCGGCGAGGACGATGCGGCGCGCGGCGAGGGTGTGGCAGAATTCGGCGACTTCGGCGGCGGTGAGGGATTTTCGCGCGCCGCGGGAGAACGGGTGGAGGAGGATGAATGGTTCGGTGGCGTCGAAGCCGGCAGGCGCGGAACCTTGCGGGAGCGGCCATTCGAGCGGCGGTGCGATGTCGATGCCGAGGGCAGCGACAAGAGCGAGGTAGCGATCGACGGCGTGCGGCTGGGCGGACACGTCCACGGTCTGGTCGTAGAAATGGCGCGCGCCTTCGCGGGCGTCGGAGAGGCCGACGATGCGTCCGGCTTCGGCGCGGCAGAGTTTGGCGATGAGGGCGCTGCGGAGGAGGCCTTGGAAATCGAGGATGAGATCGGCGTGGACGCGCTCTCGCAGTGCGTGCGCCCACGGCGCGATCCGCAGCAAGCCGCCAACGCCGCGAAATCTCTTCCGCGGGAACTCCACGACTTCATCGACGTGTGGATTCCCGTCGAGGAGCGGCATCCACTCGGAATTGATCAGCCAGCGGAGCCGCGATTGCGGCCATGTCCTTTTCAGCAAATCGACCGCGGGCAGCGTGTGGACGACATCACCGAGGGAACTGGGCTTGATGATCAGAATGTCGCGCGGCCCTTCCCCGGCAGACGGTGCATTTTCGGCGGGCATGAGCTTTTCCCCTCCCACCGGGACCATCGTCACCCGGCGGGCCGCTATTTTCCCAACGCCAGGCGATCCGCGAGGCGCTGGGGCAGGCCGGCTTCGATGATTTTGTCCTGCGCGCTCCAGATGTCGTATTCGAGGCGGCGCAGCTCGATGAGCTGCTTTTCCGGCGAGTAGAGCACGTAGGAGGCATGCCAGTCGCCGTCGCGTGGCTGGCCCACGCTGCCGCAGTTGATGAAATACTTTTTTCCCGGCTCGATGGTGAGCTTGTCGAGGAGCTGGCTTTTCACCGAGCCGTCGCGGATGTAGGCGCGCGGGGCGTGGGTGTGGCCGTAGAAGCAGAGCTGGGTGTGCTGGTAATTGAAGCTCGCGGCGGCGTCGAGCTGGTTGAAGACGTAGCCCCATTTGTGCGGGGTATCGAGGGTGGCGTGGACGATGGTGAAGTCGCGCACCTGGCGGACCATCTTGAGGTCGCGAAGCCACTGCTTGTCCTTTTCGGAAAGCTGATTGCGGGTCCAGTTGATGGCCTCTTCGGCGAGCGGGTTGAAGCCGGCGAGATCGTCGGTGATGGAGGCCTGCTCGTCGTGGTTCCCCTTGACCACGGGGCAGTCGAGATTGCGCACGAGATCGAGGCATTCGCGCGGGCTGGCGTTGTAGCCGACGACGTCGCCGAGGCAGACGTAGTGCGTGACCTCGTGCTTCTCGGCGTCGGCGAGGACGGCCTTAAGAGCCTCGAGGTTGGCGTGGATGTCTCCGAAGATGGCGAATCGCATGTCAGGGTTTCGGGGGAGGAATATCCACTTTCTCCGCCGCGGGAACATTCAATTTTTCCTGCAATTCGCCGAGCAGCCGGAGCAGGGTGGGCATCCGCTCGTCTTCGCCCATTTTGTAGAGTGCGAGCAGTTGCGCATAAGCTTCCCGTTCGTGGCCGGGGCATTGGGCCAGTTCGTAAACGGCAAAGCGGCGCGCATAGGCCGGCGCATTCGGCAGCGCCGCGCCGCGCGCCAGGATTTCGGCAGCTTTGCAGTGGTCTTGAAAGCGGTCTTTGTAGAGCTGCAGTCCGAGGTGAATATAGATCGTCGGATCGTCGGGGTTATTGGCAATGCCGCGGAGGGCGTAGTCCTCGCCGAGTTTCCAATATTCGCGCTGCGCTTTGAGCCGGAGGGCCTCGCGCGGCTGGTTGCGATCATCGAGGGCGGCGATGCTCGCGTTGGCCCACATGTGCCAGGCAGCCATGTCCCAAAAGAGCACGCAGCGCGGTTGGAGCGTCGTCACCGTGTCGAAGTCGATCTTCATCGCCGCCCAGTCCACGCGCTCCCAGACGATGCTCGCGTGAATCCAGAGCGCGTCGGCGATGACCGCGCGGAAGCCGCTGAGCGCCGCGACGACGCCCATCTGCCCAATTTTCTCGAAGAGGCCAAGGTCGAGCTTGGTGCCGTGGAAACGCGCGGCGCGGGCCTCTCTCTCCAGATGCAACTCCAGGGGCAGCCGGGCGACGCCGAAGGCGAGCAGGGCAAACAATGCGAGAATTTGGCGGCGCGTCATAGTTCCTTGCCCGCAAAAATGAAGTAACCCACGAGGAAATAGATGGTGATGTAGAGCGCCCCGAGGCCCGCGGTTTGCATGAACAGCGTCAGCGGAATTCCAGCGGCGAGATCGTCGAGGAGATCGAAGGCTCGCAGATCGGGAATCAAGAGCGAAACGAGGGCGAGGAAGACTTTGGCCAGAGCCGAGGCTCCTTTCTCCGCGAGCCAGTACTCGCGGGCGATGGGCTGCACATGGCCGATGATGAAAATAACCACGGAGACGATGATCGTGAAGATCGAGGATGAAGCGAAAGTGGAAAGAAGCAGCGTGAGCGCAGCACAAACCGCGGCTTTCACATAAATGATGGCGATGCCGGGAGCGAGATTCGCCGTGAAAGTGGCGGCGCGGACCTGCTGCTGCGCGGCCTCCAGTTCGGGTCCGGGCGCGAATTGGCGCGCGTTTTCCGCCAGCGCCGTTTGCTCCTGCGTATAGAGCACGAGGACAAACATCGCGACCATCAGTGCCAGTGCGACAGCCAGCAGGGCCAAGACGCCCAGGAGCTTGCCGAGCAGATACTCGAATCGAGGGACGGGCTTCGCGAGGATCGTGTAAAGCGTCCGTTCCTCGATATCCTTGGGCAGCAGCATCGCCGTCGCGAGCACCGCGAGCAGCCAGGTGAAGATGGACATCGCGCCGAGCGACGTGTGCTTGAGCACTTGGAACTGCTCCTGAAAGCTCAGCTTAACCGTGAGCAGCGAGATGCCAATAAAGAGCAGCGCGAAGAGCAGGAGGAAGTAGAAAACCTTGAGCCGGACGAGTTCGAGCAGCGTGTTCGAGGCGAGGGCGTAAACTCGGGCCAGGGAGAAAACCTGGTGCTTGGTGGCGGTGGGAAGGGCGGTCATGGGGTTACTTGCTGCCGGTGACCTCGAGAAAATACCGCTCCAGCGTGGTCTGCGGCTTGCGCTGCTCGACCACGCGGGCCTTCGATTTCGTGACTGCGGCCTGAATCTCAGCGAGCAGTTCGGGCGAGGCATTTTCCAGAATCAGCTCGGTCTGGCTTTCGATCGAGATCAGCTCGTCGAGCTTTCCCTCCCGCACGAGCATGCCTTGGTGGAGGATGCCGATGCGGTCGCAGATCTCCTGCACCTGCCCGAGCAAATGCGAGCAGAGCAGCACGGTGATGCCGCGCTTTTTGAAATCGAGAATCAGATCGCGAATCTCCCGCGAGCCCGCCGGATCGACGCCCGCCGTCGGCTCGTCGAGCACCAGCAGCCGCGGCTCCTGGATCATGGCCTGCGCCAGGCCGATGCGCTGGAGCATGCCCTTCGAGTAGCCGCCGATGCGGCGATCCGCGGCGTTTTCGAGGCCCACGAGGGCGAGCAATTCCTTCGTCCGCGCCCGCAGTTTCGCGCGGTCGAGGCCGCAGATTTTCCCGAAAAAATGGAGTGTCTCGGAGCCGGTGAGGAACTTGTAGAAATATGGATTCTCCGGCAGAAAGCCCACGTCCTCCCGGCTCTCGACCGTCGTCGAATCCCGCCCGAAAATCTCCGTCTTCCCCGCCGTCGGCGAGACCAGCCCGAGGACGATTTTCATCGTCGTGGATTTGCCCGAGCCGTTCGGCCCCAGCAGCCCATAGACTTGGCCAGGCTCCACGGCGAGCGACAGGTCGTTCACCGCCGTCACCTTTTCCCGCTTGAAGGGGATCGGGTAAATCTTGGTCAGGTTTTGGATCGAAATCGCGGGGGTGTCCATCAGCGGGTAATCTCGAATCCCTTGACGCCCGCAGGCAAGGCAATTGGTGACGCCGTCACGCTCTTGATGTGACTTTTCAACTCGCTCTCGGCGATGGCTTCCAAGAAACCGACCACCTCCTCGCGCTCGCCGCTGCATTGCAGCTCGACGCGGCCGTCGGCGAGATTACGCACCCAGCCGGTGACCTCGAAGCCGCGCGCAAGCTGCTTCACGGTGAAGCGGAAGCCCACGCCCTGCACGCGCCCTTCGTAGAAAACGTGCCGCGCGATCATTCGGGCAGGTTGATTGAGCGGAGGAAATCGGCAGCAGTCTCGGGCCAGATGGTATTCAGCCAGCACCCGGTGGCCAGCTCCACGCCGCCGCGAAAATAAAGCCGCGGGAGGATTTCGATGTGCCAGCGGAAGTCGCCCTCGATGGTCGTCCAGTGGTCGGGCCGTGCGGTGCGCGTGGGCGCGGTGAAGAGCATGAAATTGTAGGGTGCGTGGTCGAGCGCGCGGTTCAGCCGGCGCAGCGCGGCCTTCAGCGCGTCGGCGAGCTGGGCGGTTTCCTGGTCGGTCAGGCCGTGGAAATCCGGGCACTGGCGCTTCGGGTAGATCGCCAGCTCGAACGGCGCGCGCGAGGCGTACGGGCAGAAGACAGTGAAGCCGTTGTTTTCATAGACGAGCCTCGTGCCGGTGCGGACTTCCTCGCGCAGGATGTCGTCGAAAATGGAGCGCTTCTTCGTTTCAAAAAAACGCCGGGCGATGGCCAGCTTGCGCTCGAGCAGCGGCGGGATCACGGCCATGGCCACGAGCTGGCTGACGCTGTGCGCCACGCGCGCGCCGGCGGGGATGCCGACGTTTTTAACGATCGCGAACGAGCGCATCCGCGGGTCGCGCATCAGGTCGAGCATGCGCAGTTTCCACGCGGTCACGACTTTCTCGATGTCCGCCAGCGCCAGTTCCTCGAGTGGCGCGCGGCCCGGGTCCTCGATGATGACTTCATGCGCGCCCACGCCGTCCATGCGGTCATAAAAGCCGTCGCTGCGGCGCGTCGGATCGCCTTCCACGCGGACGATGGGCGCGCGATTCGGCACCACGCGCACCTGCCAGCCGTCACCCTGCGCCGGCGCGGTGTGCAGCGCATGCGCGGCCAGATGCTCGTGGCCGGCGGTGAAAGGGCTGGCGAGTTTCGCCTCCGGCAGCACCGAGCCAAAGGCCGGCGGCATCGGGCGCGACTCGGAGAAAATCGTCCACGCTTCGGTCAGCGGATCGAGCCGCATTTCGGTTCTGTCCATGAAAAGGAAATAATGCGGCGGCTGTGGGGAGTCCACGAAAGACCTGCAACCGCGGGCGGACTCCCCGTTTGCCGCACCACGCGCAAGCTGCTACGCCCGCCGCATGCACGTCCCCTTGACCGAGGTCATTCTCACCCATGAGGGCATCGAGTTGATCCGCGCCACCCTGCCGCCAGGCGAATATGTCATCGGTCGCGAGACCGGCGTTGATCTCCGCGCCGACACCCCGCTGCTCTCCCGCCGGCACGCGCGGCTCACCATCAACTACGACCACCTCCTGCTCGAAGACCTCGGCAGCAGCAACGGCACTTTCGTCAACGGCCAGCCCGTCACCGCCGCCACCCGCCTTTTCCCGAACCAGAGCATCCGCCTCGGCCCCGACATCGCCCTCGAAGTCCGCCGCCAGCGCGCGCCCACCGAGCCCGGCGTCTCCCTCGCGCCCGCGCAGGCCGCCATCGCGCGGCATCTGCCGGATGAGCTCCTGGCGGAAAAGCGCTACGCCATCGGCGGCATCGTCGCCCAGGGCGGCATGGGCGCCATCCTCGACGCCCAGCAGGCCGCCATGAAGCGCCGCGTCGCCATGAAGATCATGCTCGAATCCAGCGCCGAGGCCGACGTGCTCCGCTTCATCGAGGAAGCCCAGATCACCGGCCAGCTCGACCACCCGAACATCGTCCCCATCTACGAACTGGGCGTCGATGAGCAGGGCCAGGTCTTCTACACCATGAAGATGGTCCGCGGCATCACCTTGAAAGGTGCTCGCCCTGCTGGCCGACGGCGTCCCCGCCACGGTGAAAAAGTATCCGCTCCCCGTCCTGCTTACCGTCTTCCAAAAAGTCGGCGACGCCCTCGCCTTCGCCCACAGCCGGCACGTCATCCACCGCGACCTCAAGCCCGAGAACATCATGCTCGGCGACTTCGGCAGCGTGCTGCTCATGGACTGGGGCCTCGCCAAAGTCATCGGCCAAAAGGAAGCGCCCGCCGCCGCTGTCGCGCGCTCCGCCATCTTCAGCGCCCGCGCCGCCGACGGTCAGGCCAGCGAAACCCTCGCCGGCCCCATCATGGGCACACCCGCCTACATGAGCCCCGAGCAGGCCCGCGGCGAGATCGACGCCCTCGGCGCGGCCGGCGACATCTACGCCCTCGGGGCCATCCTTTTTGAAATCCTCCACCTCCGCCCCGCCGTCACCGGCCGCGCCGCGCTGGACATCGTGGACAAAGTCACGCGCGGCGAAGTCGAGTGGTCCGCTCCTTCTTCTTCCCCCGGCGGGCCGAAGGTGAAGAAGACCAATCCGCCGCCCGCCTCGCTCCTCGCCGATCTCGAAACGTCCAAGCCACCGGCTCATCAATTCTTTGCCGACCGCCTCCGCAAAATTCTTTCGGCGCAGATTGCCCCGGAATTCATCGTGCGACCGGAAGGGCCCATCACCACGGCCGACAGCGAGCCGGAGCCCGACGTGGCCATCGTGCGAGGACCGGCGGAGAGCTACCGCCACGCGCATCCGGCCACGGCCGAATTAGTCGCGGAAATCGCTGTGACGTCGGTGGCGATCGATCGGGTGAAAGCGCAGATTTATGCCGAGGCGGGGGTGAAGGAATACTGGATCGTCTGCCCGGAGGAGAAGGTCGTGGAGGTGTATCGGCAGCCCTCGCCGAGCGGATATGGGGAGCGGATCGTAGTGGCCCCGCCGGCACTGCTGGAATGCGTGGCGCTGACGGGCGTGCGAGTGGATTTGGCGACGTTTTTTGCCTGAGTGGGCCCGGAGCATTCGGGGCTGAATGCAGCCCTGGGCTGCGCCGCCGAAATCAGAATCGCGCGGCGAGTGCATCAGCCCACTCGATGTTCGCGGCTTCGATGAGGATGACCTCGTTCGCGTCCGTCTGCCGCAGCCGGAGGACGCGCGGGCCGTCCGCCTCGTAGCTGCGCTCGGTGGAGCGCGCGTCCTTGGGCGCGTGGCGTTTTTCGAGGAGCTTTTTCTCCGCCTCGAAAAACTCCGCGGCTTCCGGTGCGCTGGCCCAGACGGTTTTCCAAACCAGCGCCTCGCCGCCGCGGTAATAAAGATACCGGTCCCCGCGCCAGCCCGCCGCCGCGCGTTCGCCAGTCGCGGCGTCGAGCCATTCGGTGAAAAGAATACGCAGCGCCATTTCGCCGACCACGTTGTCGGCGATCGGCTTTTCGCCTTTGACCTGCGTCTCCGGCCAGTCGATGACGACGGGTTCCTCGCGCGGGTTGGCGAGGAACTTCTGCGGATGCAGGATCTGCGCGGTCGAGCTGGGCGGCTGGTCGTAGGCTTTCGACACGGCCTCGTAGTTGCCCGCGCCGAAGAGCATCGCGCAGAATTCCTGCCCGCGCAGATACGGAAAGACCAGCATCTCGCGCAGGTAGCGCGGTGCGGTTTCGAGCTGCTTCATGTTCTGCGTGAAGGAGCCGACCACGCTGTCCTTGAGCATCTGCTTCGACATGTTTTTGAGCATGTATTCGCTCATCACCAGCGTCGCCTCGCCCTCGACCAGCGCGCTCGCGGCGGCAGCGCGGTCGTCGTTGTTTTTGATTTCGAGCGGCAGGCGCTTCAGCCCGAAATGCTGATCCTGGAGCGCGTGCGTCAGTTCGTGGGCGAGGACCACGCGGTTCTGCGCGTTGTCGAGCGTGGCGTCCTCGTACATGACCAGCTTGTGCTGATGCTGGTCGTAAAATGCGGCGACCTGCTCGCCGAGGAGGTCGATGTATTTTTCGCGCAGCGGAAAGCCTGGCGGCAACAGCCCGACCGCGGCCAGCCCCTCGGTCATGTCCTTGAACTCCTGCTCGGAAAAAACCTCGGCGAGTTTGCCGGCGATGGTCTGTTTGATCTCCTTCCGGTTGAGCACCTGGTAATCCACCGGCGTTTTGAACTCGAGCCCGCGGATCGCCACGACCTGCCGTTCGATCTCCTCGCGCAGCACCTTGTTCGCCGCCAGCGCCTTGGCACGGTCGCCTCCGGCGAGGATTTCCCGCAGTCGGTCGTTCTCCGCCGCCAGCTTCCGCGCGGCCTCGCCGGTAAAGGCCACGCCGCCGGATTTCGCACCCGCCTTGGCCGGATCGAGCTTCGTCACCGCGTCCACCAGCCGCACGTTTTCCTCCACCAGCAGCCGGAACTTCCGCTCCGCCACCGGCTCCTTTTGCTCACAGCCAGCGGTATAAAAAACAGCCGCCAGCATCAGCACGCAGGCGGGCTTTGAGAAAAGGCGGGAGGGGAAAAGCATGCGGGCAGGCGAAGCTAGTGACGGGCCAGTGCCGCGGCAATCCCGGCTTGTTTACCCGCCGTTCCTCGCCCAGTGTCGGCCTGTGGAAAAAAAAAGTCTCCGCCGCCTGCACGCCGCCGCCGACAAGCTGAAGGCGCTCCCGCACCTCGACGAAGCGGAAAGGCTGCTCTTCGCCCGCAGCCTGCTGGCGACGCCGGACGAGCGCTGGATGTTCTCCCACCGTTACGTCCAATTAGTGAACTCCTTGCGGCTCTCGATGCCGAAAAAATCCGCTTCCTGATCGTTGGCATGACCGCTGCGGTGCTCCACGGAGCGCCGATGGCCACGGTGGATACGGATATTTGGGTGGACATTCCTGTGCGTCAGTATGTGCGCATTCTCGCTATCGGGCAGCGACTCGGCGCCCAGATTCTTAGCGGCAATGTTCTCGGGTTGCGCGACGACCAGCGGGTCGATTTCATCTATCGCATCGATGGACTCGCCTCGTTCAATACTGAGTGGAAGCGTGCCGTCGCGTTGAACTGGGCGGGCTTGTCAGTGAAGGTCCTGCCGCTTGAGCGCGTGATTCGCAGCAAAGAGGCCTCGGGTCGCCCCAAGGATTTGATCGCGCTGCCAGTCCTCCGCGCCTGCCTCGCGAGCACCAAAATCTTCAAATAATCACCGCACCGGTATCGCCCGCCGCACTTCCGGCTTGCCGCCGCGTGACGTCGGGGGTTTCGCCGCCTGCGTGACCAGATTGCCCGCGGCGTCGTAGTCCTCGATGCGAGCCTGGTTTTTCCCCTCGAGGATGAAAACCCGCCGTCCGAGCGGCCGGTTGTCCGCGGCGTAGAGCTTCGATTCCGTGATCCGGCCCGTGTAGTCGAAGGTGTAAACCTCCTTAAACCGCACGCCGCCCTTCGCGTCGTAGTGCGTCGCGCCCGTCGCAAAGTTCTGCTCGTTGATCGAATACACCGTCCGGCGCCGCACCTTCCCGCCCTGCTCGGCGATCGTCTCTTCGCGCGTCTTCGTATCCGGATTGGTCACCGTGGTGAGCGTGCTTCCATCCGGCATCACTCGCGTGGTCGCTTTGATCGTACCCTGGCCGTGAGCGCTGATGAGCGGGAAAAAAAAGAGGGCGAGGAGAATGGCGGGAATTTTCACGGTGCGTGGATTCTAAGTGGCGGCGGAGAGTTCCGCCAGCGGCACGTCGCCGCCGTGGTGGCGGTTGAATTGCAGATCGTAGAGCCGCCGGTAGTAGCCGCTCTGCGCAAAGAGCTGCGCGTGCGTGCCGGTTTCCTTGATCGCGCCATTTTCGAGGACCACGATCTGGTCGGCCTTCTGGATGGTGGAAAGGCGGTGCGCGATGGCCAGCACGGTGCGGCCTTTGGCCAAAGTCTCGAGCGCTTCCTGGATGTATTTCTCGGTCTCGGAATCGAGCGCGCTCGTGGCTTCGTCGAGGAGCAGGATCGGGGCGTTTTTGAGCAGCGCCCGCGCGATGCAGAGCCGCTGTTGCTGGCCGCCGGAGAGCATGCAGCCTTTGTCGCCGATGACCGTTTCGTAGCCCTGCTGCTGGGCGAGGATGAACTCGTGCGCGTGCGCTAGTTTGGCCGCGGCCTCGATCTCCTCGCGCGTGGCGTCGAGCCGGCCGTAGCGGATGTTCGCGAGGATCGTGTCGTGAAAGAGGAAGGTGTCCTGATTGACCATGGCGATGTGCTCGCGGAGCGACGCCTGCGTGACCTCGCGGATGTCGTGCCCGTCGATGCGGATCGCGCCAGCGTCCGGTTCGTAGAGCCGCTGGAGCAGCCAGAACAGTGTGCTCTTGCCCGCGCCCGTCGCCCCGACCAGCGCGCAGGTCGTTCCCGCCGGCACGGTGATCGTGATCCCGCGCACCGCCGGCGCGTCTTTGCCGGGATAGGAAAAGGTCAGGTTTTCCAGCCGCACCTCGCCGCGCACGGCGCTGAGGGCCTTCGCGCCGGGGGCGTCATTGATCGCCGCCGGACGGTCCAGCAGCTCGAAAACCTTGCTTGTCGCCGCGAGACATTTCTGCAACAGGATATTCATCTTCGCGAGCGCCTTCGCCGGGTCGTAGAGCAGCACCAGCCCGGCGTTGAGCGCAAAGAACCGGCCGACTCCAAGGTCGAATTTCCACGCATAGACGAGCGCGCCAATGATCCCGAGCGAGGCCACCGTCTCGACCAGCGGCGTGACGATTTCCTGCGCCTTTTTCCAGCGCATGGCAAAGCGCAGCATCTTCAGATTGGCCTCGTTGAAACGCCCGGCTTCGTAGTCCTCGCGGGCGTGCGTTTTCACCACCCGGATGCCGGCAAAAGCCTCCTGCATCACGACCATGAGTTGCCCCGCTTCGTTCTCCTCGCGCGCGCCGGCGCTGCGCACTTTTTTGCCGATGATCAGCACCGGCAGCAGACAGAGGGGAAAGACAAAGAGCGCCAGCAGCGTGAATTTCGGGTCGGTGGCGAGCAGGGCGACGAGCGCCGAGATGATGGCGATCGGCTGCTTCACGATGTCGCCCGACATCTGCGTCAGCGCGGCCTGCGCGACGCGCGTCTGGTTGAAAACCGTCTGCACGAGTTCACCCGATTTGGCGCGGTTGAAAAACTCCAGCGACTGCGCCAGCAGATGGCGGAAGAGCGATTGGCGGATGTCATCGAGCACCCGCTGGCTGACCCAGAGCAGGCAGTATGCGTTCAGGTAGGAGAACAGCCCGCGCACGGCAAACAGCGCCGGGATGCTGGCGCAGAGCGCGATGACTTCCCACACCGAAGCCGTGTGCGGATTGAGCTCCGGCAACTGAAACGGAATCCAGCTCGGGATCTTGATCGTCTGCGCCTTCCCGTCGGGAAAAATGATCGGGACGACCACGCGGATGAGCAGGATGAGTGCGCCATTGGCCATTCCAAAGAGCGCGCCGAAAAGCATGCCGAGCAGAAAGCGCCCGCGGTAGGGCCGCAGGTAGCTGAGCAGCCGCCGATAAGGCCCGAGGCCCGCACGCAGAAGCTGCGCGGAGGACATTTTGGCGGCGTCTTTGCGGGAGATTCTTTTGGAAGCCATGTGGGTCTAGCGCCGGGGCGCGAGGAGGGAGTCGATAGCACGGATGACCGCCGCGGTCGAGATTCGCTCCATCGGCGCGCCTTTCATGCGCGGGGTGAAAGTGGTGAGCGGGACTTCCGGCTGCGTGGCGGAAAGGACCAGCGCGCGCTCGTGGCGGGGACGCCAGTGGAAGGGGTTCGTCGGTCCGAAAAGCGCGATCTGTGGGGTTTGGAAAGCGGCGGCGAGATGGACCGCGCCAGTATCGCTGCTCACGCAGAGCCTCGCCTGCGCGAGGACGGCGGCGCAGGTCAGCAGGTCGATCTGGCCGGCGAGATGCACCACCGCACCGCCGGCTTCGCTGGCGATGCGGACGACGTGTGCGATTTCAAAAGGATCGCTCCCGCCGGTGACGACGCAGGTCAACCCGTGCCCCTCGCGCAGGTGTCGCGCGAGCTGCGCCCAGCGCTCCGGCAGCCAGTATTTCTCCGGGCGGGCCGTGCCGGGATGGAGCACGGCGAAGGGACCGGTGAGGCCCCGCGCGTGCAGGATTTTCCCGGCTTCCGCAGTCGCCGCTGGCGGCAGGCGCAGCTCAGGCGACGGCGAGGTTTCACCCGGTGCGACCGCCACCGCGAGATCGAGATAGTGATCGACCGTGTGCCGCTCGCGCACTGGGGAATCCACGAAGCGATGGAACACCGCCGCCCGCAGCTTTGACTTTTTCACCCACTCGAAGGCGACCCGATCCTTCGCCCGCGAAAGTCCCGCCGCCAGCGCCGAGCGATCCGTGCCGGTAAAATCGAGGCACACATCCCATGAGCCTGTGAGCACCTGCTGCCACGGCGCAAAACCACGCCCTTTGCCCAGCACCACGCCCGCATTGATCGACGGAATCGCCGCCAGCAGCGGCGCACACCCCGGCGCGACCGCGAGCGCGATCTGCGCTTCCGGCCACGCCTTGCGCAGCGCGGTCAGGGCCGGCGTGGTCAGCACCAGATCGCCAATGCGCTTGAGTTGGAGGGCGAGGATTTTCATCGGCTCAGCGCCACGCGATACGCCTCCAGCAGCCGCGCGCGGAAATGCTCCCACGTAAAGTTTTCCACCACCCGCGCCCGGCCTGCTGCGCCGAGTCGCGCGCCGAGTGCGCGGTCGCGGTAGAGCCGTTCGATGGCCGAGGCGAGGGCGTCGGGATCATTCGGTGGGATGATCAGACCGTTCACTCCATCCTGCACCACGTCCCCGCTTTCGCGCGTGGTGATCTGTGGCAGGCCGCAGGCCGCAGCCTCGTAGGTGCATTTCGCGCTGCCCTCGCACTCGCTCGGGAGGATGTGGACGCTGGCCGCGCGGTAGCAGTCCTCAACGCGCCCGACGAAGCCGGGGAGCTTCACGTCATCGCCGCCGAACTGATCGAGATACGGGCGGATTTCATCGTGGACGGTGCCGACCAAAACCAGCTCGGCGTCTTTCAGCGCCAGCCGCCGCCAGACTTCGAGCAGGTGATGCACGCCCTTCCGCTTGATCAGCGCGCCGACGAAAACGGCGACGAACTTCTCCGGCGGCTGCGGCGCGGGCGTAAAACGCACGACATCGACTCCGCGCTGATGGCGGAAGAGTTTCCCCCGCGCGATCCCGGCGGTGAGGAACGTCTCCTCCGCCTTTGCCGAAAGTACGAGAATGAGATCGGCGAGATCGTATTCCTCCAGTACCTGCTGCCGGGTCACGAGCAGCCGGTTTTTCATGCCCTGCCAGCCGCGCGCCTCGGCTCGTTCGCGTTCGCTCTTGGTCTGCCGCGCGGGCTTGGCCTTGCCTTTGTTGCGGTGCCACGTCGGGATTTCGATGACCGACGGCACGCCCAGCCGTCGCACGGCGCGCAAAGTCCGCACGCTTTCCCCCGACCAGCCGTGGAAAAGTCCGTAGCCGCCCCGCGCCAGCTCCCGCGCCGCCGCCCGGTCGAGCGTGTGCTTTTTTGCGCCATAATAAAACTCGCTGCCCAGCCACGAAAGCAGCCGCACCGGATTCCACCGCAGCGACGCGATGCGCTCCGCCGGGATTTCGTCCTGCCGGTTCTCAAACGTGATCGCTTTTTCCAAAAGGCCCGAGCCATGCGCCGCCCGCAGCGACTCCAGGGCCACAGCGTCCAGTCCACTGCCGCCGAGGCGGGCGGACGTGGCGTAGAGCAATTTAGCGGTTAGCATTTAGCAGTTGGGAATCACAGAATGGCGCGCAGTTGTTTACGCAGGCTTAAATCCTAAATCCCAAATGCTAAATCCCAAATGAAGCTCGGCCTCGTCCGCCGCGGCTACTCGCGCACCGGCGGTGCGGAGATTTACCTGCGGCGCTTCGCCGAGGCCGCCGTCGCCGCCGGGCATGAGTGCGTGCTCTTCAGCGAGCAGTGGCCGCGGGTGGCCTGGCCCTTTGCGCATGTGCAGGTGGAGAGCGACTCACCGCAGAAATTTGCCGACGCCCTCGCCGACACGCGAGCCGGAGAAAAGTGCGATTTCCTTTTCAGCTTCGAGCGCATTCACGCTTGCGACGCCTATCGCGCGGGTGACGGCGTGCATGCCGCCTGGCTGGAGCGGCGGCCACGTTTCGAGGCCATGTGGAGGCCGTGGCTGCGTCGGTTCAACCCCAAGCACCGCGAGATTCTGGCGTTGGAAAAACGGCTGCTTTCGCCGGACGGCGCGCGCCTGGTCATCGCCAATTCGCGCATGGTGCGGGCAGAGATTGAGGCGCACTTCGGCTATCCGGCGGAGCGCATCCATGTCGTCCACAATGGCGTTCCGCCCTTCGATCCATCCATCGGCGCGCGCGCGCAGACGCGGAGCGAACTCGAGCTGAGCGAGGACGCTTTCGTCGTCCTCTTCACCGGCTCGGGTTGGGAGCGGAAAGGGCTGCGTTTTGCGATTCAGGCGATGAACACTGCACCGCTCCCGCACACCACTTTGCTCGTGGCCGGGCGGGGCTCCCAGCGCGGGCTGCCGCGCTCCGATCGCGTGCGTTTTCTCGGCGCGGTGAAAGATGTGCCGCGCTACCTCGCGGCGGCGGACGCCTTTATCCTGCCCACACTCTACGAGCCTTTTTCCAACGCCTGCCTCGAAGCGCTCGCCGCTGGCCTGCCGGTCATCACCACAGTGCACAATGGCTTTGCCGAGATCATCGCGCCCGGCGTCGAAGGCGAGGTCGTCGCCGAACCCGACGACATCGCCGCCCTCGCCGCCGCCCTGGAAAAATGGAGCGACCCCACCCGCCGCGCCGCCATCCGTCCGCGTCTCGTCGCCCTCGGCGCGCAGCACAGCATCGCCGAAAACGTGCGCCAGACTCTCGCGCTCATCGAAACCGCGCGCACCGCGGGCTCCGGATAGCACAGGCCAGCGGGCTGCCCCGCGCTAAGAAGTGTGGCGCAACCGGATTGTCTCCGCACCCGAAAAGCCCATTGGCGCGAGCGCCGATCTTCGGCTACCTCTCCACCCCTTTCGCATGACCCCACGTTCCCAACTCACCACCATCGCCGTTCTCGCCGCCGTCTGTCTCGGCGGGTGCAAACGCGAGGGCATCCGCGTCTATTCCGTTGTCAGGGAAGTCAGCGTGCCGACTGCGGAAAATGCCACGCAACCTCCCACACCGGCCGCCAACGCCGCGCGCCCGCAGCTCACCTATGCGCTGCCCGCCGGCTGGCAGGACGCGGGCGCCAACTCCATGAGCCTCGTCAATCTCCGCATCAAATCCGACGCCGGCGAAGCCACCGTGAATATTACCCCGCTCGGCAGCATGGCCGGGCAGGAGGGCATGATCGTCAATATGTGGCGCGAGCAAGTCGGCCAGCCGGCGCTCGCCGAGGGTGAACTCGCCCGCTCCCTCGTGCCGGTCGAGATCGGCGGCGCGCAGGGCCAGCTTTTCGAGATCAGCGGGCAGCGTGAAGGGCAGACGATCCGCATCGTCACGGCGTTCGCGCATCGCGACGGGGCGAGCTGGTTTTACAAACTACAAGGGCCGGAGGCCGTGGTCGCCGCGCAGAAGCCGGCGTTCGTCGAGTTCTTGAAAACCGTGCACATCAAGGAAGCGGGCGCGTCCGCCACGACGGTCGCCGACACCACGCCAGCAGCTCCCGCAACCCCGGCTGCGCCCGCCGCGCCGGAGTTCAAATGGAAGGTGCCGGAGGGCTGGCAGACGCTCGCCGCCGGGCAGATGCAGGTCGCGAAATTTTCGGTGCCGCCAAAGGACGGCGCGAAGGCCGAGGTCTTCGTCAGCGTCTTCCCGAGCGAGAGCGGCGGCACGCTGGCGAACGTCAACCGCTGGCGCCGGCAGCTCGGGCTGGAGGCCGTGGACGAGGAGGGGTTGAAGCCGCTCGTCTCAACGCTGCCGGTCGCGCCCGGCGCGCTGCTCGTCGATTTGAAAAATGAGGCGAAGGCCATGCTCGGGGCGATCGTCCCGCGCGAAGGCCGCTGGTGGTTTTACAAGCTCATGGGCGACACCGCCGCCGTGAACGCGGAGCGCGAAGCGTTTGTCCGTTTCGTGCAAACCGCCCCATGAAGTTGATCTGGAAGTTTTTCACCTCCCTCCGTCTCACCGTGGTGCTGCTCGCACTCTCGGTGCTGCTCATTTTTTTCGGCACGCTCGCGCAGGTCGATGAAGGGTTGTGGAAGGCGCAGAAGATCTGGTTCGAAAGCTGGATCGTTACCGCCCAGCATCTGCGGCTGTTCGGCTGGCAGTTCACCGTACCGATTTTTCCCGGCGGCTATCTCATCGGCTTCACCCTGCTGACGGGGCTGATCGCGGCGTTCATCCACCGCTTCACCTGGCGCTGGGACAAGCTCGGCATTCATCTCACGCACGGCGGCGTGATCCTGCTGCTTTTGGGTCAGTTGCTTACCCAGGAATTCGCGATCGAGAGCTACATCGAATTCAAGGAAGGCCAGACGAAGAACTACGCCGAGCATCATCTGCACAACGAACTCGCCTTCATCCGCGACGCCGGCAACGGGCAGGAGGAAGTGATCGTCATTCCCGAGTCCATGATCAAACCGGGCGCGGAAATTCGGCACGAAAAACTGCCCTTCACGGTGCGGGTGAAAGAGTCCGGCGTGAACTGCCAGATTCGTCGCCGCGGGCCGATGGTCGATGGCCCGGCGACGGCCACGCAGGGCTCCGGCATGCAGCTTGTCGTCGAGCCGCGCGGTGAGACGACGGACATGGATTCGCGCAATCTGCCCTACGCCTACATCGAGCTGCTCGAGGGTGGAAAAAACCTCGGCACCTGGCTCGTCACGCCGTGGCTGCCGCTGCTCGGCAGCGTCCCACAGGAGATCGAGGTGGGCGGGAAGAAGTTCCGCACCGAGCTGCGCTTCGAACGCTACTATCAGCCCTTCGAGATGACGCTGCTCAAGACGAGCAACGAACAATATCGCGGCACCGACATCCCGAAAAATTTCCGCAGCCGCGTCCGCGTCGTGGATTCCGCCAACCGCGAAGCGCGGGAGGTGGACATTTACATGAACCACCCACTGCGCTTCGCGGGGCAAACATTTTACCAGGCGCGCATGGGCCGCGATCAGGACGATCCGCAGCGCGGCACCAGCGCCCTCCAGGTCGTGCGCAACCCGAGCTGGCTCGCGCCGTACATCGGCTGCTACGTCGTGGCCATCGGCATGTATGTGCAGTTCCGCCACCACCTCGTGAAGTTTCTCAACAAGCGCCTCGGCGGCACACGCAAAGGCGGCTGGGGCGCGCTCGCCGGACGAGTCGTGGAAATCGGCTTGCTGGGTTATCTTGTCCTCAAATTCACGCTCAACCTTTTCGGATACTCCTCATGAAAAAGTGGCTCCCTTGGATCATCACTGCTGTCTTCGCCATCTACGTGCTCAAAGTGCTGCGGCCCGCGGAGGTAAAGGATTTCGACTGGGAAAAATTTGGCAGCATTCCGGTCATGGCGAACGGCCGTTTCCAGCCCCTCGATTCGCTCGCGCGCAACTCGCTCCTCCAGCTCCGCGAAAAGGCCACCGGCCTCGATTCCGCGGCACCGAACGTCTCCGACAAAAAGCGCCAGATTCCCGCGTCGCGCTGGATCGCCGAGGTCATGTTTCAGCCCGCACTGGCGGAAACGCGCCCGGTCTTTCGCATCGATAATCTCGAACTCAAGCAGACCCTCGGGCTCACCGTGGAGCCGGACGAAGCCAAGAAAGAGGACGCCAAACATTTCACCTACGCGCAAATTCGTCCGCAACTTGCGGCACTTCAGGAGCAGGCCCGGCAGGCTTCGGAGGTGAAGGCGGAACTACAGTCACCCTACCAGCGCGCCGTGCTCCAGCTTTTGAAACAAGTGCAGCTTTTCTGGCGCTTGGAAAACCTCGCCCAGCCGCGGGTGACCGATGTGCTCGCCGCGCTCAAAGCTGCTCCGCCCGAAGGCGCGGCGGACTTTTTGAAAATGGCCGACGAACTGAAGCCGATGGACTCGACCGATTGGAAGGCCGAGATGAATACATTCCTTGAAAACGCCAGCGCCGGTCGCGCTGCGCTCATCGCCTCGCGCGACGGGAAGCCGCACGATGAAGCCGCCGCGACCGCTTTCAAACGCGACCTCGTGCGCCTCGAAGCGATGTCGATGAAAGGTCAGGCCTTCCTCATCCCGACCGACGATCCGGCAAAAGCCCCCGACGCTTGGCGCGGCACCAGCGATGCACTGATGTCCGCCGCCAGCGGCAACACCCCGCACCCCGCGCTGCGCGCTTACGCGCAGATGGGCGACGCGTTCCGCGCGGGCCGCGCCGCGGATTTCAACGCCGCCGTCGCCGACTACCTCGCGCAGCTCCAGCCGCAATTCGGTCAAGTCAGCGCGAAGGCCGGACGCGAGCAGACCTTCAATCGCCTCTCGCCTTTCACCAATGCGATGGCGATCTACGTGGCCGTGGCGCTTTCCGCGCTGTGCTTCTGGTTTGCGCCGGTGAGTGGCGAATGGCTGCGCCGCACCGCCGTACTGCTCTGTCTGCTCGCGCTCGCCATCCACACCGGCGGCTTGATTACGCGCATGGTTTTGGAGGGGCGTCCGCCGGTGACAAATCTTTACTCCGCCGCGGTCTTCATCGGCTGGGCCGCGGTCATCCTCGGGCTCGTGCTGGAAACCGTGTGGCGTAATTCCATCGGCGTCATCGTCTCGGCGATCATCGGCTTCGCCACGCTGCTCATCGCCCACCATCTCGCGCTCGCCGGCGACACCATGGAAATGATGCGCGCCGTGCTCGACACGAACTTCTGGCTGGCGACGCACGTTGTCATCGTCACGCTCGGCTACGCCAGCACCTACGTGGCCGGGTTCCTCGCGATCGTCTTCGTCCTGCGCGGCCTTTTCACGAAGTCGCTCGACGCGCCGCTGCGCCAGTCGCTGACGAAAATGATCTACGCGATCACCTGCTTTGCTGCGCTCTTCAGCTTCGTCGGCACGGTGCTCGGCGGCATCTGGGCGGATCAAAGTTGGGGCCGGTTCTGGGGCTGGGACCCGAAGGAAAACGGCGCGCTCATCATCGTGCTTTGGAACGTCCTCATCCTCCACGCGCGCTGGGGCGGCATGGTCCGCGAGCGCGGCCTGGCGAACCTCGCGATCTTTGGCAACATCGTCACGACTTGGTCCTTCTTCGGCACCAACATGCTCGGCGTCGGCCTGCACAGCTACGGCTTCATGGATCAGGAACGCGTCGCACTCATCGCCTTCGTCGCCAGCCAGGTGGCGCTCATCGCCCTCGGCTCGCTGCCGCTTGGCTGGTGGCGCAGCTACGGCGGCGTGGATAAAGGCGAACCGCCCGCGCCCTCAGGAGCGGCACCGCAGGCGGCATAACAACTGCCGTCATTCTGAACGGAGTTTCGCCGTGGGAGCAGGCGGGGGCGAGACGCAGCGAAGAGTCGCTGACAGAAATGGGCGGAGGCGGTCTGATTGAAATGTGCGCGCCTCCCTCCCACCACCTCCGCCCACGTTATTTTCAGTTCTCGCCCACGTTCGCCCGCCGGGAACTGCGCTCAGGATGACGGCGCTTTTTTTGCGCTTCGCCCGGAGCGACGCGCGCCATCGGGAGCGGGACGGAATCCGCGAAGATGGTTTGTTCATTTGCCCAGCGCGTCCTAGTCGAAGGGAACGGTCCTGACGATTGGTTGGCGAGACGGTTTTTGAGCCATCGGGATACGGCCCCTTACCCCCGTTATTTTTCTGGTGCCGGGGACAGCACCGGACTGGCCTCAGGCGGAACTCCGCTTGCGGAGCATCGGACGTGAAGAGTTCCTGGCAAGGATAGGCGCTCGAAAAGAGCAGCCGGATACGGCGGGTTTTGCGCAAGATCACGGCGCCGATCTTGCGCACTTTGAGCCGGATGGTGGTCCCCTGCGCGCGGGCCAGTTCGCTGCCGCACAGGCCGACTCGCCGGATGGTTTCCATGAGCACGTAGGCGGCTGAGGAGAGCAAGAGCTGGAACTGGTTGGCCCACCAGCCGTGGCCGCTCGTGCGGTCAGCGAAGAGTCCGAGTGGCTGTTCCTTGATGCGGTTCTCCATCTCGCCGCGCGCGCCGTAAACCTCGTCGTAGAGCGCCTGGGCGTCGCCCTCCAGGCTGGTGACCACAAAGCGCGGGTTGGCACCCTGCGCGCGGTGCTCGGCCTTGGCGATGACCCGCCGCGTGCGATCCCACGTTTCCGCCGCGTAGTCCAGACACCCGAAGTTCCGCTGCTTTTCTTGCGTGCTCTCAAATTGCACCGCGGCGCTCTGCCTCGCCTCGCCGGTCAGCGCGAACAGGCGCGAGTTTTTGGCCAGTCCCACGAGGTAATCCACGCCGTGGCGCTCGCACCAACGCAGCATTTTCCAGCGGCAAAAAACTAAGAGTCGCCGCGGAAGGTCATCGGGCGACTGAACGCATTCTTCAGCACGCGCCGCCCGGAAATGAATCCCGTGATGAAAACCGATCCCGCAGCCTTTGCTCCAACACGCTGGACGCGCGTGATCGAGGCCCGTGGCGATGCGCCGGAGGCTCGCGCGGCGCTCAGCGATTTGTGCGCGGCGTACTCCGCGCCAGTCGTCGCGTTTCTCCGGCGCGAGTGCGGCGATGAAGATGCGGCGCACGAACTGGCGAAGGAGTTCTTCGCACGTTTGCTCGCGGGCGGCGGAGTCGATGGCGCGGATCGTGAGCGGGGAAAATCCGCAGCCTCCTGCTCGGCGCGGTGAAACATTTTCTCGCCGATACGCGCGCCCTCCCGCCCGACGTGCTTTTCGACAAGCAATGGGCGCTCACCGTTCTCGACCGCGCCTTTACCGCGCTGGAGACCGAGCTTTGCGGCGAAGGCAAAACCGCTCATCTCGAAGTGCTGACACCCTGGCTCATCGCCGACGCCGACTGCGGTGCGCAAACCGCCGCCGCTGCGCTGCTCGGGGTGAGCGAAACCGCCGTCCGGGTCATCGTGCATCGTCTCCGCCATCGTTACCGCGAAGTGGTGCGCAGCGAATTGCGCCAGACGCTCGTTCCCGATGCATCGGTCGAGGAGGAATTGCGCTGCCTCTTCGCCGCGCTCGCGGCGTGATTTGGTGCGGGCGCGCCAGCTACTTCACGCCGGTCGCGAGGACCGTCTGGAACTGCGGGTTCTGCTCGTCGCGGGCGACGATGGTGATTTCGATGTCGGTGAATCCAGCGTCGGTGAGAAAGGAGTGGAGTTGGGCCTCGGTGAAGCCGAGCCAAGTGTCGGCGTAGAGTTCGCGGGCTTTCTCAAACTGATGCGCGAGCAGATCGAGAATCGCGATGCGCCCGCCCTTTTTCAAAATGCGATGCGCCGCGACGACGGCCCGCGCAGGGCTGCCGGCGTGGTGCAGCGCCTGGCTGAGCAGCGCGAGATCCACGGTCTCCGCGGGGATCGGCGGGGCTTCGAGATCGCCGCGGCGGAACTCGAGATTTTTGAAGCCGTGCTTCTTCGCCAGCGCCGCGCCGAACTCGACCATTTTTTCCGAGTTGTCGATGGCGATGACCTGCTTCGCGCGCTTCGCCAGCAGTTGCGAAATCGTCCCTTCTCCCGCGCCGAGATCGGCCACCACCAGCGGCGGCACGAGCGCGAAAAGCAGATGCGCCACGCCTTCCCAAGTCCGCCCCGGACAATACGCGCGGCCAAATTTCCCCGCGAGCTGGTTGAAGTATTCGCGCGCTTTGTCCTGCCGCTTTTTCAGCGCGAGCTTGAGCGCGGTTTGATCGTGCGCGGCGTCGGGCAGTTCCTTGGCGCAGGCGGCGATGAGCGGCGCGAGCTGGCGGTGCGCGGGGTCGCCGGTTAGCGCGTAGTAGATGTTCTTTCCCGCGCGCCGATCCTGCACCAGCCCGGCTTCGCGGAGCTGGCCGAGGTGCATGGAAATGCGCGATTGCCCGAGCCCGAGGATCTGCTGGATCTCCACGACCGAGAGTTCTTCGCGCCGGAGCAGGAGGAGCAGCCGCAGGCGGGTTTCATCCGCGAGCAGACCGAGGGATTTGACGATGGACGGCATGAGATGGGTAGTCGTCATCTATCACCGCATCATGATTGGTCAATGAAAGCGCATCGCCCAGATTGACGCCGTCCAGGATTTCGTCGGGGAGCGAATCCGCGCCACGAATCTCGCGCCCCGAGAGCGCGAAAACGCATGCGACGGATGCGCGGGCTGCACAAGCCAGCCGGAAATCAGCGGTAACAATTTCCCGTTGCGAGCCGGGGAGGTTTTGCGCGTTTAGTCGCGCCTTCAAGGCCGGGTGATCCGCAGCCGGATGAAACGCTGCGTGGCGCTGCCAGTCGTTTGCGTGTCGTCGGCTTTGAGCGTTTCGGTGCCGTCGCCATTATCGAGCGGGTAGCCGCTTTCCAACGAAAGCGGGATCCACGGACCGGTGAGGAGGTCGCCGGTGGATTCGATGTGGTAGCTGATATCGGTCGGTGCGGGGTATGGGCGGTCGAAGGTGAGCGTGAGGCGGTTGCCGAGCGCGGGGTCGAGGACGACGGCGGGGAGGCCGGGCGCGGCGGGCGCGGAGTTGGTCAGCGGGTGCAGGCCGAGGGCGTATTTTTCGAGGTTCGCGATGCCGTCGCCGGCGGGCGAAGCGTCGTCGTCGGCGGCGGGAGATTGCGCGGCGGCGAGGCTGCCGAACTCGGAAATTTTCCAGACGTTGAACGGCGAATCGAAGAGCGAAGCGGCACCGCTGGCTGGCGCTCCGAGGGCATACGCGGCATCCGCCGAGAGATTGAGGGTGATGCTTTGCGTGCCGAGCACGGCGAGGTCGCTCAGCGGCGTGGCGAAGATCGTGGCCGAGGCCGCACCGTCGGGGATGGTGATGGGGCTCGCTGGCGAAAGCGTGTAGCGCGTGCCCTGCACGGCCTGGCCGGCTCCGCTCGCGACGGCGTAGGCGACGGCGAGAGCGCCATCCGTTTCACCAACGCGGGAAACGGTGAACATGGCCGTGTTTCCGGTCGCTTCCTGCGCGCTGGCGTCGGTCGCGACGATGGAGACGGTGGGCAGCGTCTGCACGGTCGTGCCGACGAAATCCGAGTAACCGGCGAGGTTGTAGGCTTGGACGTGGTAGTCGTAGGTCACGCCCGGATTGAGGCCCGTGTTCGCGTAGGACGTGGTGTTCGCGGGGAGCGAGGCGATTTCAAAAAAAGTGCCGCCAATCCCGACTTTGCGCAGCACTTTGTAACCCGTTTCGTTGTCGGCATTGTCGGTCCACGAGAAGTCGATTTCCGTGGCAGTGACGAGCGTCACGACCGCGTTGGTCGGCGTGAGCGGCGGCACGGGCGTGAGGGCGTGCGCTTCCGCCGCGTAGGCGGAGTCGCCCGCGGCATTGGTGGCGCGGACGCGGTAGTAATAATCAATGCCGCCGGTCAGCGAGCTGTCGTTGAAGATGACGATATTTGCCCCCGTCACGCCGATTTGCGCGTAGGTGCCGGCGGCACCTTCCTTGCGCTCGATTTTGAAACCGGCTTCGTTGTCGGCATTGTCCGTCCAGGTGAGGTTGATCTGCGTGCCGGAAGCCGGCATGGCCGCCAGCGCCGAGGGGGCATCGGGCGGGCTGCTCGGCGGGATCGAGTAAGACCACGTGAGGATGTCCTGCGTGGTCGTCTCGCCGCCGGTGCCGCCGGTAAAGCCGAGGTAGGCAGTCGAACCGGTGAACGAGGGGATGTTGACCGTATAGTTGTGGGTGAAAACGGCCCCGGTGGTGTTGTCGCTCACACGTTGGGTCAGGGTGGTGCCGTCGTAGGCCAGCGCGACGCTGAAGACGTGGCCACTGTGCAGATCGATGCCATCGGCGAGCATGTCGATCGAAGCGGGCGCGTTGTCGTTGGGGGCGGCGCCATTGGTATAAATTCCGGTCGTGCTGACGTTGGAATACGTGTCGAATTTCAGCGCGACGCTGGTTCCGATGCCCTGGTAGCCCATGCCGCCGCCGGGCGCTCCGACGGTATTATTGCCGGCGCTTTGCAGGCAAAAGGTAAAGCCGTCGGCGAAGCCATTGCCGGCGGTGATTTGAAAGGTGAACTGCGTGGTGAACTTCGCCACGCTTTGCGTGTTCTTCGTCCACGAGGCCCGCGCCTCGCTGCCGCCGCCGTCGGTGATGCGCAGGCGCGTGCCGTTGATCGACGCGCCGCCGACGAAATTGAGCAGTGGGGCGGCACTGGCAAAGCCGCTGGAAAAATCGAGCGTTGGGGTGGTCCCGTCGGTCACCGAGCTGGCGATGTTCGTGTAGCCCGAAAAGCTCAGCGTGGCGAAGCTGTTGAACGCGCGGACGCGGAAATAATACGGCGTCGAAACCTCCAGGCCGGTCACGGAATAAGAGGTCGCGTTCACCCCGAGGTTTGCGATTTCCGTGAAGGTCGAGCCGTCCGGTGATTGCTCGACCTTGAAACCGTCCTCGTTGTCTGCGTTGTCCGTCCAGTTCAGGTCGATCTGGATGCCCGAGACGGGCGTGGCGGCGAGCGCGCTCGGCGCGTCGGGCGGCGCGGTCGGCGGCTGCGGCGGACCGTAGTTCACGAGCGCGTTGCTGGTGCCGACAAAGACGTGTCCGTCAGCCACCGTGGCGACCGAGAATTTCACCACCGAGCCCAGCGTGTCACGTCCGCCCGCGGCCTGCGCGCTGGTCCACAGCTCATTGCTGATGTCATTCGCGGCGTAAGCACGGAGCTGGTTCGAGCCCCGGTCGAGCGTCCACATCACGCCGTTCGTCACGCCGTTGGCCGAAATGCTCGGCGTCGAGCCGGTGAAGGCAAAGCTGTCCGGCGTTTCCTTGACCACCGAGGTGGAGAACGCCGCATTCGCGACGTTGAACGTCTTCCCTTTGTCGCCGCTCCCCACGTAGTAAAGGGTGCCGTTGAAAAAGGCCGGCGTGCCGAAGGACGAGTTGACGCCCATGTGCGGCGTGCCCGTGCTGTAGGCCTGGGTCTGGATGACGTGGTCGGTGGTGCTGTCGTATTTGCCCATGTTGTCCCGGTTGATGAGATAGATTTTCCCCTCCTTCCCCGCGCCCATGAGCAGGTGCGGGTAGGTCGCGTTGCCCGCGGAATCCGGCAGCACGATGCAGCCGCCCGAGCCGAGGTCGCGGTCCACGCTGTCCAGGGCCGCGTTGTTGAACGGCGAAAAGAAGTCCGCCACCTTCAGGCCCCAGCCGTTCTTGTTCTGGCTGGCCTGGTTCGTTGTCGCGTCGAGGCTCACCTTCACAAAGCAGTCGCCGTAATTTCCATTCGTGGGAAAGACGCCGACCCCGGTGCTGCTGGTGAAGCTGCCGTTACCCGTTTCAAAGTAAAAGTTGCCGTCGTCATCCACCGCGGGAATCCCGCCGCCCTGCCAGATGCCGCCGAGTCCTCCGTTCGGCGTCGTGTTCAGCGCGCCGGCCAGCGCGAGCGTCACTTTGTCATAAGCCAGTAGCCAGCCGTGGTAGGGGCCGTTGTCGCCGTGGGAGGCGAAGGCGATGTAGATGCGCCCGTTGAGCAGCACAAGGCCGGGCCGGTTCATCTCCCGCTGCGCGTTGAAATAGACGCGGCTCTGTCCGCCGAGGTTCACGGCCTCGCCTCCGTAGCCCGTGCCCACAGAGAAAGGATCCTGCACCGCCGTCGCCGTCGCGTTGGTGCGGTGCGTGTAGGTGTTGGAGCCGTTCACATTGACCGTGTCGGCGATCACCAGGCTGGACACGATGTTCGCGTTGGGCGTCGCGTTGCCGTTGGTGATGTTCACTTTGTAGAGCGTGTAAACGTAGTGCGGGCTGGCCGTGATGTTGCTGACGATCTGCTTCGTCTTCGCCGCCACGTAGAGAAAGTTCGTCGCCGGATCGATGACCGGCGTGCCGCAGATGCCCACCTCCACCGAAATGTCGCCGCTGCCCGTGTCGCCCTGCGGCATGGTGGTAATGCTCGTCGCGCCCGCCAGACCGCTGCTCAAAAACGAAGTCTGCCACACGACCAGCCCGCTGTTCGCATCGATCGCATACAGGCTGTCGTGCTGCGTCGCCACAAAGACGAGATCGTGCGTGCCCGCATTCGCGCCGCCCGCCACCACCACGCCCGCCTTGTAAAGCGGTTGCGCATAAACCTGCCCGTCCACCAGCGTCGAAAAGCGCTTGGCAAAGGTGCTGACGTTCACATTCGCCGGAGTGATCAGCGTCTCGGCGAGGTTCTGCCCGCTGCTCGCATTGTCATTGTGGTAGGTGAGTACATCTGCGCCATGCAATGCAGAAGTCGCAACGAGGATGACAAAAACGGATGGGAGGAACTTCGGCAGGATCATCCACGACGAGATTTGCGAAGTGCTGTTTTGTCGAGGGAAGTTTTGTTAAGTTCGGATCACAGAGATCGTGCGCCCGGCGTTTCCGCTCTCAAACGGAACTCCCTCGGTCGGCCGCGCAATTCGGCGTTGACGCTCGTGAGAAGCGAGCTATACGCATCACCGAATCATGATTGGTCAATACGTTCCGATCGAACCTTCAAAAACCTACCATCCCAAATTCCCGCATGTCCCAACGCTACATTTTTTCCTCCGAATCCGTCGGTGAAGGCCACCCCGACAAAGTTGCCGACACCATTTCCGATGCCGTCCTCGACGCCTGCCTGGCGCAGGACAAAAACAGCCGCGTGGCTTGCGAGACGTATGTGAAGAGCAACATCGCCATCGTCGGCGGCGAGATCACGACGAAGGCGAAGCTCGATTACGTGCAGATCGTCCGCGATGCGGTGCGCGAGATCGGCTACGTGAACGACGACGACATTTTCCACGCGGACAAAATCTTCGTGCAGAACATCCTCACCGCGCAGTCGCCCGACATCGCGCAGGGCGTCGATGCAAAGAAGGCGAAGGGCAAGAAGACTGCCGAGCAGGGTGCGGGCGATCAGGGCATCATGTTTGGCTACGCGTCGAATGAAACCGAAGAGCTGATGCCGGCGCCGATCATGTTCGCGCACCGCCTCGGGCGGAAGCTGACGGAGATTCGCAAGGCGGGCAAAGCGGCGAAGTGGCTGCGGCCCGACGCGAAGTCGCAGGTGTCCGTGGAATACGTGGATGGCAAGCCGACGCGGATTACAAACGTCGTCATCTCCACGCAACACGCAGCCGGCGCGGAGCACGCGGAGATTGAGAAGTTCTGCATCGAGAAAGTGGTCAAAGCTGTGCTGCCTAAGGGCATGTTAACCAAGGACACCGAGTACCTCATCAACCCGACCGGGAACTTCGTGGTCGGTGGTCCGCAGGGCGACACCGGTCTGACCGGACGCAAGATCATCGTCGATACTTACGGCGGCATGGGTCGTCACGGCGGCGGCGCGTTCTCGGGCAAGGATCCATCGAAGGTCGATCGCAGCGCCGCTTACATGGGTCGGTGGGTGGCGAAGAACGTGGTGGCAGCAGGGCTCGCGGCGAAGTGCGAAGTGCAATTCGCCTACGCCATCGGCCATCCGCAACCGGTCAGCGTTCACATCGACACCTTCGGCACAGGCAGCGTCGCCGATGACGCGATTCTCGCGGCGGTGTTGAAGGTTTTCAGCTTCAAGCCCGCCGACATCGTCTCGGAGTTGAACTTACTCCGCCCGATCTACAGCAAGACGACCAACTACGGCCACTTCGGCAAAATCGACGATCCGGACCTGACGTGGGAAGTTACAAACAAAGCCGCCACGTTGAAGAAAGCGGTAAAGTAACGCGCCGCCCAAAACATTCACAAAGCCCGCACTGCTCCGGTGGTGCGGGCTTTTTTTTGCCGCTCACGGGTTGCGCGTTGTGTGCTCCCGCGGCCCGCGCCATCCCGACCGAGCGGCTGTGGCAAAAGCGGCGTGGGCCAAAGTAGTTCGCGGCTTTGGCCGGAAAGCCCCACCGATCGGGCGAAAGCTCCGAACTATTTTGTGGCGCCCGGCGCCGAGTGCGGGGAGTGCGGGCTGGTTTTCATCGTCCGCGTGCTTTCAAAACTCGCCGCCGCCGCCCTTGCGCGGTGTGGGGAGCGGGCTAGCCTGCATTTCCCCGCCGCGGTCGCTCGACCCGCCGTCGGCGGCTCCCTCGCTCCCGTGAACACTCCACTTCGCCGCTCTCTCGCGCTCATATCTCCGCTCGCGGCGTTGGCGGTATTGGCGGTTTGGCTGGCTCGCCTGGAACCGGCCAGGCTCGCGGAAAAGCCGGTCCCGCCGCCGACAAATGTCACGACTCGCGGCCGTTCGGGAACGATCCGCGCGGCGGCCCCGGCTGTGCCGGTTCGACGCGAAACCGTTTCCGCAAAGCCGCTGCCGCTTCCGCCGGATGCCGACGCCATCGCGCGTTTTGACGAATGGAGCGCGCGTTATCTCGCAGCATCGACGACTGAAAAAGGCGCGCTGGTTCCCGAAGGTCTGCGGCTTGCCGAGACGCGGCGCGCGGAGCTAAAGGCGCTCATTCCCGCCGACCCGAAACGTGCGCTGGACTCGGCGGTGCCGATGGTCGTGCGGCAGGCGTTGCCGGCGGCGATCGTCGCGCGGCTCGAGGAGCGGATCAATGCGAACGCTTTTTACGGCGTGCTCGGCGTGACTCCCGATCCCGATGCGCCGGCGATCGATGAGCCGCCGATTCGGCGCGAGGTGCGGCTCGATAATGGCACGCGCTACGAGGCGCATGTTTATGGCAAGCGGGCGACGCAGCCGACGACCGAGCATGCGGATGTGAACGGCATCGCGATCGACAAAGTGCTCGCGCTCGACGAACGCCGCCTGCGCGTGCTCGAAGCGGGCGAGCGGCCCGATCCGGGCAAGCCGATTTTCAACGTCTGCCCGATCTCCGGGAAAACCGTCGCGGTCGAACCGGCCAAAGACGGCGCGCCGCCTCCGATCGACGCGGACACGCCCGCGATCGAAGTTGGCGGGGAGATTCATTACCTCTGCGATGGCGGCCACATCCACGCGGTCGAGGAGGGGCTCGTCGCGGCGGAAGGCGGCAGCGGCGGGCCGGTGAAGCCGACCGGCACCATCCCGACGACGCAGAGCACGGGCGTGCGCACGGTGCTCTACATGCGCGTCACTTTTCCCGAGACGAATCTCGATCCGCAGAGCGAGGCGGAGGTTTACGACCTGATGCGGCAGGTGAACGACTTCATGGTCGAGAGCAGCTACGGCTCGCTTTATCTGCTCACGACGGTGACGCCGCTGCTCGTCATGCCGCACTCGAAGGCGTGGTATGTAAGCGGCGGCGGCAGTGAATACGACGTGCGAACCGATGCGCAGGCGGCGGCGCTCGCGCTCGGCTACGACTGGAATCAATACGATCACGACGTGACTTCGTACACCGGCGGGCCGGGGACTTTCGGCGGGCTCGGTTATGTCGGTTCGAAAGGCATCTGGCTGCGCAGCCACAGCGTCGGCGTGGCGGCGCACGAGTTCGGGCACAACTTCGGGCTGTGGCACGCGAACTTTTGGAACACGAACGATCAGACCTCGATCGGCAGCGGCGCGAATCTGGAATACGGCAACAGCTTTGACACGATGGGGCCGGCGAACGGGGGCGATTATCACTTCAACGCCGCGCACAAAACGCGGCTCAACTGGCTCGCGCAGCAGACCTTCGTGACGCAGGTGACGCAGAGCGGCACGTATCGGATTTTCGCGTTCGATCAGCCGCGGCTCGATCCGGCGAATCGTTACTCGATGCGGATTCGCAAGGACAGCCAGCGCGAATATTACACGGAGTTCCGGCAGAAATCGTTCAGCGGAAATAAGTGGGTGCGCGACGGCATCCTGCTGAACTGGGCGCCGTGGTCCGGCGGCAACGGGAGCAACGGCGGGTCGCAACTCATCGATACGACGCCGGGCACCCCGGGCGGGCGCAGTGACGCGGCGATCACGATCGGGCGCACGTTTTCGGATTTCGAGAGCGGCATCCACATCACGCCGATCGGCAAAGGCGGCACGGTGCCGGAGTCGATGGACGTGGTGGTGAATGTCGGCACATTTCCCGGCAATCGCCCGCCGACGCTGACGGTAAGCGCGAGCGCGCCCAACGTGCCGTCGAACACGCCGATCAATTTCACCGCGAACGCGAGCGACCCCGACGGCGATGCGCTGAGCTACGCGTGGGATTTTGGCGACAGCACTTTCAGCAACACGAACTCGCCGTCGGTCTCGAAAACATGGTCCTCCGGCGACTACGTGGTGCGCTGCGTGGTGTCGGACATGAAAGGGCAGACGACGAGCGATTCGGTGGCCGTGCATGTCGGCAACAACACGAACTTTCGCGTGAGCGGCAAAGTCACGCTCGATGGGCAGCCGCTCGCCAACGTCATCGTGAGCACGAACACGGGTTCCGGCAGCGCGATCACCGATAGCGACGGCACCTACACGCTCGGCGGGCTTTACGCGCAGGACATTTCGCTCACCGCGGCGCTCGGCGGCTACACGTTCACGCCGACGTTCACGAACCCGTTTCACACCGAGCCGACCGTCACGAACGCGGATTTCGTCGCGACGCAAACGCCGGTCGTCACGCTCACCGTGACCGATGCGGATTGCTCGGAAGCGGGTGGAAATACGGGCACGTTTCACCTCGCGCGCACGGGCTCGACGGCGGCGGCGCTGACCGTGAATTTCCTGACTTCGAGCGGCACGGCGGCGAAGGGGGCCGACTATTCGCTCACGCCTTCGGTCAGTTATTTCGTCATCATGGCCGCCGGTCAGGCGTCGGTCGATGTAGTGCTTACGCCGGTGAACGACAGCACCGGCGAAGGCCCCGAAACAGCGACGCTCGAAATGGCGCCAGGCAGCGGCTACGAGATCGCGGGCTCGGCTTCCGCGTCGATCGTCATTCAGGATAATGACACGTCGCTGCCGGTCGTGAGCCTGCGCGTGACGGACGATGAAGCGCGCGAAACCGGCGACACCGCCGCGTTCCTCGTCTCGCGCACCGGCCCGACCACGAACGCGCTCGTCGTGAAGCTCAGCACCGGCGGACAGGCGACGCCGGGCAGCGATTACGTGAGCATCGGCACGCAGGTCACGATCCCCGCGGGTGCGGTTTCCGCGCCGATCGTGATCACGCCGCTCGACGACAATCTCGCGGAAGGAACGGAAACCGTGCAGGTCGATCTCGTCGCGAATGCGGCCTACATCCTCACGCCGGACAACGCGGGACTCGAGGGCACGATCAATCTCGTGGACGACGACATCGCGACGGTCACGGTCACCGCTGGCGACAACATTGCGTATGAATCTGCCAGCGACCCCGCGACCTTCGTCATCACGCGCACCGGCAGCACCGCGCAGCCGCTCACGGTGGATTACGCGCTCGGTGGCAGCGCGGCGCACGGCGTGGATTACGCCGCGCTGCCCGGCGTGCTGACGATTCCCGCCGGCTCGACCGTCGCCAGCGTGACCGTCGTGCCGAAGAACGACGCGCTCGGCGAGCCGCAGCAAACCGTGTCGCTGCAACTCCGCGGTCGCGCGACCTACGTCGTCGGCGAGCCGGGCAACGCGACCGTCACAATCACCGACAGCAGCGACCGGCCCGTGGTCGCTATCGGCGTCAGCGCTGGCGACGCGGGCGAGCCTGCGTCGACCGGAAATTTCAAATTCACGACCACCGGCACGGGCTTTGGAAACATCACCATTCACTACACCGTGACCGGCACCGCCACGCCCGGCGTGGATTACGTCGCGCTTCCCGGCACGCTGACGATGGGCCGCAACACGACGACGCAACTGACCGTCACGCCGATCGACGACAACGTGCCGGAGGGATTTGAAACCGTCGTGGTTACCATCGATTCCAACTCCGCCTACACGACGTTTCTCGACACAAGCGCGACGATGAATCTCGTCGATGACGACCAGCCAGTGGTCAGCATTTCCACAACGAACTCCTCCTTTTCCGAAGCTGGCTCGCAAGCAAAGTTCTGGTTCTCGCGCACCGGTTACACGACCGACGCGCTGACGGTGAACTACACCATCGGCGGCACTGCGACGAACGGCGCCGATTACGTTTCGCTACCCGGCACGATCACGATTCCGGCGGGCGCTGGAGGCGTCGCGCTCCGCGTCGTGCCGATCGAGGACACGCTGAAGGAAGGCACAGAAACGCTCGTGCTCACGATCGCGCCGGGCGCTTACGGCGTCGGCCTCGGCAGCGCGACGGACTACCTCGCCGACAACGATTCGCCCGCGGTGCAGGTGCGATTTCCCACCCCGACCGGCAGCGGCAGCGAAAGCGCTGGCATGGTGAATGTGCCCGTCGTTTTGAGCGGAATCTCCGCGGTCCCGGTGACGGTCGAATATGCGATCGGCGGTGGCACGGCGACGGGCGGCATCGATTATTCGCTCACGCCGGGCGTCCTCACTTTCGCGCCCGGCGAGTATTCGAAAACGATCCCGCTGACGATCCTGGAAGACGACACCGTCGAGCCGACCGAGACGGTTATCGTGCGCCTTCAAAATGCGAACGGCTCGGGGCTCGGCCCGAACACTTACACCTTCACGATCAACGACGACGACGCGCCGCCCGCGCCGACCGTCGACTTCGCGGCGACGGGCGCGAGCGGGCTGGAATCGGTGTCGCCCGCGCAAATCGTCGTCTCGCTGAGCGCGGCGCAAAGCGGGAGCGTGAGCGTCGATTACGCCATCACCACCGAGACCGGCGCCACGGCGACGAGCGGCGCGGACTTCACGCTCGCGACCGGCACGCTCGTCTTCGCGCCCGGCGAGACGGCGAAGATCGTGCCGAATACCATCGTCAACGACACCACGCTGGAGCCGAACGAAACGCTCGCGCTCACGCTCAGCAACGCGGTCGGTGCCGGCCTCGGCGCGAACACGTTGTTCACTTACACGATCATCGACGACGACGCGGCGACGCTCACCATCACCGCGACCGACCCGACCGCGAGCGAGTCCGGCTACGCCGGCAGCTTCACGCTCACGCGCATCGGCGCGCTCACCTCCGCGCTCACCGCGAACCTCACGATCTCCGGCACCGCGACGAATGGCGCGGACTACACGAGCATTCCCGCGACCGTCGTTTTCGCGGCGAACTCCGCGACTGCGGCAATCACGATCGCGCCGATCGCGGACAGCTTTCCCGAAGCCGACGAGACGGTGATCGTCACGCTCGCAAACGGCGCGGGCTACACGGTCGGCATCCCGGCCAGCGCGACCGTCACGATTCTCGACAATAACGAATCCAACGCCGCGCCGACGCTCACGCTGCAACGTCCCGCGAGCAACGACATCGCGATTCCGAGCGGCGTCGGATTGATTTTGAAAGCGACGGCGGGCGACGATGGCCACCCGCTCGTGCCGGGCGCGCTGACGGTCGCGTGGACGCGCGTGAGCGGGCCGGGCGCGGTGACTTTTGGAAATGCGGACGCTGCGAACACGACTGCGAATTTCTCCGCCGACGGCGCGTATCTGCTGCGCCTCACCGCGAGCGACGGCGCACTCGAAACGTCGCTCGATGTCGCCGTGAATGTCGGCGCGAGCGTGCAACCGTGGACGAGCCAGGACATCGGCGGCGCGACGCCTGCGGGCAGCGATTCGGAGAGCAGCGGCACATTCACCGTGAGCGGCGGCGGCACGAACATCTCGGGCACGAGCGATCAATTTCACCTCGTCTCGCAGACGCTGACCGGCGACGGTACGATCACCGCGCGCGTCGTGAGTATGACCGGCAGCGGCAATTCCGCGAAAGCCGGCGTGATGCTGCGCAACACCACCGCCGCCAATTCGCGAGCCGCGTTCACGTCGTCGTATCTGCCGACGAGCCCGTATGGCGCGAACACTTTCCGCACCCGTGCGACCGACGGCGCGAGCTTCAACACGACCACGAAGAGCGGCACCGCGAGCTATCCGCTGTGGGTCCGCGTCGTCCGTAGCGGCGACAGCTTTTCCGGCTTCACCTCGCCCGACGGCCAGACGTGGACGCAAGTCGGCCCCACGCAAACGATCCCGATGAACGCGCCGCTGCTCGCCGGACTCGCCGTCACTTCCAACACCACGAGCGCGCTCTGCACCGCCGTCTTCGACAACGTGACGATCACCAACGGCCCGCCGAATCTCGGCCCGTTCGTCGATGCCGGAGCGGATGTGGCCGTCAGTTTCCCCGCGCCCGCGACGCTCGCCGGCAGCATCAGCGACGACGGCAAACCGCTCCCCGCAAACCTCACGAGCATCTGGCAAACGATCAGCGGCCCCGGCGAAGTCGGCTTTGCAAATCCCAACGCCGCGAGCACCACGGCGACGTTCACCGTGCCCGGCGCTTACGTCCTCCGCCTCGTCGCGGACGACGGCGAAGTGGCGACGTTCGACGACCTGCAAGTGACGACCGACGCGCCGACCGTGACCATCGTGGCGACCGACGACACCGCGACCGAAGTCGGCCCGACGACGGGCGCATTGACGATCTCGCGCACCGGTGACACGACCGCCGCGCTCGTCGTGCATTTCACCGAAGGCGGCACTGCCGAGGTCGATGACGACTACATTTCCTTCGGCACCGAAGTCACGATCCCGAGCGGCGCAGCGAGCGCGGAAGTCATCGTGACGCCGCTTGCCGATGCCACTGCGGAAGGCGACGAAACCGTGCAACTCATCCTCATCGCCGATTCCGCATACGTGATCGGCGGCACCGGCAACGCAACCGTGACCATCGCCGACGAACCGATGGACGCCTGGCGTTTCACGCACTTCGGCGCATCCGCGAACGACCCGCTCATCGCCGGCGACCTCGCGAATCCCGACGGCGACGGATTGGTCAATCTCCTCGAGCGCGCCCTCGCCTCCGACCCGCTCACAAATGACGCCAGCGCGCTCCCCGTCTTCGCCCTCGAAGGCACCGACGCGACGCTGACCTATCGCCGCCCCACTTTCGCGGCCGACCTGACTTACGCCGTGGAAAAATGGAGCGCTCCCGACGGCTGGAATGCCGCCCCTTTCACCGAGGAAATCGTCACCGACCACGGTGCCACGCGCACCGTGAAGGACCGCATCCCGCTCGATGGCGCGAAGCAAATGATGCTGCGTCTAAAAGTCACCCGCACGCCGTAGCGCGGCGCGGGCGGCGACCAAATCCGCGGCGGCAGAGGACCTGGAAGTCAGCCCCATGTGGTGGCGCTACTTTGCCGCGCCTGGGATCGGTTGGATCCACGCCTGTTCGAATTCGCCCGGCTCCGAGGCATTTGGCTTCGGTTTCGAGGACGTGATTCGCGCACGGACGTAAATCTCGTCGCCTTGCAGGGTGTAGCTCGGAGTGAGTTCGCGGGAGGTGGCGAGCACGGTGCCAATGTCCGGGCTGTAGCGGCGCGTAACGCGCAGAGCTTCGCCGTGCGGCCCCAGGACTTCGGTGCTGGTGGCGTCGTAGCCGCGGCGGGTGCCGATGAATTCGGTGGTGTAGGTCACGCCCTTCTCGGGTTCGATCGCCAGCGAAAGACGATCTTTCTCCCGCCTCATTTCGTTCAGCGTGACGCCGGAGGAGGCGTAGAAATCGCCCGCTTCCAAGGCGACGATGAGATCCTGCACGCGCAGTTCCTTCGCCCGCACCATGACCCAGCCGCGGCCGGGCCGGCTCAACTTCGCCGGTTCGCCGTGATAGTGGTGGGAATCATCGGTCGCGAGGCCGAAGACCACTCCCTTGCCGAGGCGCGCGAGGCGTTCGGTGAGGATGATATCCCACACGCGGTCGGTGCTCGCATGCTCGCCGTCGCCCTTGTTGTAAACCGAGGGGTGGCCGTTATAGACCTCGAAGAATGTGTAGTGGTCGAGCCGCATGAGTTCCTCGGCCGTGATCGCCCACTTGAAGTTGGGATGATTGATATGGGGAAACATTGGAACCCCGGTCCGGCGGCGCTGCTCCAGCACGGCGTCGATCGAGCGCTGCATGGCTTGGACGACGCCGTCGCTGCTCTTGGGATCGAAGCCCGTGTAGGGGAGGATTCGCTCCTGGATGTTCGTCGCGTTGACATGCACGTCGCGAGCCGTGATCTCTTCGCTCTGCACCATGAGGAAGCGATTCGCCTCCTCCAACGGAACGCGAAACTCCTGGAGAGTTTTCAGGCGGACTTGCTTCTCTCCGGCCACCTCCCGGACTTCCACCCATTCTTTGCCAAAGCGCTGGATGTACTTCGCAAAGGCGAGTTCGCCCCCGCGGTTTTTGCCAATGGAAACCCATCGTTCATGGTCGGAGAGGACATTGTGATCGGAAAGGGCGAGGAAATGGTAGCCCTGCTGTTTGTACCAAGCGGCGATCATTTCCGGGTAGTCGTCGCCGTCGCTCCAGAGGGAGTGAGTATGCAGGTTCCCTTTCCACCAGCGCTCCGTCGCGTCCTGCGAAGATGCAAGAAGGCTCGAGAGGATCAAAAGGAAGACGACACGAAGAAAGATCATGGGGAAGAAAGCTACCGACGAGATCGACGGCACGCCGATCGCTTAACGCGGGATCTGATCCCCGGCCAGCGCCGCTTGCGCTGGCCATCGTCGGCGCGGAGCCTGCTCACGATTTTCCGCCGCGTGGGCGCGGCGGCGGCTGGCGTTTCGCAGTCGGCACCCCCGAGCGGAGGGTTTCGACCGGTGCGGTGAGGTCGTCGTCGGCGCTGATCAGCGAGCAGCCCTTATCCCGCAGCGCGAAGCAACCAGTGATGGCATGGCCGCGCTCAGCGTAGGCTTGGGACCAGAATTTGGCAGCGTTCCAGAGGTGCTCCGGCGCGCTGTTGCGCTCGGAGGCGCCCGGCGTGATGTCGAGTTGCAAAGCCTCAAAGCAGTACTCAATGAACGACGCTGCGGGGATCGGCGCGCCTTCACGCAGCGGATTCCCCCGCAGTCCGAACGACCAAAAATAGCTCTGCCAAATGCCGAGGCAGTCCCAAAAATTGTAGCGCAGCCGGTCGAGATTCGGATCGTCGCAACGCTCGCGTATCTTCTCCGCCTGCTCCTTCTTAAGCGCGAGCGCAATGAGCGCCACGTTGGCGTCGCGTCGCGGATTGGCATAGAGCGACAGCCGCGCGTCACGCGGTACGGCATTGCGGCTCGGTTCGGGAAACTCGGCCGTGCGCGTGTCGAGCGGTACATGAAAAATGGGCGCCTCCCCGATGCGCGCGATGTCCACCGCCTCGCCCGCGGGCAGCAGGAACGTGTGCGACCACAGGCTCGGACGCGCATCCCAGCGCAAGATCGCCTGGGCCTGCCGGAGCGCGACGCCCGGCAAATCGCGCGAGCCAACGAAGCCGACATAAACCGTGTGGCGGCCCTTCTTCGCGCGCATGGCACCCACGGCGCCGGCGAAAAAGGCGAGGTTGTCGCGTCCGGCATATTCGGCGGAGAGATCGGTGATTTCCTTGTTAGCTCCGGTGGCAGAGCGGCGGGTGGGGATTTGCATGGGACTGTGGAGTTATCGAAGCATGATTTCTTTGCGCAGAAGCTCGGTGTGCGGGGCCGGAAAGCGTTCTTTATTCACGCCGACTTCCCACCAATGCACATGGCTGTAGGGTCGGATGCAACGCAGCCCGAGTTGGAAGATTACCTTGTCGCCCGCGGGCTTCATCGTGACCGAGGCGATGTTGTTGTGAATGGTGGCGCGCGAGCCGGGGCCCAGCCCGCTGGGCTCGCCTTCGATAAGACTCACATCGATGCGATGTCCGCCCACCGCCGCGAGGCCGCGGAGCTTGGCGCGCGGCGGCTCGGGCTTCGGCGTCTGGAGATACGGGCTGATCCGCGAGATCGGCGAGGTAATGAATTCCCACATGTCTTGCGCGTAACCGGGCGCCGAGGCGACCAGCCCGCGCGAGACGCGGCCGCAGTGGATGTCGCCGGAGATCACCAGAATTTGGTGCGGCCGGCCATGCGTGTTGCGCCCCTCGTGGCTCCTGGTGATCAGCCGTCCGAGCCGGTCGTAGTCGGCCTCGAAATTCGACAGCGAATGATCGCGGAAATCGCCGTCGTCCTGAAACAGCGGCTGCCCGAGCACGAGCACACCCGGCCCGCGGAGCCCGGCGGTCCATTTTTCCAGCGCCGTCCATTGCGCGTCGGAAAAAAAATGTGGCGCGGGCTTCTGCCTGATCTCACTGCGCTCCGAGCGCGTATCGGCCATGAAAATCGAGACCGGTGCGATGTCAAAATGGAACCACGACGCGCCGCCCGGATTGGCGCACTGCTGATAAGCGCGAAAGAGATCGAGCGCCGCCGTGCCGTGGACCTTGCGCCGCTCCGCCGTGCGCGTCTGCTCGAGATGAATCTGAAACTCCGGGTAATCGTTCCAAAACTCGTGGTCGTCGCAGAGGAAGATATTGGGCGAGCAGCGCAGCACATCCTGATAGCCGGGCGCGCCCCAGTATTCCTCATAGCGCTGGGCGAAAATCTCGAGCGGCGTCCCGCGGTCGAAATCGGGCTTCGGCCAGTCCTGATAGACCTGATCGCCGATCAACATTTTGAACGCCGGTTTCTGTTTCTTCACGATGTCCTGCATCACCGCCGCGTAACCGCCGGCGTACTGGTCGTCATCGCGCCAGAAGCACGACGCGACCAGAAAGGTGAGCCCCTCGGCCGGAAGCTGCGCCGGCAGCGAGCGAAACTCGAACCAGCCATCGCGCTCCGGCGTGACCGTGGCATCGCGCGCCTCCGGGAAATGGATGCGATAGGTGGCACCCTCCGGCGGCGCCTTCAATCCAATCTCGAGCACCCCGAAGCTGCGCGACAGTCCCGCGATCCTTTTCGGCTCCCAACGCGTCGTGTAAGCCGTCCGGGCCTCCTGCCCGACTCGCTCAATGGCCCCGATTTGCGGCTCGGATACGTCGCCGTCCGCGCGGCTAAACCAATACCGCCAGCCGCCGCCCGCGGCGAGCGGCGCTCCGGGAACGACCCAAGTCTTCATGTGGCGGCGGCCTCCATATCGTGTGCGCGTGACGCATATCTAACGAATCGAACCACGCGCGGCAAGGCTTCCGAAGGAAGCGGTGGTAGTGTACTCAAAGGCGGACGATTCGGGTGACGCGCACCGGATTTCCCGCAGGCCCTGACGTTTCCATGGGATTCGAAAAGAGGAGCTGGAGCTTCTGAAAAAGGTCGAGGACCGCAAACTGGCGATCACGAACGCCATTCGGCTCAACCCAGTCGTTCCAAACGCGCGGAATTGCTGCGGAACTCAAGCTTGGACACGCCATTCGGGTAACGAATATCCGCCGCCTTCCTCGCTGCATCGAAAAACTCAGCAAGATTCACAGTCCCCCGGCTTCCATGCGCAAGGCTTACGACCCCAAGCTCAGCGACGGCGGAGGCTGGCGCGGCGGCCGCGCGGTGAGGGGAAGGCGGAGGCAGGAAGCAGCCGCCGTGACAGCCGCAGCCGTGCGCTGCAGCGCATACGAGTTAGGCAACGTGGTCCTTCCGGTCTCGTCGAAGCTGATCAACGATGTCGCGCTTCAGACCGTCCGCGAACAGTGCGAGGCCTGAAGCGAAGCAAAAGAATCCGAGGGCGGCGACAACCCCGCCTCTCGCACCGCCGCCAGATGACGGGACGTAAACGAGGGCAGCAAACGCCACCCACAACAAGGCACTGCCGACCATCTTCCTCCACGTAGATTTCATCTGTGTGTTCATTGCGTTCATAGTTTTGATTGGAGGCTGCTGATGTGCGTGGGGCGATGCGAGAGGCGCGTGGCTAGACGCCTAACTCCGCTTCCTCCGCAGCAGGCAGCCGGCAATACTGGCGGCGCAGAGAATGAGCGCGGACGGTTCGGGAACGGGTTCGCTGTAGATGAAATCGTCCATCGCCACCACATCCACGCCGCCGCCCGGGTTGTCATTGACGCCGGCACCGAGCGCGACATTACCGCTGGTGATGCGCACCCGGCCAACCTGTTCGCCGCCATCAAAGAACACGCCGAGGAAAGACAAGCTCTGGTTGGCGACCGTGCCGATCGGGACATCAAAACTCCCAAGCGAAACGCTGGCCGGTGTGAAGAACTGGAGCGTTGTTCCCGCGAAAGTTTCCACATCGGTGAAGACCGCGCCAAATCCAGAAACCGTCGCGACGGTAGTGGTTCCGGGCAGGAAGAACGTCACGTCAGTGATATTGCTTCCGACCGCAGTGAAAAGGCGCTGCGCGGAGAATGTGGCCAGGGCAGCGGTGTATGACGCATTGATGTCGCCGAAATGCGCCGCCGCCGGCTGGCCCGCGCCTGCATCCGTGGTGGCTCCGCTAACCTCGAATCCGGTGCCCGGAGTGGAGAAGATGACGCCGCGCGGAGAGGTCGTATTGAAAAAATTCGCCGGGAGTAGATTGGGCGCGGACGAGGCCGCGGGAACGCCATCCCAATTGACCTCGCGCCGCAAGCCGCCAAATGATCCAGCCGCACCCGCAGTCGTGCCGCCTCCGAGGTCTGTGCGAAACTGATCGCGGGCTCCCGTGATCGAGGCGGGCGTCGAATCCCCGCCGAAGGATCGCACAACCGCCGCTGCCGGTGCGCGGTGGGGAGAGAAGAACGTGAAAGCTGCGATGCTCAGGGCTGCAACTTTGGTGGAGGATTGTGCATTCATAGGATGTTTTTTTGAGTTTGTTCGTTGTGAATAGCGCAAGGAGTAGGTTCGCGTGCGTCCTTCTTCGTCAAGTTGAAAATTCGGGAATTTCCACCATGCAATCCAAACTCCGCTCATTCACCGGCCTTGCATTGATGCTACTCCTTTCGAGCTGCGAAACCATGGGACCAGGCCAGCAGCACAGGGCACCTTGCTCGGCGCTGCGGGCGGTGCCGGGCTCGGTGCGATCGTCGGCAACAACGTCAAGGGTATGAACTCGTGGCAGGGCGCACTTGCCGGCGCCGCTGTTGGCGGACTTGTCGGTAATCGGATGGGTGCGCAAAAGGACGAAATCAACACCGTCAGAGCCCAGCAGCATACTACGACCATCTATGTGCGGAACGACGACGGCAGCCGCACTCCCGTGATGATTCGGCAGCTTGGGCCGCACTCATTCCAAGGCCCTCGCGGCGAGATCTACGACAGCTTCCCCACTCAATCCCAACTCGCCCGCCGCTACGCCAGTTAGCAGTTGTCCCCGCGAAGGAATGCCCGGACATCTCAGCGCGCTCCGAGTTTGAGGATGCGCCGCACTTCCGCAATGGCCTGCGGATTCTGGTGTGCATTATGATTCGACGGGACGATCAACTCGCTCTGCGCCCCGGCCATGTGGCTGCTCCAATAGGGCACGACGCCATCGCTCGAATTCGGGGTATCGCCTTTCCCGCGGTCGCCGACGATCGAGTGATATGGGATGCCCGGCGTGATCGGGATCGTCTTCAGCAACTTCACGAAACGATTGTTCGGCGCGAGTGTGTCCACGCTGTTGCCGATCCGATTCAGCCTCAACCCGGCGGGGTCGGGCGTTACCAAACCGCGCACTTCCTGGCCGATGAGCAGCAGTGTCGGCGCCCTCACGAGGCTCGACGCGAGGCGTCCGAACCATTGGCCGGCGAGGTCGCTGCCGCGGTGAGGTGTGGCGATGAAGATCGCGCGGCCGACTTCCGACCGATGGCGAAAGATGAGCGACTTGGTGAAAGCCTCGCGGCTCTGTGTGCTGAGTGGCAACTGCCCCGGCGGCTTGCCGAAAGTGCCAAGCCAGATTTTGTCGCCGCTGTCGGTGATCATGAGCCGGCTGATGCAGCCTCCCATGCTGTGGCCGATGAGGACCATCGGTTTGCGGAGCGTGAATCGTCGTTCCACCGCGTCGAGCTTCTCGCGCATGATCGCCGCGGAATACGGAAACGGGTAACCGCTCGGATAGTTGTAAAACCAGAACTGGTAATGCCGGCGGATGTCCGCATCGGCGCGCATCGCGTTCAACAGTGGCGCCCAGGTCGCGGGCGTGTCCGCGAGACCATGCACACAGAGCACGACCGTCTTGTTCGGGTCGTAAGGTTGCAGCCGCGCGATGCGTGCG
Organism: Chthoniobacterales bacterium; assembly: GCA_038318725.1. GTDB lineage: Bacteria > Verrucomicrobiota > Verrucomicrobiia > Chthoniobacterales > Chthoniobacteraceae > Chthoniobacter. Next base: position 44,927 of record JBBQCM010000007.1, read on the forward strand.
GTCTCGGCATACTTCTCCGGGCGCAGCAGCCACGCGAGTTCGAGCTTCTTTGGCCGTGCGTCCGCGAGCATCACCGCGAGCGGCGCGGAAAAATCCGCCGCTAGCGGGAAGCGCCGGCCTTCCACCGAGACCTGGTCGGTCGCGAGCGGATCGACAAAGGAGATGACGCAGCGCCGTCCCTCAAACTTCGCGAGTGCAGTGACGCCGTAGTAAGGACGGTCCGGGATGAATTCTGCGCGCGCGTCATGACGCACCTCGCGCCGCCGCGCCACCAGCGCCGCACCGAGGCCGGCTTTGGTGACGCGCTCCTTCATATAGGTGCCGCGGATCCTCAGCTCGTCGGTGGGAGTGAATTCATACAGCGACGGGTTCCACTCCGGACGCGGATCGGGTGCGTGGGTAAGCACGTATTCGCCGTTCGCTGCCGGAACGCGCAGCGGCTTGGTCCACGGGTCGAGCGGTGCGTCGCGAACGATCTCGAACACGCGATGCAGAGCGAAGTTGTAGGCGCGCACTGCCGCAGCGTTCCCGGGGTTGCGATGAAGTTCGCGCGACGCGATGTCGAGCGCCTCGAGGTAGCTCCCGAGCGCGGCGAGCCTTTGCCCGCGGCTTGCCTGCCTCGCCTTCGCGAACGCCTGCTCGGCCTTAGCCAGGATGCCTGTGCCGGGCGCATACGGTAGCAAACGTGTCCGCGTTGCCCTGACCTCGGCATATTGTGCGCATCCGCCAATCACGATGGCAGCGGCGAGGGCGGGCAGCGAGCGGAGTGGACTCATCCGCGTCGCGCGAACGCCTGAATCAGCCGCTCGAACGGCGTCGCCGCGGGTTTTTGCGAGGGCGCGGTCATTTGAGTGCGAGCGCATTGCCGATGGATTGCGCACTGAACCAATGCGCAAGGTCGCTGAGCGGCAACGCGAGTTCCGCGGCGTCGGCTTTTGCCCCGGAGGAGGAGCTGTGGTTCACGGGCCGAGGTTTTCGGCCTTCGTCCGAAAGATAGACCTGCCACTGGCGGCCAAAGCGATTGAAGTAGTTCACGAAGTAACCGCCCATGAAATTCTGGAGCGTCTTGTAAACCTCGTCGAGTTTTACGCCCTGCTTGAGCAATCCTCTTCCATCGCCGTCCGGCGTTAGTGCGGGTGAATCTCCGTGATCTTCGAGCCTTGCAAGCCGAGCCCGCCCATCAGCCCTTTTTGGTTGAAAAAGACAGCGTAGATTCCGCCCTTGAGTTGCGTCGTGTTTAAGGAGCCCGCTGTTCCCCGATCCACGATGACCAGACTCGGGGCTCCGCCCAGTTCCCATCCACCGTGGCCGTGCAGATGGCTCATGGATTGCGAATTCATAAAGAAGAGCGCGTAGCCGAATTTCTGAATTCCAGCCTGCAAGCCGTAGGATGCGGCAACGGTCTTGTAATAGCCGAGGGTGCCGCTGTGACCCAAAAGCGCCCCATCGCCATGCTGACCGCCCAGAAGGAAGCCGCCTTTTAGGATGCTCGGGAAGACGAGGACAGCCACAGAACGCCGGCCGACTTCGAGCGCCTTCGGGTTGGTTCGATAAAGGCCGATCAGCGCGGCGCGCGAATCGGCGTCGATGCGGGCGGCGCTCGCGGCATTTGCCTCGTTCGGTTGGAAAAAAAGGACACCGGTGGCGAAGGCCAGTGCGGCGACGATGTGGTGGGAGAAGCAATGTTTCATCCTTCAAGTCGTATCCCCGATGATCGCACCGTGTCGATGGCGAATTCCGGAGCCCGTCGGGACAGCACGGAGACTTTGCCGGAGGCAACGCCCGCCGAGGCATTGACCGCAATTCAAAGGCGGACCGATGATCCTTTCGACAAGACAACGGCGCCGGCGATGCCGGAGATGATCGACGCGGCGAGGATGCCCACCTTCGCAATTTCCAAGGTGTCGGTTGCACCGAAGGCGAGGTTCGCGACGAAGAGCGACATCGTGAAGCCGATGCCGCCGAGCATCCCGACGCCGAGGATTTGACGCCAGGTCACGCCGGTCGGCAGCGACGCCACGCCGCTGCGTGTCCCGAGCCAGGAGAGCGCCACGATCCCGATGGGCTTGCCGAGCATGAGGCCGCAGATGATGCCGAAGCTGATCGGGTGGACGAGCGCGCTGCCTGCGCCGCTGCCGAGCGCCACGCCGGCATTCGAGAGCGCGAAGATCGGCATGATGACGTGCTTGCTCCACGGCACGAGAGCATGCTCGAAGCGCAGCATCGGCGATTCGACCCGCTCGCAATCCGCAACGAGCCGCTCGATGGCGTGGCCTTTCGCGGCGATCGCCTCGACCACCTCGCCCGCATCTTCCGCGCGGCGGATCTCGTCGAGTGTATTTTCGCTCCGCGAGAGGAATGCACGAACATCGATGCGCTGGCGTGCAGGAATCGTCAGCGCGAGCAGCACGCCCGCGACCGTCGCGTGAATGCCGGACTGGAGAAACGCGAGCCACAGGCCGATGCCGAGCGCGGCGTAGATCAGCGGATGCCGCGCGCCGATGCGGTTCATGACGATCAACGCGACGAAGAATCCGCCCGCGACGGTGAGACTGATCCACGAAATGTGCGCGGTGTAAAAGAATGCAATCACCAGCACCGCGCCGATGTCGTCGGCGATGGCGAGCGCGGCGAGGAAGACCTTCAGCGACGCGGGCACGCGATCGCCGAGCAGCGCGAGCACGCCGAGCGCGAACGCGATGTCCGTGGCCATCGGGATGCCCCAGCCCGCGGCACCGGGGCCGCTGCGATTGAACAAGACATAAATCCCGGCGGGCACGAGGAGCCCGCCGATTGCCGCCGCGATCGGAAGCGCGGCTTTTCGAAAAGAAGCCAGCTCGCCGACGAGCGCCTCGCGTTTGATCTCCAGCCCGACGATCAGAAAGAATACGGCCATCAGCCCGTCGTTGATCCAGAAGTGCAGTTCCTCGGAAAGCTGCGCGCCGCCGAAGCCAAGCGTCATCTTGATGTGCCACAGGTGAAAGTAGCTCGCGGCCCACGGCGAGTTCGCCCACACGAGCGCGGCGATTGTGCAGGCAATCAGCAGGATGCCGCCCGCGGCATCGAGTTTCGTGAAGGCCTGGATCGGCCGCAGCAGCCGCTCGATCGGCGGCGCATTGTTGTCTGGAGACGGTGTGTTCATGGTCATAAGGGCGCGGCTCCGGCGCGCTGTACAAGCGCGTCATAGGTAGCGTATTTGTAGAGGTCGCCGAGGGTCGGATAGTTGAAGCACGCGCGGTTGAAAATGTCCGCACCGCCGCCAGCGAGCATGGCGATGAGGCCGACGTGGACCAATTCCGTCGCCTGCTCGCCGAGGACGTGGACGCCAAGCAGGCGCATGTCGTCGCGACCGAAGAGCAGTTTCAAAAAGCCGGTTTGGTCACCGATGATTTCGCCGCGCGGGATGTCGGCGTAACGCGCGCGCCCGACGATGAAGTCCACGCCTTTTTCGTGCAGTGATTCCTCCGTCTCGCCGGCGCAGCTTGCCTCGGGGATCGTGTAAATGCCGGTCGGCAGCAGCGGCGCGATCGCCGTTTTAAAGGTTGAGCCGAACGCGTGGGCTACGGCGACGCGCGCCTGTTCGATGCCCGTCGCGGCGAGCGCGGGCGGGCCGATAACGTCGCCCGCGGCGTAGATGTGCGGCACTTCGCTCTGGAAGTTTTCGTTCACCGGCACGAGGCCGCGTTTTCCCGGCGCGATGCCGGCGGCGCCGAGGTTCAGTTCATTGGTGTTGCTTTGCCGGCCCGCACATACGAGCACCCCATCGCACGCGAGCGTCGCGCCGGAACTGAGCGTGAGCGCCACCTCGCCGGGGCTCGAAGCGTCGCACGCGATCACGCGTTCCTTCCAGTGAAACTGCACGCCATTCGCGGCCATCGCCTGGCTGAGCGCGCGAGAGATTTCCGCGTCGAGAAACGGCATGAGCGTGTCGCGTCCGTCCACGAGATGCACCTCGACGCCGAGCGCGGCGAAGGTGCCCGCGTATTCGCTGCCGATCACGCCGCCGCCGATGACGACGAGCTTCCGGGGCATCGCCTTGAGCTGGAGAATCTGGTCGGAGTCGTGAACGCGATCATCGTTGAAAGGAAACTCCGGGGGCCGCATCGGCGAGGAGCCGGTGGCGATGAGAATCCTTTCGCCGCGCAGCAGCGTCTCGGCGCCGTTCGGGCCGGCAACGCGAATGGTATGCGGATCGATGAAGCTCGCCGTGCCCGCAAAGCGCGTGACTTTGCGCAGGTCGAGCCGCGCCTCGGTTCGCGTGCGTTCGGCGGCGGTGACGTGTTTTTCGTGCCGCATGAAATCGCCGACGGTAGCCTCGCGCTGGAGCGAGAGGTCCACGCCAAAGAGCCGTCGCGAGCGCCAGCCGCTGAGAACGAGCGCCGTCTCGCGCAGGGTCTTGCTCGGGAGCGTGCCGGTGTTGATGCCCGCGCCACCGATCTTGCCCGCCTTTTCCACCAAAGCGGCCCGGCGCCCAAGAAATCCCGCGCCCGCCGCTCCGCTCGAGCCCGCGGGTCCGCCGCCGAGGACGACTAGATCGAAGTTGTTTGTCATGGAAAGAGCGAGGTCACCGCCCGTCAGAGCCGGTCTGCTCCGGCCGGATGACGACGTCGACGGCGGCGAGCGACTGCAAGGCGGCGATTCGGGCGCGAATCGCCAGTGGCGCGAACGCCAGCACGTCGATGGGATGCCAGAGCAAAACCCAGCCGATGATTTCGAAGCCATACTCGAAGGTTTGGCGGGTGAGCGGGCGCAGTCCTTCGGTGAGGTCACTCGTAAAAATCGAAGCCAACCCCAGACAGATCGCCAGCAGAATCGCCGCTATGCCGGTCATTTGCCAGCCGTTACGATAAGTGCAGCGCAATTCGCGACGTTCGCGTTCGATGCGCAGTGCCACCACGCGGCGGAGGGCGCGCGCGGTCTCTTCGGCGGAGGCGCAGGAGGCCTTTTCCGGCGGCAGCAGGAGCACGAGCTTTCGGGCGCGCTGCCGCTGCTTGTCCATGTGCAGCAGGTTGAGCAAATGTTCGACGCCCGACACGCCGAGCACTTCTGCCGGGCTGCGCGACAGGGGATCAATGCGCGGGGCGTTAAACAGATGCGCGATGTCAGTCAGGGGGAGGGCGATTTCCTCGGCATGGGCCGTGTCGTTAGGCGGGGAAGAATGGCTCATGGTTGTGGCTTGGCATCGAAGCGATCGAAGGCGGTCTTCATGAACTCGGCAGGGGTAATGATGATTCCGTTTCTTCGTCTTGGGTTCGATCGAGCCTGCTCAGCTAAAGTGGGTCTGGCAATGCGTCTCGCAAAACTGCTGCGAGTTTAATTTGCCAGCCACGCGCGAATCCCGCGCAACGCGCGCTCCGCGAGCGAGAGGCTTTCGTATTCGCGGACCATGCGGAGCGCTTCTGTCGGTTGGTCGGTGATGAGGCTGTCCACGCCGAGATCGATCATTCGTTCCATGTCGTCCGGTTTGTTCACCGTCCAGACATGCACCTCCTGGCCGCGACGATGTGCCTCCCGCACGAATGCACCGTTAGCCCGGCTCAGCGCGGCGCTGAGAAAGTCCACCTCCAGCCGCGACGGGCGTCTCGCATTCACTGACAGCAGATAGCCCACGGGAATCTCCGGTGCGAGGCGGCGGACCTCCTGCACTGGTCCGTATTCGAGGCACTGGATGATGACCTCGCCCGCCATGGCGCGCGCGCGAACCGCTTCGACTGCGCGTTCAGCCAGACGCGGCTGGTGGTCGCCGTAGTATTTCAATTCCACGTTCAGCTTGATGTGGCCTTTCGCGACAGTGAGCACCTCGTCAAATGTCGGCGCAGGTTCGTTGCGAAACTCCGGAGCCGAGCGCGCACCCAGCGGGATCGCGCGGATCTCATCGTAGGTCAGATCCCAGACCTTTTTCGCGACGCCGCCCATCCGCGAAAAATCGTTGTCGTGGGTCACCACCAGCACGCCGTCTTTGGAAAGCTGGACGTCAATCTCGGCGTATTGCGCGCCCACCGCGATGGCTTCGCGGATGGATGCCGCAGTGTTCTCCGGCGCTTGCAAATGGCCTCCACGATGCGCCGTCACCGTGACCGGGCGCTCGTCCTTGAGCGCATCCATCATCACGAACGCGCCGACGATTTCTGCGGCGCACAGCGCGATCACGACCGCCAACGCCCACCTCCGAGTGAACCTGCCGGCAGGCGACGACGACCCGGCCATCACTTCGAGGGCAGGAAGTGTGCGCTCACCGTTCAAAGCTTCTCGCTGTTTGTGGTAAAAGACGGTGAAGACCCCGGCATCCACGCAGGCACCGATGGAGGTGACGACCGCGCTGATCGCCGTTCGCAGCAGCACGAGGAAGGTGAAAGAAAATGCCAGCGAAAGCGTCCCCATGCGTCCGGCGTCCAGCACCAGCCACGCCGCGCCTTGTCCCAATCCCGCCGCCGCCAGCGCCAGCGCGAACTCAAAGCTCAGCACCGCAAGGCAACGCCACGCCAGCGGCCAGCGGGCACCGAGGCTCAGCGCCGCGGCTTCGCGAAAAGCCGCCCGTCCGTGCCGCCCGTCGAACACGCACACCTGCACCACCAGTCGCCAGCGCACAAATAGCCACGCGCCCGCCGCCAGTGTCGCCGCCGCCACGACGCCAATGACCACCGTGGCCGTGATGAATTCCGCCGGCCAGTTTGCGAGATAGAAATTGATGTCGTGCTTCGACAGCAAGCGGGCGGCGAAGAACCCTGCCACTGCTAGCATCGGCAACGCGAACAGCAGGCCACAGCCGATCACGGGTCCTCCGATGGACGCCAGCCGCGGCAATTCGCGCACGGTGAACCGCAGTGCCGCCAGCGCCCGGATCGTTTTTCCCTGCAACGCGCCGAGGACGATGGCAGACAGCCCGGCCTGCTGGATCAATCGGATGATCAGCAACGTTGTTGCGGCGAGGAAGACAAACAGGAAACCGCGCGGCGAAAGGACAAAGGACACGAGCCCGGTGCTGTCCACGACTGGCCGCCCTGTCACGGCGTGTCCAGCCAAGCCAAGCAGCGGCGCGAACAGAAGGCTCTCAGCCGTTTCGAAAAGGAGCGCGAAAGCCAGCAGTTGCCGCCATCGCTCCCGCACGGGTTTCCACGCCGCGGTTTCGGCTGTGTCAGTAGGGAGCATGAAGTGAGAATGACCGAGTGAACTTCAGCTCCCGGCGGCTGCCCAGGAAACGCTTGGCCATGCCTTCCTCATCTCCTCCCCGCTCTTCGCCGATGATACGAAGCTGTTACTTCGATCTTTGGCGCTTGAAAATCACAAAGCCCTTGGCAGTGATCTGAACAAGTTTCCGCCATTCCGTTTCTCGGATGTCGGGCATCTGCGCGGGCGTGCGGGTGAGCAGGACGTGCCGGATGTCGTCGAATGCAGGCATGGCGTGCAATCCTTTAGTGCTGCAAGAACCGCACACGGCCGGTTTCAAGATCGTAGCTGCAGCCGACCATCTGGATTTGACCGTCCTTCTCCATCTCGCGCAAAATCGGGCTGAGTTCGCGGATGCGTTCCACCGTCAGCCGAACATTGGTCTCCGCGACGGCTTCGACGAACGCGGTGTTCTTTGAGGTGCGTTCGCCCGGCACATCATGGACCGCAGCGACGGCGGGTTGGATTTTCTCCAGCAGGCCCGTGAGGTTGCCGAGTTGAACCTTGTCGCAGGCGCCTTTGACCGCCCCGCAACTGGTGTGCCCCATCACGACCACCAGTTTCGCGCCCGCCACCTTGCAGGCAAATTCCATGCTGCCGACCAGGTCGGCGTCGGCGATATTGCCGGCGATCCGGGCGTTGAAGATATCACCGATACCCGCGTCGAAAACGAATTCTGCCGGGGCGCGCGAATCAATGCAGCTCAGGATGACGGCGTGCGGGTATTGCCCGGCAGCGGTGACGATCTGGTCGTGGAGCATATCGCGCTGCCGGGTTTTGCCGGAAGCAAAGCGCTCGTTCCCCTGCCGGAGTTGCTCCAGCACCTGCGCGGGCGTGAGTGCTGCCTGTTCCGCCTTGATCGTGGCGAGATCACGCCGTTCTGGCTCCTTCGCGTTGGCGTTGGCTGCGCCGTCGGCGACAAGCGCCAAAGCGATGCCGCGGGCCATCGCCCCGGTTAGAAACTTTCGTGCTCTCGATTCGTGTTTTCTAGTGGTGTCTGACATAATGATTGGTTGTTTGCTTGTGGTTGTGTTGTTGCTGCTTGTGGGAATCAGCCGCGGCTCAGTATGCCCATCGCGATGCCGAGCACCATCCTGACGTAGCGATAGGTATCGCGCAACTCCCGGCTTTGTTGTCCGCGGCGTAATTCAGCCAGTTGATGCAACGCGCCCGTGGTGTTCACGTCCCCGCCTCCACCGCAGAAACGGCACGCCGCACCGCGGCCGACGAACGGATGATGAGCTTCACCACCTCATCCGCAGACATGGCCTGCCATGCCGTGACCTCGCCGGCCGTGAAGGTGTTCACTTTTGGATCCATAAGGCTGCTCATTTTTTGGCGTTCCATTTTGGTTTGGAGTTGGTGGTTTCGATGGTTTCGGGAGCAGCCGAGATTCTGGCAATTCGTTTGGCCAGGGAAAAGATTTGCCGGAGGGAATTCACAAAGCTCGTCTGCAAGCGCAGTGCGGTGGGGCCGTCCGTGCTGCCGGCGCTGAAGCTTGTCGCGAGACGCGACAACAGTTCATCGGCGCACTGGCGGACGTCTTGCGCCATCGCCAGCACGGCGTCCGCAGCCGAGGCGTCCTGCTGCTGCACTGCTCGCACCGCGAGAGCCACAGACTGTTGCACCTTCAGGTAAAGCTCGCGGATCCCAGCTCGGTCGAGTTGAAGGGAAGGTTTGTCCGCCGCGGCCCTGATCAAGCCCACAAGGTCATCGCCGATGATGTCGGCGATCGAATGGAGATGAGTCGCGCATGTCATCAGCGACACATGGGTGTCGCTCTCGTGCTGTGTCAGGTTTCCCTGCCGGATGCGACCCAGGAAATCGAGGATTGCAATTTCGAGTTGCTCAACATCTTTCGCGCGCACCTGAACCTCGGCGAGCGTTTCGGCTGAAAGCGGCGCGGGCGATTCCGGAAGATCAACCAGCATAGCGCGCAAGATTTCGCCGAGCCGTCCCAATTCCTGCCGCGCTTGTTCGAGGGCGATTGCGGGCACGGCGAGCGCCCCCACATCGAGGAACTGCGGCTTGATCGTGGCGTCCTCGCGCTTTCCGCCGCGGACGAATCGCGTGGCGAAGCGAGCGAACCAGCCGGTGAATCCGATGAAGAAGATTGTGTTCAGGATGTTGAAGAGCGTGTTCGCGTTGGCGATCTGCCGCGGCACTTCGGCGGCGAGGCGCGCAGTGCCTTCCAGGTCCGGGCTCGATGGAGAAACGGCTGCTGCCAGTCGCGCCAGCGCGCCGATGAACGGGAACCACAGCGCCACTCCCAGCACGTTGAACATCACATGCACGGTGGCCGCGCGCACCGCCTCGACCGGTTTCCCGAGCGCGGCCACGAGCGCCGTGCCGCAGGTGCCGATGTTGGCGCCGAGCGCGAGTGCGATCCCGGCGGGCAGGGTCAGCAGCCCGTCACTGGCGAGCGCGATGGCGATGCCGACGGTCGCCGCGGACGATTGCACAAGGCCCGTAAACACCGCGCCCGCGATGATGCCGTAGAGCGGTTTTTCCATGCTCGCGAGCAGCTCCACGAACGGCGGTTGGAGCCGCAGCGGCTTCATCGCGTCGCTCATCAGGCCCATGCCGTAAAAGACGAGACCCAGGCCCATCACGATCATTCCCCAGTGCCGGAGGGCAGCACGTTTGCTGACGAAGAGCATGAGGAACCCGATCGCCACCGGCAGGAGCGCGTAGGCGGAAAGATTGAAGGCCAGAAGCTGAGCCGTCACGGTGCTGCCGATGTTGGCGCCCATGATCACGGCGACCGATTGCGCCAGCGACATGACCCCCGCAGTGACGAAGCCGACCACCAGCACTGTGGTGACGGTGGACGAATTGAGCACGCCCGTGATCACCGCGCCGGTGAGCGCGCCGAGGAAGCGATTCGACGTCAGCCGCGTGAGCAGCGTTTTCAAAGCTTCGCCTGCCGCGTGCTTGAGGCCTGCGGATAGTTGATCGAGGCCGTAAAGAAACAGCGCGAGCCCACCCATTAGACCCATTGCCAGCGTGAACCAATCGAGACTGGGCGGCGGCGCGTTCATCGGGTGTGCCAGCCGCGGGTATCAGCGCGATGGCGTGGAGGGCGTGTCTACGGAGGCAGGATTCTTGATTCCAAAGAGAAGGGAGTAAATTGTCGGAAGAAGGACCATTGTAATAACGGTTCCCAGCGTGAGCCCGAACATGATCACGACCGCCATCGAGACCCAGAACACATCGCTTAGCAGTGGGATTACACCGAGGACAGTGGTTCCGGCAGCAAGCAACACTGGCCGCAAACGAGAAACCGCTGCGTTCATCACCGCGTCGAAGGGACTCTGACCGACCGCCTCGAGCGCACTGATCTCATCAACCAAAACGATCGCGTTCTTAATCATCATTCCAGCCAAACTCATGGCAGCCAGGAGTGCGACGAAACCGAAAGGTTGCCCTGTGACTAAAAGACCGAGAGTGATGCCGATCAGGGCAAAGGGAATGATTAAGACGATAACCAGCGGTTTGCGATACGAATTAAAAAGCCCGACCAGGATCAGCGCCACGATCAAGGCGGCTGGGACAATCCCAGGAACCAATGACGCCTGCGCCTCACGCGCATTCTTGAATTCGCCGTCCCATTCAATGGCATAGCCGGGGGGAGGATTGATCTTTGCGATTTGCTCAACGAGTTCCGGCGTCCGTAACTCCGTGGCCAGGCCTACCGGAGCCGCCTGCACCGTCACTGTTCGCCTTCTGTCCCAGCGCCAAATCAACGGGTCGTCCCACTCAACGCGGATATCACGTGTAACCTGACTGAGTGGAATCGTGTTGCCACCAAAGGCAGGCGATACCTGCAGCGACGGCAATGCCGCCGCCGCGTCTTCTCGCTCGGTATCAATCGCCCGGAGCACGATAGGCAGAAGTTTATCTTGTTCGCGATAGGCTCCAACGCTCACTCCATCAAAAGCCCGGCTCGTTGCGTCCGCGATGCCTTTACGATCTACGTTGGTCCAACGACCGTTGGCGATGTCATACTCAGCGACAATCTTCGGAACCCGTTGCCGCCAATCGGTGCGCACAATCCTGGCTTGTGGACTGGCCGCGATGATCTCTTTCGCTTGATCTGCAAGTCGTCGCAATATGGAAGGATCAGCTACCGCCGGTCCGCTAATCCGGAGCCGCACGGCCCAGGTCTCACTCGGACCCAAGCCATACTTGCGCGGAATGACTTCCGCGTCAGTTAGGTTGCCCTTAGCCCAGGCATCTATTTCACCCATTAGCCTGTTGGCGTCGCGATAATCGGTGAGACTAACGATGAGCTGACCATACGAGGAGTACGGCTTTTCTGGTTCGACTGGCAGGTAGAAGCGCGGCGGACCCTGGCCGATGAAAGACGCGACGCTCCGAATCTCTTTTCGATTCGCCAATAGCTTTTCAATTGCGCCAACCACCTCGGAAGTGCGCTCGATTTGCGTCCCTTCAGGCAGCCACACATCGACCATGAATTGGGGCCGGGAAGAGCTCGGGAAAAACATTTGATTCACGAAACGAAAGCCCAGTCCCGAACCGATCAACAGTCCCATAAAGAGGAGAAGCACAGGCAGACGCAGGCGAAGCGCGCTCCTAAGAAGACGGCGGTAGGTCCTGAAAAACCTACCGCCGTATGGATCGACCGTGTCAGTTCCTTTGTCGGGACTGGCTAGCATCAGCATACCTACAACCGGAGTTACGGTGATCGCGACTACCCAGCTTAGGCCAAGTGAAATCGCGACCATGGAAAAAAGCGACGCACAGTATTCGCCCGCGTTTTCCGTGGACGCCGCAATCGGATAAAACGCAAGAATCGCAATGATCGTGGCTCCCAGCAGCGGCATCGCAGGTTTGGAGGCAGCGTCGATCGCCGCCTCCTCTCGATTCATTCCTTTGCCGAGACGGACGAGCATGTTATCGACTACGACGATGGCGTTATCCACCATCATCCCCATCGCGATGACCAGCGCGCCTAGCGACATGCGCTGCAGGTCGATTTTTAGCACCGCCATAAAAACGAAGGTGCCAAGGATGACCAGGAGTAAGCCGGTAATACCCACGACGAGGGCAGGGCGCAACCCCATTGCCACCCAGAGCACGATCAAAACGATCACGACTGCGCCAACCAAGTTCTTTACGAAATCGACGATGGAGGTGCGGACGAGATCGCTTTGCCAGGCTACTCGTTGGATCTCAATCCCGGCGGGAAGTTTCGCGGTCAGCTCAGAAAGGCGAACGCTCAAAGCCTCACCTAGTTTAACGATACTCACGCCCGGCTGATTGGTAATGGCGAGGCCGATAGCGGGACGGCCGTCCACGCGCATTGAGTTAACCGGCGGCTGTTGGTAGCCGCGTCGCACATCGACCACATCACCCAGACGCACCAAGCCGGCTGGTTCAGTCTTACCAATAACCGGGCCGCCACGGAGTGCCAGGTCCGCGATGTCTTCGGGTGTGCGGAACATTCCTGTCGTGGCAACCTGGAGACGCTGACCGCCGACATCGATGGCGCCCGCGTCCACCACCAGATTCTGTTGCTGAAGAGTGTTGCGTATCTGATCGACGCTTACACCGGCGTTAGCCAGGCGACTTTGCGAGATATCGAGATAGACGCACTCGGGCTGCACTCCCCAAAGCTCCACCCGAGCCACTCCCTTGACCAGACTTAGTTCCTTGCGCAACCCATCAACGTATCGTTCCAGCTCCGCGTTACTGAACCCATCAGCTACGATTCCAAGCACGAATCCGTAAACATCCCCGAAGTCATCGACCACCTTGGGCTCGCCCACACCTGGCGGAAGTTGACGACGCGTATCGCCGACTTTACGCCTTAGCTCATCCCAAATTTGCGGAAGCTGCGCAGAACGGTACTGCGGCTGAATCATCACCGTAATCTGTGAAAGGCCTTGCCGGGAAAACGAAGTGACATGTTTTACCTGAGGCATTTGCTGGATCGCCAGCTCCAGCCGATCAGTTACCTCCAACTCCACTTCTTTCGGTGAAGCTCCCGGATAGCTTGTTACCACCACGGCGTTCTTGATGGTAAAATCGGGATCCTCGAGCTGCCCGAGGTTGAAGTAGGAAGCAACACCGGCCAACGCGAGCACGAAAGTCGCGAAGAGCGTTAAGGTGCGGCGGTTAACTGCGGTTGCGGTCAGGCTCATTGCTCTGCATCCGGCGCCAAAGCATTCGTTACGGCGAGCGGCTTTGTCACTTCAGCCTCGGTTTCCATGATACGAACCTTCTGGCCTTCTTTAAGGTAATGAACGCCCGCGGTCACAATAGTCTGACCTACTTTCAGACCTTCAACTAGAAATCCGGCGGTTGTCGGACTTGACGTTTTAACCGGCTGCCGATGCACGGTCATCGTCGATGTATCCACGACCCACACACAGGTTTTTCCGTCGCTGCCTTCGAAAACAGCCGGAGCCAGGACCTCCATCGCGTTCGGTTGCGTGCTCGGGGCTTCCGCTCGCGCCCGCAACTCGCCGCTCATTCCCGGCAAAATTCGCACACCCTTAGGCTGGTCCATCACGACGGTGACTCGATAGGTGCGCGTCGAGCGAGATGCCTCGTGCGAAATTTCCTGGATTGTCGCTGGCAACTTCTCCCCGGGAGCCGCCTGGAACGTAACCCAAATCTCCTTCACGTAAGGGAGCAGCGGCATCACCGTCTCAGGCAGATCGACTCCGAACTTGATGCGTGATGTGTCGAGCAGCCGCAGGATTGCCTGCTTGGTCTGGACAGTCTGGAAATTCTGCACATAACGGGCCGCAATTAAGCCATCGAAAGGAGCGGTCAATTGCGCGTAACTCAGTTCACTTTGCGCGATATCACGCTTACTCGTTAGCGCGGCAACGTTGGATTTGTGGAACTGAACCAGGGCGGCGGCACGGTCCAAATCCTTCTGAGGAGCGGCTCCGCTTTTAACGAGAGCCCCTTGTCGAGCCAGTTCGATGTTCGCTATGTCGAGGTTGGCGCGTCCGGCCCTGAGCTCCTCTTCGGCTGCGCGCAGGCGGACCTCGAAGTCCTGCGGATCGAGCTTTGCCAGCACCTGCCCTTTCTTAACGGTATCGCCAATGTTTGCCGACAGCTCAGTCAACGAGCCCGCAAGCCGGAATGAAAGATCTGCCTCCTCGTTTGCCTCCGCCTGCCCGGGAAATGCGCGCCGCCCGGAGTCCGGGGCAACGCCGAGGATCATCGTGCGGACAGGGCGCACCACCTCTTCGGTCGTGACAAGCGCCTTGCGTCCGCATCCCGTCATCAGGGCGAGCGCGAAAACTAATCCTAAAGCGAGTTTACGATCGGCGCACCGGCTGCGGAAAGGTGGCTGGGGGCGAAGGCGGCGGGGGCAGCCAGCGTGACGCGCCGGAGCGGTTGGAGGCGCTGCAGCATAGACGGTATGGAAGGAAGTGGGTGAGCGTGGAGACTCACCGGTATTGTGAAGAAAAACATCGTTCATTGCGCAGGGGCGGCTGCACGCGCAGTCACCGGCGCGCAGATTATGACCTAGCCCGCCGCGATCAAGCTCGGACTGGATATTCACGCCAAAGCTTACGTCGTGGTCGCGCAGCACGATCATGCGGGCTTCAGGCCGCCGCGCCGGTTCGCGCCCGCGGAGTTCGTGCCGTGGGTGGAAAGCCTGCTGCGGCAGGGGCACGCTGTGCATGTCGCTTACGAGGTATGCTCGTCCGTTTTCCTGCCTCCGCTTGTCCCGTGCGCCGCCGCCCGGCTTCGGGCAGTATTCAGGAGACGTTTCCGGCCTCGGTGGATACTTACACGCCCGGCGGCTGAGCGTTCGCCCCGAAGGGACCGCGGAGATCATCGGACCTTGGTCTTGTTGACACTGCCGCATTTGCTCCGGTAAAAGAGCGCAAACCCAAATTCGCCCATGCGAAACCAGACCCTGCCGCAGCCTGCTCCACCATTCCTGACGCGCATGATGATGCCTCTCATCACGGGTGCTCTGTTTCTTGCCCTGTCCGCCGTCGTTCACGCCGGGACAATCGATTTTTCAAACTACGACGTGCCTCTCTTTGAGCAGATCACCGACCACATCAAAGAGCACGTGGATGTCCGACTCGGGAAGGGCACGAACGACCGCGAGCGTTATTTCATCATTCCGTTCGCCTACGAAAAACGTGGGAACGACCCTGAATTTTCGCACTCGTTTATTTCGGTCGTGCGTGTCTTCGCCGGTGGCAGCCAACTTCAGCGAACCCGCGAGCTCCAGACGCACCGCTACAAGGGCCGGGAATTCGAGGCGTTTACCGTCAGTTGGCTGCCCGCCGATTTCATGGAGAATCCCCATCTTTGCGTGTTCGATGGCTTTGGCGCGCGGCTGATTCCCTCGTGGAACAAATGTCCACTGTCGCCGGGAAAAAGCTTCAACCTCCCGTACACGATCAAGCTGGCCGTGAATGGCAAGGCCGCTGTGTGCATGTGGGGCCCTTACGAGATCACCCAGCAGGGCTTCGACCTGGCGGTCAGGCGGATGCGCCTGCTGAATGAGGGGCAGATCAAGTATCGCGCCGACGACCGCCTGTATCAAAAGCAACAAATTGCCATCAATTGCTTCAACGCGATGTCTGGTCTCGACGAGCTATTCCCAAGGGGCGGGTTCTTGGGAACGGGGTTCAAAATGTGGGGGATCAACGGCACGGCGCGGGTCTTGATCGAATATAGGTCGAAGGCGACGCGCAAACACCTGCTGCTCGAGCCGGTGAATGTGAAGAAGGACCGTTACGGTTTTGTGTATGCTCCCAACCAGAGCGGCCGCGGTGTTTACAACCCGTTCAAGACAGCATCTGCGTATCGAAGGTGATGGGGGCCGGTCACGGGAGAAACCGCACGCGGCCGGTTTCGATTTCGTAGATCGCGCCGACGAGCTTCACGCGCCCTTCAGCCTGGCCCCTCGCGGTCCTCGGGCGTTTCGAGAATCTGGCGCATGCTCCAGCGCACATTGGCTTCGACGGCTTGTGCGAGCATCGTTTCCGGGTTGAGCTGTGGATCGAGAGCCACAGCGCGCCTGCGAGGAGTCAGTTATTTTGCCTGTTTGGAGGGAGATGAAGAGAGTGACGAGTTCCTCCCAAGTCCTGTGCTTTGCAGGTGCGTCGCCGCTGTTATTTCTTCGTGATCTGCTTTTTCTTCGGTCTCTTGCCTCTCGGTACCGGCTGATGAGGCCGAAGCGATTGAAGTGCGCGCCCCTCGTCAGAAGCTCTCGCGAGATCGGCAAGCTCACGCGTTCGGCGGCGAGCGCGAAGTTCGCGATGCCGGGCACGACGGCGGACGCGACTCCCAGCCACTTCCGATGTTGGTGCGATATCATGAATTGGATCGCCGGATGTTGGGGCGACGCCTTTCACAAGAAAGGAATCCGCAGGTGTCCGAAGATTAAAAAAACGTCTGTCATTGCCGCGGTGCGCCTTGATGAACTGAAGCTGCGGAGCGGGCGGCCCAACGCGTCGCTCCATCTCAGGTGAATTGTAGTCGGTACGGGCGCGTGTGCGCTCTAAATTCAGCCTCCATGAAACTCCCCGCCCTGTTCGCAATTCTCATCGCCGCTTCGGCCCTCGCTGCCGACGAGGCGGAAACCTTCACGCCGCTCTTCAACGGCCAGGATCTCACGGGCTGGGTGCCGGTGAATATCGCGCCCGGCACCTTCAGTGTGCGCGACGGAGTGCTCGTCACCACCGGGCGGCCCGTCGGCGTGCTTCGCACGGAGCGGATGTATGAGAACTTCATCATCGAGCTGGAATGGCGGCACATGACAAAAGGCGGAAACTCCGGCGTGTTTCTGTGGGGCGACGGCCTGCCCGCACCGGGCACATCGTATCCACGAGGCCTTGAGGTGCAGGTGCTCGACCCTGGCTTCAATGTCCCCGGCAAGAACGAGTGGTATTCCACGCACGGCGATGTCTTCCCCGTGAATGGCGCGAAGATGACCACGGCGGGTCGCATTTCGCCCGACAAACAGCGCAGCTTCCCCGCCGAGGAACGCACCAAACCTTCGCCCGAGTGGAACCACTACCGCATCGTCGCGAACAATGGCGAAGTGCGGCTGAGCGTGAACGGCAAGGAAGTCACCATCGCGAAAGAGGCGTCGCCGCGTAAAGGCTACCTCATGCTCGAGAGCGAGGGCGCGGAGTGCCAGTTCCGGAATATTCGGATCCGCGAACTGCCGACGACAGATCCGAAGCCCGGCGAAATCGCGCAGCCGGCGGACGGCTTCGTGCCGCTCTTCACCGGGCTGGATCTCGCCGGTTGGAAAGTGCCAGCCGGTGACAACGGCCACTGGAAAGTCGCCGGCGAGGTCATCGACTACGACGCGAAGAGCGAGGCCCCCGGCGACAAGAATCTTTGGACCGAGCACGAGTTCGCCGACTACACGCTGGTCGTGGACTGGCGGATCAAGGAAACGCCCTACACCAATCCGCGCGCGCGGAAAATCCTGCCCGACGGCAGCGAGGAACCTGGCCCCGACGGCCAACCGCTGTCGCTCGCGATTCCCGATTCCGACTCCGGCATCCTGCTCGGCGGCGATCCGAAATATCAGGTGAACATCTGGTGCTGGCCGGTGGGCTCCGGCGAAATGTATGGCATCCGCACCGACCGCGCGCGGCCCGCCGAACTCCGCGCCGCCGTCACGCCGCGTGTCAAAGCCGACAAACCGATCGGTCAATGGAACCGCTACGAAATCACCCACCGCCAGGGCACCGTCAGCGTCGTGCTCAACGGCCAGACCGTCCTTCCAGGCGCGAAAATCCCCGACCTTCCGGCGAAGGCGCCCATTGGCCTCCAGCACCATGGCGGAATGAAGGACGGCCAATGGAACAGCCCGCCCGCACTGGTCCAGTTTCGGAATATCTTCATCCGCGAGTTGAAGGACTGAGCTGTCCGGACCGCGCGCGTGGCGTCGCCTTACACCTTCAGGAAAATCTTGCGCCGATACATCCAGAAGAGAATGACCCAGAAGATGACGAGCACGAGCGCGCCACGCACGAAATGGTCGTAAGGCGTGAGGAGCTTGAGGACCCCGTCCAAGTGGGTATTGAGTGCAGCAATGAGGAAGTGCTCGAAGAGGTGAGCAATGCAGTAGGCCGCAATGGCGTTCATGCCGACGACCATCAGCGGGAAGGCCCATCCGCGCAGGTTCTTCATGTCGATGATGGCGTGGAACGCAGCCAGGAAGAGAAAGCACCACCCTCCGCTGAAGAGCACCCAGCCCGGTGTCCAGATGCGTTTCACGTTCGGGCACACACCCAGCCAGTCCAGCGCGAGCCCGAGGAGAATTCCCGCCATGCCGGCGATGCCGAAGCGCGTGAGCTTCTCGCGCGGCAAGGCGCTCGCTTTGAGCCAGCCGCCAGCGATGAGTCCGAGGAGCATCGTGCCCAAGGTCGGAATGAAACTCAGCGTCGCGTAGCCACCGGAGTTGTTCGTGAAGACCTTTTCGCGGGGGAAGAGGTTCAGGAACCAGCGGTCGAATGCCCAAGCCAGATTGGTGTTCTTATTCCAGTGCGCCGCAAAACCCTGCGCGTGATTTGGCCAATCTGCAGGAACCCCGGCAGCCGCCCAATCGAAATCCGAACCGGGCAAAGGCCAGGCCGCAAAGGCCGCCCAGTAGCCGAGACAAATGGCGACGAAGCCCATCCACTGCACGCGCACGGATCGCAGCCCGAGCAGGAAAAGGAAGAAGTAGCCCAAGCCGATTTGGGAGAGCGTGTCCTCGAAGGTGAAGTAGGTTTGCCGGCGACCAATCGAGCGCAGCCCAATGCCGAGGGCAACCAGCGCCAGCGAGCGCCATCCCGCGTGAGCGAGCATTTTTCCCAGCGACTGGCCTCGTGCGATCCGGGCCGCGAGCGCGAAGGGCAGGGCGACGCCGACCAGAAACGAGAACGAGGGCTGAATCAGATCGTGGAGCACGGCACCGGCCCACTCGACGTGGGTTTGCTGCCAGAGCAGGAACTTCCAGAAGGCACTATCGGGGACGGCGCGGGCCGTTTGTCCGAGGGCGAGCACTTCCGCCATCATCACCACCATCACCAGGCCGCGATAGGCATCGATGGACGCGAGCCTGGGCGCGATTGGGTTGGCAAGCTCGACCCGCATCTCCGGTGGTCCTGCATCGGATGAAGCGGTCATCCGGTTATTTCAGCGACGAAAGGAACTCGAGCAAATCGGCGGCTTCCTCCGCGGTGAGGCCCTGGAGCAAGCCCTCCGGCATCAGGGAGACGCGCTCGGTGGTGGTCTTGTCGATGTCCGCGCCAGCGATCACCCGTGTCGCTCCGCCGGCCAGCTTGAGCGTGAAATCCGCGCCGTTTTGCGCGGCGGTGAAGCCGCTGATTGACTCGCCGCTCTTGAGCTTCACGGTCGTGAGTTGCCACGGCGCTTCGATGATTTTCGCGGGCTGAAGAATTTGCTCGAGCAGTGCGCGGCGATCGTATTTGGCGGCGATGCGGGTGAGTTCCGGACCAAAGTCGGTGCCGTCTTTGCCCGCGCGGTGGCAGGCGGCGCAGAGCGCGGCGAAGAGCGGCTTTCCGCGCGCGGCGCTGCCTTTCGCCGCGAGCAGCACGTCGGGCCGGATGTCGGGGCCGAGCACTTTGCGCCGTTGCTCTTCCGGGAGAAACCGCTCGAACAAATTGCGCCGGAGCGGATCGGCGAGGGCGCTTCCTTTGGCGATCGCCTGCTGTCGGAGATCGCCCGTGAGCGAGCCATCGATGACTGCGAGCACGACGCTCAGCGCGCCGCTGGGCGTGCTGAGGAGAGCGTCAAAATTCGTGGCGTCGCCGGACTTGAGTTGCGCGAGCGACGCTTGCTCCGCGTCGCGCAGCTCGCGCACCGCGGGCGGCACGTTTTGTTCGCCGGTCATCCCCGCGATCCAGTCACGGATCAGCATCACCCCGCGATCGTCCACGAGCTTGCCACCGAGGTAAGGCATGTGCCCGCGCCCCGCCGTGGCCATGCGGTAGAGCAACACGCTGCGCGACGGATCGCCCGCGGCGATCACGCGCCCGTCGGGCAAACCGAGGTCGCCTAGCACCGGCTTCATGCCGACGAGTTTCGCGTCCGCGAGCGGCGCCTCGATGTTCATCACGCTCGGCACGGAGCCGCCTCCGCCGAAGCGGTGGCAGGTGCTGCAATTCGCGTGGAGATAGGAGCGGGCGCGGAGTTCGAGGTCCTCGGCGGTGCCATGGGGCGGTGAGAGCTTCGCCTTCGGAGCCGTCGTCGTTGGCCTTGATCTCCCGACGGCGAGACCGAGCGCGCTGAGCAGGTCGAGCTGTTTGCCATCCCCCGTGGTGCGATCCAGTTGCAATGGGGAAAATCCGGGGGCGAAGTTGTCCCATAGATTGTGGCAGCGCAGGCATTCGGCGCGTGAGAAATAGCGCCACGGCTGCCGGCGCACGCCGCCGGGTGAGGCGGCGTCTTTGATTTCGAAACTCACATCCGCGCCACGCGCCGGCACGAGTTCGGCGTCGGTCTGCGCGTCGTTCCAGCGGTAGCTGTAAGCGCCCCATTGTTCTCCATCGAAGTGCAGCATTTCCGTTTCGACGCGGCGGAGCGTGCCGGCGTTGCCGGTCTCCGTTTGGAGCGAGTAGGTCTTCGCCAGGACTGTGCCGGCGGGAAAGACCCAGCGACCCTTGCTCATCACGCCCAGTTCCTTTTTCGCGACGCTCACCATCTCGCTCCCCGGCAGCGCCACCCATCGCTCGCCCGTGGCGTGGTCCGCCCAGCGCTCGGCGTTGACCGCGTAAACCGCGACTCCGGCTGACGGCGTCTGCTTCGCCATATCGCTGAAGAGGCCCGTCTCGCTGAGCTTGCGCGGAAACTGCGACGGCTGGCCCGCGTCCGGATTGGGCGCCAGCCGCCACAACCCGCCGCCGACTTGATCGCAAATGAGCAGTTCGCCGTCCGGCGCGACGCCAAAGCCGGCCGGCAGCAGCGTGCTGCGGCAAAGCTCGCGCGGCGACTCGCCCTCGCGCAGCGACCAGAAAGTCCCGAGCTGCCAATCGCCATAGATGTAAGCGCCCGTGAGTTCCGGCAACTTCTTCCCATAATAAACTTCGCCGCCCGTGATGCTCGCCGCTTCCTCATGCGAATGCACCGCCACCGGCGGCAGAATCGGCGTCGGCCCGCGCGGGCGATCGGGCCGCACGTCCTGCCGGCCGCCCTCGGTGATGCTCCAGCCGTAGTTCCCGCCGCGCTCGACCCGATCGATCATCTCCCACAATTCCCAGCCGACATCGCCGACCCACATCGCGCCGGTCTTTTGATCGAAACTCATCCGCCACGGATTGCGAAAGCCGTAGGCCCAGACCTCGCCGCGCGCGCCGGGTGTGGCGACGAACGGGTTGTCTTTCGGAATCGCGTAAGCCTTGCCGGCGTCGGTGCGATCGACATCGATGCGCAGCACGCTCGCGAGCACGTCGCTGAGGTCCTGCCCTGTCGCGAATAGGTCCGGCGGATCGGGCACGCTCGCATCGCCGGTCGCGATGTAGAGCATGCCATCCGGGCCGAAGCGGATGGTGCCGCCGTTGTGCCCGCCGCCGAGCCAGGTGAAAATCACTTGCCCGCTGGCGGGATCGAGCCGCGGCGGATTGGATTCTGTCACGCGAAAGCGCACGATGCGCGTGCCTTCCTCGCGCGTCGGCTTGCCGCGCAGATCGAGATTGATCCAGACGAACGCGAACCGGTTCTCCGCAAACCGCGGGTGAAAGGCGATGCTGTAACACTCGACCGTCTCGGGCTCGAATTGCTGGAGATCGGCGAAAGGCTCCGCGTTCTCACAAGCCTCATCGTTCGGAATCGAGACCAGCGTCCCGCGCTGCTGCACGACCACGAGCCTGTCGGTCCCGGGAATCACCGCCGCTTCGATCGGCGCCGCGAAGGTGAGCTTCGGAAACGCCCGCTCGACCCGATACGGCGACGGCGGCTCCGGCGAACCGTGAACGCGCGACGCCGTCCATGGCACTCGCTCGACGGCGGAAAGCGGCGGTCCGCAAAAGGCTCCAACCGCTCCGAGCAGGAGCAGGAAAAAGGGGCCGCGCCTCATTTCCATGCTCCGCGCAGGAAGGTCACAAAATTCCGCCAGCAGATGCCCTCAATGTCCTCCGCGCTGTAGCCTCGCGCCGCGAGGACTCCGCGCAACTTGTCGAGATCCGCGATCGTATCGAGATCCTGCGGCGTTTGTTCCGTCCCGAAACATCCATCGAGATCGCTGCCGATCCCGGCGTGGCGCGCATTGCCGGCGAGTTGGCAGACGTGGTCGATGTGATCGGCCACATGCTCAAGACATACGCCGCTCGACTGTGGCGTCGTCTTCCCGCGCACCCAGCCGGGGATCAGCATCCAGGCATCGAAAGCCGCGCCAATGACCGCCCCGCGGGCGATCAAGGCGCAAAGCTGCTCGTCGCTGAACTGCCGCATGTGCGGGACGAGCGCGCGACAGTTTTGATGGCTCGCCCACATCGGGCCGTCGAAAAGATCGAGCGCTTCCCAAAAACATTCGTCGCAGAGATGCGTGACATCGAGGATGAGCCCGAGCCGGCCCACCTCGCGCAGAAGTTCCCGCCCGCGGGTGTTGAAGCCGCCACTCGCATTGGTGCCATTTGCATAGACTCCGGGGCCGTAATGCGCGGGGCCGATGGCGCGGAGACCGCCGGCGAACGCGCGCTCCAAATGCTGCAACGTGATCAGCGAATCCGCGCCTTCGAGCGAGAGGATGTAGCCGATCGGAAGACTCTCCGAGTTGCCCGCCTCACCCACCTCCAGATGCCGCTCCAGCCCCGCCCGATCACGAATTTGCACCATCTCCCCCGCATCCTCCATCGCGCGGTACCACGCCAGTTGTCCCTGGGTCATCGCCCACGCCTGCGCCGGCGAACGCCACCCGGAGATCGGACTGTAGGCATTGTGCTCCACGCGCGCGAGCTGCGTGGCCACGCATAGTCCGACTCCGCCGCGCCGCATTTCCGGCAATGAGACCGTGCCGCGACCGCGGTCCGGTTTGTCGGTCATCTTCGCCTCGCGCCGGCGCAGCTCAGTCACTGGTTGCGTGAGATCGCGATTCCATTCAATCGCGTTCATCGCGAGGTCGAGGTGGGCGTCGAAGATCATCGGTCGCGTGAAATCATCCTAGACGGTGAGCCGCCTTGCTCGTGCCGCGATCGGCCAGCGTTCGCGCGCCATGCCATTTTCGATCACCCACGCTTCGCTATGCAGCGCCACCGTCGGGCAGATGTGCCGCGGGATGCCGTGCAAGCATTGGCCGATGCGGAACTCATTGGCGCGCGTTGTTTCGACGACCAGATGCTCCTCGCTGTGCATCACAGCGACGGCGTCCGGCAGCTCGAGCAGCCGCACGCGCGGGTGCGGATTTTCGGAGCCGACGGCTTTGTGGCCGAGATCGAGGCAGAGACGATCCCCGCCCGGCTTGCTCACAACACGCGTGAGCAAAACTGCCGCGGGCACGAACGGAAGATCGGCAAACTTGTCGCCATAGCCGAAATCCCACAGCACCGACGTGCCGGGGCTCAGCTCGCGATCGGTGTGGCGCGCGTGGATGGCAAACGTCGGCGACCCGCCAGCGACGAGTTGCGGCACCGGCAGGCCGAGCTGCGCAAGCCGGTCGCGAAAGGCAATCACGGCCGCGAACCCGGCCTCGCATTGTGCCGTGCGCACGACTGGATCGGACTCCGTAATGTGCCCGTCGTAGGCATGCAGACCGGCGGAGCGCAGTCCGGGCGTGTCCGCAATCAGCCGGTATAGCCGCACTGCTTCATCGCCTGGCGCGACTCCCGTGCGATGCATGCCACAGTCGAGATCGAGCAGCACCTCGATCGTGAATCCAGCTCGTTCCGCGGCGGAGCCGAGGTCGCGGATCGCTTCTTCGGAGTCGGCGATGACGGATATTTTCGTCCCCGGAAAATGTCGCTGGAGCTTGATGACGCGGGCGATGTTCGGACCGACCGCCGGAAATGCGAGCAGCACATCCGGCGCACCCACCTCGGCCGTCATCTCCGCCTCAGCGATCGTCGCGCACTTAAACTTCGTAATTCCGCGCGCGAGCTGCGCGCCCACCAGCGGGGCAAGCTTGTGCGTCTTCACATGCGGACGCAAACGCTCGGGACCGCCCGCGATTTCGAGCATCCGGCGGATGTTCTCCTCCGCCCGCTGATGAAAGATGAGCAACGCCGGGGAGGGAATCTCCGCCTCGTTTTCGACGTGAAACCAATCGGGGCACATGATGCTAGTGCAGCTCGAAAATCCCCTCGATTTCCACCGCGATATTGCCCGGCAGCGGCCCCAGCCCCACCGCGCTGCGCGCGCCGATCCCGCCCACCGGCCCCCAGATTTCCACGAACAGCTCGCTGCAGCCGTTGATCACCTTCGGATGCTCGTAAAAATCCGGCGCGGAGTTCACCATCCCCAGCAGCTTCACGACGCGCTTCACGCGATCGAGATTGCCGAGTTGCTCGCGCAAGGTTGCCAGAATCGCGAGCCCCGTCTGACGCGCGGCGGCGTAGCCCTGCTCGAGCGAAAGATCGCGCCCGACGACGCCGGTAATCAGCGTGTTCTCGGCGAGCACCGGACCGTGGCCGGAAACATAGGCCAGCCGATCGACGATGAGCAGCGACTTGTAAACGGCGGCCGGCTTCGGAGCGGGCGGGAGAGTGAGGTGGAGTTCGGCGAGGCGTTGTTCGGGAGTCATAAGCCAATTCAAATGCAGCGGCGTTTATTCCTCGATGACGATGTCCTTGTAGCGGACCTCCGCCTTGCCACCGCCATGGATTTGCACGGCGATGCGTCCGCGCTGGACGATGGTTTCATCCGCCTCGGTGTAATCGACGGTCTGGACGCCGTTGATCCAGAGTTGAATGCGCCGGCCGGTGCAGCGGATGCGGTATTCGTTCCAGTCATTGAGCTTGAGCGCCTGCGCGATGAGCTCCGGCGCGGGCGCGGCGAGGACTTTGTTGCGGCGCGATTCGTCGTAGAGCGCGCCGTAGTATTTCTCCCCGAGGTCGGCCTGGTAGCCGATCATTTCAAAATGATCCGGGAGACGTTCGCTGCGGATTTGGACGCCGGCGTTGATCTGGCCTTCCGTGCCGGTGAGCTTGAATTTCAGGCGCAGCTCGAAGTCTCCGTAGCTCTTCTTCGTCGCGAGGAATTCGTTGCGCGGGACTTTCTCGGTCAGCGAACCGCCGACGATCTCGCCATTGTCAATCCGCCACGTTTTGGTGGTGTCGCCGTCCCAGCCGTCGAAAGTCTTGCCGTCGAAAAGCGGGACGGGTGCGGCGTGGGCCAGCGCAGTCAATGCGACGATAAACAGGAGGGAAGTTTTCATAACGGAAAATAGTGACGCGGGCCGGGCCGGGTTGGCGAGGATTAGCGACGGGTGCCCTTCACTATCGGCACGGCCCGCCGGACCTTGCTTTGCCCTGCCATCGTCCTATCCTCAGCCCACCCTATGAACATTCATCCCTGCCCCGATTATGCTGCGGTTTCGCGCCGCGGTTTCCTCAAGTCCACCCTCGGCGCCGCCGCCGTGACGAGCCTCGGCGGTGTGCCGATCATCGGCCGCGCCGCGGAAGCGACCAAACTCAAATCCGAAACGCTCGTGGGCACGCTCTTCAAATCGTTCAGCGAGGAGCAGCGGAAGGCGCTTTGCTTTGCGTGGGACAATCCGCTGCGCACCGAGGTGGATAACAACTGGCACATTACCGACCAGCACATCAGCGCCTTCCTCACTCCCGACCAAAACCAGATGGTGCGGGAGATTTTCCTCGGCCTGCACTCTTCGGAGTACGCGGAGAAGGTGATGCAGCAGGTCACTTCGGACAGTGGCAAGGCCGGCTTCGGCGACTCCTCGATCGCACTCTTCGGCGAACCGGACACAGGCAAGTTCGAGTTCGTGCTCACCGGACGGCATTGCACGCGGCGCTGCGATGGCGACTCCACGGAGGGCGCGGCCTTTGGCGGGCCGATCTTCTACGGACACGCCGCGCAGGGCTTCAATGAAAAGCCCGATCATCCGGGGAACATTTATTGGTATCAGGCCGTGCGCGCGAATGAGGTTTTCCAAATGCTCGACGGCAAACAGCGCGAACTCGCGCTCCGCCAGCACAGTCGCATGGAGCAGGGCGCGGAGACGGTGAAGCTCAGCGGCAAGAGCCAGGGTCTGCCGGGCATCCCGCTGACCGAGCTTTCCACCGATCAGCGCGGGCATGTGCGCAAGGTGATGGCCGACCTGCTCGCGCCGTTTCGGAAAGAGGATGCGGACGAAGCCCTGCGCTACATCGAGGCGGCGGGGTTCGAGAAACTGCACATGGCCTTTTACAAAAACCAGGACATCGGCAACGACGGCGTCTGGGACGTGTGGCAACTCGAAGGGCCGAACATGGTGTGGTACTTCCGCGGCGAACCGCACGTTCACGTCTGGGTGAACATCCGCGCCCAATCCTGATCGCGCGCAGGATTTCTGCGAGTCCACAACGAGGCGCGCGCTCGTGCGGGCCGTGATCACGCTTCTCCCGCCGCGGCGGCCCCCACCCCTGCGAGCACACCGCCCGTGTCGAGCACCGCCAGCGCGTCAAAGATCTGCAAGACCCGCTTCACCAACCCGGCGTCGCGGTTGATCTACCGCGCAACGCGATCGCCATCGATCGCCTTCGCGACGTGTCTGGTTCCTCCGAAGCGCCAAGTCAGCGGGTGCTGCCGCCGTTTTCTTCCGGCGTTTTTGCGTTAGCTTGCGCCTCGTGATCATCCAGCGCCTTCTCCCAGCTTCGTTGCTCCTTCTTGCCGTCACGGGTCGCGCGGTCGACCAAGCCGCGCTGCCCGAGAAGATCGACTTCAACCGTGACGTGCGACCGATCCTCTCGGAGAACTGCTTCAAATGCCACGGTTTCGACCCCGGCACCCGCGAAGCCGATCGCCGCCTCGACACTCGCGAAGGCGCGCTCGCGGACATCGACGGTGTGCGCGCGATCGTCCCCGGTCAACTCGCCGTGAGCGACCTCTCGGTGCGCATCCACTCCACCGAAAAGGACGAGCAGATGCCGCCGCCGAAGAGCCGCAAAAAGCTCACGCCCGCGCAGATCGCGGTGCTGGACAAATGGATCTCGCAGGGCGCGTCCTACGCCGTGCATTGGGCCTTCGTGAAACCGGTGCAGGTGCCGCCGCCGAAAGCCGGGAATCCCATCGACGCTTTCATCCGCGTGCGGCTCGAGAGGGAAAACCTCCCGTCTGCCCCCGTGGCCGACAAATATACGCTGGTCCGCCGCCTTTCGCTCGACCTCATCGGCCTGCCGCCCACGCCGGAAGAAGCCGAGGCCTTTGCCCAAGACGCCGCGCCCGACGCCTACGAAAAGCTCGTGGACCGACTGCTCGCCTCGCCCCACTACGGCGAGCGCTGGGCGCGCCGCTGGCTCGATCTCGCGCGTTACGCCGACACGAACGGCTACGAAAAAGACCGCGAGCGCTCCATCTGGCCATATCGCGACTGGGTCATCAATGCGCTCAACGCGGGCCTGCCGTTCGACCAGTTCACCATCGAGCAAATCGCCGGCGACCTGCTGCCCAACGCCACGCGCGAGCAGCGCATCGCCACCGGTTTTCACCGCAACACCATGCTCAACGAGGAGGGCGGCATCGACCCGCTGGAGTTCCGCTTTCTTGCCATGACCGACCGCGTGGGCACCACTGCCGCGACGTGGCTCGGCCTCACCGTGCAATGCGCGCAATGCCACACGCACAAGTACGACCCGATCCCGCACCGCGAGTATTACCAGTTCATGGCCTGCCTCGATAACGCCGACGAGCCCGACCTCGACCTCCCCGCGCCGGACGCTGCCGCGCAGGAGAAAGCGCGTGCGGAAAAGCTGGCGAAGCGGCTCGCGGAATTGCCGGACAAATTTCCCGTCAAGACTGGCGCGCAGTGGGAGCCGCTGAAGCCCGTCCGCATCGAAACCGCGAGCGGCGAGCAGCCGAAAATCCTTGAGGACGGCTCCGCGCTTTTCGCCGCGCCGGGCGCGGAAAAAGACACCTACACTTTTACCGTCGAGACCAACTCTGCGAGCGTGAGCCAGCTCCGCCTCGAAGCCCTCGCCGACGCCTCGCTGCCCGCTGGCGGGCCGGGCCGCGTCGAACATGGCAACTTTGTCCTCACCGAAATCACCGTCACCGCTGCGCCTAAAAACGCGACCGCGCAGACACAGCCGGTGAAGCTTGTTCGCGCAGAGGCCGACGCAGCGCAGCCGAATTTTCCAGTCGAACATGTCATCGACGGCCAGCCCGGCACCGGCTGGGCCATCCAAACGGAAGGCAAATGGAACGTGACCCGCACCGCGACCTTCACATTTGAAAAGCCC
This sequence comes from Chthoniobacterales bacterium, assembly GCA_038318725.1. Lineage (GTDB taxonomy): Bacteria > Verrucomicrobiota > Verrucomicrobiia > Chthoniobacterales > Chthoniobacteraceae > Chthoniobacter. The sequence continues at coordinate 73,459 of JBBQCM010000007.1, forward strand.
TTCGCCTTTCCCGGCGGCACGCGTCTGACCGTGCGGCTCGAACAGCAATACGGGAAGCAGCACACCATCGGTCGCGTGCGGCTGAGTGTGCCCGCGGCGGCGACGGATGCGCGGCCCATCGAGGTGCGGCGGCGCGAGGCGGTGGAGAAAAAATTCACAGAGTGGCTGGCGCGCGAACGGGCGCGCACGGTGGCGTGGACGCCGCTGCGGCCCGTCGAGGCGAAGTCGAATTCGCCACTGCTCACGGTGCAAAAGGACGCGTCCATTTTCGCCAGCGGCGACATCACCAAGACCGACACCTACGAGCTGAAATTCGCGAGCGTCCCGCGCGGCATCACCGCGGTGCGGCTTGAGGTTTTGCCCGACGACCGCCTGCCCGGCCACGGCCCCGGCATGGCCTACTACGAAGGTCCGAAGGGCGACTTTTTCCTCGGCGAATTCCAGCTCACCGCCGACGGCCAGCCGGTGAAATTTGCGCGCGCGACCGACAGCTACGCTACGAACGCGATGGGCGGCTCGCCGGCGACCGCCGCCCTCGCCATCGACGGCGATCCGCAGACCGGCTGGAGCACCCACGACGGCGAGGGCGCGGCGCACGAGGCCGTCTTCGTCCCCGCCGCGCCGCTCGCGCAGACCGGCACGCTCGCGCTGAAGATGCTCTTTGGCCGCCACTACGCGTGCTCGCTCGGACGCTTCCGCATTTCCGTGACCACCGATCCGCGCGCCGCGGAAGCGCGCGAAATGCCGGACGACATCGAGCAGCTCCTGCTCGTCGCCGACGCCCGGCTCACGCCGCCGCAGCGCGTCCGGCTGCGCGAACAGTTTCTCCTCGCCGCGCCCGAGCTGGCCGCCGCGCGCAAGGAAATCGACGAACTGCGCAAGCCGCTCAAGCACACCACCACGCTCGTCTTGCGCGAGCGTCCGCCGGAAAATCCGCGTCCCACTTTCCTCCACCACCGCGGCGAATGGCTCCAGCCGAAGGAGCGCGTCGAGCCCGGCGTGCTCTCCGTGCTCGGCACATGGCCCGCGGACGCGCCGCGCAACCGCCTCGGCTTTGCCCGCTGGCTGGTCTCGCCGGAGAATCCCCTCACCGCGCGCGTCGTGATGAACCGCGAATGGGCCGCGTTTTTCGGCCGCGGCCTCGTCCGCACCACTGCCGACTTCGGCTTCCAAGGCGAAGCACCCACACACCCCGAACTGCTCGACTGGCTCGCCGTCGAGTTCGTCAAACGCGGCTGGTCGCTGAAGCAGATGCACAAGCTCATGGTCATGAGCGCGACTTACCGCCAATCGTCCGCCGCCAATTCTGATCAACTCGCCAAAGACTCCGACAACAAGCTCCTCGCCCGCGGTCCCCGCTTCCGCCTCGAAGCTGAAATCGTCCGCGATTCCGCGCTCCTCGCCAGTGGCCTGCTCGTCGAAAAAATCGGCGGCCCCAGCGTGCGCCCGCCGCAGCCCGAAGGCGTGACCGAAGCCGCCTACGGCTCGCCGAAGTGGAGCGCCAGCACCGGCCCCGACCGCTACCGCCGCAGCCTCTACACCTTCGCCAAACGCACCGCCCCGTTTGCGCTCTACAACACCTTCGACGCCCCGACCGGCGAAGCCTGCCTCGCCCGCCGGGACGTCTCCAACACCCCACTCCAGGCCCTCGCGCTGCTCAACGACATTGTCTTCCTCGAAGCCGCCCAAGCCCTCGGCAAAACCCTCGCCGCGCAGCCTGGCACCATCGAAGACCGTATCCGCACCGCCTTCCGCCGTATCCTCACACGCCCACCCACGGATGACGAAACCGCGACCCTCGCGATGTTCTTCGCGACTCAGAAAGCGCGCTTCGCCACCGTTGCAACAGAAGCCAAAAAGCTGGCCCCCGACGGCCCCGGCGACGCCGCCGAACGCGCCGCCTGGACGGCCCTCGCCCGCGCCCTTTTCAATCTCGACGAAGCCATCTCCCGAAGCTGACGCTGGATCGGAACGCCAAAAAGCCCCGACCTCGCGAGGAAGCCGGGGCTTTGGGAAGTGCGTGGGGCGTTTACTTTGCCGGGTCGGCAGGCTTCGCGTCCTTCACGCCGTCGGCGGCTTTTTCAGCTCCGTCTTTCACAGCATCTGCCGCTTTGTCCGCGGCATCTTTGCCAGCGTCCTTGGTGGCATCGACGGCCTTGGCGGCGGCAGCCTTGGCATCCGCACCAGCCTTGTCGATCGCGGCGGCGGCGCCGGGAGCGTCCTCTTTGGCTTCGGCTGTGGCTTTGTCGATCTTGGTCGTGGCGTCGGCCTTCGCCTCATCGGCCTTCTCTTCGACATCTGCTTTCGTGGCGGTGTCTTTCTTCTCGCAGGCGGTGAAGCCGAGGGCGGCGACAGCGGCGAGGGCAAACATAGGGTTCAGTTTCATAGGGTTTTTCAGGGTTTAGGGGTTGATGGTTGCTAAGTGCGATCCGAATTGACCGCGTTTGGCAGGCTGGCGGCGTGGCTGCGGCCTGTCAATGGTGGACAACCGGCCTCGGCAGCGGTTACTTGGAGAGCAGTTTTTCGAGCAGGTTATTCATCCGCGCGAGCATCGTGCGCGGGTCGTCGAGGAGGCCGGCGGCGACGAGGGCATTGTCAAAGATCTGCTCGCTGACCTGACCGGCGAGGGCCGCGTCAGTGTGGCGGATTTTTTCGAGCTGCGCGAGCATGGCGTGGCCGGGGTTGATCTCGAGATCGGGTTTGGCGTCGAGACTGGGACCGCCCTCGCGGTTCATCATTTTCATCACGCGGCGCATGCTGGAGGTGAGCTGGGCGTCACTGTCCACTACGACGGCCGGGCTGCCGGTGAGGCGCTTCGAGACGCGCACTTCGCCCACGCGGTCGCCGAGCGTTTCCTTCACGAAATTGGCCAGCATCCGGGCCTCGTCGTTGCTCATCGCGTAGGTCTTCTCATCGTCGTGCTTGAGGTCGGCTTTCTCCGCGGCGATGAGCCGTTTTTTGTCGAACTCCCGCAGGTTCTCCATGACGAATTCGTCCTGCGGCGCATACAGAAACAGCACCTCGAATTTCTTCTCCCGGAAGATCTCGAAATACGGGCTGGCCTCGGCGGCGTCGCGGTTCGGCGCGAGCAAATAGTAGATTTCCTTTTGCCCTTCCGGCATCCGGCTCACATAATCCGGCAGCGAAGTGGTCCTGCCCTTTTCGGTATGCGAAGACTCGGCGCGCAGCAGCTTCGCCAGCGCCTCGCGATGGGCGTAGTCATTGGCCACGCCTTCCTTGATGCAATGTCCGTGCTCGGTGAAAAAGCGGTCGTATTTCTCCGGGTCGGCCTTCGCCTCCTCGTCGAGCCATTTGAGCACGCGCTTGGTCAGCACCTCGTTGATTTTGCGCAGCAGCGCCGAGTCCTGCATGGTCTCGCGGGAGATGTTCAGTGGCAGGTCCTCGCTATCGACCACGCCTTTGAGAAACCGCAGCCACTCGGGGAAAAGCGCCTTCGCTTTCGGCTGGATGAGGATCTTTTTGCAGTACAGATTCACCTCACTCTCGTTGCGCGTCATCGTCAGTTGCTCGAAGCTTTTCGGCGGGACGAAAAGCAGCGCGCGAATGGCCAGCGGCGCATCGGCGGAGAAGTGCAGGCGGTACTGCGGCGGCTCGGTGTCATGGCCGACGTAGTGGTAAAACTCCCCGTATTCCTCGTCCGTGATCTCGCTTTTGTTCTTCGTCCAGAGCGCCTGGACGGTGTTCACCGCCGTGCCGTTCAGCTCGATCGGGAACGGCACGAAATTCGAGTAGTGCCGGATGGTCTGCTCAATGCGCGAAGCCGTCGCAAACTCGGTGTCGCGGAGCTGGAGCACGACCCTCGTCCCGCGTGCAAGCTCGCCCGCCGGCTCGATCTCGTAGCCGGTGCGCCCGTCGCTCGTCCACAGCCAGCCGCTTTCGCCGGGCAGGTAGGAGCGCGTGAAAACCGTGACTTTTTCCGCGACCATGAACGCCGCATAAAACCCCACGCCAAACTGCCCGATGAGATGCGCGTCATCCTTGCTCGCCTTGAGCTGTTCGAGAAAGGCCTTCGACCCCGAGTGCGCGATCGTGCCGAGGTTGTCGATCAGTTCGCCGTGCGTCATGCCGAGGCCGACATCGGTGAAAGTAATCGTTTTCGCCTGGTCGTCGGTCGCCACCCGGATCGTCAGCGGCGCGTCCGGCTCGAAGATTTCCGCGCCCGAGGTTTGCAGGAATTTCAGCTTCTCGGTGGCGTCCGCGGCGTTCGAGATGAGTTCGCGGACGAAGATTTCCTTGTCGGTGTAAAGCGAGTGGATGACCAAATCGAGGAGCTGCGCGATCTCGGCTTGGAAGACGTGTTTTTCAGTCGTGGACATAAGGGGGCGGAATCTACGAACACGACCTGCCCCCGCGCAAGGCCCGGCGCACCTTTGCGCCCCAAAAAACACGGACCGCGCTAACCTCCCACGGTGATTTGCGCGAAGGCGTAAGCGCTCAATTCCAACGTGAGCCGGCCATCCGGCGTGGGCTGCGCCTGGCCGCCGGCAAAGCTCTCCGGTTCGCGCATGGCGCGCTCGGCGTTGGTTTCATCGAGCATGCGGACGTGGGCGTCCGCACCTCCGGTCACGACGTGCACGCGGCGCGGGGTGGCGGTGAGATTCGCGACGCCCCAACGGTGGCGGCCATCGCGCCCGATGAGACAAAAGCCTTCGAAGCACAGCGGGTCGGTGCTCCGGGTCGCGAGGACGCTGGTTCCTTCCGCGACCGTGGCGAAGACATGGAACATGGGGAAAACCCCGCCCGGCAGCGAGGGGAACAGCTTGGGCAAAGGCGAACCGGCGGCAGCTTCCATCACGCCACGCCCGCCGGTGGTTTCAAAATAGGTGAGGCTATGCACGCCCTCCGCGACGGCGAGGCGCGCGAGGCTGCCGACGGTCCACGCGGCACCGAAGAGCGACATCTGCCGGGGATCGATCGACTGGCTGTACGGGCGCAAAGTGATGGGCGAGATGACGACTGGCGGCGCGGCGAATTGCCGGGCAGTCGCGACGGTATCGGCCTGTCCGCCGAGGTTTTCGATGAGCGAGGCGTCGTCGAAAGCGTGAGCCTGCGGGTGGAGCGAATAGCACGGCAGCGCGGTCATCGCCGGGTCGGGTCGCGCGCGGTTGAGTTCCGCAAAGTTCGCGTTCGTGCCTGCGGCAAAGAGCGCCCCGGCGGGCAGCGCCGCTTCCGCCATCCGCACCCAGCGCGCGCGAGTCACGGGTTCATTTTCATGAAAGACGAGCCAAAGCGCGACCGGGCCTGGCTGCGCGGACAGTTCCACCGCCAGCGCCGCCAATTCCAGCTCCGCGCCATCGGAGAGGAAGAGGGCGACATGAAGCGTGGTGCCCACGGCAGCGGCATCCACCACCGCGCGCCGCCAGCGCGCCGGCCACGCGGCCAAGCGCAAATGCAGGTCCACTCGCAGATGCGTGGGACGGAGCTGCCGCAGCCGCACCGCTTCGGCCGCGGTGAGTGCGCCGGTGTCGGGTGGCAGACTGAAGCCGATGGACGGCAGCGGGCGCGCGGCGTCCCCGGTGAGGTGCAGTTCCGGAATCTCCGCCGTTTCGTGCCGCGCGGGCGTTTTCACCGGCGCCCCGATGACCCGCACGGTCACCGATTGCTCGACGCGCGTCCCGGCGGCGATCCATGCGGGAAACGGTTCCACGAGCGGCGTGCTGTAGGTCTTAAACGAGGCGTCCGTCCAATTCCGCTGATCCTCCGTCTCGAAAACCTCGCCCGCAAAGCGCACCTCGACGCGCACGTCCGGCACTACTTCGTGCGTGATGGCGCGGACCCGCTCGAACGGCTGCTGCGGCGCAATGAGCCGCGGAGATGCCGCGTCCACGACGGTGCCTTCCGCCGTTTCAACCTGACAACGCTGCCCCGCGCACGCCTCCAGCGGATGGAGCACGCAGAGGCCGATGCGGTTTCTCCAAAAACCGGTCAGCGCCTCGCCCGCGAAACGGAACGTCAGCGTCCCGCTCGCGGCCCCGATGATTTCCCCCGCCCAGCGAAACCCGATGCCCGGGGCCTCGCAGAGCACGTCGAACGACACCCGAAAGGTCTCCTCGCCCTCCTCGACTTGCAGGCGATCCACCCGCGTCGGCACCGTCGCCCAATCCTTGTCGCGCACCGCGCCGTAAACGGCCCGCACCGCTTCGCGCCCAGCCACCCGCACCCGGCGCACCCAGCCCAGCGCGGGATCGAACGCGACCTCCAGCGGCCCGCAGCGCAACTCCCGGAAAGCGGGCGTGGCGACGGCTTGACCGTGCCGGAGCATTTCGAGCGGGATGCTGTTTGGGGAGGGGCAGGCAGCCATGGAGAGAAGGGCGGAAAGCCTGCATGGCACCGCCACCGTCCGTCAATGGCCTGAGGAAAGGAGTTCACCCAATCGCCTGCACATTGTCACTTGTCTGCCCTGAGTTTGTCACAACGGGGGCGGAAAGTGACCGTGGCAATGTCCTCGTCTTGTTTTCAAACTCTCTCCTGTTCGAGTGGCGGTTCGCTGCTTTGCGGCGTGCAGCGGACTCGTCACGCCCAGCGATGATCAAGAAGCGGATCCTCATCGCGGATGACGAGGCGGATGTGCTGACTCTGTTGGAGACGCGCCTGCTGGCTACCGGCTATGATGTTTTGAAGGCGAGCGATGGCGTCGCCGCACTCGGCCGGGCCCGCCGGGATGAACCGGCGCTCGCGATCCTCGATGTCATGATGCCGGGCATGTCCGGGCTGGAGGTCTGCCGCATTTTAAAGACCGACCCAAAAACGGCACGCATGCCGATCATCCTGCTGACCGCCCGGAATGAGGAGGTGGATCGGGTGCTCGGCTTCGAGCTGGGCGCGGATGACTATGTGCTGAAGCCGTTCAGTCCGCGCGAACTGGGCCTGCGCATCCAGGCGCTGCTCCGCCATCAACTCCAGCCGCTCGCCATGCCGCAAACCCGGCTCAAAGTGGGAGGCATCACCGTCGATCGGCTGGCGCATGAGGTGGCGGTGCAGGCGCAAGCCGTGGATTTGACGCGGACGGAATTCAAACTTCTCAGCACCCTGATGGACAATCCAGGACGGGTGCTGAGTCGCGAAGCGCTGCTGGATTCCGTCTGGCCGGTGGAGGCGAGCATTGAGATCCGCACGGTGGACACGCACCTGCGGCGGTTGCGGGAAAAGCTGGGCTCCGCCGGCAAGCTCATCCAGACGGTTCGCGGCTTTGGCTATCGGATGGACGAGGAATAGTCTTCCGCCGGAGGGCGCTGCGGAGGATCACGGCCAAGCCGGCCAGCACGATGGCACCCATGGCGAGACTGATGTTGCGTTTTTTTTGCGCCTCCGCGCGGGCCTGTTCCTGAAGCTGGCTGATGATTTGCAAAACCGTGGTCGCCGTCTTCTCGAGTTTTTCGCGCGCCAGTGCGCCGCTCTGCTCGATCTCCCGCAGCGGTTCGGCGAGCGACAGATTCCGCGACCAGGGGGGGAATCGCCGGTCAGTTTCCTTGGTGCCGACCACCATGACCTGGCCGCTTTCATCGTCGAAAAGAATGACCACGCCGATGGCGCCCGGCAACCAGCGCTCCGCATAGCGGTGGGCCAGGGCTGACAGTCGCTGCGGTTGACGGGAAGGCGGCACGCCCAGCGAGGGCACCGTGAGCACATAGACCGAGATTCCTCGTTCGCGCGCCCCGGCTGTCAGGTAGGCGTCCAAGGCCGCCCTCTTCTCCGGCAGTAGCGCTCGGGCGAGATCCTCGATCTGGCCGGCCGGCTTCTCCGGAAATGGTTCGTCGGCGCACCTTCCCAGCGCGACGAGAGCCAGGCACAGGCAGGATGTCAGGAAGGTAAATCGGGGAATGGGCACCCGGGAAATCATGGGCAGGACACGCTTGAGGGATGCTCAGCAAGAAAGGAGGAGGCCATCCGGTCAATGACAAATTCCAAACGTGCCGAAGACCTTCAGACCGCAGCCCCGCGTGCGTGGCTGGCAGGGTGGGTCGATGGCCCAATTCGCGAATGGCCATCGAGGCGTGGATAAAAACGTCACGGCTTTGCCATGCCTTAGTCACCCCTTGGCGTATTCGTCACGGATTGTGGCATTTTCGTCATATTGCCCGCGCAAACTTAACATCTCACCACTTCTACGGAAAGCCTTTCACACCTAAACAAAGGGTGCTGGAAGAGGCGCCCAACAGCCTCCCTCCTCCGGTTACAAACCAACAGACCATCTAACAAAAATATCATGCAAATGAAAAAAAACCTGAAGCTCCTTTCGCTTGCGGCCCTGGCCATGAGCGGATTGGCAGTGACTCCCGCCATGGCGGATAACCTCAACTACGTGCCGGGCGACCTCCTGATGGCCTTCCGGCTGACCTCCGGCACTGGCTCCGACCAGACCGTCGTGGCCCGCCTCGGTGACACGGCGTTCTTCCGTGACGCCACGAGCAACGTCCTAAATATCGTCAATATTGGCACTCTGCTCGACACCACCTTCGGCATCACCGCCGGGAATGTGGCGTGGTTTGAAAACCCGAACCTCAGCTTCGGCCTCGCTGGTGTCTGGAGCAATGCGACCGTCGGCTCGACGCTGCAAAACGGTGATCCCCGGCAGACCATCTACACCTCGCGTTCCCGCACCAGCGTGGGCACGGAAGGCATTGTGAACTCGGCGGCCTTCAGCGCATACAGCAGCACGGCCTCGAACACGGCTTCCACTGGCGTGATCGCCTTCGGAAACAGCTTCGATAACAACACCACGCTGCCCGCCCAGACGGTCGCGACCGCCATCGCCAACACTTGGGAAGACTTTGCCCCGGGTGGCACCGCCTTTGGAGCCTTCGCTGGCGGCGTCGAGCAGTCCTTCGCCCCTGGCTCGTTCGGAAACTTCCCAACCATCGGTAATACCGAGGGAGCGTTGGACTTCTTCCGCTTCCAAGGTGTGAACAACGTCGCCGGTCAGTTCAATCAAGGCGGCGCGCTGCGCACGGCCGAGTTCCAAGGCACGTTCGTCATCGATCAGAGCGGCAATGTCTCCTTCAACGTCGTTCCTGAGCCGTCTTCCGCCCTGCTGCTCGGCATGGGCAGCATCTTTGCCGGATTCGTGCGGCGCCGCAAGGTCGCCTGAGCGAGTTCCCGGCAAACCCAAACCAACAAAACCATCCTAAAAATCCACCGTCCTTCAAACACTCGACTCCATGAAATCCAAATTCATCCTCTCCGGCCTTGCGGCCATGGCTCTGGCCTTAACCGCAAACGCTGACGTCACCATCAACATCACCGGTTCGACCGCGTTTCGCGGCGCCGCTCATCAATCGATCAAGAACTCGTTCACGACCTTGGCTGACTTTGCCCACACCGGCACAGCCGCCACGGATGCCTCGCTCAACGGGGCTTCGCAGGCGATCTTCCAGGGAACCTTCCCTGGGATCAGCGGCACCACCACGATCCGCACCGGCTGGAGCGGCTCGGTCGAGGGCATTCGCGATCTCGCGACGAACCAGAACGTCAACTTTCTGACGACGGCCGCCTTCGGGCAGGGCACCGCCTCCGGGAATCAGAATTTCGGCGTTCCGGCAGGAACTGATCCGGCACTGGCGATCCTGGCGTTCTCCGATGTCTATCCGAGCTCCTCGCCATACAATGTCTCGGGTCTGGTGGACAGCACTCCGGGCGTGGTCACGTTCTCGATTGTCGCCAATGAAAGTTCGGCGGGCGTTCTCGACAACATCACGGCGCAGCAATTCCGCCTGCTTTGCAACAGCGGTTCCGCTCCGCTCTCGGTCTTCACCGGCAGCGCGGCTGACACCAAGAGCGTGTTTCTCAGCGGTCGTAACGACGGCTCCGGCACCCGCACCACGGTTCTCGCCGAAACCGGCTATGGCTACACCATTCCGGTGAACCAGTGGAAACCCACGGTGGTCGGTAACGCGATTACCATCCTGCAATACTGGCCTGCCCCCGACGGCGGCAATTCGTCGATCGTTTGGGGCAATAACATTGCCGGCAATGGCGGCTTCTCCAGTGGCAGTGGTCTGACCACGGCCCTCGGTGCCACGAGCACGAACGTCGAGCTGAAGGATCAGACCGGCGGGAGCCTTGGAACGGGTAACGATCTCCTTCTGGTGGGCTACCAAGGCACGGGCGATGCGTTGACCGCGGTTACCGCCGGTGCCGTGGCCCTCGCCTACAACGGCGTGAAGATCACCCCGGCCAGCCCGCTGAGCGCCTCGGACATCGAGAAGGTCACCAACGGCCAGTACACGCTGTGGGGCTATCAGCACCTCATCCAGAAGGGCACGCTCACTGGTGACAACCTGACGTTCTTCACCGCGCTGACCGCCGCCATCCCTGCCAACCTCGGAGCCTCGGGCATCGCGTTTGGCGACATGGTGGTCTCCCGCACGAATGACGGTGGCCTCGTCGGCCCGTAACACCGCAGTCCGGCATGTCTCCGGCAAAGTGAGACCCTCTGCCAAAGGCTAAAAACACATGACTGGCGCCGGGTTGATCCCGGCGCCAGTTCTTGCTTTTGACGAGACTCTCCCGCGGCCGCTGGCGGTGCATCTTCACACCCTCCAAATCCTCAACCCTTCCGGTTATGCATAAACTTTCTGGTCTGCTTCTCGGATCTGCCGCCCTTGGCCTTGGCGCGCTGGCCTGGCATTTTGCCGGCAGCGAGCATCAACCTCCTCCGGCGAGGCCCCAATCATCCACCACGTCCAGTCCCGAACTGCCGGCATCCGCGGACGCGGCGCAACACCCAGCCGGGATGGCGCTTTCCAGACACCCAGAGTCGCGCACTGAAATCCGTCCAATCGCTGACCCGGCCAAACCGCTTTCCAGCACGGTTGGCGGTTTGCCGGCGGTGGTTCATGTGGATGCCGCCGTGGCTCAGCCATCCCCCGCCTTGGCCGACGCTTCGCCGAAACCTGCGACCCAGAGCAGGGCCTTTGTCCGAGCGGCCGGCACCCCGCGTTTCTCCGAGCAGGCGGGTTTTGAACTGGATCCCGGCGTTCAGGCCCCCGTGGCCATGTCGCCGACGAATCCCGCCCTCGGCTTTTCTCCGCAGCAGGAAGCTCTGAAAAACCAAATCATGAATCAATTCCTGCAAGAGCTGGATGCGGTGGCCGCCTCTTCCGCGGGTCAGGATGCCATCGCCAACGCGTGGGCCTCTGGACAGAAACGGGCCGACGAACGATTTCGGGTCCTATTTGGTGAGGCCGCCTATCAGAAGCAAGGGGTGAAGATTGCGCGGGAGTCGGTTGGCTTATCCGAATAAAATCGTCTGACGGGCGAGCCGGCGGCAACCGAAGGCGGGGAATCCCCGACCGTTATGGAGTCGCGGCCTTCTGGGGAGGGATTGGCAGCGCTGCCTGGCGGCGGGCCTCGGCTACATCGGCCTCCGGGAGTTTGGGGATCACTTCTTGAAGCGTCCGCTGCGAAGTGTTCTCGCCCTGCCGTGCCGCGATCATGAGCCACTTGAGCCCTTCGATCTGCAGCGCTTTGTCCCGAATCGGATTGAAAAGAAAGTGTCCGAGATTGGCCTGCCCCTTCAAGTTGCCCTGTTCCGCCGCTTTCCGAAACCACTGAGCGGCCTCGTCCAGATTGATGGTGACTCCCCGGCCTTCGAGCAGCATGACGCCAACGGAGTTCTGGGCGTTGCCCTGGCCCGCTTCCGCCGCCTTGAGCAGGAGCGGGTAGGCTTTGGCAAAATCCTGCGGCTGACCTGACTTGCCGAAGAAGTAGGCCTCGCCTTGCGCTGCCACCGCCTCAGTCAGCCCCTGATCGGCGGCGCGCTGAATCCAGACCAACCCGGCCGGTTCGTCCCTGGCCACACCGCGGCCCGTGAGCAGCATCTGCCCGAGGTTGAACTGCGCCTTCGCGACGCCCTTGTCCGCACCCTTTTGAAACCACGCCACGGCTTTCACCTCATCCTTGGGCACGCTGAGACCGCCCGAGTAAAAAAGCCCCATGGTCCCTTCCGCCTCAGCGTGGCCTTGCGCCGCCGCCTTTTGTATCAGCGCGAACGCCTTTGGGTAGTCCTTGGGCACGGCCTCACCCCGAAAGTAAAGCCGCCCGAGTTGAAACTGCGCCTCGGCCTCACCCTTCTCCGCTGCGGCCGCCAATTGTTCGGGCGTTTTTTCTGCCCCGACCGCGAAGGGCGGCGCGCCGAAGAGCACCAGAGCGAGCAGCGAAGCAGTGATGGCGGGATGGGTTTTCACAAAGTTTCGTTTCATGCCGATTTTCAAGGCGTCGCGGTGGCCGCTTCCCGAAGACGCTTTTTCCGCAGCTCTTCGTCGTCCTCGCTGATACTGATGATCTCGACGGTAAAGACTGAGGTTTGCTCGGCCTGCTGCTCGGCCGCGCGCTGCTGCGCCTCCTTGGCCGCCTGCGCTCCAGGATCGCCACCCGTGGGCTGGGTCTGCGGCTGGGTCAGTACACTGATATTTGGAGCGGCGACGCTCGGCGCGGAGGGCACGCCGGTCGAAGAACCGCCCGCCTGGATGTTCGAGGCGTTGAGGACCGAGACGGCAGCGATGTTGAGGTTGCCGGTCACACGGATGCCGGCGTCGCCCGCATCCACCGTCCCCTTGGGCGCGATCAGATCCACGTCGCCAGCCATCACGCCTTCGACCGAGGCGAGCACGCCGATACCACCGCCCGTCGCCAGGCCGCCGAGATCGGTCTGCACATCGGCACTGGTGGCGTCGATCACGACGCGCGTTGGCGGCGCAGTCACGACCGTCTTCGGCGCGGTGCCGGCGGCGATGTCGCTGGTTGAGGACCAGATGAGGATGTTCCCGCCGCGCAGGGTAAAGATGCGGGCCTGGCCGATATCGACCTTGCCATCGGTGAAGATCGAAACTGCGCCGCCGTACTCCGTGACGATGCCGGGCGGCGTCAGCGGATTGCCGAAAATATCCGAGGCCAGGGTGATGCCGCCGCCCGGCACGCCGAGCGAGATTGCCCCGCCGGTGCTCGTGCGGATGTCGCGGGCCCGGGTGAAAATTTCGCCGCTGAAAGTCGAACCGCCAAAGACCGCGGCGATGGCCGCTTCTCCCGCGGCGTAATCCCCGCTCTCGGCGAAGCCGCGCCCGGCACTGCGCAGCTCGGCGTAGAAAAGTTCGAGCGCCACGATGGCTTTCTGCTCCTCGGTGAGCACGGCCAGGTCCGCACCGGACTCAAGTTTTTTCAAATAGGCGGAATCGCCGGGCTCGACCGTGCCCAAGCCGTCGATGAAAGTCGTGAAATCCAGCGTGCTCTTGCTCAGGCCGATGGCGGGACCAGTCCCGGCGCTGCCGGAAACGCCGGCGAGCACGATGAGATCGGCACCGTCGAACGGCAGGAATGGATTGCGGAAGTTGCCGATGCTGTTGATGCCCGCGCCCGTGCCGTCGGTGAAATTCGCGCCGGTGCCCAAATCGAGATTTCGCCCGGCCAGCACTTCCAGCACGCCCGGCCCGCTGATCTGGATGTCACCAGCCAGCACGCTCGTGCTCGCGCCGGCTACGGTACTGAGCCTCGCGTCCACGACCGCATTGCCCTGCGTCAGGTCGGTGGCGAGTGACCGGACAGGCGCATTCTCGTTGTATGGGGTGATGTCCCGGCCCGCGGAAACGATGGAGATGTCCGCGGAGGCGGTGTTTTGAATGTAGAAGGAGACATCCGTGATGTCGTTGGCCGCCAGCACCCGGGTGGCCTTTGGCGCAAAGAGGGTGACCCCGGTGATATCTCCCCCGCCCGCGTAGAGCAGCACGGGGGCGGAGATCCCCGCGTGCAACAGACCGGAAGCGTGCAGTGCCTGCTGGGTCACCACCGTCCCGGCGAATCCGGTATAGGAGCCGGTTTCCGCAAATAGCTTGTTCAGCTCTGACAGGAAACCGCCCGAGGTGACGCGTTGCGCGAGTTGCACCCGGCCGGCCACGGTTTGATAGGAAAGCGGCGAGACGAGGCCGGGAACGGACGCAGGATCTGCATCGGAGAGGTTGATTGTGGCTGCGGTCCACGCGGTCACGGTCTGCCCCGGGACGATCTGGGTCCGGCCGCTGGGTTGCAAACCGATGATTCCGCCGGAAGCCGCCAGCTCGAGCGTGCCGGTGGGCGAGGGGAAAAGGGTCATCGGGCCCACAATGTTCACATCGCCGGCGAACGCGGTGCTCCTCAAGGTGGGTGCCATGAGCCCCACGGTCGTGGAGAAAGGCGTCACCGAAGTTTCGGCCAGACGAATCCAGGGCTGCCAGTTGGAAGCGCGCGTGGCACCGATGCCCGTCAGGTTCTTCTTTTCCATCCAAGCGATGAGGATCGGCTTCGCGCTGTCTTGGCCGGGTGGAGTGACGGCGAGCCGGTGCGTAACGCTGCCACCGAACGAGGAGACATCCACCTCCGCGTCCGGGGAGTAGGTGTTGAAATACGTCTTGTACCAGAACTTGTTGTTCACGCCCTGCGGCAGAAGGAATGGATTCCCCACCGGCCCCAGCAGAATGTCGCCGCGGGCGCTGACCTCGAACGTCCCTTTGCCCACGAAGAGCGTCGTCGGCAGCCAGGTCAGCGGGTCGTAGATTTCCGGGGTGGAAGACAGGATGCCGAGCGAGGGCGAACGCGATTGATTGGTCGTGATCTTTCCGCCGGCGAACAACTCACCGGCACCGTCCTCCACGTAATAAACGCCACCATCGATGTTATTCCCGGCGCGCACCGTGAGGTCGCCGCCGCCCAGCTCGACGAGTTTGCCCGCATCGGGTGCCACATTGACGCCCGCATCCCGTCCCGGCATCCGGGCATTGGTCGGAATGACGGCGTCGGTATTGACGATATCCTGGCCGGCGTGAAGCGCGACGTCGCCACCGCCGAGTGCGCCAATTCCCTGGAAGAAATTGCTGAAATCAATCCACCAGGTGGTTGACGCGGACAGATCGTTGACCGTGGCCAGCGCGGTTGAATCCACCCCCCCTCGTGCGAACAAGCCGCTGGCGGAATCCACAAAGCCGCGCCGATAGAGCCAGTTCGTTGGGAGCTGGGCCGACGAGTCGGCGATGACGGTGGTGCCCGACAAGGTGTAGCGCCCAATATTTGCCTGGGCGGAAATTCCCACATCTCCGCCTGCCAGCGACCATTGCGGAGCATACACCTGCTGCGGCGCACCGAGCGCTCCCTGGTTCGGATGGTTCCCGCCGGTGCGCTCCACGATCGGCGTCACGAAATCACCGGGTGTGAAGATGGTGGTCGGCGTCGGCAGGCGCACGCCAGCCGTGTAGATCGTGGCGAACTGATTGCGCAACTGCACGTCGCGACCGGCGGCGATGTCGATGTCGCCCGTGCCGGTGCGGATGACCTGATAGCGATTGAGCGTCGCCGCGTCCGTCGTCGCTGTGGGACCTGAGACGAGCGTTGGGACATAGAATTTTCCAAGCTGCACCGAGCCGGTGCTCGCACCGAGCACGGCCAGTGGTTGGACCGCGTGGAAATCCGCCGCGCCCGTGTCCGCGCCAGCCGCGATGCGGAAGGACCACGACTGCGCATTCAGCGGCAGACTGTCGTTCACGCGCATCAGCGGGCTTAGCCAAAGCGCATTGCCCGCCGCCGTCCCGGCCGGCAGGAAAATCCCGCCCGGCGTCCCCGCCGCATCCGCGCGGAAGCCGTCGCTCAGGGCATTGAGTAAAACGACGTTCCCCGCCGCGCGCAGCGTCAGCACGCCGGGCGCGCTCTGGGGCCCGAAGCGGAAGTCGGCCAGATCCCAATCCGCGGAAGTATTGCCCGCAGCCGCGCTCCCGAGCGCCGTCGAACTCGCCGAGCCGAGCGTCAGGTCGCCGGTGCGATTGATGATCTCCACGCCGGGCGCGATGACCAGGCTCGACAGCAACCCCTGCGGATCGGCCCCGAGCAGACTCGTGACCATCCCGCTGTAGTTCCCCGCGGACATGAAAGTATTCGCGCTGTCGTACACCGAACGCTGCGTGGTGCCCGCCGTCGGCAGCGTGGTGAAAGCCGACCGCCAGCCAGTGATCAGTCCGCCTGAGGCGGTCAGGTCCACGACTTCGAAACCCTCCACCAGAATGCTCGACGCGCCGGTCACCGTGCCGTTGATCGCGCCCACGCCGAGCCCGGTGTTCGCCGCGTTGCGTGGGGCGCGCAGGTGCAGCGTACCGGTGAACTCGCCGGCAAACGCGCTCGAGCCCGGCGTCGTGTAAAGCCCCGGCGCAAATGCATCCACGCCGAGATCGATCGTCGAGCCGGCCTGCAAGTCGAGCGTCGCCGCCAGATTGGCCACGCCATTGATCGCCGCGCCGGCTTCCAGCCGAATCTCGCCGCCCTTGCCGGCGTTGCTGAATTCCGCCGCATGCGCGGTCAGCGTCGCACCGTTTTCGACGACCAGATTGCCGCCCGCGACGAGCGCAATCTGCCCGCCGGTCACGCCCGAGGCGTCGATTTTCCCGGTCACATGAATGCTCCCAGTGTCTGCCGAAAGCGTGAAGTCCCGCGCCACGTTCGCCTGTCCGCCGGCATTCGCGATGGTCACATCGCCGGTCCGCACGCGGAAATTTCTCTGCTCGAAAAAGCCCCCGTCATTTAGCGTCGCGCTCAGGCCGGTGAAAGATGGCAGCGTTTTCACGTCGAGCGTGAAACTGCCGGTCGTTTCCCCCGCCGCCGCGCCGCCAAGCAGGGTTGCCCCCATCAGGCTGAAGGCACCTTGCGCGGCGTTCACCGCGACCGAACCCGCGTTCCCGCCGTCCGCAGGCGCGGCCACCGAAACGCGGCTGCCCGCGACCAGCTCCACGTTTCCGGCGTCCGCCGTGAGGGTCACGTTGCCACCGTCCGAGTAACGAATGAGGTCGTAAAATTCCTGCATCGTCCCGGCGACTTCGAGCGTTCCGCCGACGGTCACATTTCCCGTCGTCGCCCGTAGGTTAAGCTGACCGCTCGGCAGCACGATCGCCGTTTGCGCGAGCACATTCGCGCCGGTGAAAGTGAAGCCCGCGCCCAGTCCGCCGGTCACGCCCGCGGTGCCCCCCGCCGAAGCCAGGACGAGCGCGCCGCCCGCCGTGACCGCGTGGCTGGAACCACGCGCACCGGTGATGAGCGGCGCGGTCATTGTGAGATTGCCCGGCGTCGTGAAAGCGCCGGTGCCTTCCCCGAGGACGCCGACCGCGGCATTGAGCGCCACGTTTTCGTAACCCGCCACTGCAAAGGTCTGCGCGCCGAGTCGGATCGTCTGCGCATCGACCTGCAGATTGCCCGCGACCAGGCCCGGCGCCGCCAGCACGGCGACATTCGACGGGTTGCTGAAGAGGACGTCACCCGCGTGAAGCGCCGCGGTGCCTGCGCCCTGATCGTAGCCGCGAATCCCCGCAGCGAAGAGTGCCAGGCTTTGCAGATTCTCGCTGCCAAAAGTCCCCGTGCCATAAAGGTCGATCGTCCGGTAGCTGCGCAACGTCAGCGCCGCGACCTGTTGCGCGCCGAGGGAAAACTCGCCCGATAAAACGAGATGCGGATTGACTACCGAGCCAGTGAGCACAGGCGTCGGCGGGCTCAGCAAAATACTGATCTGTCCGCTGCCGAGATCGAGCGCCTGCGCGGAAACCACCGCGGTCGGATCGAGCAGCGTGCCATACGTCGAATCGAGAATGACGCTCGTCCCGACGATCAACGCACCCGCGCCGATGGTTAGCAGCGGAGCAGTCGCCGCGGCGTTCACGTTGGTGCGCACCAGCGGCGCGCGGAAGTCGCTGCTCACCCGCACCAGTGCGCCATCGCCGGAAAGGATGAGCGCATCCGCCGCGTCCGCTGATGACCCGGCGACGGCGATGGCCGAGCCGTCCGTGATCGTCAATTTGGATTTGGAAACGAGCGTGATTTCCGGGGCGGCCAGCGTCTCGCCGGGATTGTCGAGCACGGGCCGGCGCGGGCGCACAACGACCACATAGCCCACGGCCGGCAGCCCGCGCAGGCCGCCGCAGAGCAGGGTCTCCGCCCCCCCCCCATGGAGCAGCGCGTTGCGCAAAACCACCCACGCTCCGCCC
>JBBQCM010000008.1:0-85877 GCA_038318725.1 Chthoniobacterales bacterium
CCAATAGCGTCGCCGCTTCACGCAGCTTCTTGATGATCTCTTCGGGTGTGTGTCGTTTGCGTTTCATGTTGAGAGTTCGGCGGCGCTGTCGCGCCGCCAACTCTCATAGCGCCTGGATCAACTTTCGGGGAGCCGGCCACCCTAACGTTCGATCAGCTTGCACTTCCCTATTGTTCCGAGGCAGACCATGAGGAGGCTGCCGCTTGGTGCGAGGCGACTTCCGCTCTCTGCTCCGTGCCGTGTCAGACTCTCGTTTGAGTAAGGCGTCGGAGAGAGTCCGGGTCCGCGAAGAGCGCGGTGGCCCGCTTGAAGTCCATGATAGTGAAGAAGAGTTTGCCGTAGTCCTCGTTGATGCGCGTGCCGCGTCCGATGATCTGCTTGAACTCGGTCATGGAGGCGATGCGGCGATCCAGCACGATGAGATGGCAGGTCTGGGCATCGACGCCGGTGGACATAAGCCGCGAGGTGCAGGCGATGACGGGATAGGTCGATTCTGGGTCGATGAAGTTATCGAGCTGCGCCCTGCCCTCGTCATTGTCGCCAGTGATGCGCATGACGTATTTGGCATTGGCGGCGGCGAGGTCGGGGTTGGCGTTGACGAGGGCCTGCCGCATGCGCTCGGCGTGGTCGATGTTTTCGCAGAAGATGATGGTCTTGGCGAAGCGGTCGGTGGCTTTGAGAAACTCCGTGACCTTGGCGGCAACGAGGGAGGTGCGCTTTTCGAGGATGAGATTCCGGTCGAAGTCGCGAGTGTTGTATTCGCGGTCCTCGATGAGCTGGCCGTGCTTGTCCGTCTGCCCGTCTTCCGGTTGCCAGCCATCGAGGTCTTTGTCGAGGCCGATGCTGACGACTTTGTAAGGCGCGAGAAAGCCGTCGGAAATCCCCTGCCGCAGCGAGTAGGTGTAGATGGGGTCGCCGAAGTATCCGATGTTGGAAATGTCCCTGGTTTCCTTCGGCGTGGCGGTGAGGCCGATCTGCGTCGCGGATGAGAAATATTCGAGGACCTGACGCCACGCCGCATCGTCGGCCGCGCTCCCGCGGTGGCACTCGTCGATGACGATCAGGTCGAAGAAGTCGGGTGAGAATTGCCGGTAGATGTTCTGCTCTTCCTCGGTGCCGGTCACGGCTTGGTAAAGGCAGAGGTAGATCTCGAACGCCTTGTCCACCGTGCGATTGGTGATCTTCGTCATGGCCGTGCCGAACGGCTTGAAGTCGTTGGTCTTCGTCGGGTCGGCCAGGATGTTGCGATCGACGAGGAAGAGGATGCGCTTCTTGGTGCCCGACTTCCACAGCCGCCAGATGATTTGAAACGCGGTGTAGGTCTTGCCCGTCCCGGTGGCCATCACGAGCAGGATGCGATTCAGGCTGATGGCGACGAGCTGGTAATAGCACGGCGATTTCTGCGACCCGTCGTCGTAGTAGTCCTGCGTGGCGACGACCTCCTGAGCGGGGGTGTAGCCTTTGGCTTGGCAATAACGCGCCCATAGCTATTCCGGTGCGGGAAATTGATCGAGCGGGATTTTCCGTGTGACTGTGCCGCTGGTGACGGTGCGGTCGTGCTCAAGAAAGGCCTCGCCGTTGGAACTGTAGGCGAACGGCACATCGAGAATCTCGGCGTATTCGAGCGCCTGCTGCATCCCGTCGCCGACGGAGTGTTTGTTGTCCTTGGCCTCAATGAC
The DNA here is from genome assembly GCA_038318725.1 of Chthoniobacterales bacterium. Taxonomy (GTDB): domain Bacteria; phylum Verrucomicrobiota; class Verrucomicrobiia; order Chthoniobacterales; family Chthoniobacteraceae; genus Chthoniobacter. The sequence continues at coordinate 1,680 of JBBQCM010000008.1, forward strand.
GGCGAGCGAGAGGTTCGGCTTGTAGGAGAGAAGATAGTCAGTTTTCTTGGCTTCACCGCGCTTTACCGTTTTTCCGCGGACGATGACGCGGCCTTTCGTGAAATAGGCTTCCTCGCGGATTTGCGTCATCACGTTCCATTTATCGCCATTCGTTCCGACCAAAGCGGGCGTGATGAACTTGGTGCGGATGTCCGCTTCAGTGAGGGCTTTTTTGTTCATGCGGCGGGGGGTGAACGAGCGAGTATCCCAGTGTTTGCTGTCATGTTCGCCAGCATTTTTTCTGACCGCGCTTACATTCGCTCCGGCACTTCGATGCCGAGGAGGGCGAGGCCCTGGCGAAGTGTGCGGGCGGTCGTGGCGCACAGCGTGAGCCGGCTGGCGCGGAGAGCGTCGTTGGCTTTCAACACGGGGCACGCCTCGAAGAAACTGTGGAAGGCGGAAGCCAGTTCGTAGAGGTAGTTGCAGAGCAGGTTCGGGCGGAAGTCTTCGAGGACTTGCGGGAGGACTTCGCCGAAGGCGAAGAGCTTCTTCGCGAGCGCCAGCTCGGCGGGCTCGGCGAGGCTGACTGCTGACTGCTGACCACTGACTGCCGACACCTCTATTTTGGCTTTGCGGAAGATGCTCTGGATGCGCACGACGCTGTATTGCAGGTAGGGCGCGGTGTTGCCCTGGAGGGCGAGCATTTTGTCCCAGGAAAAGACGTAGTCGCTCTGGCGGTTGGGGAGCAGGTCGGCATACTTCACCGCGCCGAGGCCGATGATGCGGGCGATGCCGCGCCGCTCGGTTTCGGGGAGCGCGGGGTTTTTCTCGTTTACAATGCGGAAGGCGCGCTCCTCGGCTTCGTCGAGGAGGTCGGTGAGTTTGACGGTGTCTCCGCTGCGGGTTTTGAAGGGCTTGCCCTCGTCGCCGAGGATCGCGCCGAACCAGACGTGGGTGAACCGCGCAGCGACCTCGGGATGCCAGCGGCGGAAGATGGCGAAGAGCTGGCGGAAGTGCTGCTGCTGGCGGCCGTCGGTGACGTAGAGGATTTCATCGGGGGCGAACTCGCGCAGGCGGTACTCGAGAGTGGCGAGGTCGGTGGTGGTGTAATTCGCGGCACCATCGGCTTTCTGCACGAGCGCGGGCATGGGCGTCCACTGGCCGTCGCGGGAGATGAGAAAGGGGTCTTCTTTCTCCGGCACGGTGCCGTCGGAAAAAACGCAGAGAGCGCCTTCGCTCTCGCGGGCAAGGCCGGCGGTGACGAGCTGATGGACGACCTCTTTGAGCCACGGGTTGTAGAAACTTTCGCCGAGGGTGACATCGAAGGCGATGCCGAGGCGGAGGTAGATCGTATCGAACTGCGCCTGCGAAAGACGCTGCATTTCGCGCCAGAGGCCAAGGTTTTCCTCGTCACCGGACTGGAGCTTCACGAGTTCCTGGTGAACCGCAGCGAGCGTGGCGGCGTCCTCTTTGCTGCGGGCGGAGATGAGCTTGTAGAGGCGCTCCATTTCGCCGAGCGGATCGGCGGCGAGAGCGGCGCTGTTCAACTCGGTTTTCCAACCGACGAGGAGCATGCCGAACTGCGTGCCCCAGTCGCCGATGTGGTTGTCGCGCACGACGGCGTGGCCGATGAACGCAGCGATGCGGGCGAGAGCGTTGCCGAGGATGGTCGAGCGGATGTGGCCGATGTGCATCGGCTTGGCGACGTTCGGCGAGCTGAAGTCGATGACGTATTTCCGCGGCGCGGCAGGTGCGGGGACGCCGAGTTTTTCATCAGCGGCGAGCGCGGCGAAACGCTCGGCGAGCCACGCGGGCTTGAGACGGAAATTGATGAAACCGGCACCGGCGATTTCCGGCGGCTCGCACATTTCGGCGACGTCGATCTTCTCGATGATCTGCCCGGCGAGCTGGCGCGGGTTGGCGCGCTGCTGCTTGGCGAGGACCATGGCGATGTTCGTCTGGAAATCACCGAAGCGGTGGTCATTTGCGGCCTGCACGCGCGCCTCGACTGCGCCGAAGTCGGCGACGGCGGTGCGAAGACGGGATTCGAGCAGGGCGGCGATGGTTTCCATGGGCAAAGGAGCGCGAGATTGCGCGAGGCGGCGAGGGTGCGCAAGTGAGGACAGGGCGCAAGCGCAGTGGCTTGAAATTGCTTTTTCAACGCAGAGGCGCAGAGACGCTGAGATCGTAGAGTTTTTCGGTCACCGAAACTGTGTCGGCCTAAAATCCTCTCTGCGCCCTCTGCGTCTCTGCGTTAAAAGATTTGCAATACCGCTACTTAGCCGGCGGCGTGTCGGTAAGGGGCAGTTCGCCGCGGAGCATTTTCGCCGCGTGGCCGGTGAGGCGGAGGTAGTGGTCGCTGGGCAGGCCCTCGTAGCCGATGAAGGCGGACTCGCCGGGCGGCGGCACGTCGCTGGTGCATTTGAAAATCGCCGTGCCTTCGTCCACTTCGTCGAACATGGCGACGTAGATCATCTGCGCGCCGACGCGCTGGGCGGCGGCGAATTGCGACCAGAGGAATTCGCCTTTGCGCCGCGGAATCTGGTCGAGCGCCTTGCCGGTCATGTTGTGCCAGCTAAAGCCGGGGAAGACGACGGGCAGGTAATCGAGCTTCTGCTCGCGGCACCAGGCGAGGTCGGGTGTGACGACCTTTTCGGCGTGTCGTTTCACCCCGGCGTCGTCGCCAAAGCGACCCACGGTCCACGGACTGACGATGTCGGCGAGCCGCAGCACGTCGTGTAGTTCAGGATCGGGTGCGGCATCGTTCTTGAGTTCGCGCCAGTAGGTCGGCACGCCGAGCATCACGGTGCAGCCGTCGGCTTTGAGCGTCTCCACGAGCTGGCGGCATTCGGCGAGTGTATAGGCGCGTTTGTCGGAGAATCCGATGCCCCAGACGGCGACGACCGGCTTGCCGCGATGCCGCAGATACGCGGGATCGGCGGCAAGCTTCATGCGGTCGCGCAAGGTGCGCCAATCGTCGATGACCTCGCCGATGCGGCCGGCGCCGAGGCCGCTGAGGTCATACATCAGCGCGTAAGTGCGGCCGCCGCGGTTGGCACCTTCGCGGCAGTTCGCGAGCACGGTATTATTCTGCTTCAAGGCGCGCGGGTCGCGGAGATCGGTGATGAAGCGCTGGACGAAGACACCATCGATGCCGTAGTCGCGCATCCACGCGAAATGGCGAAAGACAGTGGCTTTTTTGAATGAACTGAAGACCTCGGCCACGCGGCCGTCGGCGTGCTTGAAGCCGGTGGCGAAACGTTCGTCCGCGGCCAACTCGGTGACGTCCGGCCAGAGGTCGATTTTGGCTTTCCCCGGTTCGAGCGGCCCGCGCCCTTTGGTCCAGTGGACCCAGCCACGATCCGCGCCGTCGCCCTCGCAGTTGAACCAGCCTTGGTAGCCGCACATCACTTTGCCGGTGAGCGTCGAAACATTCACGCCGCGGACGCTCGGGCCGGAATAAGGCGCGAGCGTTTCGGCGAGCACGGCGTCGCGCGTGGGGGCCGGGGCGGCGGTCGCCGAGACGGCGGCGAGGACCAGAAGGAGCAGCGGTCGCAGGAACATCGTCCGACGCTTCCCAAGCTAGGAGTTTTGGAAAATCCCGAGGATTTCCTCAGCCGTTTTGGCGGCGGCGAGACGGTCGCGCACGGCGCGGTCATTGAGGAATTTCGCGATGGCCGCAAGGGTGCGGAGGTGGGTCTGAAACTGGTCCTTTGGCACGACGAAGAGGACGATGAATTTCACCGGCGCATTGTCGAGCGAGTCGAACTCGATGCCGGTGGTCGAACGGCCAAAGGCGGCGACGACTTTTTCCACGCGATCCGACGAGGCGTGCGGGATGGCGATGCCGAAGCCAATGCCGGTGCTCATGGTCTCTTCCCGCTGGCGCAGGGCGGCTAGGACGACGTCGCGGTCTGCGGGTTTGACCTGCTGCTGGGCGACGAGGAGATCGACGAGTTCGACAATCGCGGACCAACGCTCCACGGCCTTCATTTCCGGGAGGATTTGGTGGACCGTAAGTAGATTGCCGAGCGTCATTCGTGAAAGGGTGATCCTTGGGAAAAGTGGCGCGAATCTAACAACCGCGGTTTCTATGACAAGCGCCTTTTCCCCCGGTGAAAAGGGCGTGAACTTTCCTCGTCAAGCTTCCGCGCGGGCGCTAATTGAGCGCGCATGAAAATCCTTTTCACCGGCAGCGAAATGGACCCGTTTGCGCGCACGGGCGGACTCGGCGACGTGCTCGAGGCGCTGCCGGCGGCGCTCGCGGAGCGCGGGCACGAGGTGAGTGTGGTGCTGCCGTGCTACCGCGGGCTGCGGGAAAAGGCGCGGGACACGGGGGTGAAGATCGCGGTGCAGGTCGGGGCGAAGCGGACGGTGGCGGAGATCTGGGAGGCGACTGCGCCGAACGGGGTGCAGGTCTTTCTCGTGCGGCAGGACGGATACTTTGACCGCGCCGCGCTCTACGGCGCGGAGGGCCGCGACTACGAGGACAACGCCGAGCGGTTCATTTTTTTCTCGAAGGCGGTGGTCGAGCTGGTGCGGCGCATCGTGCCGCCACCGGACATCGTCCACGCGCACGACTGGCAGACGGGGCTCGTGCCGGTGCTGGTGCGGGAACGGAAGCTGCCATTCAAGACGGTGCTGACGATTCACAATCTCGCGTATCAGGGCAGCTTTTGGGGGCTCGATTTCGGGCTGACGAATCTGCCGGGCGAGTACTTCTCGGCGACGGGCGTGGAGTATTACGGGCGGTTGAATCTGCTCAAAGGCGGGCTGCTTTTCGCGGACGCGATCACCACGGTGAGCGAGCGTTACGCGCGGGAAATCCTCACGCCAGAGCAGGGCAGCGGGCTCGATCCGGTGGTGCGCGAGCAGGCGCACAAGCTGACGGGAATTCTGAATGGCGCGGATTACGCGGTCTGGAATCCGGCGACGGACACGCTACTGCCGGAGCGCTTTTCGCCGGCGGCGCTGGCGGGGAAAATGGCGTGCCGCGAGGCCCTGCTGAAGGCATGCGGACTCGCGCCGGAGCCACGCGGGCCGGTCTTCGCGATCGTCTCGCGGCTGGCCCAGCAAAAAGGCATCGACCTGCTGCTGCCGCTGCTCGACCGATTGCTCGCGGATGATGTGCGGCTGGTCATTCTCGGGGAGGGCGATCCGGCGTACGAGCGCGAACTTTTCGTCGCGAGCAAGCGGCACGCGGGGCGTTTCGCCTATCGGCAGAGCATGGATGAAACGCTGGCGCATCTCATCTACGCGGGCGCGGATTCGTTCCTCATCCCGTCGCATTTCGAGCCGTGCGGGCTGAGCGCGATGTACTCGCTGAAGTACGGCACGCTGCCCATCGCCCACGCGACGGGCGGGCTCTACGAGTCGATCCGGGATTACGACCCGACGAACGAAAGCGGCCACGGTTTTCTCTTTTACGACTCCTCACCCGAGGCGCTGTGGGACGCGATCATCCGCGCGAAGCGCTACTTCACCGATCCGCCGCACTGGCAGGCGCTGATGCAGCGGGCGATGGCGTGCGATTTTTCTTGGGACAAGGCGGCGCCGCAGTACGAGGCGATTTACGCCAAACTAGCGGGCCGGAGATGACGCCGTGCTGCCGGAGCTGATCACGCCCGTCCCCGGTCCTCGCTCGCTCGCGCTGGCCGCCCGGCTGCGCCGGCATGAATCGCGCAACGTGACGTATTTCGCGGACGATTTTCCCGTCTTCTGGCAGCGCGCTGAAGGGGTGAACGTGTGGGACGCGGATGGAAATCGCTTTCTCGATCTCACGTCGGCCTTCGGCGTGAGCGGGCTCGGGCACACGGATGCGGCGGTGCGCGCGGCGCTGGTCGCGCAGTCGGGCGAGCTCCTGCATGCGATGGGCGATGTGCATCCGACCGAGCTGAAGGCGGAGCTGTGCACGCGGCTGAGCGCGCTGACTTTTGAGCGCTGGGGCGCGGGAGATGGGAAAACGGTGCTGAGCAGCTCGGGCTCGGATGCGGTGGAGACGGCTCTAAAAACGGCGCTGCTGCGGACCGGCAAGCCGGGCGTAATCGCGTTTACTGGCGGGTATCACGGACTCGGGCTGGGGGCGCTGAGTGCGATCGGGCTGCCGTTTTTCCGCGAGCCGTTCCGGGCGCAGTTGAAGGATTTCGCGACGCTGTTGCCGTATCCGACGGCGAGCAAAGGTCTGCCCGCAGACTTGGGCGACGAGATTGAACGGTCGATCCGCGAACGCGAGATGGGCTGCATTCTCGTCGAGCCGGTGCAGGGACGCGGTGGGTGCGTGGTGCCGCCGCGGGAGTTTCTGCCGATGCTCCGGGCGATCTGCGACGCGCACGGCATCTTGCTCATCGCGGATGAAATCTACACCGGCTTCAACCGCACCGGCGCGCTCTTCGCCTGCGAGCACTCGGGCGTGATGCCGGACCTGATCTGTCTCGGCAAGGCGCTGACCGGTGGCTTTCCGCTCTCGGCTTGCGTGGGCCGTGCGGAGGTCATGGACGCGTGGCCGGAATCGACCGGCGAGGCACTGCACACGAGCACTTTTCTCGGCAACCCGCTCGGCTGCGCGATGGCGCTCGCATCTTTGCGGCAGCACGCCGATCCCACGCTGGCGGCACGAGTTCAGGAGCGCGGGGAGAAACTGAAAGCCGCGCTCGCGGCGTTGCGCTCGTCGCACATCGGCCAGATTCGCGGTCTGGGTTTGATGCTCGGAGTCGAGCTGATCGAACCGTCGGTTTCTCCATCGCACCCTGCGACTGCCCTGGCCCTCGCCATCATCAAAGCCGCCCTCCGCGACGGTCTGTTCCTCCTCGCCGATTCGCCGACCAGCAACGTCCTCAGCCTCACCCCGCCCTTCACCATCTCCGACGACGAAATCGCCTTCACCGCCGCGCGGCTTCAGGAATATTTGACGTTCTTGCCCGGCTCCATCTCGTAGTTCAGCGCCAGCCGGTCGGTCGTGTGCGGCTTGATCACGTCGGCGATGAACTTCATGTAAATGGCGTCGTCCTCGGTCATCGCCAGCTTTTCCATGGACTCAAAATCGAGCGCGACAAAGAAGGGCCACTCGGATTTCAGATCGATATTTTTGCCGCAGCGGACACTGAGAATCTCCGGGATTTTGAGCAGGCTCATGCGCGTGGTCATCATGATCTGCTCGAGTTTGGCGGGGGTGACCTCGGGCTGGAGTTTGTAGAGCGTGATGTGGTGGACCATGGAAACCGGTCAGCTCTTCCAGTCGAGCGCGCCTTTCATAATGGCATAGACGTAGCCGACGGTGAGAACCGTGACAAAGCTGAGCATGCTCCAAAAAATGCCCGCCCCGTGTGCGGCGATGTGCTCGCGATAGACGACGGCCCACGGATACATGAAGACGATCTCGATATCGAAAAGAATGAAGAGCATCGCCACGAGATAGAACTTCACGCTAAAGCGCGGCTGGGCCGCGCCCTCGGCGGGCATGCCGCACTCGTAGGCGGAATCCTTGGCCTTGTTCGTCTTAGCCGACCGGCCAAGCAGGACGCTGACGCCGAGCGCGCCGGCGGCAAAGCCGATGGCGACGACCACTTGGAGGAAGATCGGAAAATACTCTCTCATATCCCTGACGAACCCGGTGAAACGTCGCGCTTAGGCGGCTGCTGTGGCGGTGGCGGTGGCGGGGACTTTCGGCGGGAAGGTTTCCAACGTCGCCAGCACCTTGGGGATGCCCTTGTACTTCTTGGCTTCCTTTTTCACCATGCCGCGGGAAACCAAGTTCTGAAGCTTCTCGTAAGCCCGCAGACGGAGCATTTCTTCGCCGCCGCTGGCCGCATTGCGGGCCTTGAGTTTGGCGTGGACGACCTCAAAGAGATCTTTGAACTCGAAATTGGTTTTCGACATCAGCGCCGCCGCCAGTTCCTCAGTCACCAGATCAGGAAGCCGACGGGAGAAAGCGGTTTTCTTGTGAATAGGCATAGGGCGCGGAGAGTATCACACTTCGGCCTGCTCACGAACGAAATTTTCTGCCGGTCGCGATTTACTGCTTATATTTGCGGCACCACGGGCGCGGGCTCCGAGATGGCTGGGGCGGGGGTAGTCGGGGGTTCGGGGGCGGGGGCGGGCTGGGGGAGACCGAGGGTAATCGGGTCGAGCTTGAGGCCGCCACTCAGAGTGCTTTCAATCATGGGGAAAGCCGCGGCGACCCCGCCCCCGATGGCGGCAACGAGCACTTGGTTGAAGGTGAGCGTGCCGATCGACTCGATGAGGGTTCCCTCGGCGGTCACGCTTTGGGAGTAAATGGAGGGCGTGAGGTGGCGGCTGATGGTCTCGGTGCCGGGGAGTTTGCCAGCGTCCAGATACTGGCCGGCGTCGGGACTGAAGGCGAGCGACATGGCGATCAAGGGGCGCAGCGTTCCGTAACTCCGCTCGAAGAGCGTCTTCATATCCAGATAGCCGAAGCCCGAGGTCGGCGCGCCGACCGCTCGCGCCGCACCGGTGTAGGCGGGGCTCTGCGAGATGGCCGCCTGCCCGCTCTTCAGCCGTCCGAGCCCAGCTTCCACCGAGGCGGGGCTGAAGCCGAGGACGAGAAACTTGTCCGTCAGCGCGAGCGACGGAGAGATGGGCACGAGGCCCTCGCCAGGGGGGCTTTGAAAAAGGGTCACGCCGTCATTTTCAGCGCGGCCCCAGGCGGGGGTGCCGGGAGCGGTGCCGGTGAAGACGTCCACGAAAGCTCTCGCCTTCGCCGAATCGCGCACATCGAGGGCCAGGAGCGCCGTCGGCTGCGCGTCCTGCTGCGCCCAATCCACGACAGCACCCAGCTCCGGACCGAAGGCCACACTCAGATCCGCCCACTTCAGCCCCTTTTCCGCCAGAGTCTTCTCCATCGTCCCGAGTATCGGCAGGTAGCCGCCCACGAGCCCCGCCGAGTCCGGCATCTCAAACTTCGCAGGCAGCGCCATCCCGTAGTAGAGGAAAGTATCCGCGGCACTGAAAGCCAGCGCGTTGCGCGGAAGTGGCGGCTCGGGAGTGCCGCCCGGCGCGAGGAGAAAGATCGTATCGCGCACCTGCTTTCCTTCCAATTTCGTTCCCCAAGCCACGGCCTGCATGCGCTTCAGCTCTGCGAGCTGCTGCGGGTTCACAGCCTGGCCACTGGCCACGAGGAGCGAGGTGATCCGCTCGGTCAGCGTCCCCAACTGGCCGAAGACCACCAGATCCCCGTCCTTCGGCAGCTTCGCCACGGCCTTTTGGAAAACCTCTTTCTTTCCCAGTGCATCCGGCGCACCGGCGGGCAGTGCGGCGGCGGTCAGAGTCGTCTTCAGCAGGTCGAGGTCGTTCGAGACCAGATACCAGTCCGCGCGGAAGGCCTCCGCGATCACCTGCTCGCCAAAGGCAAACGTCTCCACCTCCGTCTCGCCAAAGCTCAGGAGGTCCGACTTTCCCGCCGGCCAGGCCTTCTTCATCTCCCCACGCGGCTCCGCAAGCAACGCCACCGCATCCTTCTTGCGCCCGATAAAGGCGAAACCCGCCACCCACTTTGGCGTCGGCCCCTCGATCGACGTCACCGCAAAGAACACCTCCCGCGGTGCCAGCCGCAGGATTTGCGCGAGCTTCTCATCCAGCACCTTTCCCGGCCCGGCGGCGGTCCGCGGTTTCTCGAGAAACTGCTGCATCTCCGGCTCCGCGAAAATCTGGGCCAGCCCCGTCTGCGGCCAGCGTAGCGCCGTCCGCGGCAGGTTCGGCAGGTTCACAAAGAGCAGCGTGTCCTCCCGCACGAGCTGCGCCGCCGACACATGACGGCCGATGGTTCTCATAAAAACGACAAACACCGCCACCGCCAAAGCGAGCAGCACGACCAGAGCGAGGAGGGCTTTCTTCATGTAGAGCGAAAAGAGAACGCGGGAACCGTGCCCGCGCGAGGGGAAATCACGGCTCCGTGTAGCGCCCCACGCACCGCATCCCTTCCGCGCTAAACTCAAAGACCTCCAAACCGATTGGCCAGGCCGTCGCCTGGAGCGCCTCAAAGACCATCGGCGCGTAGTCCGCGTGGTGGCCGGCCAGGGCGGGGAAGACGTAGGCCGTGAAACGATTGGGCACCACCACCAGCACCTTTTCCCCCAGCGTATCTTTCCACAGCGCCAGAAACTTCGGGGCCAACACCGCGCTCGCCACCACCGGCTGCGCACTCCGCAGCTCCGCATACTCAATCACCCGCTTCCGATTCCGCTCGTAGCGCGGCTTCAGGCCGGCCAAGTCCGCTGCCGCATTCTGCCGCGCCCGCGCCGCGAAACGCTCCAGCTCGATCCCCATCCCGGTCAGCTCCGCCCGCGTCATCGCCCGCGGCCCCGCGTCCTCCAGAAACCCCGCGCACAGGACCGTCCGTTCCGCCCCGGCCATCGGGAGCGTCACCGGTGCGCCCGCCGACTTCGGCTCCAGCCAGACCCGCCAGCTATTCTCATTGGCCGTCTCCCCGGCGTGGGCGCAAAGCGAGAGCGCGAAGAAAAGGATGAAGGATGAAGGATGAAGGATGAACCGATTCCGACGCCGCGCATCTTTGCCCTTCATCCTTCCGCCTTCCTCCTTCATCCTTGCCTCATGATCACCTTTCTCGAAGGCACCCTCCACGAAGCCCTCCCGACCCATGTGGTCATTGCGGTTGGCGGCGTTGGTTATCATGTCAGCATTCCTCTTTCGAGTTACGACAGGCTCCCCGCCGTCGGCCAGCCCATCAAGCTTTTAACCCACCTTCAGGTCCGCGAAGACGCCCACGTCCTCTTCGGCTTCGCCACCGCCGCCGAGCGCGACCTCTTCCGCCTCCTCGTCACCCACGTCAGCGGCATCGGCCCAAAGACGGCCCTCGATGTCCTCAGCGGCATCTCCGTCACCATGTTCAAAGCCGCCGTCGTCAGCGGCGACGCCGCCCTCCTCTCCCGCACCAAAGGCATCGGCAAAAAGACCGCCGAGCGCATCATCGTCGAGTTGAAAGACAAAGTCGGCATCGCCGCCGCCTGGGAAGCCGCCAGCGCCAGCCACGCCCCCACGCCCGCCGAGACCGTCCTGAACGACGCCGTCCTCGCCCTCATCGCCCTCGGCTATAAACAGGTCGATGCCCACAAAGCCGTCCGCCAGGTCCAGGAGAAAGCCGGCGGCACCGCCAGCACGGAGGATCTCATCCGGCAGGGGTTGAAACTGCTCATCTAATCACATATGAACCATCCAACGGACGAAGAAATTGTGAGGCAACTTGTCGACATCATCAGCGATGGATTTAACCGCTCGCTGCGTAGTCTGGCGGAAACGGGTGCTATAGATGTGACCAACATGCGAGGGCACTACTGCGGTGTCGGAAGTAAGTATTATGATGTCGTTACCGAACAGATTGTGCTGTCCGCCAAGTGTGGCACCACGAGCACCCGGCAACTATTCGACTGACCCGTTGTCCGCATGGACTGCGAAAACCCCCACCCCGTCCCCACGCGCCTCCTCCGCGGGGTCGCCGGGCTGGTCGGCGCGTCCGTCCTCTACGTCCTCAGCGCCGGGCAGGTCGCCTATCTGGTCATTCGCAGCGGGAGCGACGGATTGTTGGCCACGAACTTTTACCTTCCAGCCATGGTGCTCCTTGCCAATACGCCGGCGCAGCCTGCCGGCGTGGCTTATGTCAGTTGGTGGATCAGACTCGCGGAGTCGCATCGGAGACAAAAGTAATCCCGAGCCCCGCTCCACCCCACCCACGCCCGCATGGACTCCGAAAAGCCTCCCGCCCGCCGCAGCCGGCTCCTCACCGGGTGCACCGTGCTGGTCGCGCTGCCGGTCCTGTATCTCGCCGCCTTCGGTCCCTTCTGCTATCTGTATGCGCGCGCCGGGATCGAGGATGAGCGCCCGCTGGCCGTCTATTTTCCCCTGCGGTCGCTCGCGGATGGCTCGCCCACCACGCGCCGCTGGTTTTTCGCCTATGCGAATTGGGGTTTCGCTCTCGGCGAGCGGCACCGGCAAAAGGTAGATGAAAAGCGTTCCGCGCAACCCTGATCCCGCACCGCCTCACCCCACGCCCGCATGGACTCCGCGAAACCCCACTCCCTCCGTGGCCGCCTCCTCACCGGGTGCGCCGTGCTGGTCGCGCTGTGCATGCTGGATGTCTCAGCGTCGGCCGCGCGGGAACCTTTGTGCCCTTGATGGACTCCGTGCGCGGCTCTTGGCAGACGGTGCGCTGCGGCGGGCGGGCGCTTTTTCCCGACGGGTGGGCAAGCTGTGCTGGAAATCGCCGGGTTCGCGTCCATCGTGGCGCTTTCCTTGCGCATGATTTCACCGCTCGACCGCATCGCCGTGATCCGCGCCGCCCAGCCTGCGGAGGGGCTGTTTGCGGAGAAGGACTGGCTGGTTTCGCCGGAGCCGTTCGTGATCGAAGCGGGTCTGGCGGAACAGCTCAGAAAGCTCGGCCACCGGCTGAATCTCTTTCAGCGCGCCTGCAATGAGCTTTACCACCGCTCGGTGAGCGGCAAACAGCCCTCTTGGATCGCCGCCTACCTCGACGCCGGGAAACCCGCCGACCTCGTCGCCTACGGCCGCCGCAAGGAGGCCCGCGCCGAAATCCCCCTCGTCATCCGCCCCGATCTGGTGCTCACCGAGTCCGGGCCGGACGGGCCGCCCGGCTTCACCATCGCCGAGCTGGATAGCGTGCCCGGCGGCATCGGCCTCACCCAATGGCTCAACGCCACCTACGCCAGTTTTGGCACCCACGACCTGATCGGCGGCGCGACCGGGATGCTGGAGGGTTTTGGGAAAATCCTCGGCGGCTCCGGCACGGTGCTCATCTCGAAGGAAGCGGCGACTTACAAACCCGAGATGGAATACCTCGCGCGGCTGAGCGGGGGCGCGATCCGCGTCGCCGACGCGGAGTCTTTCAGCCCGGAAGGCTGGCGAAAATTAGCCGGCGGTAACATCGCCGGAATGGCGTCCACGAATGCGCTGCACCCCGGCAGGGGTGCGGGAGGCTCCTCCGCCCCTGCCGGGGCGGATGCCGTGGGGACGAGTGCTCCGGGGGTGTTATCCCCGGCTAATATCCATCAGCCCTCCGGGCTGAAACAGGAGGATGCCGCGCTGGGCGCGGAGGCGGCAGCGCCGGGAATGGGCGGCGCTCCGCTTTCGCTCTACCGGTTCTTCGAACACTTCGATCTGCCAAATATCCCCGCCGCGGCTGCGATCATGGACGCGGTGGAGCACGGGGCCGCGAAGATCACGCCGCCTTTCAAACCGTATCTGGAGGAGAAGCTGTGGTTCGCGCTTTTCTGGCTGCGGCCGCTGCGGGAATACTGGCGGCGCGAGCTGAGCGAGCGGCACTTTCTTGAGCTGCAGAAGGTGATCCCATACACATGGATTCTCGATCCGACGCCGCTGCCGCAGCACGCTGTGATTCCGGGGCTGGAGGTCCACGCGTGGGAGGAGGTGAAGGCTTTCTCGCAGAAGGAGCGGGAGCTGATTTTGAAGATCAGCGGCTTTCACGAGACGGCTTGGGGCAGCCGCAGCGTGGTGCTAGGCTCGGATTCGTCGCACCCGGAGTGGCAGGCGGCGATCGACGGCGCGCTGGCGGGGGCGGGGACGCATCCGCACATTTTGCAGCGCTTCCACAAGGGGCGTCTCGTGGAGCAGCCGTATCTCGATCCGGCGACGGGTGAGATCGCGGTGATGAAGGGACGGGTGCGGCTTTGCCCGTACTACTTCGTGATCGAGGGGAAGGCCGAACTGCGCGGCGCCCTGGCGACCATCTGCCCGCCGGACAAAAAACTCCTCCACGGAATGAAGGACGCGATCATGGCACCGACCGCGGTGGATGCGGCGGAGGCAAGCGCTCCTGCGCGCCGCTGATCGGAGCGCAAGACCGGGCGGGCGCGCTGGAGCGCTTGGCTCCGAAGGTTAGTTCGTTTTCAAAAAGCGGAGCAGATCGGCGCGCAGCTTCTCGGCATCGGGCCGGTAGAGATACATCATGTGGCCGCTCTCGTAGCGCTGCGTGGAGAGATTGGCGCGGACGGTTTTCGGCAGCGTGAGATGGGAGAGGCTGAAGGAAAGGGTGTCCTCCGGGCAGGCGAGGTCGCGGTAGGCGGCGAGTTGGAGGACGCGCAGGCGTGGGTTGGTCTTCATGGCGTCGGCGAGACGGTGTTCGGTGGAGGCGTAGCGGGCTTCGCCGGACGACCATTTCCAGGGGAGGCCGTTGAGCAGGTGGTAGGGGTGGTCGCTTTCGTAGCCCAATTCGCCGCGGACGTAGGCGTTGATGGCCGAGGCGAAGCCGCCGACGATGTTGGAGAAAGAGGGGTCGAACTCGGGGCGCAGTTCGCTGCGGTCGCCGTCCTCGCCGGTCACGCGGGCATCGAAGCGGCCGAGGATTTTGCCCTCTTTGCGCAGGAGCATTTCGCGGAAAAATGAGGGGTCGATGCGCAAGTCCTGCTCCTCGATCTTCTCGGCGCTCAGCCCGGTCAGGCGGGCGAGCTTTTCCGCCAGCCGGGTGCGTTCCTCGGGTGAAAGGGCCGCGCCTTTGAGCAGGGCCGCGCCGTATTCGCCCTGGGCGAACGCGCGGGACTCGGCGACGGCTTTGACGAGGTCCGCTTGGAGTTCGGGAGCGAGCTTCCGGTGGTAGTGCGCGGTGGCGGTGAGCGTGGGGAGAAAGAGGACGAAGGGCAGGTCGTTGGCGATGGCGGGCTGGAGCGTCTGGAAATTGACGATCCCGGACATAAGCACGAGGCCTTCGCAGTAGAAGCCGTGCTTGTCCTGGAGGTAGTCGGCGAGGCCGGCCACGCGCATGACGCCGTAACTTTCGCCGAGGAGAAACTTCGGCGAGAGCCAGCGCTGTTCGCGGGTGGTGAAGAGGCGGACGAACTCGGCGCAAGCGGTGATGTCCTCCTCGACGCCGAAGAACTGCTCCGGCTTCTCGCCTTTCGACGCGCGGCTCAGGCCGGTGGAGACGGGATCGACGAAGACGAGGTCGGTGGCGTCGAGGATGGAGTTCGGATTATCGACGATGCGGGCGACAGTCGCGGGCGTGAGGCCATCCGGCGGCAGGTCGAGCCGGCGCGGGCCGAGGCCGCCAAGGTGCAGCCAAACGGCGGACGCGCCGGGGCCGCCATTGAAGCAAAAGGTGATGGGGCGCGTGGACGGGTCTTTGGCACCGAGGCGCTTTCCGTCGAGAGCGGTGGCGGCGTAATACACGTAGAAGACGTCGGCTTTCGACGCGCCGTCGTCTTTGAGGACGGGCATCGTGCCGGTTTGCACGAGATACTTTAACTCGACGCCGCCGAGCGTGACTTGGGCGCCGGTTTCCTTCGGCTTCTCGTCCTTCTTCGGGTCTTTCGCGTCCTTGGCGTCGGGCTTTTTCTCGGCAGGCGGCGTGTCGCTTTTTTCCGGCGGTTTATCGTCAGCGAAAGAGAGGGCGGCGGTGAGGAGGAGCGCGACGAGCGCGCGGCGGAGCGGTTTCATGGGGAGTTACGCGAGGCACTTCTCGAGCTGGGCATGGATGCTTTTTTCATCCAGCGCCTTGCCGATGAAGACGAGCTGGCTTTTCCGCTTCTCTTCTTTTTCCCAAAGCCGGTCCCAGAGGATGGTGAAGCGGTTGTTCACGCCATGGAAGATGGCGCGGCGCGGGTTGCCGGCGATGGCGAGGAAGCCTTTGCTGCGGAAGACCTTTTCCTTTTCCGAGAGCTGCTGGACGAAAAATTCGAACTTCTCGACGTTGAACGGACGGTCGAACTCGAAGCTGAACGACTGAATGTCGTGGTGGTGCCGTGTGTTCAGTTCGTTGAGGAACTCGGGATCGACGGCGAGCTTCTGGTCCACGTCGAAGGCGTGCATGTCGAGCAGCTCCTTGAGGTTCACCTCGGAATGGTTCGTGCGGAAGATCTGCGCGTGCGGATTCAGCTCGCGGGCCTTGGCTTCGACGCGGGTGAGGTGCGCTTCGTCCACGAGGTCGGTCTTGTTGAGCAGGAGGAAATCGGCCATCGCGATCTGCTCGCGCGCGGTCTCGGCATCGGCCATCTGCTTCTCGATCTGCTCGGCATCGACGACGGTGATGATCGAGTCCATGCGCACGAACTGCTGGAGCTGCGGGATGTTCAGGAAGGTCTGCGCGACCGGGCCGGGGTCGGCGATGCCTGTGGTCTCGATGAGCAGGTAGTCGAAGCCGCCCTTCTTCAAAAGATTCTGCACGCCCTTGACCAAGTCCTTGCGCACCGTGCAGCAGAGGCACCCGTTGCTCATTTCCAAGACCTCGTCCTTGGTGTTCTCGATCAGCGCGCCGTCGATGCCGATCTTGCCGACTTCATTGACGATGACGGCGAACTTGTAGCCGTGCTGCTGCTTGAGGATATAGTTGAGCAGCGTGGTTTTCCCGGCGCCGAGGAAGCCGGTGAGGATGGTGACGGGGACGGGTTTCATGGGAGCGAGGAGTGAAAGTGAGGGTGGAAAGTGTCAGACGCGCTCGCACTTTCCACCGCAAAAGAAAACTGGCGGCCCAGGGAAGGACCCCGAGCCGCCAGAAAAGATTTGGAAACGAGTCGCGACTACTTCGTTTTCTTCAAAAGTGGCAGGCCGGTTTTGGTGTTCTCGGAGACTTCATAGCCAGCCGGGAGGGCGTCGATCGCGCCTTCCTTGGCTTCGCCGCCGAAGTAGTAAAGGGTGACTTTCTGTCCGCCCTTCAGCTCTTGGTTGCGCTGATGGAGGAAATAGGTTTTGCCGGATTTTTTGCTGACGACGCTGAGTGCCATATTAAGTGAGTGCTGAGGAGTTTGGTTTGTTTGAGGTGGAAGCCGCCAGCGCGTTAGACGATGCCGGCGAATTTGAGAGTGGCATACGCGCCATTCTTCGTCACGGTTTTAAGCGCCCGCGCCGTCAGCTTCACGGTGACAAACTTTTTCAGCTCGCTGACCCAAATGCGCTTCCTCTTCAAATTCGGTTCAAAGGTGCGGGAGACGACCTTGGTCACATGCTGGCCGATTCCGCCCTTTTTCTTCGCGAGACCGCGGCGGTGAATTTTGCTGCCTTTGGTCGGGTGGGCTTGGGTGATTTCGCAGACTTTCATAAGGGTTTTTCCGTGTGGGGCGGGGACAATGGGTGCGAGCCTCGGGACGGTCAAGCGGATTTTCCGCGGCTATGGCAGCGCCGCCAGATCGGCATCGACCATGATCTGCACCAGCTCCCGGAACCGCACCTGCGGCTCCCAGCCCAGCTTCGCCTTCGCTTTCGCCGGATCGCCAATGAGCAACTCGACTTCCGCCGGACGCTCATAGCGCGCGTCGTATTTCACATGCTCCTGCCAGTCCAGCCCCACATGCGCGAACGCCGCCTCCACGAATTCGCGCACCGAGTGCGTCTCATTTGTCGCCAGCACATAGTCATCGCCCTCCGGCTGCTGGATCATGCGCCACATGCCTTCCACGTATTCCGGCGCGTAACCCCAGTCGCGCTTCGCGTCCATATTTCCGAGATACAGCTCCTTCTGCATCCCTTTCTTGATCGCCGCCACCGCGCGCGTGATTTTTCGCGTTACAAAAGTTTCTCCGCGCCGCGGGCTCTCGTGGTTGAAAAGGATGCCGTTGCTCGCATGCAGACCGTAGCTTTCGCGGTAGTTCACCGTCGCCCAGTAGCCATAGACCTTCGCCACCGCGTAGGGCGAACGCGGCCAGAAAGGGGTCTTCTCCGTCTGTGGCACCGCCTGCACCTTGCCAAACATCTCGCTCGAGCTCGCCTGATAAAACCGCGCCGGCACCTTCGTCTCCCGGAGCGCCTCGAGCAGCCGGATCGTGCCCAGCCCGACCACGTCCCCCGTGTATTCCGGGATGTCGAAACTCACCCGCACATGGCTCTGCGCGCCGAGATGGTAAATTTCATCCGGCCCCGTGCGGTCGATCAGCCGCGTCAGGTTCAGCGAGTCCGAAAGATCCCCGTAGTGCAGATGCAGCCGCACCCCGTTCACATGCGGGTCTTTGTAGAGGTGGTCGATGCGCGACGTATTGAAGGTGCTCGCCCGGCGGATGATGCCGTGGACTTCGTAGCCCTTGGCCAGCAGCAGGTCCGCGAGATATGAACCGTCCTGGCCGGTGATGCCGGTAATGAGTGCTTTTTTCATGAGCGAAAATCTGTAGGAAAAGTCAGTCCGAGCGGCTCAACGGCCTCCGGGAGAGCGGCGTTGATAGCCACTCGCTGCGCTGCGATCAACTCCGCGATGCCCTTTTTCCCCAAAAACAGCATCGCCGCCAGTTCGCCCTCGGAAAAAGTCTGCTCCTCTCCCGAACCCTGCACTTCCACAAACTGCCCGTCCTCCGTCATCACCACATTCATATCCACCGCCGCGTCCTTGTCCTCCAAGTAGTTCAAATCCAGCAGCGCTTCCCCTCGCACCACGCCCACGCTGATCGCCGCGAGGAGCTTCCGGAGCGGCGAACGCGCCAGCACTTTCTCCGTGAGCAACCGTCCCACCGCCAGCGACGCCGCCACACACGCGCCCGTGATCGACGCCGTGCGCGTGCCGCCGTCGGCTTGCAGCACATCGCAGTCGATGCAGAGCGTCCGCGGTCCGAGCAGATCGAGATCGACCACCGCCCGCAGCGAGCGCCCGATCAGCCGCTGAATCTCCACGCTGCGTCCGTCCAGCCGCCCTTTCGCGCTGTCCCGCGCCTTCCGCTGGAGCGTCGAGTAGGGCAGCATCGAATACTCCGCCGTCAGCCACCCGCCCGCGACCTTCTGATATTTCATCCACTGCGGCACCGTCTCTTCGATCATCGCGCTGCAGATGACCCGCGTGTCCCCGCAGGCCACCAGCACTGACCCGGTGGAGTGCGGGGCGATGTGCGGAGTGAAAGAAAGCGGGCGGATTTGATCGGCAGCGCGACCATCGGGGCGTGGCATAGGGCGCGGAAACTAGGGCCTTGCCTCCGAAAGTGAAGGGCGAAAGTCCGCCAGTAGCGGCTGGGATTCCCCGACCTGCTCCAAATACGCCGACTATTTCTCGCCAAAGGCCACGGGCGGGCGAAAGGTTCCCCCTTCAAGTCCGATTTGGCCTTATGAACCCACCCTCCTCTTCCCGCGAATACCACGAGCAGCAGCTCCTTGGCGTCACCCGCCGGCAGTTCTTTGGCCGCAGCGCGGGCGGCATCGGCGGGATGGCGCTGGCCTCGCTGTTGCAGGAGAATCTTTTCGCCGCCGCGGAAAATCCGCTCGGGCCGAAAGCTCCGCATTTCCCCGGCAAGGCGAAGCGCGCGATTTACCTCCACATGGCCGGCGCGCCCTCCCAGCTCGATCTCTTCGACTACAAGCCGAAGCTCATCGAACTCAACGGCCAGGACTGCCCGGAGTCGCTGTTCAAAAAGGAGCGGTTCGCCTTCATCAAAGGCGTCCCGAAGATGCTCGGCACCCCGCACAAATTCCTCGCCTACGGGAAATGCGGCACCGAGATGAGCGAGCTGCTCCCGCACATCGGCGCGGCGGCGGACGACCTCTGCCTGGTGCGCTCGATGTTTACCGAGCAGTTCAACCACGCCCCCGCCCAGCTCCTCGTCCACACCGGCGCGGCGCGGCAGGGCCGGCCGGGCCTGGGCGCGTGGCTCACCTACGGCCTCGGCAGCGAATCGCAGGACCTCCCCGCCTTCGTCGTCCTCACCAGCGGTGGCAAGACGCCCGACGGCGGTGCCTCGCTCTGGGGCTCGGGCTTTCTGCCCACCGTCTATCAGGGCGTGCAATGCCGCTCCCAAGGCGACCCCGTCCTCTACGTCTCCAATCCGCCCGGCATGGACCGCGCGGGCCGCCGCCGCTCGCTCGATGCGCTCCAGGACTTGAACCAGCTCCAGCTCCAGGAAGTGGGAGACCCGGAAACTCTCACCCGCATTTCCCAGTACGAGCTCGCCTACCGCATGCAGACCAGCGTCCCCGAGCTGATGGATATTTCCACCGAGCCGCAGGCCATCCGCGAAATGTATGGCGTCGAACCCGGCAAAGTCTCCTTTGCCAACAACGTCCTCCTGGCCCGCCGCATGCTCGAACGCGGCACCCGCTTCGTGCAGCTCTTCCACTGGGGCTGGGACCAGCACGGCGACAACCGGGAAAACGACATCCGCCAGGGCCTCATCCGCCAGTGCCGCGACACCGACCGAGCCTGCGGCGCCCTCCTTCAGGACCTCAAACAGCGCGGCATGCTCGACGACACCCTCATCATCTGGGGCGGCGAATTTGGCCGCACCCCCATGAACGAAGACCGCTCGAAAAACAAAGACCTCATCGGCCGCGACCACCATCCGCATGCCTTCAGCGTCTGGCTCGCCGGCGGCGGGATCAAAGGCGGCGCGACCTACGGCGAGACCGACGAACTCGGCTACCACATCGCCCGCGACAAAGTCCACATCCACGACCTCCAGGCCACCATCCTCCACTGCTTCGGCCTCGACCACACCCAGCTCACCTACCGTTTCCAAGGCCGCGACTTCCGCCTCACCGATGTCTTTGGGGAAGTCGTCAAAGGGATGCTCGCCTGAGAGCGAAGGGAAAGCCTCCCCATCGGCCGCCCCGCCAACCGATGTCCTCCGGCATCGCCACCAGCCCTAAAAGCATCGCCCCCCAGCCACCTCTCCTCCCAGACCAGACCGCAAAAAGGCTCTCCTCCGTCGCGTTCGCGTGGCTTCCGTATCTCGCATTGCAGCTCTATTGGAGTTATCTCATCGCCACCGTTCCAGACGCAGCGCACGGAGAGTTATACCAAACACAGTTGAAAACCGACACCTTCCAAAGTCCGAGAACCGAAGGAAATCGCGCAACGCACCGATTCGTATCGTCCAGTCTTCAACTGAGTTTGGTATTATCCGGCCCAGCGCACTATTTCCTTCCTCGCCTCCTCATCGCGGCGCTCTTTTTCTCGGTCGTCTTCGCGGCGACATTCTTTTGCGGTCAGTCATCTCACACACCAAAGACCAATGACCGCAACACCTAGCCAGCACTGTAGCGAACGACCGGACGCTGAGCTTTTTCTCGTTAGGCACTTCCACGCGTCAGCCGTGAGCCGCTACAGTTCGAAGAAGGAGTAGAGCTTTTTCAGGAAGCCGGCGGTGTATTCCTTTTGCTTGGTCATGACCTGGTCCTGCCCGGCGGTCGAGGCGAGGATGCCTTCCGTCTCGAGTCGGCGGCGGGCGAGGAGTTCGCCAAACTGCTGCACGAGCGTTTCATTCTCCTGCAAAAGGTCGGCGATCACCGGTTTGTCGATCTCCCAGAGCTCGCAGTCCGTCCGCGCGATGACCGTGGCGCTGCGCGGCTCGCCAGTGAGGAGCGACATCTCGCCGCAGTAGTCGCCGGGGTGCAGGGTGGCCACGCGGGTGTGGTGCCCGCCGGCATCAACGAAGACATCCGCCTCGCCGCTGAGCAGGATGAACATGGACTCGCCCGCCGCGCCCTGCTGGATGACCTTTTCGCCGCGCCCGAAGCGCAGCAGCCGCGCGCCGGCGAGGAGCGTTTCGACCTGCGCCTCGTCGAGGAGTTGGAGGAAGGGCTGCTTGCGCACGGTGGCCCGCGCATTCGCCAGGGCGTCCTTCCGCCGCGCTCCCGGCCGCTCGATGCGCAGCGTGCGGATCGGGAAGGGAATGGTGAGGCCTTGCCGCTGCGCCGCGTACCAAATGTTCGTGCGGATGCCGTCGAGGATGTCGTTGAAGCGCGCTTCGTCATCGAGCCAGAACTTGATCTCGTAGAGCACCGCGGAGTCGCCGAAGTCTTTCAGGAAGACCTTCGGCGGCGGGGTGACGAGCACGCCAGGCACCGCGGCCGCGGCGCGGGCGATGATGTCCTTCACGAAATTGGGCGGCGCGG
The DNA here is from genome assembly GCA_038318725.1 of Chthoniobacterales bacterium. Taxonomy (GTDB): domain Bacteria; phylum Verrucomicrobiota; class Verrucomicrobiia; order Chthoniobacterales; family Chthoniobacteraceae; genus Chthoniobacter. The sequence continues at coordinate 23,454 of JBBQCM010000008.1, forward strand.
AATACTCGAAGCCGACGAGCAGGCGGATGGCGTGCTGGCGGGTCGGGTAGGTGAGGTTCGTGATGGTGGCGCCGACGATGGTCTTGTTCGGGATGTCGAGGTAGATGTCGTCATTGGTCCGCAGGCGGGTGGAGCGCCAGTTGACCTCGACGACCTCGGCGTGCTGGTTCTCGACCTTCAACCAGTCGCCCGGTTTGAAGGGCTTGCCGATCTCCAGGGCGATGCCGGCGATGATGTTGCCCAGCAGATCCTGCATGGCGAAGCCGACGATGCCGACCACGACCGTGGAGCCGAAGACGACGCCCTCGATGCTGTGTCCATAGACGCCGCCGATGATGTAGAAGATCGCCAGAATGACCGCCACCAATCCGGTGATCTGGCTGAGAAACTTCGGGGCCTTTTCCTGCCGGTGCTTTTCGTACCAGCGCTCCCAGAAGTAACGTTTGACCACGGCGAGGAGGAAGACTGTGCCGAGCAGCACATTTGCCGCGCGGCCGAGCTGAATGAGGCCCTGGCGATTCGGAAATTCGGTGCCGAGTATTTCCAGCGGCAGCCACAGCGAGAAGACAATGCAGAAGAGCTGATAGAGCGGGCCAAGTTGCACCCCCGCGCTGCGTTTCAACCAGCGGCCCAGCGCGATGGTGCCGATGTAGAGCACTGGCACGGCGGCCAATTCCAAGACGATCGTGCTCATATCTGGAAGGCCGGCAAACATGGGCGGAAGTGTAGGGGTGAAGGCTGGCCCATCAATCGCAAAGCCCGGCGCGGCCGGGTCATTCGAGAAAGAGTTTCCCCGCGCGACGCCGCGCGTGCCGGCCGCCGGGGAGGTTGACCTTCGCACGGCGGGTGGTGAGCAGCGAGCGCACGGCTTCCACTTCGTCAAAACCGATGTCCGCCACGCCGCGCGCTCTCAGCCAGGCGTGGAGGGCACGACGCTGGAGTGCGACGGCGTGGGCGCGCAGGGCTGATGTTTCCAGCATTTCCGGCAGATCGCGCAGCGCCGAGTGGCTGGCGAGGAAGTCGTCCTCCGCGCGCAGAATCTCCGCCGCGCGCCAAACGGCGTGGCGGATGTCGCGGCCCAGGGCGCGTTCGATTCCGGGGATGATTTCGTGGCGCAGGCGGTTGCGCGTGTGGCGTGGATCGGCGTTCGAGGCGTCTTCGCGAAAGGCGAGGGCATGCGCGGCGATGTAGGCGTCGATTTCCTCGCGCCACATGCCGAGGAGCGGGCGCGCGATTTCCAAAGTCACGCCACCGACGGTGCGTGTGCTCAGCGGGCGCATGCCGGCGAGACCCGTGGCGGCGGAACCGCGGAAGAGGTTGAAGAGGAAGGTTTCCACCTGGTCGTCCGCATGATGCGCGAGAAAGAGGTGCGGGCAGGCCCGGTTGCGCGCCACCTGCGCGAAGAGCCCGTAGCGCGCCTCGCGCCCGGCGGTTTCGAGCGATTGCCGGCGGCGCTTCGCCCGCGCGGCCACATCCTGCCGGGCGATCACCGCCTCGCACCCGTGCTCCTCCGCAAGCCGCGCGACGAAGCGCGCATCCTCCGCGCTCTCCGCCCGCAAGCAGTGATCGAGATGGCAGACAACGAGTTTTCCAAAACCCGCGCCGCGTAACAGGTGGAGCAGCGCCACCGAATCGCGCCCGCCGGAAACGCCAATCAGGCAGCGCGTGTCCGCCGGGAAGACGAAGTCCATTTCACCCGATCCGATCCGTGCCGAAACGGTCGTGCAGAATCGGCGGCAGCAGCACCGTGCCGTCCGCCTGCTGATAGGTCTCCAGCAGGGCCACGAAGAGCCGCGGCAGCGCCGTGCCCGAGCCGTTGATGGTGTGGCAGAAATGGTTTTTGCCGTCTTCGCCCTTGTAGCGCAGCGCCATCCGCCGGGCTTGGTAGTCGCCGAAGTTCGAGCAGCTCGAGACTTCGAGATACGCGTTCTGGCCGGGTGCCCAGACTTCGATGTCATAAGTCTTCACCGCGCCAAAGCCGACATCGCCCGTGCATAACTCAATCACGCGGTAGTGCAGGCCGAGCAGTTGCAGCACCTTTTCCGCGTCGGCGGTCAGCGCCTCGAGTTCGGCGAAGGCCGTCTCCGGCTTCGTGATCTTCACCAGCTCCACCTTGTCGAACTGGTGCATGCGGATCAGCCCGCGCGTGCCCAGCCCCGCGCTCCCGGCCTCGCGGCGGAAGCACGGTGTGTAGGCCGCATACTTGATCGGGAGCTGATCGAGCTTCACGATTTCCTCGCGGTGCAAATTCGTCACCGGCACCTCGGCGGTCGGCGCGAGGTAGAGATCGTCGTCCGCGCAGCGGTAGAGTTGGTCGGCAAATTTTGGGAGCTGCGTGGTGCCGACGAGCGCCTCGGGGCGTACGACAAAGGGTGTGCTGACCTCGGTGTAGCCGTGCTCGCGGGTGTGCAGATCGAGCAGAAAATTGAGCAGCGTCCGCTCCAGACGCGCCCCCGCGCCGGTGAAGACGGCAAAGGCGCTCCCGCTGATTTTTGACGCGCGCTCGAAGTCCAGCAGCCCCAGCTTTTCTCCCAACTCGACGTGCGACTTCGGCGCAAAAGCGAACGCCGGCTTGCTGCCCCACACGCGCACCTCGGGATTCGCGCTCGCGTCGTCGCCGAGCGGCGCATCGGCGTGCGGCAGATTCGGGATCTGGAGCAAAAGCTCGCGCTGCTCCTGCTCGCCCGCCGCGGCCCGCTCATTGAGCTGCGCGATTTCCTCGCCGATGCCCCGCACCTGCGCCTCGATCTCCGCCGTGTCCTCGCCCCGCGCCTTCGCGCCGCCGATCTCCTTGCTGATCCGCTTCCGGTCGCCCTGAAGCTGCTGCAACCGCGTCTCCGCCGCCCGCCGCTCCGCGTCGATGGCCAGCACGGCGTCGATCTTCGTGTGCGCATCACCGCCCCGTGTCGCCAGGCGGGCGCGGACGAAATCGGGGTTTTCGCGAAGGAGGCGGATGTCGAGCATGCGCCGGACGCTATGGAGCCGCTCTCGGAAAGGCAATGCGCGCGGTATCACAGGAAAGCCCGCGAGTGCACCCGCACAGAAATGAACCGGTTGAAATCCGGGCGGCCCCCCTTTCTTACGCACTTTGCTGAGGAGATTCTGCTGCTGTGAGGTCGCCAGACGGATCGGCCAGGCGCACTTTCGGCAGCACGCTGAAGCCCCACACACCCGCGGCCAGCATCCACACATAGCTCGCGGCATTGAGCCAATGCGGTCGCTCCGGGGAGAAGTCCCCGACCGCGCGCAGCACGGCCCCGGCGAGAAGCAGGAGCGTGGCGATTTGCAGGGAAGGCAGGCGTGTCTCAAAGAGCGCTTCATTTCCCGAGTGGCCGAGCACGACGCGAGTGGCGACGGTGAAGGTGATGAGGCTGAAGCCGCCGAGGAAGACGACGTGCAATCCGGCGAGGCGTTGGCCGGGCCAGAAGAGCGGGAAGATCAGGCCGACGACGAGGGCGACCAGCGCCAGTTGCGCAGCGAGCGGGGCAGTGCGCAGCGGGAAAGATTGGCGGTAAAACGGAACCATCGCGGCCAGATAGACGATCGCCGCAATGGCGCGCAGCCATGTGGCGGCGGTCGTTGCCGGGTGGCTGGCTTCGAGCCAAAAGCTGGCGAGAAGCGCGAGTCCGGTAGCGCACGAAAACGCCGCGCGCGGCCCCCAGCCCGCCGAGGCGGTGCGTTCCTCGGCCATCATGCGCAGATCGCGCCAGCGGAGAAAACGCGGAAGCAGAAACGTGCCGATGCCGAGCAGCGGAAAGAGCACGAACGCTTGATTGAGCAGCAGCGCGCCGAACATCATGACGCTGCCGGATGCCCAGCCCCGCGTGCCGCACAACCAGAGCACTGGCCCAATCAGCCCGCTGAGAAAGCCGAACGCCACGAGCACGAAACCCGGCGGTGGCAACTCTTCGCGACGGCGCGCTCGCGCAATCATGCACGCGCCGAAACAAAGCATCAGCGCGATGAACGCGAGATCGCCCGCCCGCGGCTGATGGCCGATGTGCAGTCCGGCGCTGAGCAAATAGAGCGCTACCAACGTCCACAATTCCCCGCGCCGCAGCGGCGGCGCGGAAAGCAGGCGCGGCAGCGCGGTGCCGAGAAAGCCGATGACGAATCCCGCGAGAAAACCCTCGATCATCAGCCGCGCGTGCATCGGGCCGGGGTAAAATTTATGCAGCCCCGAAAAATAGAGGGGCCAGAGCGACACACCGGAGACGCCGAGCAGCGTGGCCAGCGGAAAGAAAATGCGGAACGGTTCGGCGGGGCAGAGGCTGAGGAAGGACGGGCGCGGCGCGCTCATAGCAGCGAGTCGCCATCCGGCTCCGCGGGTGCGGCGGGCGCGAATAGCACCTCGAAGCTGCCGTCCCCCATCTGCGTCACCGTCGCCACAAAGCCCTGCGCCGCGAGCACGCCGATGAGCGGACGCGGTTCGAATGGCGCGACGATGCGGAGTTGCTCGCCATCGCGCAGCCGCCCCACGGTCTCCATGATGCGGGGAAAAGGCTCGCGGCCCGCACGAAGTTCTTCGCGCACGTCGAGGGTGATGATGGTTGGCGGCATTGGAGTTCTAGCGTTGCGCGTTGCGCGCCGCCTTTTCAATCGCGGCGACGAGCAGCGCGGGGTCTTGTTTCAAGCCGACGTGCTGGAACGCAACTTCGCCTTCGGCGTTGAGCAGCGTGATAAGATTCGTATGCGCAAACTGTCCGCGTGCGTCTTCGGCGTAGTTCACACCGAGCAGCGCCGCGATTTCGCGCACGTCGTCGGCATCGCCGCGGAGCAGCGTCCAGCGTTCGCGGGCGAGTTGGCGCTTTTCGCGGAAGATCGCGAGTTCGGCGGGCGTATCGCGCTTCGGGTCGATGCTCACGAGGAGGAAGTCCACCTTGCCGAGCACTTCAGGCGGCAGCTTGCTTTCGATGGCCTTGAGTTCGCTGACGAGGATTGGGCAGGCGTATTCGCAGTGGGTGAAAAACAGCGCGACGATCTGCGGGCGTCCGCGCAGCACGCCGAGTTTGATTTCGCGGCCCACGTCGGAAATCCATTTCGATTCGAGCAGGTAGAGCGACGTGTCCGTTGGCTTGCCCGCGGGCAGCGCGGGACGGCAGCACGGCGGGAGCGGTTCGGCGGCGAGCAGCGTGAAGGGAAGGAGGAGTGTGAGGAGGGCTTTCATCAGTCTTTGGCGCAGCGGAAGCCGAGGTTGGGGACAGTATAACCCGCGCGCAGGCTGCTGCGGAAACCGAAGCGCATGAACGCGGCGTAGTTTCCCGGGTCCTTCGCGCCGAGCGAACCGGCCCCGCAAAAAAGCTGGCGATCGAGACCGGTGTCGCCGCGCGCGTCGCCGGTCACCAGCGCGCTGTTGAAGTCGCTCGTCCATTCCCACACCAGCCCGTGCAGGTCGCGCACGCCGAAAAGATTCGCGCGCCCCGCGCCTGCATCCCGCAGCACCGCGGGAGAGGGCGTCGAATACCAGCGCCCCAGTTCCGCCTGGAACTCCGCGTCCTTCGCACCATCCGCGAGCGTGAAGCCTGTGGCGGCCACGAACTCCCATTCGGCGGTCGTCGGCAGCCGCTTCCCGCGCCAGCTCGCATACGCCTTCGCGGCAAACCACGAGACGTGCGTGACCGGCTGGGCCGCCCGCGCATTTCCCAAATCGAGATCGCCGGCCCAGTGCGCGAGGTAGCGTTCATCGGCAAAGAGCCGCTTCACCTTTGACCGCCGCCACTGTGGATTCTCGCGCACGAAGTCGAGGAACCCGCCATTGGTCACGGCCCGCACGTCGAGTTGGAATGCCGCGACCGCAATCTCCTGAGTATCCTTTTCCCCGCGAAAAAGCGGCCGGTATTTCCCTGCGGGAATGGACCCCATCTCCGGTTCGGCAGCCCCCGCCACGCTGAGCAGCGCGAGCAGTATTCCAAGGAGATGCGGGGCCATGCGCATGGTTATTGGTTCGCGGACTCGGCGTGGACTTTCTGCACTTCCTCGACGGTCACGACGTCGCCGCTGTTGCCCCAGGAATTCATGACGTAGGTGAGCACTTGGGCGATCTGCTCGTCGTTGAGCATCACCGGCGGCATCACGCCGTTGTATTTCTGGCCGTTGACGACCATCTCGCCGCTTTGGCCGCGGACCACGCCGCGAATCGCGCGATGTTTGTCCGCCATGAGGAAGTCCGATTTTGCGAGCGGCGGGAAGACGCCGGCGAGCCCCTGGCCTTCCGCCTGATGGCACGCAAAGCAGGTCTGCAAGTAAACGCGCTTGCCTTTCTCCATGACGATCTCCTTGCCCATCGCCGCGATTTTCGGATCGGACGCGATGGCCTTTTTCATCTGCGTCTCGAGTTCCTTCACCTTGCCCTGCGCGCCGACAAAGGCGCTGTCGCCGAGATACGTCGCATCGACTTCCTTACCGGAATAAACGATCAAATTCGCCGGCCCATCGACCTTCAGCATCCCGAGCGCGCCTTTGTTAAAAGCCCGGAAAATCGAGTGATCCACGAGGATGAAAGTACCGGGTACATCGACCTTGAAATCCACCATCGCCGAGCCGCCGGCGGGCACGAGCGTGGTCTGCACGTCCTCCTGCGCGATCTTCATGCCGCCCTCCTGATACACATGGTCGAAAATCTCGCCGATGATGTGGAAGGACGAGACGAGGTTCGGCCCGCCGTTGCCGACGAAAAGCCGCACGCGCTCGCCGACGTTTGCCTTCAGCGCCTTGTCGCCGACGAGCGATCCGACCGCGCCATTGAAGAGGACGTAGCTCGGCTTTTCATCCACCGCCTTCTCCATGTCGAACGGCTGCAAGCCCTCCTCGCCGAATTTTCCCTTCGTATAAAAATCGCCCTGCATCACGTAGAACTCCTTGTCCACCGGCGGCAGCCCGTCCTTTGGCTCGACGAGGATGAGGCCATACATGCCGTTGCCAATGTGCATGCCGACCGGCGCGGTCGCGCAGTGATAAACGAAGAGGCCGGGGTTCAACGCCTTGAACGAAAACTGCGACTCGTGTCCCGGCGCGGTGAACGACGAAGCCGCCCCTCCGCCCGGCCCGGTAACCGCGTGCAGGTCGATGTTATGCGGCATCTTCGAGGTTGGGTGATTGCCGAGGTGAAACTCCACGAGATCGCCCTCCCGCACGCGGATGAAAAGGCCGGGCACTTCGCCGCCGAAGGTCCAAAATAAATAGTCCACGCCATCCGCCATGCGCTTTACGACTTCGCGCACTTCGAGGTTCACGATGACCTTCGTTGCGTGTCGGCGCTGGATCGGCGGCGGCACATTCGGCGCGGCGGTGAGGACGGCCTTTTCCTCGCCGACGATCTCGGGATCCGTGCCCTTCGCCGCCGGTCCCGGCAGCGGAGCGGTGGAAGTCGTGGGCGGCTCGGCGGAAAATAAGGACGACATCGCGGCAAGGCCAAGTGCTGTGGCGAGAGTGGCGGAAGAGAGACGTGCGCGTTTCATGCCACCACTCTCGCCCCATAGCGCGTCTCGCGCTTTGACGCAGGTCAAGAGCGCGCGCGCTTCCCACCGCGCCACGTTTTCAGTGCGTCACCACGCTCGCCTTGTAGCTCGCATAGCGCGCCCGTTGCTCGGGCGTGAGCTTCGAGAAATCGTAGCGCGCCTGCTCCACGCCGTTGATCTTCGCGTGGATCACATTCGCCATGTCCGCAGCGGCGCTTTTGATGTGCTCGGCTTTTGCGCCGGAAAAAAGCGCATCCACCGTGGTGGTAAAAAGCAGGAGCCAGCGGTCGAACTGCGGACGCCCCATGGCCGTGAGCGGCACGAGCCGCGCGTGCGCGCCGAGGGGATTGCCCGTGTAGCTGCCGCTGCGAAATATCATCGTCTCCCAAAACGCCACCATCTTCGGCAGGTGCGCGGCCCAATCGATCTGCGCGACATCGTTGAAAATAAACCCGAGCAAGTCGTCGCCGCGAATCCTGTCGTAGAAAGCGTTCACGAGCCGTTCGATATCCGTGCGATCCGCGAGATCCGCGAGATCCGCTAGCGTGGCCGTCGGTGGATTGCTGGTCTTCATTAGATAGAACAAGTAACCCCGCGCGGCGAGATCGCGAGCACGCGAGTCCTAAAAGCGAGCGCTGTCTTGACCTGCATCAAACCCGCGCGGCGCCGCACTGTGGCGCGGGTTAGACCGAAGCAACGACACGCCTCAATCGCCCACGGCGATGAATTCGACCAGATCGCGGATCGCCCGCTTGTTGAGCGCCACGCCGAAGTGAGGCGGCATCGGGCTGGGCAGCGGGGTGCGCTCCGCGATGTCCGCGGTTTTCACCTTGGTTTTCGTTCCGTCCACGACCGAGGTGATGGTGATCTCTTCGGCGCTCTCGTGGCTCACGACGCCGGAGACCGTCCCGCCATTTTTCAACGTCAGCAAGGCGCTCTGAAAACCCGTCGCGATCGTCGAGTTTGGCGCGACGATCGACTCCAGGATCAGAATCCGGTCGATGGAATTGCGGAGCCACGTCAGGTCGGGGCCGATCTTGCCGCCCTCGCCGCTGATCGAGTGGCAGCGGATGCAACCGGCTTCCGGCTTGGTCGCAAAGACCGCGCGGCCCGCTTCGGCGTCGCCGCCTTCGAGGCATTCGCGGAAGCGGCTGAGCGGATCCTTCGATTTCGCCAGCGTTTGTTCGCGCTCCGCGAGCCTGGCTCTCAGCGCGGGGTGATCGCGTTTCGCAGCGGCTTCAAAAAATTCGAGCCACATCGCGGGTGGAAGTTCGCCGGCGCGGTACCGGTCGAATTGCGCGAGCAAGACCTTGTCCGCCTCCGCATCGGGATGAACGGCCAGCATCGCCAGCGCTCTGCGCCGCGCGCTGAGGCGACCCTTTTCCAAAACCGCTGCCTCCTCGGCGATGGTCCGCTGCGTCTGGGAATCCGTGCGGCCCGCCGTCTGGCCCCACCCGTTTGCGACGAGTGCCAGCGCGACGAAAGCGGTGGCGCGCGAACGGGTGAATGAATTCATACCTATCTATAAACCCGGACGCCGTTGCCTGCCTTGACGCGGGTCAAATTTGTCAGGTGCGGCGTGGATTGTCTCGGATTGAGCCTTTGGCTTAGTCCGCTTCGCCGAGATTCTCGCGGAACCGTGCCTCCAGCCGCTGCGGCGCGAGGATGCGGATGCGCTTGCCTTCCACGGCGATCTGGCCGGCGTCGCGGAGGCTCGCGAGGGCGCGGGAAAGGGTTTCGCTGCGCGTGCTAAGCTCGGAGGCGAGAGCGGTCTTCGTCACGTCGAGCGCGATCTCGAAGGAGCCGGGCGGGCGCGGGTGCGGACAGCGCTTCAGCAGCCAGTGGATGAGGCGCGTCTCGACATCCTTCCCCTGCAAATCGTCGAGCGCGTTCACGAGCAGACGCAGGTGCTGGCTCATCGAGCCGATCATGTGCAGGGCGAGTTCGGCGTGCGATTTGAGGAGTGCGAGGAACTCGGCGCGCGGGATGAAAAGCAGGTCGCAATCCTCGACCGCGCGGGCGCTCGCGGGATAGCCCCCGCCGCCCGCGAGCGCGCCCTCGGCGAAGGACTGGCCCTGGCGGAAAACGTGGATCGTTTTCTCCGTCCCATCCGCACCGAGGCGATGCACATTCACCGCGCCTTGGCGGATGATGAAGAAGCCGCGCACCGCCTCGCCTTCGCGAAACAAATAGTCGCCCCGGCTGGCGCGCCGCACTTCGACGAACTTCGCGATCCGATCGAGGTCGTCGGAGGCGAGATCGGCGAACATGCTGCATCCCCGCAGCGCCGCCGTCTGCGCGGCGAGGCGGAGTTCGTGAAATTTGTCCGGCACGTCTGCGAGCATATATCGGCAAGCGCTGGCCGCGTTAAGCTCAAAGCGCCGGGTTGCCGAATCTTCGTTTGTCCGCTCGCGGCGGAGGATTTCCAAGGCTCCAGCCATGCGCTGCCTTACGACGACGCCCCAATCAGCTACAGCGCCGGGAGGCCCAAGGATCGCATCGCGAGACTCCAGGAGCAGATCGCCAGCGGGGAGGTGAAGCTGAAGTGGGACGAGAAGTTTGGCCAAATCCTGCGCGAGACGCAGCCGAATCTGCTGGGCTACTGGCGTCTCATCGCAGCAAAGCAGTGAGCCCTCGCCCCTACCTCGACGCCCAGGGATCTCGCAGAGAACGAAAACGTTTCTATTCAGCGGCGGGCCACGGGGGGTGATCAATTTACAAGTCAGGGAGAGTCGCGGCGTTCAGCGGGTCTACGGTTCCCGTCAAAGTGCTCGACGTGCAGAGCCATCCGCTCGGGTTCCAGAGTGTTTCGAGAGGGTACGCCCGATCAGAATTGAACTGACAACCGGCGGATTAGAAATCCGCTGCTCTATCCAGTTGAGCTACGGGCGCGAAGGAGAAGCGACGGTGCGTATGTGGCGCTTCTCCGCGCGCGGGGCAAGCAAATCAAGGACGCTGGACTTTCGCCGCCGGACTGGTGCGCAATGGCCGCATGCTCCTTCGTCTCACTGCCGCCGTCGCCGTCACGCTGCTCGCTCCGCCGCCCGTTTTCGCCCAAGGCACGAAGGCCGACTATGAGCGGGCGCAATCGCTAGCGAGGCGCACGGACGGCAAAGTCTTCCGGGCCAAGGTCACGCCGCACTGGCTGCCGGATGGGAATGCGTTTTGGTATCGCGTCGAGACGGAGCCGGGAAAGAGCGAGGTCGTGCATGTGGATGCGGTGAAAGGGACGCGCAGTGTGGTCGCCGATCTGTCGAAAATTCCGGGTGCCAATGTGGGCGAAAACGCGCGCCTCGAGGACGACGGAGCGCCGCACCCGAGTACGAATGGCGGCGATGCGGCGACGCTCACGATCACGAACAGAACCGCGGGCGAAGTGCGGCTTTCCTGGATCGACACGGGCGGCGGGCGCAAACCGTACGGTGAGGTGAAGGCGGGGGCGTCGTCGAAACAGCACACCTACGCCGGGCACGTCTGGCTGGTGGAGGATGCGGCGGGCAAGGCGCTCGGCGTCTTCACCGCGCAGGACGGCGGCGGCGAGGCCGTGGTCGATGGCACCCGGCCCGCGCCGAAAGCGCGGGAGAAGAAGCGCAGCGAACCGCCGGCCGATGCCCCGAAGACGGAGCGGACGTGGAAGCCGTTTGTCAGAGACTTCAACGTCTGGATCAAAAAACGCGACACCGGCGAGGAGGTGCAGCTTTCGCGCGACGGCACGGCGGCGGACGCCTACCGCGAGCCGCTGCGGCTTTCTCCGGACGGGACAAAGCTCGTGGCCATGCAGGTCCAGCCGGCGCAGGAGCACAAGGTCTGGCTCATCGAGTCGTCGCCTGCGGATCAAGTCCAGCCCAAGCTTCTCAGCTACGAGTATCTCAAGCCCGGCGACAAAATCGCCCACGAGCGCCCGCGGCTTTTCGATCTCGCCGGGCGGCAGCCGATCACCGTGAAAGAAGACCTTTTTCCCAACCCGTGGGACATCGGCGAACTGCGCTGGCTGCCGGACGGCAAGCGCTTCGCTTTTCTCTACAACCAGCGCGGGCACCAGGCGCTGCGCATCGTCGCCGTGGACGCGACGACCGGCGAGGCCCGCGGGCTGGTCGATGAGACGAGTCCGACGTTCGTGGATTACTCGCAGAAGACCGTCGTGCGCTGGCTCGACAAGACCAGCGAACTCATCTGGGCGAGCGAACGCGACGGATGGAACCATCTCTGGCTCTACGACACCCAGATCGACGCGGTGAAAAACCAAATCACCCGCGGCCCCTGGGTCGTGCGCGAAGTCGTGCGCGTGGACGAGGAGCGGCGGCAGATTTGGTTCCGCGCGCTCGGCATTCGCACCGGGCAGGACCCGTATCAGGCGCACCTCGCGCGGGTGAACTTCGACGGCAGCGGGCTCGCCGTGCTGACCGAGGGCGACGGCACGCACAAGTGGGAGTTCTCGCCGGACGGGCGGTTTTTTCTCGATACGTGGTCGCGTGTGGATCAACCGCCGGTCACGGAACTGCGGCGGGCGGAGGACGGGAAGCTGGTCTGCGTTTTGGAAAAGGCCGACGCGAACGCGCTGCTCGCCGCGGGCTGGACGATGCCGGAGCGTTTCGCGGCAAAAGGACGCGACGGAACGACCGACATCTACGGGTTGATCGTGCGCCCGTCGAACTTCGACCCGGCGAAAAAGTATCCGGTGATCGAGAAAATCTACGCCGGGCCGCACGACTTCTTTGTGCCGAAAGAATGGGGACGGCTGACCCAGGCGCACGAGCTGGCCGAGCTGGGTTTCATCGTCGTGCAGATCGACGGCATGGGGACGAACTGGCGGTCCCGCGCCTTTCACGATGTCGCGTGGAAAAACGTCGCCGACGCCGGCTTTCCCGACCGTATCGCCTGGCTGCGCGCGGCGGCGGCAAGTGTGTGTCCGCAGATGGATCTCACGCGCGTCGGCATCTTCGGCGGCAGCGCCGGCGGACAGAGCGCGCTCGGAGCGCTGCTCTTTCACGGCGATTTTTACACGGCCGCCGTCGCCGACTGCGGCTGCCACGACAACCGCATGGACAAAATCTGGTGGAACGAAGCCTGGATGGGCTGGCCCGTCGGGCCGGAATACGCGGCGAATTCCAACGTCGTCAACGCGCCCAAACTCACCGGCAAACTGCTGCTCACCGTGGGCGAGCTGGATCACAACGTCGATCCCGCCTCGACCATGCAGGTCTGCAATGCGCTGATCAAAGCGGACAAGGATTTCGACCTGCTCATCCTGCCGGGCCGCGACCACGGGGCCGGCGAAACGCCCTACGCCGCGCGGCGGCGGATGGATTTCTTTGTGCGCCACCTGCTCGGCGTCGAACCGCGACGGTGACCGGCTACGCCGCCTCGCCAACGCGGATTCCGCCCGTTCCACCGAAGCTCTCCAAGACGTGCTCAAAAAGCGTGGAGCATTTTTGCTGGTAAATCGCTGGTGTGTAGGCGCGAGGTAAGCCGTCATCGAGCGCGTCCTCAATCGCCAGCCGCACCTTGGCGCGGGCGTCATTCCGCCGCCGCCAGTCGAGCACGATTACGCTCTTGAGCCGCTCCAGCAGGAGCTTCGCGACCGGTTGGCGCGGAGCTGGTCGCAGCGGCCCAGAGGCGCTTTTCGAGGGCGTCGTTGGCGGCGTCTTTTTCCGAGGGGGCGATCCAGATCATGTGGGCGTGGATTTATGGCGGAAAAAGCATCCTGTCGATGAGGATGCACGGAGCGCGTGGCAAGGAAGCGGGACGGCGGCATGCGCACTTCGCCGCGCATCCAGAGCAACCGCGGGGAAGCGGCGGCGCAGCGCGAGGGACAGAGTCGGCGGAGGACTCAACGCTTCCGCCGGCCATTTGCAGCTTACGCTGCCGGGCTTTCGGCCAGCTCTTTTCGCAGCTCGGCGCTGCGCTCGATGGTTTGGGTGAGGAGCGTGGAGACGGTCGGCAGGGCGCGGGCGCGGATGTAGATCTGGTAGCTGAAAAAGCCCTTGCTGATTTTGATGAAGAACTGGTTCAGCGAGACGAGCGCGCGGCCAAAGGCATTGTTGCCGACAGCCTTTGGGAAAGGCGCCGGGATGCCGCGGACTTCGAGGACTTTGTAGCCGGTCTGGTCGAATAATTCGCGCAACGATTTGAAGGTGAAGAGTCGCGTGTGAGTGCGGTCGAGGATGCCTTTGCGCCCGTAGTTGAAATTGCCGAGCAGGAGCATGAGGCGCGTGACGGCGAAGCCGATATTCGCGGTCGTGAGCACAATCTCGGGGCGCTTATTTTCCGCGGCGATGCGCAGTTTTTCCATGAAGACCTCGGGGTCTTTGAGGTGCTCGATGACATCGAGCATGAAGATCTGGTCGAAGTCCGAAACCGGGACCGGAAATTCGCCGGAGTCGATGTCCCAGTAGCGGAATTCGACCTTCGGATTGTCCGATTTATCGCGGATGTATTGGTCCACGCCGACGACATGCGCCGCGGTTTCCGCGAGGTGCTCGGCGACGTAGCCTTGCCCGCAGCCGATGTCCAAAATCCGCGCGCCCGGTTTCGCCGACTCGATGGCGATGGTGTGCGACGAAGCAAAGCCGACCTTGAGATCGTAAGTCAGCTCGATTTGGCCGACGTCGAACTTGCGATCGAAGAGCAGATTCATCTCGTGGCATTTCGCCCGGAGCATCGTTTTGAAAATGTCCCACGCGTATTGCAGGCCGTTCACATGGCAGATTTCGTCGCCGTAGAAGGTCGGGATGGGAATTTCCTGGATGGTGACGCCTGCGAAATGGAGCTGCACGATGATGTCCGTGTCGAAATGGAAGTCGTTCGAGTTGCGCTCGAAGGGGATGAGCTTCAGGGCCTTCGTGGCGTAGAGCCGGTAGCCGCTGTGAAACTCGCTGAGCTTCGTGCCGAGGAGCGCGTTTTGAAAAGTCGTGAGCACTTGGTTGCCGACCCATTTGTAGAGCGGCATGCCGCCTTTGAGCGCGTCCTGCTTGTGGATCATCCGCGAGCCGAAGACGGCGTCGGCATCCTCTTTGAAGAAGGGCTCCAGCAGCGCGGGCAGCTTCTCTGGTGCGTACTGGCCGTCGCCGTGGAGCAGCGCCACCACGTCAAAGCCGTGGTCGATCGCGTAGCGGTAGCCGAGCTTTTGGTTGCCGCCGTAGCCCTGATTCTCGGGGTTGCGCAGGATGGTGATCTTGAAATCGCTGACCGCGTCCTCGCGCTTCAGGCCGGTGGCAAAAGTCGCGTCCTTCGAGGAGTCGTCGATGATCAGTACTTCGACGTCCCGCGTGTGGAGTTCCGCGGGGATGCGGTCGAGGACACTGTTGATGGTCTTCTCGGCGTTGTAGGCGACGATGAAGATGAGGACGCGTTTTCCTGAGAAGTCGATCACGGCGGGAAGGTTAGCAAAGTTTGTTCCTCCGTCGAGATTCGGGACAGGGATATTCAAAAATGGGCGCGAATGACTGCGGTTAGGACGCCCACGGGTGGCGGTAGTCCGGGTGCTCGCAGACAAAGCGCGTGCGTTGCGCGTCGTCCCCGGCGGCGAAGATTTCGTAGGCAATCGGCGGCGAGGAATAGCCGCCGGCCACCCATTTCTCGAGATGTCGCCAGCGGCGCAGCAGTGGCCCGGCGAAGCGCGCCCAGCGAGGAGTGATTTCACGGAGCTTGCGGGCTTCCTCCACGGGGTCTGCCCGCTGGCTGAGGTTCTCCCCGGTCAGCGTGAAAGCCGCGAGGTACTCGCGGACGTAGCGCACCCGCGCGCCGGTGCGCAGCGCGCGGCAGACCCATTCGGCATCGCCCGCCGCGCGGAAATCCGTGCGCAACGGCCCGGTCTGGTCGAGCAAGCGGCGGCGGAAGAACATCGCGCAGGTGAAGTCGTAGAGATGATCGGTCAGGATCATCGCGGGGCGCAGCTTCGTCGCCCGGCGGAAGCTGAGCAGCGCGCCGTCCGCACCGACCAGCAGATGATCTCCGACGACCCAGTCCGTCTCCGGCTCCCGCTCAAAGATGGCCCGCACCTTTTCAAGCGTGCCAGGCAGATACTGCTCGTCGCAGTTCAGCCACGCGCACACTTCGCCCGTCGCGCGGGCAAAGCCGCGGTTGAGCGAATCATACATCCCGCCGTCCTTTTCCACCGCCAGCCGTGCCGTGGAATTTCCGCGCACCCACTCCTCCAACTCCGGCCCGGTCCCCGCGTCCTGGATGAGATGCTCGACCTCCACGCCCTGATCCGCCACCGAGCGCACACACCGCTTCAGCCAGGCAAGTTGGCGCAGGCTGGGAGTGACGATGGAAAATTTCACGCCATCGTTTCTGAACGCCCAACGTCCAACGCTCAACTCCCAACGCCCTAGGTTTTCACGGCGGGTCTTCCGAAATTGAGCGTTGAGCGTTTGGCGTGGAGCATGGAGCGTTGCGGGCTCCCCGCCATGAAGCTCCTCGTTTTCGCCCACGTTCCCCCGCCGCACCACGGCCAGAGCTACATGGTTAAGCTGATGCTCGACGGTCTCGGAGGGGATGTCCGCACGCGCCCGAACGCCGATCTCTCAACTCCGATCTCCAACATCCAATGCTACCATGTGAACGCGCGCTTTTCCGAGGATATGGAAGACATCGGCGTCTTTCGGTTGGGAAAGGCGCTGCTCGTCGTGCGCTATTGCCTCGAGGCCATCTGGTGCCGCTTTCGCCACGGGGTGCGCGCCTTTTATTACGTTCCCGCGCCGGGCAAACGCGCGGCGCTCTACCGCGACTGGACGGTGATGATCGTCTGCCGGCCGTTCTTCCGGCACTTCATTCATCACTGGCACTCCTCCGGGCTCGGCGACTGGCTGCAAAGCGAAGGCACGGTCTTCGAGCGGTGGCTCACGCATCGGCTGCTCGGCCATTCCGCACTCGGTCTCGCCCTCGCGATCCCGAATATGCGCGACGCACTCTGGTTTCGCGCCCGGCGCGTGGAACTGGTCGCCAACGGCATTCCCGATCCGTGCCCGGATTTTTCCACGTCTGTTTCGCCCCGCCGTAAACTCCGCCTCTTCATCCGGCGGAACCTTCTTGCCGGCCATCCGCCCACCGCTGCGGAAGGCGCCCGGGCGGGCGGCGCCCCTGAAATTCTCCACGTTCTTTACATCGCGCATTGCACGCGGGAAAAAGGCGTCTTTGACACGCTCGAGGGTGTGATCCTCGCCAATGCGCAGCTCGCCAGTGCGCACTCGCCGCTCCGCATGCACCTCACCATCGCCGGAGCCTTTCTCGTCGAAGCCGAGGAGCGGGAATTCCGGACCCGCCTTGCGCAGCCGGACTGCGCTTGCGTGACCTACGCGGGTTTCGTCTCAGGCGAGCAAAAAGCCTCGCTCCTCCGTGATTCCGACGCCTTTTGCTTTCCCACCTACTATTCCGCCGAAGGTCAGCCGGTGAACCTCATCGAGGCCATGGCCTGCGGGCTCGCCATTGTCACCTCCCGCTGGCGCGCGATTCCCGATCTGCTGCCCGCGGACTATCCCGGTTTTGTCCGTCCGCGCGATCCCGCGGATGTGGCCGCCCGCCTTATCGAGGCGGCCACCCTCGATGGCACCGTGCTGCGCCCTTACTTCGAGCGCTACTACACCGAGGCCCAGCATCTCGAACGGCTCGCGGCGGCGCTGCTCGCCGCCGATCAGCCGTCGAACAGTGCGGGCAGCAGTTCGCGAAGCGCCTCCGCGCCTTCGGTGGGACGGAGCACTTCCAGCACGTAAAGCACATACGCTGCGAGTAGCTCTCGCAAGTGGGCGTTGATGCCGGCCCGCTCCGCAAAGGCGTGGAGTGCTGGTGAGCGCAAAAGATTCTCCGCCGTGTCGCGGAGGACCGGGCCGCGCTGCCGCCGCACGAGCGCGGCGGATTGGATGACGAAGTGGAACCAATCCCAGCCCGGCACGCCGAGCGACTCGCCGCGCTCCCAATCAAGCACGGTCCAGCGTCCGTGCTCCTCCCGCAGATTCCACGGCGCGAAATCTCCGTGCATCGGCGTCGCGGTCACGCACAGTCCGGCGAGCGCGGCGGCGAGTCTCTGGAAACGCGCGTCGGCACCACAGAACGCGGCCAGCCGCTGCCACGCGGAAACCGTCGCCAGCTCGACCGGCGGCCCGGATTGCAGCCAGCTCGAAAAGAACGCGCGCAGTTGCTCGTCCGCGCCCTCCGCCCGCGGCGAACGTCCCGCGACAAATCCGCACGCGATCGCAGCGACGCTATTCTCGAACATTTCGCCGAGAACCCGCGGGCGGCCCGGCAAATCCGCCGGAATCTGCGCGAGCGCGCGGATCTCCGCAGCGATGAGTTCCCGCGCCCGCGGGGAAACGCCGGCTTTGACCACAGCGATCGGTCGCAGGCCATCGAAGAGCAGGAAAATCCAGCGCCGACCGGGCGCACGGGAATTGCCGAGAAACACGCCGAACGGTGGCAGCGCCCCGCCACCGACGCTGCGCAGAAAACCAGCGAATGGCGGGTCCTCGCTGACGGCCAGCGCGGTGCGCGCGAGTGGAAGAGGCATTCCGCAGCGCGCCGCGAGCGTCAGCACACGGCGCGCGGTGCGGGCGACGAAGGTCTGCGCGGGATAAAGCTGCAGGGTCTGCGCGGCGACCGCGGGGTCGGCCGGCAGGAGCAGCAGCGGCTCGCCATGTTTGCGCACGATGCGAAATTCGCGGCGGGCCGGGCCGTCGCCGAAAAGATCGCTCCATTCGGGAAAATTCATGGATCCTCAATCAAGGTGAGCGCTTCGCGCACGAGCGCGTCCGGCGACAGTGCGGCGTCCAAATCGACGCGCCGGCGGGCGAGCGGCGGGAGCGTGCGCAGACGGCTTTGCTGTTCAGCGATCTGCTCCGGGGTGAGCTCGTCTTTGCGCGCGCGCAGGATGCTCGCGGCGGCGTCGAGCGCGAAAAGGACATCGGGTCGTGGCAGAAAACGCCGCGCGAGTTCGAGCCAGCCCGGCGGACCGCTGTAGCGCACACTTGCCGGGTCGAGCCAGTAGTTGGACATGAACCGATCGAGCACCACCAGCCGTCCGGCCCGCAGTGCCGGCGCGACGCGGAAAAACCACGCGAGCCGTGCGAACACGACGTTGCGCACCAGGCGCAACGCGGACGAAAACGCGGGCACCAATCCCCGCGGAGTCGCCGTCTTGCGCGGCAGATCGTGAAAAACCGGCCAGGGAAACTCCGCCGCCTCCATGACCTGGGGAATCCAATGGAAATAGCAGCAGCCCGAAAAGCGTGGCGTCGCCAGTGCCGCGGCGCAGAGATTGCGGGCAAAAGTGCTCTTGCCCGCGCCATCGAGTCCGACCAGCAGCACACTCACCCCACGTTCGACCGGCGCGGTTTCATGCACGCGGGCGAGCACGGTGCAAATAAAGCGCGTGAGTTCGCCCACGGCCGCGCCACTGAGCATGAAGCCGCTCGCGACGTGCCCCGCGTGCAGGCGTCCGCTGCTTTCGCGCACGGCGACAAAACCTCCCCGCGAGGCGAGCCGCCGGGCTGCGAGCGCCAGCCCGGCATCCGAAGACACGCGCTCGACTTGCAAGGCCAGCCCGCATTTAAAAAGCGTCCGACGCAACGCCAGCGGAGCGGAGTCGGCCACGCGGAGGTTCAGCGGGAAGAGCACCGCCAGTGCGCGCCGGAGCGGCTCCTCATCGAAAGCTCCAGCAGCCACCACGCTGACCGCGAGTCCCGGCGGATGCCGCCAGCGTGCGGCGATGCGCACGGCGTCACCGGCCAATGAGGCCACGACCCCGGGCCAGCGCAGCGGATTGAAAACGGCCTGCCTCATCAGGCGGCGGCGTTCGCGTGCCGGGTTTGTGGGTGGCGTCTCCAATTCCGCGAGGCGGCGCAGGTAGCGCTCCTGGGCGAGGCTGCGCATTGCGATCTGCACCCGCAAGATTTCCACTTCATGGGCGGGGGAGGGCACCGAGAACCCGCCGTGCGGCCGGCGGGTGGCGAGCACGCTCGCTGCAGTCAGCGCGGTAAAGCAGCGCCAGCGGATTTCGGTATCTAGATCCACGCGGGTGAAACTTTCCGCACCGTTCCAGAAAACCCACGTCCGGTTGACGAAGCGCGCCCGCTGCACCAGCCGATGCCCGGTCTGCGCCGCGGCGTCCAACGCCGCGGTGAAGAATGCGCCCACCTCGCGCGGATGAGTGAGGAGATCGACATCGGAGCCGTTGTCATCGAAAACGCGGTCGAAGTTGCGCAGGACGACGAAGGCCAGGCCGCGCTCGTCGAGCAGCGCGAAAAGCCGGAGGAGGAATTCGCGGCGCGTGTTCATCAGCGGGCGAGCAGACGGGTGTAGGCGGCTTCGAGCACGCGGCCTTTTGCCTCCCAAGAGAAGTGCTCCTGAACTCGCGCGGCAGCATTGGCGGCGAGTTGCGCGCGCCATCCGGGATCGTCGCGCAGCCGGGCGAAGGCGTCCGCGAATCCTGCAATGCTCAGCTCCGGCGAGGCGACCGTGATTTTTACGCCGCACTCCGCATCGACCATTTCGCCCGGCCCGGCCCAGTCGAGGCAGACCACGGGGACACCAAGCGACATCGCTTCGAGCAGCGCCGAGCCGCCGGCATCGCGCAGCGCGGGAAAGACGAGCGCGTCCGCGGCGGCGTAGAGCGAAGGGAGTTGCTCGCGCGTGACCTGACCGGCGAAATGCACGCGCGCGGCGAGGCCGAGGCGCTCCGCTTCGCGACGCCAGCCATCGAGCGCCGGGCCGCTGCCGACGACAGTGAGCGCGCAGCTTTCCAAACCCGGCCGTGCGAGCGCGCGGAGGACGAGCGGGATGCTGCGCGTGGCGACGCAATTCCCGACATAGAGCAGCGCGAGCGCGCCGGACGCCGCGCGGGTTTCGCGCGCGGCGGGCACGTCGCCGGAGCGCAGCGCGTTGGGCGGGACGACCACGCATTTCGCGCGGCAGTCCGCGGGGAGGAAATCGAGGGTGGTGTGGTTCGAGACGAAGAGCGCACCGGCTTCGCGCAGCGCGCGCTGGAGACGCGGCCAGCGCAGCCAGAGCCGATTCTGCCGGATGCGAGCACGCTCGGCGGACGCGGCTTCGCCGAGGAATTCATCGAAGCCAGGCGGCGTGGATTCACCGCCCGCGATCGGTCCCCAGACCGAGGGCACGCCGAGGCTCGCGGCATAAAACGGGACGCGAAAGGAATGGAACGTCGTCTGATGCACGAGATCGAGCGGCGCTTCGCGATGCAGTTTTGCGGCGAGCTGCGCGGCGCGTTTCGCCCAAGCGATCTTCCGCCACCAAAGGCCCGCGTGATCCAGCCGTTCGCTTAGCCAGCGGAGCGTGCGCGGGATTTCCACGAAGTGCGGCGTGATGCCGGTACGCGCCGCATGCCGTTCGATGGTGGGGCGGCTTTTCGGCGTGGTGATGAGTTGCACGTCGGAAAAGCGCGCGGCCTGCTCCGCCCAGCCCCAGCCGAGCCAGTGCTCTCCACCACCCTCCGGGTCGCAGGCATAGGCGAGCATCGCAATCCGAGGCCGCCGGGCGCTGTTCACGGGATGGGGCGGAGGTCGGCGGTCAGACGGAACGCGACCTGCGTGAGGGCGCGGGTGGCCGCAAGGCACTCGAGTTTTGCGCCGGTGTCCCCGAGAAATTCCGTGAGCGCTTTGACCTCGTGTTCACGATCGAAAAACTCGTCGCAGATCAGGAGCGCGCCCTTTTTTAAAAAAGGGCGGAACTGTTTGAGGAGGAAACTCGTCGAGCTGTAGAGATCGGCGTCGAGATGCAGGATCAGCGTGGGCTGCGGCCCGAAGGTTTGCAGGTAGCCCGGGACGGTATCTTGAAACCAGCCCTTGAAAAAGCGGACGCGCGGGTCGTCGATCTTGGGGATGTTGCCGCCGACATCGAAGGTCTCGCGATTGCAGACCAGCCCCCAATCCTCGGGCAGCCCCTCGAAGCTGTCGAAGCCGTCGAGCGTGGATTGCGGATGCTTGAGCAGGCGGGACCAGCGGCGCATCGAGGTCCCGTCGAAAACGCCGAATTCCAAATAGGAAACAGGCTCGGTGAGGTGCGGGTAAAGCGCTTCGTAGAAGGCCTGGCGACCCGGTGCCCGCCGTGGGATCGCGAGTCCGTGCTCGTGCATCCAACGCCCGACATAGAGGTAATTCAGGACGCCGTTGAGGTAGTGGATCGCCGATGTCGGAACCCATACGCCGATGCGCGAGAGGGCTTCCTTGAGAGCGGGAAATTTCATGCGGTGGAAATTCTAGGTGCCCATGTGAGCGGCGGCGGCTTTGCCTTCGAGCATCGCGTCTTCCATGCCGCCGTAATTCCAGCCGCCCCAGCGGCCCTGCGTGAGCACCCCCACGCTAACGAGCCAGTCGATGACGGTCTGGCGCGCGCTTTCGTAGTGCTGGTCGAAGATGACGTAGGCTTGCGGGATGGAGGAGAGTTCCATGAAGAGCACTTCGTCCTCGGGCGAAAGGACGCGCGCTTTGCACAGGTCGGCGAGCACGCGGGCACGCAGGTCGGCGGGACGCTGCATGAGTTCCTCAATGCCGCCGGACATCTCGACGTAGTAGCTGCGGCAGCCAGGCGGCGCGGACTCGCTGTGAACGGCGCTGTAACTGCCGACGCGGTAGAAGATGAATTCGGGCTCGGGGAAATAGATCCAGTGATGATGGCTCGCGTCGGTGCCGGAGCCGCGCACGCCGATATCGAAATACCAGACGGTCGTGGCTCGCAATCGGGCGGCCGTGGTGCGGATGTCCGCGGGCACCTGGTCGCCGAGTAGGCGGAGGAAAGTGATGAGCGGCATCGTGTTCAGCAGGCGCTCGTACTTCGCGACGATGCCATCGGAAAGCGTGACGGTTTGGGCGCGCAGATCGACGGCGGTGGCAGCGATGCCGTAACGCGGCGCAATCTTGAGGGAGGCAGCGAAGGCTTTGGGTAGCGCGCTGATGCCGCCGACGGCTGGATAGACGAAGCGCGCATTGTAGCCGAGCGCCTCGCGGCTGAAGCCGAGCGCTCCTTTCACGACATCCTCGAGCGAGGGCCGCGGGATGAAGCGGTCGGCGTAGCTGGCGGAGATTTCCTCAAGCTTCACGCCGAGCAGTTTTTCATTGTATGGCACCATGAAGTGCCGGCAGATGCCTTCGCCGAAAAGCCGCTCGACGCACTCGCGAAAGTTCGCGGGCGGCACGGTCGGCGAAGTGAGCCCGAAGTCTTCGGGATGCCGCACTTTCAATAGACCGAGCAGACATTCGAGAACGGTTTCGCGCGGGAGGCCATGCGTATTGGCCTGAAACGGATACGGCGTGAAGCAGCCCTGCAAATGGATGACGGCACGGCGCTCGTACTCCACGAGGCCGCCAGGAAGCAGCTCGGGCACGAGTTTTTGCATCGCCGGATTGCGCAGGTGCAGCCAATGGCCGGTGCCGTCGCAGGCAAAGCCGCCATGCTCAGGCGCGCGGACGCGGGTGCGGACGATGCCGCCGGGTTCGTCCTCTTTTTCCACGAGCAGATAGCCGCCGCCGAGATGATGGGCGCAGGACAGGCCGGTCAGACCGGCTCCAATAATGATGGCGTGATGGGTTTCCAAAAAGGGGGTGTTTAGCGGGCGGTGAGGCGAGCGCGCGCCTGATGATAGAGGCGCGCAGGCAGGAGCGCCTTGAGCGTCTGCTTCGACAGGTAGAGGGTGCGTAGCCAAGCGAGGCCGCGTCCGTCGAGGATTTTTCCGAAACGCTCCGGCGAAAGCGTGCGGTTGAGAGGGACGGTGGTAAGCCCGTCGAGGCGGGGCGGGCGGTTCAGGCCCCACTCCATGGTGCGCAGTGCGCGCAGCCCGCTGGCGGCTGCGGCGTGGCGGACGGCGGCGCTGGTGTAGCCGCCGGGTGGGGCAAAAATGCGCGGTGGCCGTCCAGTGAGTTCGGCGAGCCGGGCGCAGGCGGTGGCAAGTTGCGCGCGGATCTCCGACCCGGAAAGCGTGTCAAGGCGGCGGTGCTCGTGGCTATGGCAGCCGATTTCATGACCGGCGGCGGCGAGGACGCGGACTTCCGCCGCCGTCACGCGGCCGGGGCGGCCGATCATTTCCGTGGGGATGAAAAAAATGCCGCGCCAGCCAAGGCGTTCGAGGACCGGGGCGGCGAGTTCGGCGTGATCGCGCGTGCCGTCATCAAAGGTGATGAAGGCGGCGCGGTCCTCACGTCCGCCAGCGAGGAGGGCATCGAGCGAACCGGCCCGAAAGCCCTTTTCCGCGAGTATCGCAAGGTGCCGCTCCATTTCCGCAACGGGCAAGGTGTAGAAGCCGCCGTCGTCATCGATGCGGCCGGCGCAGAGCCGGTGGTAGGTGAGGAAGAGCATGCGCCCGCGGGAAAAGGTCAGGCAGGTTTCTGCGCGGCAAAGAAGAGCAGGCGCTCGGCGAGTTCCTCCCGGGAATAGCGGGTCATGGACGCATGGACGGTGACTTTCGCGAGATCGGCGAGATCTTCGACCGTTCCTGGCGTGATCTCAAAGCCCGGCAAGGTGAAGCCGGCTTCTTCCAAAAGCCGGCGGTAGTCGGAAGATTTCAGCCGCGAGTAGGACATCATCCGCGAGCCCAAGCGCGCCCACTCCTCCGGCGAATAGGTGAGGTAATCGTAACGCGCCGCGCCCATTTCGAGTCCGCCGTAGAGCGGGCGGAGATGGATGGTGGCGAGGAAAAGACCGCCGGGCTTCAGCGCGTGAAAGATCGCCCGGAAGCAGGAGCGCAAAATCGGCTCCTCGATGTGCAGCAAAACCTGTGTCGAAGTGACGAGGTCCGCCTGCCCGCCGGGCTCCGTCAGCAGATTTCCGTAGGGTGCCTCGTAGCGGATGCCGAGCGCGCGGAACTGCTCGTCCAGCGGGGTCGCCGGGCTGCTTTCAGCGGGCAGCCGCCCCAGCTCCAACCCATTCTCCTTGGCCAGCGCTGGAGCCACCTCGCGAAAAAACCGAGTCGTCCCGGCGAGCCCCGCGGCATCCATGACCCGCCCGAGATCGAGCAGTCGCTGGGTTTGCACGCCGCATGCATAGAAGGTCAGCGGCACGCTGGGGTGCCAGCCCGCGCCGAAATCAAAATGCGTTCCACCGTCCAGACGTGTGGCGTATCCGTGAGCCCGCAGCCAGCGCACATAGTCGAGCCCGACCTGGACTTTACCGGCGATCCGTTCGCGCGTGGGAATGATCGAACCGGTGATCCGGCGTTGCGCCAAACGGTAGAGCGCTTCGCCCCCCGGCAGCGCTGAGAGAAGCCGGAAGACGGTGCATTTGTGACGCCAGTTCATGGCTGGGCGAAATGGGCGATGGAGCGGTGAATGGGACGCGGGGAAAGTTTGGGGCTGCGCAGAACTCCACGTTCAGTGCCGCGGAGGCGGAGCTTTTTACGGAAAAGCGCCCGCGAAGCCACCCCGAACTTTGCCCGGGATCAGGTTGCGAGCTGAAGTCCCGCTGTCGATTCAACCCATGCGGGCGCGGAGACGGAGCCACTGGCGCTTGAAACGGTAAAGCCAGCAGAGCGCCAGCAAGGTTTGCTCACCGCCCTGCCAGGCGCGGCCATGCCGCCCGAGCCAGGCGCGCTGAACGCGGAGGCGTTCCTCGTAGCGCTGGGCGGCGAAGTTGGTGCTGACATTTCCCGCGTGCCAGCGAAAGCGGGCGAGCGGCTTTCCCATATAGCCAAAGCGATGGCCGGCCTCGGCGATACGCACGTAGTAGTCGAAATCCATGCAGACCTTGAAGGTGTCATCGAGCAGCAGGCCGGAGTCCCGGATGGACCTGCGCAGAAAGCACGCCGTCGAGGGGATGTAGCAGCCATAGTAGAGCAGCGTGCCGAAGTCGAAGTGATGTTCCCGCCGGTGCCGGACGGTGGTTCCGCCGTCGCTCTCGAAAACCGCGTCCCCATAAACGACATCCGCCTCCGGATGGGCGGCGATAAACGCGCCGACCTGCGCGAGTGCGCCGGGCAGCAGATAGTCGTCGGCGTTCAGCCACATCAGCCAGTCTCCGGTGGCCGCACGGAAGCCTTTGTTGATGGCGTCGGTCTGTCCACGGTCCGGCTCACGGATCAACCGGACATTCGGGAAACGGGCGACGATTTCCGTCGTGGCGTCGGTCGAGCAATTGTCCACGACGATGTGCTCATAATCCGCGACGCCCTGCCCGGCGACGCTGCGGAGCGCCGTCTCGATGAAGGCGCCGTAGTTCCACGAAGCGGTAATGATGGAGAACTTGGGCATGGATCGGGGCAGCGCCTTTTACGGAAATGCACCGGCAAATCCACCGCGAACTTTCATCCCTGCCCCACCACGCGCGCCGGATTGCCGGCCACCGTGCATCCGGCCGGCACATCGCGCGTGACCACGCTGCCGGCACCCACCACCGCCCCGGCACCGATGGTGATGCCGGGCAGAACGATTGCGCGCGCTGCGACCCAGGCGCGTTCACCCAGGGTGATGGGCGCGGTGGTCAGCGGGAAATCCGGCCGCCGGTGATCATGCGACGCTGTGCAGAGAAAAGCCTGCTGCGAAACCACCGCCCGCGCACCGAGGGTGATCGGCGCGACATTGTAAATCTCCGCGCGGTCACCGATGCACGCGCCGTCGCCCATCGTGAGCTGCCATGGAGCCCAGATCAGCGCATCTGCGTAAATGAGACAACCTTTCCCCAAGCGCGCACCCCAGGCCCGCAAGACCAGCCCGCGCCAGGCGTGCAGCGGGCGCGGCGTCCAGCGCGCCAGCAGCAGCCAGGAGAGCTGCCAGAGCGCGCGCGCCAGGCGGTGGGAAAGAGAAAATGATGAGGTCATCGGCGAATCGGGCGGACGGGTGCCGGGAGATTGTCCGTGGGCTTTCGGATGTCAAACCGCGCCGCTTCGGATGCAGCACCGACTCAGCAGCAAAGAAAGCTCGGCGCTTGCGCTCGTTCCGCGGTCCCGGCTAGCGTCGCCCACCTATGGAAACTTCACCTCCCAATCTGCCAAAAAAAGGCCTCAGTGCCCTGGCTTGGGTCGGGATCGGCTGCGGCGGCATCGTGGCTCTCGCGGTCATCGCCTTCGTCATCATCACCTTCATGTTCGGCGGCAAGATCAAACAAGTAGTGGAGGAGGCGCAGAAGAATCCCACCCGCGCCATGGCCACCACCATGGTCAGCATGAGCTTCGGCCAGATCGAGATGGTCGCGGAAGACGACGCCAACAAACGCTACACCGTCCGCGAAAAGCAGCATGGCAAGCTGACCACCATCTACTGGAACGAGAAGACCAAGGCTCCCGAGGTCATCCCCGGCGACTTCTCCGCCATCCCGAAAGATTCCGCCCCGGCCAGCGAACCCGCGCCCATACCGAAGTAGCGTCCATCGCGCGGCGAAGATCGCTCCCGCGACGTTCCGGGACCCTTCCGGCGCGCGGCTCTAAACCGCGTGACAGGGCTCGCGGGCACGTCTTACTTTCGCACCCCCGCATGGCCCTCATTACGAAAGACCAGATCGCCGACATCCTCGAAGCCATTGCCCAGATGCTGGAGATCAAGGGCGAGAACGTTTTCAAAATCCGCGCCTACACCAACGCGGCGCGGGCGCTGGAGACTTACACGGGCGACATCGCCGCGGCGGCCGGCGAGGGGCGGCTGGGGGAAATCCCCGGCGTGGGAAAGGCCATCACGGAGAAGATTACCGAGCTCGTGGCCACGGGGCAGCTCGCGTATTACGAGATTCTGAAGGCAGAGTTTCCGCCGGGCGTGTTCGAGATGTTTGATCTCCAGGGGCTGGGACCGAAAAAGATCAAGGCGCTCTGGGACAAGCTCGGCATCACCACCATTCCGGAGCTGGAGAAGGCCTGCAAAGACGGGCGCGTGGCGGACCTCTCAGGCTTTGGGAAAAAGACGGCGGACAATATTCTCGCGGCGATTCAGTCCCGGGCGAAACACGCCG
Organism: Chthoniobacterales bacterium; assembly: GCA_038318725.1. Classification (GTDB taxonomy): domain Bacteria; phylum Verrucomicrobiota; class Verrucomicrobiia; order Chthoniobacterales; family Chthoniobacteraceae; genus Chthoniobacter. Next base: position 50,786 of record JBBQCM010000008.1, read on the forward strand.
GCCGCTTCCGCCTCGGCTCGATCGCCTACGACGCCGAGAGCATTCTCGCCGAGTTGCGCGGGTTGCCGGAAGTCTTTCAAGCCGCTATTGCCGGCAGCTATCGACGGCGGAAGGAAATCGTGGGCGATCTGGATTTCATCGTAGCCACCAACGCGCCCGCAGAGGTGTCGGACTTTTTTGTGAGGCACGGGATGGTCGAGAGCGTGATCGCGCACGGCGCGACGAAATCGAGCGTGCGGCTGAAGAGCGGCATCCAGGCCGATCTGCGCGTGGTCAAAAGCGCAGAATATCCCTTTGCGCTGAACTACTTCACCGGCTCGAAAGAGCACAACATCGTCATGCGCCAGCGGGCTCTCGCCCGCGGTTGGACGCTGAACGAATACCGCCTCGGACCGGACGAGAAAGCCAAGGTCCCGCCGGCACCGGTGCCGCCCATTCACGACGAGCGTGGACTCTACGCGGCGCTCGGGCTCGACTACGTGGAGCCGGAGCTGCGCGAAGATCGCGGGGAATTCGCCGCGGCGGAGGCCCGCACCCTGCCCGGGCTCATCGCGCCCGAAAACCTGCGCGGCACTTTCCACAACCACACCACCGCGAGCGATGGCCGCAGCACCCTCGCCGAGATGGCCGCCGCGGCGCAGGAGCTGGGCCTGCAATACCTCGGCATCGCCGACCACTCGAAATCGTCCGTCCAGGCGCACGGCCTCGAAACCGACCGGCTGCTCGCGCAGATCGCAGAGATCAAGGCGCTGAACGCCACCTTCGACGGTCTCTTCCGCCTCTTCGCCGGCAGCGAGGTGGACATTCTCAAGGACGGTTCGCTCGACTTTCCCGACAACGTGCTCACGCGGCTCGATTACGTCGTCGCCTCGATCCACAGCTCCTTTTCGCAGAGCGAGGCGGAGATGACCGCGCGGATCATCCGCGCCATGGAGAGCCCCTACGTCACCATGCTCGGCCATCTCACCGGTCGGCTCCTGCTCTCGCGCGAAAGTTACGCCGTCGATGTGCCGGCGATCATCGAAGCCGCCGCCCGCACCGGCACGCTCATCGAGCTGAACGCCAACCCGCGCCGTCTCGACATGGACTGGCGCTGGTGGCCGCTGGCCAAGGAGAAAGGCGTGCAGTGTGTCATCAACCCCGACGCCCACCACACCGACCACCTCCAGTTTCTCCACTACGGCATCGGCACCGCCCGCAAAGGCTGGCTCACGCGCCAGGACGTGGTGAACTGCCTCCCGCTCGGCAAGATCGAAGCCGTGCTCGCGGCGAAACGCGCGCGGAAAAGATGATCTGGGTCGTCGTCGCCTCCATCTTCCTCGCCAGCTATCTGGTGGGCTCGATTCCGAGCGGGCTGCTCATTTCCAAATCACAGGGGATGGACATCCGCGAGCACGGCAGCAAGAACATCGGTGCGACCAATGTCTGGCGGGTCATGGGGAAGAAATGGGGTCTGCTGGCCTTTTTTTGCGACACCGCGAAAGGCTGGCTCGCGGTCACGCTCGGCGTCGCCATCGCGGCGCGCTTTTCCGTCACCATGCAGCTTCTGCACGGCCATACGGCGCAGCACTTTCTCCCGCCGGACTACGCCGGCATCACCGCCGCGCTGGGCTGCATCCTCGGCCACAATTTTCCGGTCTGGCTGCGCTTCAAAGGTGGCAAGGGCGTGGCCACTTCACTGGGCGTGATCATCGGCATGATGCCGCTCGTCTCGCTGATAATCTTCGCGACTTGGGGCTTGGTGCTGAAGGTGTCGCGCTATGTTTCGCTGGCCTCGTTGGTCGCGGCGGCGTGTCTGCCCATCGCGGTGATTGGGTTGATGTTCTTTGGTCCGTCCCGCGGCTGGGCCGCCGTGCATGGATGGGCAAACTTCTATTTTGCCGTCGCCGCCGCGGCGCTCGTCATCAAGCGCCACATGCCCAACATCCACCGCCTGCGCGCCGGCACTGAACTCCGTTTCGGCACGCCGAAACCCGAGGCTGAAGAGGAATCCGAACCATGAGTTTTCAAAACGTCGGCATCGTCGGAGCGGGGAGTTGGGGTACGGCGCTGGCCTTTCCGCTGCTCGCGAATCAACTGTCGGTCACCATCTGGGGCCACGATGCCGGGCACATCTCGCGCGTCGCTGCGGCACGCGAAAACGCCGCGTATCTCCCCGGCGTGGCGCTGCCCGAGGCCTTGCGCTTTACCCACGAGCTCGACGATCTCCGCGCATGCGACCTCGTCCTGCTGGTCACGCCGTCGAAGGCGATTCGCGAAGTCGCCTCGCGCCTTTCGACTGTCGGCTTGAGCGGAGATGCGGCGCTGCTTTCCTGCACCAAAGGCGTGGAGCGCGGCAGCGGGCTGCGGATGAGCGAAATCCTCGCGGAGTGTTTTCCGCGCAATCCCGTCGGCGTGCTTTCCGGCCCGAGCCACGCGGAGGAAGTCGCGCGCCAGATGCCCACCGCGCTGGTGCTCGGCTGCCGCGAGCCCGCGCTCGCAAAACGGCTCCAGCAGGCCTTTTCCACGCCGTCCTTCCGCGCCTACACGAGCGACGACGTGGCTGGTATCGAGCTGGGCGGCGCGCTGAAAAACATCTTCGCCCTCGCCGCCGGCGTGAGCGACGGCCTCGGCCTCGGCGACAACTCGAAGGCCGCGCTCCTCACCCGCGCGCTCGCGGAACTCAGCCGCCTCGGCAGCGCGCTCGGCGGCCGGCGCGAGACCTTCCAGGGGCTCAGCGGCCTCGGCGATCTCATGGTGACCTGCTTTTCCAAACACAGCCGCAACCGCGCCGTTGGCGAACGCCTCGGCCGCGGCGAGCGGCTGGCCGACATCGTGGCCTCGATGAACATGGTCGCCGAAGGCGTGCCCACGACCTACAGCGCGCACGAGTGCGCCCAGCGCCACGGCATCGAAACGCCGATCATCACCCAAATCCGCGCCCTCCTCGACGGCACCATCTCCCCCCGCGCCGCGATGGCCAATCTCATGGGCCGCGAAGCTGGCGCGGAGTAGGAGCGGCTTGCATAGCTTACCGAGTTAAATCCATGATTCGCCCCAAATCGCTGAACGCACTTTTCCCCAAGTTCTCTTGCCAAAAACCTTGCTCTGGCTTCGAGGGAGACCTTCCCGCTAGGTAAACAAACTCGAATGCCATGATTGCTAAATCCCAGATTATTGTGCGTCGGCGCGCACCCGATTCTCGTGGCGCTTTTGGGATAGGCATCGTCGAGTTTGAGCGTTTTGCCGCATTAGTCCCCGACTTGGTCAAAAAAGACTACGTTTCCACGGATATTATTCCATCAAACGACCCATCGGTGAAAAGAATTCTCGACGCACTGCAAAGTGTCGGCGTCGATATTTTTAACTCAACCGTGAAGATTCCGCGACCGTTGAACTTACGAATTCGTGAGTATGAAAGTGTTGATCTCGACCAATGCTCCTACTTTGCGCCGAACGGAAGGAGCTATCTCGGCGAAACCACCGATAACAACGAATACGACGAACGCGGCATCCCTTACCTCAAAGCGGCGTTACGCCCTTACAAAAAGGAGTTTGGTCAAGTGGTCGGGACTCAAGGCTGTCCTTGCTTGGTGGTCCGAGGCAAAGTAAAAAAGGCACTCGAAAAGTCTGGCCTCAAGGGATTGCAGCTAGCCGAGCCAGTCACCAAGGGGCGCAAGCAACTCAATCTGGAGGAGAAAGTATCGGTGGTTTGGAGTGGCCTGACGCTGCCACATATGAAAAACCTATGTTTCGACAATGGTGGTGAACGATTCCGCTACGCGGATCGGAAAGCTTTCCCCAAGGGTTGCATGGTCTTCGAGGGTTACTTCAGTAACCCAACGGAAATCCACTACCGACGTGAGGCTCTGGCAAAGTTCGGCGATTTCGATATTGCCCTCACTGCGGAACGCTTCGGTGGCATAGGAGCGCTTCAGCCTTATGTCATCATGAGCCAGCGGTTCCGTCATTTTATGAAGGAAGAACTTGGTCTGGAGATGACCGGCACCCCGGTTCGCTTGGATGATGATGATACGATCCCTTGGGGTGGCCCCTACCCAGAGCCGTGGGAATACCTGAATAAACGCCCCGACTGGTTGAGGGAGTTTGAAGGGAGTGGCGCAGGGTAGTTTCAGAAATTCCAGACGGAGTCTGGAAAATTTCCCTCGGGACCAATTCACAGGCCTTTTATTCAAAGGAAACCGCGGCTTTTCGCCTTAGGGTGGGTGATGCACCGCAGCCCGCCGAATTTCCTTCGCCCCAGACGCCTGGGCGCTTCATGCGCCCAGGCGGGGATGCTCGGAGCGGCGTGGCTCGCGGCGGCCAGCGGGGTTTTCGCCGAGGGTGTGGCGGAGTATCCGGGAGCGAAGGTTTACCAGCAGATGTGCGCGGATTGCCACGGGGCGAAGGGTGAGGGCGTGGCGGAGAAGTATGACGATCCGCTGGTCGGCCATCGCAGCGTGTCGGCGCTGACAAAATACATCTCGCGGACGATGCCGGACGGGAAGGAGGGGACGTGCGTAGGCGAGGATGCGGAGAATGTCGCCGCCTACATTTTCGACGCGTTTTATTCCGCGGCGGCGCAGGCGCGGAACAATCCGGTGCGCGAAAGCCTGACGCGGCTGACCGTCGCGCAGTATCAGAATTCGGTGACCGATTTGCTCGGGCGCTTTCGCGGTGACGCCGATCGCCCGTTTGGCCAGGAGCGCGGGCTAAAGGCGCGGTATTCCGGGAAGAAGCGCGAGGCTTTCGGGCCGCAGTTGCCGCCGGAAAAGGACGAGGCGAAGCGGAAGGAAAAGGAGCGGATGCGCTACGAGCAGGTGGACGGGCGGATCTCCTTCAAGTTCGACGCGGAGAGCCCGGACCCGGTGCGGCTCCGGTCCGAGGAGTTCAACCTTCGCTGGGAGGGCGCGATCATCGCGCCGGAGACGGGCATGTATGAGTTCATCGTGAAAACGGAGAACGGCGTGCGGCTCTACGTGAACAATCAGAAAGACCCGATTATCGACGGCTGGGTGACGCCGGGGCCGATGGTGCGGGAGGAAAAAAAGAGCGTCTTCCTGCTCGGCGGGCGGGCGTATCCGATCGCGCTCGAGCATTTCAAATACAAGGAAAAGAGCGCGTCCATCGAGCTGCTCTGGAAGCCGCCGCATGGCCGGGTGGCGGTGATCCCGCAGGCGCAACTCCTGCCGGAAGGCCGGGCGGAAAGCGCGATCGTGACGACCACCTTTCCCGCGGATGATCGCAGCGACGGCTACGAGCGCGGGACGACGATCTCGAAGGAATGGGATCAGTCCACGACGCGCGCGGCGCTGGAAGTGGTGGCATATGTGGAGGGGCATCTCGACGGGCTCACAGGGACAAAAGCCGGTGCGGCGGATCGCGCGGAGAAGCTGAAGGATTTTGCGCGGCGTTTTGTGGAGGCGGCGTTCCGGCGGCCGCTCACGGAGGAGCAGCGCCAGAGCTTTGCCGGGCGGCATTTTGACAGTGCGCCGTCGCCGGAGATCGCGGTAAAGCGCGTGGTGCTGCTCGCGCTGAAATCGCCGCGCTTCCTTTATCCCGAACTGGCGCACGGGGACACGGTGGATGATTGGCGTGTAGCGGCGCGGCTCGCAGAGAATCTTTGGGATTCGCTCCCGGATGCGCGCCTGGCCAAGGCCGCGGGCGAGGGCCGGTTGCGCACGCGGGAACAGATCGCGAGTGAAGCGCAGCGAATGATCGCCGACCCGCGCACCAAGGCGAAGCTGCACGGCTTTTTTCACCACTGGCTGGAGCTGGAACGCGCCGAGACGGCGACCAAGGACGCGAAGGATTTCCCGGACTTTGACGAGGCGATGATGGCGGATTTGCGGGAGTCGCTGTGGCGGTTTGTCGATGAAGTGGTCTGGAGCGAAAGCTCGGACTACCGCCAGCTCCTCGCAGCGGATTACCTGTGGCTGAATGAGCGGCTCGGCAAGTTTTACGACAAGCCGCTTAAGGGCGAGAATTTCCAGCGCGTGAGCTTTGATCCGCAGCAGCGCGCGGGTGTGATCACGCATCCCTACCTGCTGGCGTCGCTGGCTTACAGCCGCACGACTTCGCCGATCCATCGTGGCGTTTTTCTCAGCCGAAATATCGTCGGGCTGGCGCTGAAAAATCCGTCGGTCGCGGTGGCGTTTGAGGACGCGAAATTCGATCCGACGCTGACCATGCGCGAGAAGGTCGTCGAGCTGACCAAGAATGCGTCGTGCATGGGCTGTCACTCGTCGATTAATCCGCTCGGCTTCAGCCTGGAGAACTTCGACGCCGTGGGCCGCTGGCGGACGAAGGACAACAACAAGCCGGTGCATGCCGCGGATCAGTTCGACGCCGCCGACGGGCGCGTGGTGAAGATCGCCGGTCCGAAGGATGTGGCCGACTACGCGCTGGGCAGCGAGAGCGCGCACCGCGCGTTTGTGCGGCAGCTTTTCCACCACACGGTGAAGCAGCCCGCGCCGGCTTTCGGAGACGCCACGCTCGACACTTTACGAGCGCATTTCGAGGAGCACGGCTTCAACATCCAGAAGCTGCTCGTAGAGATCGCGCTCACTTCCGCCACGCACGGCCTCCCGACGCCCACGCCACCGCCGAAGGTCGCGCAAAATCAATCCACGCCATGAAACAACTGCTCAACCGCCGCCAATTTCTCCGCAACCTCGGCGTCTCCGCCGCGTCGCTGCCCTTCCTCGCCGGGCTGCCGTCGCTCATCGGCGCGCCGCTGCCGCAGCGTCGTCAGCGGGTGGTCATCATGTTTTCGCCCAACGGCACGCTACCGAATGAATTCTGGCCGGACGACGAAGGCGGCGGGTTCAATTTCAAGTCGATCCTCGAACCGCTCGCGCCCTTCAAGGATCGCACGCTGATTCTGAAAGGCGTCCACAACAAGATCCGCGGAGACGGCGACAACCACATGCGCGGCATGAGCTGCCTGCTCACCGCGAGCGAACTGCTGCCCGGCAATATCCAGGGCGGCTCGGACAATCCCGCCGGCTGGGCGGGCAGCATCTCGATCGATCAGGAGATCAAAAATTTCTACCAGAGCCGCCCGGAAACGAAGACGCGGTTTGGCTCGCTGGAGTTTGGCGTCGCCGTGCCGAACCGGGCCGATCCGTGGACGCGCATGAGTTACGCCGGACCGAATCAGCCGGTCGCGCCGATCGACGACCCGTATCGGATGTTCGAAAAGCTTTATGGACAGATGAAGGACAAGGATAGCCTCGTGAGCATCCTCGACGACGTGCAGGACGACCTGAAGAAGGTCTCCGCAATGCTCAGCGCGCGCGACAAAGCGATGCTCGAGCAGCACGTCACGCTCGTGCGCAGCCTCGAGCAGGAGTTGCAAAATCCCGTCGAAACCAAACTCGATCACCCGATGCCCGAGCTCGATCCCGGCATCGAACTGGTCAACGACAACACGCCGCAGCTTTCGCGCATGCAGATCAACCTGCTGGTCAACGCGCTCTCCAACGACATGGCCCGCGTGGCCACGCTGCAATACATGCGCAGCGTCGGCCAGGCGCAGATGCGCTGGCTCGGCGTCGAGGAAGGCCACCACTCGCTCTCGCACGAGCCCGACAACAACGAGGCCGCCCAATCCAAGCTGAAGAAAATCAACACCTGGTTCGCCGGCGAGTTTGCCTATCTCGCCAAGCGACTGAGCGAAACGCCCGAGCCGACCGGCGAAGGCTCGATGCTCGACCACACGCTGCTCGTCTGGACGAATGAACTCGGCAAAGGCAATTCGCACACCCTCGACAACATCCCGCTTATCCTCGTCGGCGGCGGCGCTGGTTTCCAAATGGGCCGCGCGCTGAAGTTCGACAAAGTCGCCCACAACCGCCTCTGGCTGACCATCGCCCACGCCCTCGGCCACACCGAGCTGAAAACCTTCGGCAAAGCGGAACTGTGCGACGGTGGGGATTTGGCGCTGGCGTAGAGCTTTACTTCGTCGGCGCAATAATGCTGAACGCCTCCCGCCGTCCGAGCGCCACCGCGGTATCGTCAGCGAACTTCCACGGGGCCTTGTCGCTGGTCACGACGTTCACTCGGCACCGCGCCGCCGCCATCGCGACGGCTTGCGGCATGTCGAGGTGCTTGAGGACGTTGAGGAAAATCGGCCCGCGCGCGTGCGTGGACGGCGGTTCGTGCAGCGTGAGCGCCGCAATCCCGTCTTCAAAAAGCGCCGCGTAAAGCGCATTGCCCGCCATCGCGTGCCCGGCCTCGAGGGCGAGCAGCGGTTTGTCGAACCCGATCGCGCGCAGGGCGGTCACGGCGCGGCGGATGTCCCACGCGCGCATTCCGTGGAGCGTCTGGCCGAGGAGATAAAACCGGCGCAACCGCTGCGTCTGCTTCTTCTCCGTCCCGCTCCATGCCGTCGGCCCGATGCCTCGTGGCGCGAACCACGCGAAGGCGACGCCGGTTTCGCGAACGCGCCGGAGCATGTCCGCATCCGGCATCGGCCCGCTTTGCTCGTCGAGCACGCTGAGAATGACGCCCGCGACTTCACCGGTGCGCTGGGCGACGTACAGCCGCAGCGTCCACGGCTCCTGTGGCGTGAAATCCCACGCGCGAATGGTGACTCCGTCCCGCTCCTCCGTGCCCGCCTCGCGCAGCCCGAGATCGCAGGGCATCTTCGGCCAGCCGGCGAAGACCTCGCGGCGCAGCGCACGCATCCAGCCGTCGCGCATTGTCGCCCACTGTTCCGGGTTCGCCGGGACCTGCGCGGGCGGCGCTGCTTTCACGAAGGTCTCGTCAATGCGCGTGTTCCGCTCATCGATTGGCAGAATGGAAAAGACACGCAGGTTCTCCGGCTCCACGCTCTTTTTCGCCGCCTCGTCGAACGTCGCCATCGGGTCGGCGCCCTTCAGCCATCGCTCGAACCACGCGAACTCCCCCGTGTTCAGCGCCTGCGTGTCCTTGTGCGGGCTCTCGGCAATTTGCAACCCAAGTTTTCCGCCGGCACCGAGCGCGCGATAGATGCGCCGCACGCTCGCGTGGACCGCCAGCACCCCGTCGAGCGGAAAGATCTCGTCCTTGTCCGTGTTCGCGATCAGCAGCGGCCGCGGCGCGACGAGCGCGGCCACCTTGTCGTAATCCCAGCGGTGTGTGTTCACCATGAACATGCAGTCGCAGTGCCCCTCGACCGCGCCATCGACGACGTGATTGCGCAGCGTCGTGATCCCCGCAGTGGGCACCGCGACTTTCACCCGGTCATCCAGCGCCGCGATCCACCACGCATACGCACCGCCACCGCTGCGTCCCGCGATGCCGATGCGCTCCATGTCCACGTCGTCGCGCGCCGCGAGATAATCGAGCGCGCGGATGCCCGCCCAAGCCTCCGCACCCGCCGGAGTGTAGCCGCGCGAAAACCACCACCAGCGCCCCTTGCTGTAGGTGCCGTGATGTTCCCCGCGAATCTCACCGAGCTGCACCGTGTCGAGCACGAGACACCCGTAGCCATGCCGCGCATACCACACGCCGTGATGCTCGTAGCCCGCCTTGTTGCCGAGGCTGGTGCCGTCCTTCGCCTTCATGTCGCTGTGGCCGCACCCATAGAGGATGGCCGGCAACCGGCCCACGGGTTTCGCGGGGCGGTAAAAATTCGCCGTCACGTAAAGACCGGGCCGCGACTGGAAATGCAGCTTCTCCACCACGAAGCCATCGCCCGCGAACTCGCCGGTCTTTACTGCACTTAGCGGCGTGCGCTCGGGCATCGGCGAAAGCCCGAGCATCTCGACCAACTCCGCCCGCCAAACCAGCCGCGTCTTCTCCCACTCCTCCGCCGAACGCGGCACCGCCAGCGGTGCGCCCTCCAACTCCGCGACCTGCCTCGCGAAGTAGTCATCCAACATCTGGTTCCCCGGCGGTAAGGGCACTGGCTCGGCAGCGATTGCGGCGGTGGCGATGAGGAGAAGCAGCGAGCGCATGACCGTAATCACAAACGGCGAAGGCGCGCATTGTCGAACGTTGAATCTTGCGATTCGAGTGAGGGACTCTCCAGCAGGTGGCGAGTCGGCTCGTCTTTCAGATTTCCGGCGGATGGCGGACAAAGTGACCGACCCGCCCTTTATCTTAGTCGCGTGACTACAGCGCGCGACGGAAAGGCGGACTAACGATTCGTGATTCCCGGCGTTGGTTCCCGATTCGACTGCCACTTCTCGCCGCCATCCGGGACGCGCGCGTAACTCTTGTCAGGAGCCTGCGGGCCGAATTCGACCTGGTCGATCACCGTCAATGCGTCGATGTCCACCAGCGTGAACCGTTCCCCGCGGGAACTGAGCCTGAGATCCATGTGGTTCGGGCCGAGCGTGGACCGTCCATCGAGCCAAAGGACGAGACGCCCTCCCGATGGAACGGTAGTCTTGGTTCTGTCGGCTCCTGAAATCCGCCGCCGAGGCCTCAGCTTTTCGTTATCGCTCGCATACATGCCTGCCAGGTCGATCGCAACGGTGCCTGTATTAAGGATCTCCACCCAATCTGGAAAGTCGCCGCCCTCTCCCTTCACCACGCTGGTATTGTTGGCCATCAGTTCGTTGACTTTTAGCGGGATGATCGGCGGAGCCAGAAATTCCATCAACCTTCGCGACATGGTCGCCCTCATCGCCGCATCTTCTGCTACGGCCACCTCGATCCGCTTATTGTTTTCCGCGAACAGAGTTTTGAACCGGGCCACCGCTGCTTCGGCCGCATCCCGCGAGCGTGCAGGCAGAGCAACAAGGAGATCCAGTCCGCTGCTCAGCACATTTGTCGCTTGCTCCTGCAGTAAACGCGTTCCGGCGGAATTGGAGCTGAGGCTTAAGTTAGGTTCTACCCAAATCAACGCCGCGGAAGGATGTAATTCTCCGACGCTCATCGTTATCGAAGAGGAGCCGCCCACAGCGTCCTTCCAAGTATACTCAAGCGGAAAATAGACGGCGATCGGGAGGCCGGTTAGTGCCTTCTCCATAGGTGAGACATCAAGTGCACCCGCCTCTGGAGTCTTCGGTGGAACACTCACGACGACCACAAGAAGGGATGCGTCCCGGTACCGGAATCCGACCAACTCACGAGGATAGATGGCGCGGCCCCCAGCCTCCATTGTCTTCCTTTCCTGCTGGCTGTAATCGTCTTTGGCTTCGGCCTCCGAATTGAACGGCCCATGCACAAATCCATGGTGTGCATACTTAAACCAGCCTTCGCCAATACTTCGCTGGAGAAATTTTTGGTACTCCGCCATCACCTTCTCTTCATTAAATTGTTTCGTGCGCGCGGGAAGGATCGGAGTGAACGCTTGCTGAAAGATTGCAGGATCGGAAGTGATATAAAAATACACCGGCGCAACCACGGTTTGCGCTCTTCCAAGGGAAGCGAACAACATTATGCCTAGCAAGAGGCTGATAGAGATCTGGCTTGATGGTTTCATGTTCCCAACGCCTCCCTGGTAATTTGGATCAACTTGCGACGCGTCGCAGGGGCGCTGAAGCTGGCTTCTTTGCCTCCGGGAATCTGCCAGAAGCGAAACCGCCCTTTCCAAGCGGGGATTCGCTGCTGCAACGCATCTTCGAGCCCTTCGGTTGAAACGCGCGTATAAATCAGGAAACGAGAATCGCCGTCTTTCATGTACTCGAGAAAGCTCAGCAGTTTACCGGCGTTGTCGGAGCCATTGGTGTGCGAGTAGAACGCAGACCCGTGAATGATGATCAAAGTCGGATTCATCCGGCGGATGTCCGCCTCACGATGCCATTCGAGATCAGTAGATTCCTTGATTACGGAGACGGGCAGGTCTTTCAAAATGTCCGCAATGGCCGTCGCATTGGTCTGTCCCTTGGCCGCGGCCTCTTTGTCGTAGACGACCTCGGGAAGCGGCGAATCCATCAGCAGCACTCTCGGCAGCGCCCACGGCTGACGGTACGCAAGTCCGATACCGGCCGCGATGACGAGTGCCGCAAGTGCATACATGAACCCACGCCTCCCCCGACGCATTGTCGAAGCCCAGGTGTGCCTGACCTTCTTGGGGGGCTGGTCTAAGAGCCGCGCCACGCCTTCAACCAATTTCTGGAATGCCGGGTCACCCGCATCGCCGTTCCAGGCCACCAAGCTAACTGCTTGCACATCGTCGAATTCAATCGGCAGCTTTGCTGAATCGAGAGCGGCGGGCACCAGTCGATCGCCGCCGCGGCGAGATTCGTTGCGAACCCACTTGGATTTCACCGAGGTTTCCGACCACAGCACAACTACGGAGCGCGCCGCCGCAAGTTCCCGTTCAATGATTTCGTCCCAGCTCTCGCCCGCAATCAGGCGGTCGTCGAACCAAACCGACCAGCCGTGGGCTTGGAATGCAGCGGCTAGCGCCTTCGCCGCCTTTTGGTCTGCTTTTGCGTAGCTGATGAAAATCTCGGCCATCGACGTATTCGAGAGAATATCAGTGAGCGTCCCGACAGTTCTTACTCTTGCCGAAATTAGTTTGGATTCAATTTGGCGCAGCCGATCAATTCCGAAAATGAGATTTGGGTTTTGATCTGTTAGGAAATTTGCTTCGGTCGCCCCAGCGCGGAGAAAGTCCGTGCATAGATCGGCCTTGGGAGATAAGGGAGCTGGAAGTGAGGCGCTGAGGAACGATGAAACCAAGCCATCGATGCTTCGCCAGGGGCAGTTTTCCGGCAGTAAGATTTAGTCTTGGGGAGAATCATGCGCTTGTAGAGTTTCCCCCGAAACATGGTCGTCCGTTCCGCTTCGCCAAGCCTTTTCTGGCAGCGGTTTTTGGAGGTCTATTCAGAGCCGTGGCCAATCGTGGCCTCTGTTGCACAGCGGATTAAAGTTTTCGCCCAATGACGGAATCGCCTGGCGTGGACGGCGTGCTTGGCGCGAGGTGCTTACTTTTTCCCGATGAGCGGGGCCAGCACCGAGGGCTGGCCAGTGGCGCCGACTTCGCCGGTGCGGCCGGTGCCGCGGACGAAGCTCAGAGTGGCGGAGCGTTCCTCGACGCGGTCGGGCGAGCGGGCGATGATTGGGATGCCGAAGTCGCCGTCGGGCAGGGTGAAGTGATAACGGAAGGTGCCGTCGGGGCTGAGGAGGATTTCCTTGCCGTCGATCCAGACCGTGGCGTCCGGGTGGGTGCCGCCGTAGAAGATGATCTCGGCGTTGACGTGCATGAAAAAGCCGCGCTCGCGTTTCACGCTGAAGGGCTGCGCGCTCCAGCTCGCGCCGATGCCGCTGAAGAGGCTCGTGGGACCGGGCTCGAGCGCCTCGGCGTAACGCCCGGAGAGGCCGCTGGCGCTTTCGCTGGAGAGTTTCTCGGAAAGCTTTTTGCGCAGGAGTTGGTCGATCTCCGCGGAGCCGAGACCCACGCGGTCGGTGAGCGCTTCGCCGAGCAGTGCGGCGAGCAGGCGCTTTTGCTCCTCGGACCAGGACGGAGCCCGGCCCGCGTGAAACTCGATCCGCCCCTCGCCGGCGATGCGGGCCAGCGCGGCGATGAGGCTTTCGCCCTCCTCCATTTTCTCGCGCACCATTTCGAGGAGCCGCTCGTAGCTGAGTTCGGCGGGGACGGTCGCAAATGCCGCGGGGGCCTCCGCGGCCACCCCGTCGGGCGGAGTCGTGGCAACGCAGGACTGGACCACGCCATGCCACGCGCCGGCCTTTTCAAAGAAGCCGATCTCCGCGACGTAGCCTGTCCCCGGCTCCGCCACGGGCACATACCAGTTGCGCGCCTCGGGCTTGATCTCGATCAATCCCGCATCCGCGCCGACCGTGGTGGTGAGACGCAGGAAAAACTGCGCCACCCCGCCGCGCATCGTCGCCGGGCGATAGCGCGCCCAGTCGAAATCCCAGTAGCTGAAGAGCCACCGTGGATCGCGCGCCACGAGGAAAAGCGTGTCCTGCCGATACGAGGCAGGCAACTCGCCGAGGTCTTCATAAGCGGGCAGTTCCGCGGCCGGGGCAGGCGGCGAGAACTTGGCGGCGATCTCGAATTTATGCGCATCCTCTGTCGCGGCGAGACCGGTAACCGGTTCCTGCGAAACTTGAAAGGTGCCCTCTTTTTTCATCTGCTCCGGCGCGGTGTTTGGTTCGGGATCGTTTTCTGCCATATGGATTTGGTGTATTGAATTGCGAGTTTGCTCCTGACCGGGCACCGCCTTTAAGAAACCCAGCCGTCAGCGTCAAACATATTTTCCTCGCCGTCACCGTATTTTTACAGAAACCGGACGCCAACCCACCAGACTCCGTCGCAAATTCACCATATTTCCAACGAATGCTTACAAAACGCGTCATCCCCTGCCTCGACGTTCACAACGGTAAAGTCACCCGCGGGGTCCAGTTTGGCCGCGCCGAGGAAGGTGGCCTCCGCGAGGTCGGGGATCCCGTCGAACTCGCCATCCGCTATAACGACCAAGGCGCGGACGAGATGGTTTTCTTCGACATCACCGCCAGCGCCCACGGACGCGGGACAATGATCGACGTGATCGAGCGCACCGCCGCGCACTGTTTCATGCCGCTGACCGTCGGCGGCGGCATCCGCACCGTCGAAGACATGAGCGTGATGCTCAAAAGTGGCGCCGACAAAATCAGCATCAATTCCAGCGCCATCGCCACGCCCGCGCTCATCAGTGCCGGAGCCGAGCGCTTTGGCAGCCAGTGCATCGTCGTCAGCATCGACGCGAAAAAGACCGCCCCAGATCGCTGGGAAGTCTTCGTCCAGGGCGGACGCAAACCCACCGGCCTCGATGCCGTGGCTTGGGCCGAGCGCGCCGTCGCCCTCGGAGCTGGCGAGATCGTGCTGAACTCGATCGACGCCGACGGCACCAAAGCCGGCTACGACCTCGTAATCACCCGCCGCATCAGCGAAGCCGTCGGCGTTCCCATCGTCGCCAGCGGCGGCGCGGGCACGCTCGAGCACATGGTGGAGGTGCTCGCTGCCGGCAAAGCCGACGCCGTCCTCGCCGCCAGCATCTTTCACTTCGGCACCTACACCGTCACCGACGTGAAGCACTATCTCGCCGAGCACGGCGTCCCGGTGCGGTTGCCGGAAAGCTGCACCGGATAGGGCGCACGCCATTGATCCACTCTCCCGGCGTCTCCCGCGCGTCACGGGAGCGTCCTTAGCAATCCCGGGGCCAGACGCTTCCACGAACTGCCTTCCGGACCGCAACGCCGTCAAAGCTGCCAGCTTTTCTCCGATCTCGACCCCACACGCCTTTTGTTTGCCAGCTTTGCCCCGGCTGGCGTTCCCCTCCGCTCCGGTCTTTCCATTGCTGAGAGTTTTGCGCCCCACGGCGTGCGAAACCCTCTCACTCGCGCGAGCCTCGGACCCCAGACGGGCCAAATCTGGCAAACCCACCTGCCTTAGTGCCCAAACACGTCTCCGTCCGCCGGATTTTCATGCATCGCAGTCCCGCCCGCTACCTCGACATGCAACCCCTCGTCGATCTCTCCAAAACTCAACTCCAACTCGCCGCCTAAACTTCACCCGCTCCGCTCTTCCCAACTCGCTTTTGCTGAACTTGACGCACACTACCCAGGCTCCGAGAAGTGACGCGCAGCCGCAGCCACCGCCATGAACCCACCCACCCGCCACCGAAACCGAGTTTCGCCCGAAGATGGCCGCTCCCAAACCCTCAGTTCGGGAATGAGGGAAAAACCATGAATCAAAGTATCGCATTGGTCTTCGGTGCTGCGATCTTGGCGCTTGGCTTAGCCACCCACGCGCAAGTCGGCGGCGGTGAGAAAGCGACCGCCGGCGAACTCTTCGAGCAGGTGTTTCCGCCACAAGGGCCAATGAATCGCCAGCGTCTGAGCAACCTGACCACTAACGAGCGTGAGTCGGTGAAGGCTTATCTGCGTGGTGCCGTTGAAAAGCTGCGCCGCGAGGGAGAGGGTGATGACAGCGGTGCTACCGGTTGGAAGATATTGTGTCTGGCCGCATTTGGAGACGAATGGGCGATGGAAATGGTGGTCAAACAATTCTGGAACGCGCGGAGTAAGGATAGCACAAGGCTGCGGATTGTCGGACAGCCGAAGACCATTGCCATGATCGGCGAAGGTCTATTTATGGAAGAAGAACGCTATCACTACTCAGACGTGGTTATAGAACCGACGCAGATTCATATAGCGCGCGGCGTTTTGGTATACTAGGCGACTCCGCTGAATTTAACGCCGATGTCATCAATTGGGCGCGGCGGGTGAGACGGGTGGGGGGGCTGGGAGAAGTCTTTAACATGAAGATGATGCGGGAGTGGTACCGGGCGAATGAGGAGAAGCTGAAAGCCGGGGATTTCAAAGCCGTGCGACCCGGCGCAGACCCTCCGGAGCGCAAACCGCCCACAGCCGCCGAAGCCGAGCCAGCCCCAACACTTCCGTCTGATTCAATCCCGGCATCCGTTCCCGAAACCCCAACACAAGATGACTCGGGAAACACGCATGCTTGGATCGCCACCCTCCTTCTCGCTGTCTGCGGTGGCTTGGTCTGGCTTTTGCGACGCCAGAGAACTTAAGGGACCGGCTGATCAAAGAGCGGCCGTGGACATCGCGCGGCACCAGTTGGTGACCGGACACAAAAGTGTCGGACGTTCCGGCAATGCCCTACGGCATCCGCAGGATCAACCGCACGGCGTCGAGTCGGAGGTGCGCGCCAGCCAAGGCCGTGGCGAGGGCGGTTTGCTGCTGCGCGGTGGCGGTGATTTCGGCGGGGCGGACGTGGTCGTTGATTTCGGCGAGGTCGCGGAGGCGCTGGAGTTCGTGGGTGAACTGGCGGGACATCTCCGCGGTGGCGGTGGCGGTGAGCGTGGCGAGGCGTTCGTCGGCGAGGGTGCGGGTTTTTTCGAGCATCGCGGGGAGGAGTTTCTTTTTCACCGCGCCGCGGTCGAGGAGGCGGAAAACGTCGCCTTTTTCCAAATGCGCAGCGGCCAGTTCGGCGTCGGTGCTGAGGTCGGCGAGGGCGTGGTCCACGACGACGCGGAGCGGCGTGAGCGGCAGAAAGCGATCGACATGGAGCGCGGTGGGCGCGGCGCATTCGGCGATGAAGCAGGCTTCGAGGAGGATGGTTTCGCGTCCGCCATCACGCCAGACGGCGAAGGCGGAATTGCCCGCTTCGGTGCCGAGCAGGCCGTCGAGCGAGCCGCGGATGAGCGGGTGGTCCCAAGTGAGAAAGCCGAGGTCTTCGCGACTCAGCGCGCGGGTGCGGTCGAAGGTCATGGACTGGCCTTCGGTGGGAAGTCCGGGAAGAGCATCGGTCTTCAGCGCGTCGGGCCGGAAGAGGTAGGTGCGTGGGGCGAGATCCTCGATGTGAATGCCGAGCTGCTCGAAGAGCCGGAGCGCGAATGGCTCCAGCGCGGCGTCGCCGTCGAGCGCACGGATGCCGTCGATGATCGCGGCGGCGCGCTCCACGCGGCAGGAGTTCAGCTCGAGCAGGCGGTCGTGGCCGCGCTCGAGTTTTTTCACCACGCCGGCGCGGCACTCTTTCGAATTTTTGAGGAAGGCGGTGAGCTGGCGCGCGTCGGGTTTATCCAGCAGCCGCGCCAGTTCCGCGCCGAGCGTGCGGACGATCTCCACTGCGCCGTGCAGGTTGTGCTCAAAGGCGTCGAGCCCCTCGTGATACCAGCGCGCCAGCACTTCGCCCGCGGTGCCGGGGAGAAAGGGGACGTGGATTTTGATCAGGTCGGTCTGTCCGATGCGGTCGAGCCGTCCGATGCGCTGCTCCACGAGTTCCGGGTTTTCCGGCAGATCGAAAAGCACGAGATGATGCGCGAACTGGAAGTTCCGCCCTTCGCTTCCGATCTCCGAGCAAACGAGAATGCGCGCACCGTCCGCCTCGGAAAAGTACGCCGCATTGCGATCCCGCTGAAGCAGCGTCAGCCCCTCGTGAAAGACCGCACACTTCACATTGATCAGCCGCTGAAGCCCCGCGCTGACTTGCTCCGCAAGCGCCCGCGTTTTGCAGATGAGAAGGACTTTTTCCTCGCCCAACTCCTTCAGCAGCTCGACCAGCCACTTCGTCTTCACGTCGTCCTCATCCGCACCTTTGAGCGGCACAAGCAGCGCCTGCCGCTGCGGGAAACCCGAAAGCGCCGCGCGCGTGTTGCGGAACATCACCCGCCCCGTGCCGAAGGCATCGAGCAGATCGGCGACGAGCAATTCGCGCGCGCCGGCATCGCCCGCATCCAGGGCGTCGCAGCGCGCCCGGATGCGCGGGGATTTCGCCGCGAAAAGATCGGACTCCTTTTTGGTCAGCGGTTTTTTCGCGAGCAGACGATCCACCGCGTGCGCCACCTCCTCGTAGTGCTCCGCCTCTTGCAAAAACTCCCCGAGGTCCGCGTAGCGATCAGGATCGAGCAGCCGCAGGCGGGCGAAATGTCCCTCCACGCCGAGCTGTTGCGGCGTCGCCGTGAGCAGCAGCAGGCCGGGCGTCGCCGCCGCCAGCGCGGCCACCAGCTGATATTGCGGGCTCGGCGCGTCCGCGCTCCATTCGAGATGATGCGCCTCATCGACGACCAGTAAATCCCATCCCGCCGCGAGCACTTGCGACGCCCGCCTTTCGTCCTGCGCGAGCAAGCCCACGCTGCAAATCACAAGCTGGCTGTCGAGGAACGGATTTTCCGCCGCGTCCAGCTTCTCGATTGCTGCGCACCGCTCTTCGTCAAAGATGCTGAAGAGCAAATTGAACCGCCGCAGCAGCTCCACGAACCATTGATGGATGAGCGGCTCCGGCACGAGGATCAGCACCCGCTCCGCCCGCCCCGTAAGATGCAGCCGATGCAAAATCAGCCCCGCCTCGATCGTCTTGCCCAGCCCCACTTCATCCGCCAGGAGCACCCGCGGCGCGAGCCGGCTCGTGACTTCCCCCGCGATAAACATCTGATGCGGAATCAGCGACACCCGCCCGCCGACAAACCCGCGCACCGCCGACTTCCGCGCCGCGCACCGCCGCTCCAACGCTTCCACGCGCAAATCGAAATCCGCCAGCTCATCCACCTGTCCGCCGAGCAGCCGCTCCTCCGGTTTGGAAAAGCTGATCTTGTCCGAAAGCTCCGCCTCCGCGAACTCCGCACCTCCGCTCCGATAAACCAGCCTCCCCTTTCGCTCCTCCACACTCTCCACCACCAGCGCCCGCCCGTCGTGCAGCTTGATCCGGTCGCCTTCCTTGAATTCCACCCGCCGCAGCGGCGCGGACTTCAGCGCGTACTGCCGCCGCTCGCTCGCCGCCGGAAAGAGCACCTCCACACGCCCGAACCCGGCCTCGAGAATGATCCCGAGCCCGAGTTCCGGCTCGCTGTCGCTGACCCATCGTTGTCCCGGCAAAGGTTGTTTCATGTGTGGGAAAAGGGCGCAGAGACTACGCAAACGCCCGCCGCCCACAAAGGGTTTCACGCAGGCCCCATTCGCCCTCGGTCCACACGCTAACCGGTAGGCAAGGCGGCGAGCGGGCCTGCGTCTCGTTGCGAGCCCAAACCGCCGGTGGGATTCACCGCAGCCGTCCTCCCATCAGAGTTCATCAGCGCCCTTGGTGGTTGAAATACCAAGCCCCGCGGGCTTTCGCGGCCCGCGGGGCTGGCAACACACAGACCAAACAGACAGGGTTAGTCGTTCACCGCAATCTTCCGCGGCTTCACCGATTCGGCTTTCGGAAGCGTGAGCGTGAGCACACCTTTGTCGAGCTTTGCGCTGATGCGCGCGGTGTCGATCGAGGAGTCGATTTCAAACGCGCGCCGGTAATCGAGTCCGCGTGTCTCGCGATACACGGCCCGGCCCTGCGGCGCGTTCGGGGTCCGCCGGCCGGTGATGGTCAGCTCGCCATTTTCGACACTGACTTCGAGGCCGGCCTTGTTCACGCCGGGCAGTTCGGCTTCCAGGACGTAGGCGTCTTTGGTTTCGAGCACATTGGCCAGCGGCGTGAGGTAGCTGACCCGTTGCGCGCCGTTGTCCACGGCGGAGGTTTTCGTTTCGGATGGATTACAGGTGGTGGTCATAATTGGAGAGTTTCTGGTAATGGGTTAGGAAACGCTGATGGCGATCTGCTTGGGCTTCGCTTCCTCGGCTTTCGGCAGGTCGATAGTGAGAATGCCGTCCTTGTACGACGCCTTCACATTTCCGGCATCTACCGCCGTTGGCAGCGTCACGCTGCGCTGGAATTTTCCGAAGTAGCGCTCGCTGCGGAAGGTCTCGCCTTCCTGGCGCTCGCGATCAGTTTTGCGCTCGCCGGAGACGGTCAGCACACCGTCATGCAGGGAGATGTCGATCTCGTCTTTCTTCACGCCGGGCAGTTCGACTTGGACGGTGAGGCCGTCCTTATCGTCGTGCACATCAAGCGCGGGCGACCAGCCGCTGAAAAGGCCGCTGTCCCGGCTCGGCCACGAGAAATCGAACAGGCGATTTACTTCGTCGCGCAACGTCGAAAGACGGTCGGAAGACGACCAGTGGGAGACTTCAGGGAATTGGTAACGGATAAGGCTCATAGTGATGGATTAGGTTGGTTGTTGGTGGACGCCCAATCCATATAGCTTCCCGGATACCAATCTGAAAAACACGCCTTGCATTTCCGTGCATGCTGCTAACAATCAGCAGCTTATTCTGTTTGATAGTCGCTAAATTCGAATGGGAAAACGCGACACGATGGCCCTTATTCGTGCACATCTCCAGAATCAGTGCTGAGTCGCTGTGACTCAGTTGGAATCCATGATGCTCATCGCCTGTTGCAGGTAGCTCTGATACCAAGTCACGATGCCGTAGCCGATGTAGGCGAGGATCGCGATGTAGAGAAATCGCGGCAGCCACTCCGCCAGCGTTTCCAAGCGCGCCAAACCCTCCGACTGGTAATCCGCAGCGAGCCGTTTCAACTCCTCATCGAGTTCGCCCGTCTGCTCTCCGACGCAAAAACTGCGGATCATCGGCTCGGGAAACGCCCCGCTCGCGGCCAGCAAACCGCCGACCTGCGCCCCACCGCGCATCTCGGGAATCGCCCGTTTCACCGCCTCGCGAATGAGCCCGCTCCGGCTTGCCCGTTCCGCGGCTTGCAGGGCGTCGATGACATTGATCCCGGCATCAAGCTGCATCTCGTAGGTCGCGCAAAAGCGGGACGTGGACAGCGCCCGGCGGATGCCGCCGACCAGCGGCAGCCTGCGGAGCAGCGAGTCGAGCGCCGCACTTTTCGCCCCGGCATCGCGCAGCAGCGGCAGCAGCAGGACGATGACCAGCACGATGCCGTAGAGCAACGCGAGAAAACCAAACGTCTCGCGCAAATACGTCGCCAGCCCGCCGCCGAAAAGCAGTGTTTTCAGCGAAAGCGTGAAGACGCCGAAGTGCAGCACGAACGCCGGATAGGCGCACTTTTTCAGAATGCCCGCCCTCGCCTGTTCCAGCGCGCCAAAATAATCGGAAAGCTGCGCCAACCCCTGCTCCAGCTTGCCGGCGCGCTCGACCGCGGCGATCACGCCGAGTTCCATCTCACCCACCGCCGGACGCTGCCGGGCAAAAGATTCCGCGACGGTCTGCCCGCTGCCCACTCCCTCCTTCAACCGCCGGATGACGCCCTGCATCCCGCCGCGCGTGGTACGCGCGAGATTGTCCAGGGCGCTGGGAAACGGCACCCCCGAGCGCACCAGCTGGCCGAGGCTGTGGTAGAGGTTTCGCTTTTCGCGGAGGGTGAGAGCCACGACGCGAAGTTCCGGGTTCAAACTTCCCGGCGCAAGGCTTAAACCACGCGGATGCACGACGAGAAACTAATGCGCGCGGCCCTACGCGAAGCGGCGCGCGGCCTCGGCCACACCAGTCCGAATCCGGCCGTCGGCGCGGTCATCGTGCGCGGTGGGCGGATCGTGGCGCGCGGCTTTCACCGCCGCGCAGGGCTGCCGCACGCGGAGATTGAAGCGCTGCGGGCCTTGAAAAAACCTGACCTGGCGCGCGGAGCAACGATCTGTGTCACGCTCGAACCCTGCTCCACGCAGGGCCGCACGCCGCCGTGCGTGAAGGCGATCATCCGGGCGGGTTTTGCGCGCGTCGTCATTGGCACCGTCGATCCGAATCCCGCGCACGCCGGACGCGGCGTGAATCTGCTGCGCGCCGCCGGCCTCGAGGTGACGTGCGGTGTTTTGGAAAGCGAATGTCGTGAGCTGAACGCGGGGTTTAACCGCTGGATCGTGACAGGGATGCCGCTGGTCATCGCCAAAGCCGGAATCTCGCTCGACAGCCGCCTCACGCGCCCGCCGGGCGAAGGCCAGTGGCTGACCGGGGCCGCCGCGCGCCGCGATGCCATGCGGCTGCGTGCGCAGGTCGATGCCATCCTCATCGGAGCGCAAACACTCCGCGCCGACAACCCGCGCCTGACCGTCCGCGGCGTGCCCGCCGCAGGCCAACCGTGGCGCATTGTCCTCACGCGCAGCGGGGATCTGCCCAAGGACGCGCACGTTTTCACCGACGCGCACCGCGACCGCACGCTCGTCTTCCGCGGCCAGTCGCTGCGCGCCGTGCTGCGCGAATTGGGGCGCCGGGAAATCACCAGCGTGCTTCTCGAAGGCGGCGGGCGGGTGCTTGGCGAAGCCTTCGACCGGCGGCTTGTGGATCGCGTGCAGTTTTACGTCGCCCCGCTGCTCTGCGGCGGCCCGGTGCCCGCGGTCGGCGGGCGCGGCGTCGGCGCAACCGCGGGGGCCCCGCGGCTCTACCATCCGCGCTACGACAAGATCGGCAACGATCTGCGGCTCACCGCGGAAGTGGCGTACCCGGCCGCGGTTTCGGCAAAGTAATGTGCGGCTCGCGAAGGTAAATGGGTTCGAGATCGCCAGTCGCGATGATGCCCCGCCCCGCCTCCGTCAGTCGCGCCAGCCGCACCGCGGAGGGTAGCGCGATTTGAGCGCCGGGAAATGCGGCGAGGGCCGCACCCGCGAAGACCGGCAAATCGGCCTCCGCCTCGAGCCGTTCGCGCAGCTCGGCTTCGGTGGCGAGGAGCGGGCCTTCGACGCAGAGCCCATCTTCCACCCGCGTAAAATAGAACGCCTCCCGCCGGGCGTCGCCAATGGCGAGGTAGCTCTGCGCCTCCGTTTCCAGCGCCGCGACCGACGGCAGCCCGACCAGCCGCGCATCGCCGCCGAGTTCCAGCCCGATCGCCGCGGCGACGGCGATGCGCACGCCCGCATACGAGCCCGGCCCCAGCCCGACCGCCACGAGGTCGATCCGCTCGACGAGCGTGCAGGCCCTTTCCAGCATGGCGAAAAGCAAAGCGCTGTGGCCGCGGGCCGAGTTGAAGGATTCCTCCAGCCGCAACTCCCCGCCGGCCAGCAGCGCGATGCCGCCGCGCGGGGTGGACGTTTCGATGGCGAGGAGATTCATGAGCCAGTCGATAGCAGGCGCGGCCCGCACCCGTCAGCTTCCGATTCCCGCGACGCAAGCAGACGAAATTGAACGGGCGATTTCCGAGCCGATGGGTATGCTGCGCGGTATTCGCATGAGCACGATGACGCCACTTTTTCCATCCGCGCAGGGCGCCGTGGCGGAACCGCTCGGTTCGCTGGCGGTGCGGTTGGCGGCGGCGGATCGGATTTTGCAAAGAGAACGCGGCGGCGCGCGGCTGTTAAGGGCGTGGCCGTGGGCGGCAGGGTTGGTGCTCGGGTTCTTTGCGGTGGATGTGGTGCTGCATCTCGCGGGCGGGGTGCGTTTGGGATTGAGCGTGACGGGTGGATTGCTGGCGCTGGGTTTTGCGGGTTGGTGTGCGTGGATCGCGTGGGGTAAACGGAACGCTTTTGAGCACACGGCGCGCGTGCTGGAGAGCCGGCATGCGCGGCTGGGCTCGAAGCTGATGAACATCCTCCAGCTTCGCGGGCAATCCACGGATGCCTCGGTCATGCCGATGACTCGGGAGCTGGCGACGCTGGCGGTGAGCAGCTACGCGCGGGAGCTGCGCGATGAGCCCATCGAGCAACTCGCGCGCACCGACACGCTGCGGCGCGAGGCGAAGCGCGCGGGTTTTGGCATGCTCGGTTTCGCGGCGGTGCTGGCGCTGGGCGTCGACATTACGCGGACGGAAATACCGCGGTTTCTCGATCCGTTTGGCGATCATCCGCCCTACTCTTTCACGCGGCTGGAGATCGCCGATCCGGGCGATGACGGCACGCAGGTCGTTTATGGCGAGAGTCTGCTGATCACGGCAAAGGCGGGTGGGCATCGCCCGGGAGAGCTGTGGCTGTCGTTCTTCCCAGAGGGACATCCGGAGGAGGTGGCGACGGTGCCGATGTTCGACAAAGGCGAGCGCGGGTTCACCCAGCAGATCGAGGGGATCAGGACGAACCTCGTCCTTTTTGCCCACACGAAGAACCGGCACGCGCAGAGCAAGCAGCGGCGCGTGGGGGTGATCCTCACGCCGAAGCTGGAGCGGGCTTTTGTGAAAATCACGCCGCCGGCCTACACCGGGTTGCCGCCGGATGAGCACGCGCTCACTTTCAAAAACGTGAAGGCGCTGGTGGGCAGCAAGATCGAGTTTCGGCTGCAATCGAACCGGCCGCTGGCGAGCGGGCATCTCACGGTGACGGGTGAGTCGGGCACGGTCGTGCCGGTGGAGATGAAGCCGTCGGCGGAGAAGGAAGTGGCGGCGACAATCGACGCGCAGCAGCCGGCACAGCTCACGTTTTCAATGACGGACCGCGACGGCTTCGCCTCGCAGGAGAAGTGGCAGTGCGCGCTCACGGTGACGCACGATCTGCCGCCGGAGGTGCAGATCGCGAATCCGAGCAGCGACACGTTTGTGGCCATGGATTTCAAAGCGGTGCCGGTGGTCGAGGCGAGCGATGACTACGGCGTGAAGACTGTGCGCATTCACACGGCGCGCAATGGCGTCTTCGGCGAGCCGCGCGTGGTGGGCTACGACAAGCCGACGCTGCACACGCGCGAGGCGCAGGCGCTGGATTTCACGGGGCTGGCGTCGGGCGACACGGTTTCGATTTTCGCGGAGGCGATCGACAACGCGCCGGAACCGCACATCGCCCGGAGCAAGACGGTGACGCTGACGGTGATCACGACGGAGGAATACAACGCTTTCCTGCGCGAGCAGTCGGACATGGGCGACATTGCGGCGAAGTACACGGCGCTGGTGAACGACTTCCGCGATCTCGCGGAGCAGCAGAAAAAGCTGGGCGAGGAAATCGACGCGCTGAAAAAGCAGCTCACTGCGGCGAAGACCGATGCGGAAAAGGCGGCGCTGCAAAAAAAACTCGATGAACTGATGGCGCAGCAGCATGCGCTGAACGCGAAGCTGAACGCGCTCGCGGACACGATGGAGAATTTCGTCCGCGATCAGCCGCTCTACGATGTGGAGGCGGAGTTGAAGAATACGCTGGCGGAGAAGGCGCAGGAGATTCGCGATTCCACGGCGGCGAATGAAGAGCAGATGAAGGCGCTCGCGGGTGAGCAGCCGAACGGAAAGCCATCGCCCGCTGGCCAACAGGCGCCGAGCAAGAAGATGCTCGACGATTTCAAGAAGGCCTCGGACGAACAACTCGCGCGTCTCGGCGAGACGGCACAGGAGACGGCGGATGAAGTGTTGAAGCCGCTCGAAGACCTGAGCCTGCTGCACGAGATCGTGAAGGACATCAACCGTTTCAAGGACCTCTACGCGGCGCAGCAGGAGATGGCGAAGCAGTCGAAAGCGTATGACCGGGCCGGGCCGCTGACGCGCGAGGATCAGCTCGCGCTGAAGGATCTGGCCGCAGCCCAGAAGCAGATCGGCGACGAGTTGGACGCGGTGGAGCAAAAGCTTTGGGAGGATGGGAAGGCGGCGATGGAGAAGTTTCCGAAAGCGGGGACGAGCGCGCAGAACATCGCGCAGGCGATGGGCGATCTGCGGCTGCAAACGCTGGCGAATCAGACGACGCGCGAGATGCTGGCGGGCAACGGGGACGAAGGTGCGGACCTCGCGGAAACATTGCGCGGAGAGATGGAGAAGCTTTTTTCCAAATGCCAAGGCGGCGAAGGTGAGATGAGCAGCGAACTCGACCAATACATGAGCATTCAGGCTGGCATGCCGGGGAAGCAAAACTTCAAGCAGATGATGGAGTCGAAGAAGTTTGGCAATGGCCGCGGTTTCAAGCCGGGAAAAGGCCAGATGGGGAATGGCGGGCGCGACGGGCAGGCCGTCTATACCGGGCCGAATGCAAACGTGATGGGGAATGAGTCGCGCGTGTCCGAGTCGGATAAGGCGAAGATGAATGGCGCTGGGAAAAATCAGGCCACGCCGGATGGAGCGATGGCGCCGGTGGCGCTGGACAAGCCGGATGTGGTCAATGGCGTGAACGCGGTGAACCGCGAATCGGGCGCGGTGCAGGGCGAGACAACGATCGAGCAATACAGCGACATCGTGGAAAAGTATTTCAAGGCGATCACGAAACCGGCGAGGAAGCCGTAGGCCTATGCGTATGAAATCGATCTTACCACTCAGCGCACCGCGTCGCGCGACAGCGCTCGAAAAAACGGGCCGTCATTCTGAGCGAAGTTCCGGGAGGCTTTGCGACCGGGACGGAGTCGAAGAGCCGAGTCCACGAGACGCCTATGGGACTGCGGGGCAATCGCTGACAGTAACGGGCGGAGGCAGTGGGTGGAGCGACGCGCATTGCCCCGCCGCCTCCGCCCGCGTTCTGTCAGCGATCCTTCACTGCGTTTCGCCCACCGCCGTCGCCCGCGGCGAAACTTTGTTCAGGATGACGGCAGGGTTTTGGCGCGCTGTCGCGAGGTGCGCTGCTGTCATAGTGGCGGCGTTGCTTTCCTCGACGTTTGCCTGCGCCGCGGGGGCCGGCGGGGTGACGCCGGAGCAGAAGCAGAAGCAGATGGAGGATGAAGTGACGCGCGCGGCGAATGCGCCGAAGGCGGATCTGACGAAGCTGCAATGCGGGAACCTGGTCTATGCGGGGACGAAGAGTTCGATCTGTTTTGCGGACAAATTTCTTTCCGACGTGGCGGCGAAGACGAACCTGAATGTGGGCAAGAATTTCGTCCCGGTGCGGCTGGATGCGGATCACGTTTTCGACTTTCCGTTTTGCGTCTGGTCGGGGGAGGAGAATTTTTCGCTGACCAAAAAGGAGCGCGACAACCTGCGGAAATATTTGCTCAACGGCGGCTTCATTCTCTCCAGCCCCGGCTGCTCCGATCCGAATTGGGACACGGCTCTGCGCAAGGAAATGAAGCTGGTTTTTCCCGAGTACAAGATCGTGAAGCTGGCGATGTCGCACCCGGTTTTCTCGACGGTGAATCAGATCGCGCGGCTGACGGACAAGCAGGGGAAGGTGGCGTATGTCGAGGGGATGGAGGTCAATGGGCGGCTGGTGATGGTGTATTCCAAGGACGGGCTGAACGATGTCTCGAATGCCAAGGGTTGCTGCTGCTGCGGGGGCAGCATGATCATGGAGTCGGTGCTCGTGAATGTGAACGTCTTCACCTACGCGCTGCTGTATTGATCGGTCGATGAAACGCCGGCTCCTCGTTTCGCTGGCGGTCGTCGCTGTTGGGGTGGGGGCCGGTTTTGCGATCCTCAAAAAGCCGGCACCGCCGAAGCCGCAGCCATTGACGGTGCTCTTCACCTGCGATGTGCGGGGACGGTTGGTGCCGTGCGGATGCTTTACGGGCCAGCTCGGCGGGCTCACGCGGATCGCGACGCTTTTTGGCAAAGACGACTCACCGGACGAACTGCGGGTGGATGTCGGTGACGCCATCGAGGGTGGCGCAGATTACGAGCGGATCGAGTATCGCTACATCCAGGAGGCGTTCGCGAAGATGCGTTACGCGGCGCTCAATGTGGGACGGCGCGAGGCCGGGCTTTCGGCGGCGCAGCTCCGCGAGATCAAGGCACGGGCACCGGTTCCGATGGTGAGCGCGAACCTGCTGGACCGGGCGACGGGCGCGCCGCTTTTCGATACGCATAAGATCGCGCAGCGGGGCGCGTGGAAGATCGCGCTGGTGGGGGTGCTGGACCCGCGCGGAATGGGCGACGCGTTGGGCGAAGGGCTGGCGGTCGAGGAGATGGATGTGGCGCTGGGCAAGCTGCTGCCGAAGCTGAAGGGGCACGCGGATTTCATCGTGCTGCTAGCCTTTTGCGATGAGGCCGCGATGGCGAATCTGGCGCGGCAGTTTTACGAGCTCGACGTGATCCTCGGCGGCAAGGTGCAGCAGCCTTCGCAAAAGATGGTGAAGGAGAATCGCAGCGTGATTCTGGCGACGACGAATGAGGCCCGGGCGATCGGCACGCTGAATGCGCGCCTGCTTTCCCCCGGACACATGGACGCGGTGAAAGGCGAGATCACTCTGGTCAGCGACCGCATCCCGCAGGACGAGGAAATCGCCGCGCTGGCGGAGGCATATCGCGCGGAGGTACGGAAGACGAAGCTGGCGATCGACGATCCGGCGAAGCTCGCGGCGGACATGGTGCCGGGCGTGAAGGCCACGGCGACTTTCGCGGGAACGCAGAGCTGCGCGGCGTGCCATCCCACGGCGATGAAAGCGTGGGCCGACAGCGGGCACGGGCACGCTTTTCACACACTGGTCGCGCGACAGGCGGATGCCGACCCGAACTGCATCGCGTGTCACACGGTGGGCTTCGGGACGGCGTCGGGCTACCGGCGGGAGTTTGGGGCGACGAAGCTGGTGGATGTCGGCTGTGAGAGCTGTCACGGGCCGGGCAGTCAGCATGTCGAGCAGCGGAGCGCGGGCGGCGAGGTGACGGCGAGGTTTCATCCGGTCGGCGCGGGCGACTGCCGGAAATGCCATCACGGGGAGTTCAGCCGGCCGTTCGAGTACGACACATTTTGGCCAGTGGTGGCGCATGGCAAAGAGGCGGCGGCGAAGGGGCGATAGCGAAGGCATGGCATCCACAGCGCCACTGGCACCCGCGAAAAGGCCGGGACGAGTCGAGTGGCTGGATGGGTACCGCGGGGCGGCGGTGCTGGCGATGATCGAGGCGCATGTGGTGAATACTTTTCTCGCGCCGACGTTGCGCGAGGCGGCGTGGTTTGGGTGGCTGAACTGGTTCAACGGGCTGGTCGCGCCGGCGTTTCTTTTCATCGCAGGCTGGGCGCAGGGCCTGAATTGGTACGCTAAGCCGGGGCGTCCAGTGGCGTTTGGGCGCAAAGCCAAACGGCTGCTGGAGATCGCGGCGCTGGGCTATGCACTGCATTTTCCGTGGACCGAACTCGGGCAGCGGCGCTGGGCCGAGGCGCTGCGGGTGGGGACGCAGGTGGATGTGCTGCCGTGTCTGGCGGCGGCGCTGCTCGCGGTGCTGGGCGTCCAATGGCTGGCGCAGCGCGGCAGGGAGAAAGGGCGCGCATGGATTTACTTCGCGCTGCTCGGCGTGCTCGCGACGGGCGCAGTCTGGCTGGCACCCGCGGCGCTGGCATGGAGCGCAGGGCCGGTGTCAGTGGTGGCGTTTGTAAACCAGACTACGGGCTCGCTCTTTCCGCTGCTGCCGTGGACGGCGTTTGTCTTTGCGGGGGCGCTCCTGGGCGCGCTACGCGGCCTGCCGGTGTGGGTGCTGCTCGGGGTCTGGGCGGTGGTGCGGCTGCTGGCCTGGCTTTTGGCCGACAATCCATTCTCCACAACCAGTCCGGCGTTTTTCTGCGAGCGACTGGCGTGGGTGGCGGCGTTCGCGGCGCTTTGCCAGTGGGTCGCGCAGGTGTGGCAGCCGGACGCGTTACTTTTCGCGGGGCG
Source organism: Chthoniobacterales bacterium (assembly GCA_038318725.1). Lineage (GTDB taxonomy): Bacteria > Verrucomicrobiota > Verrucomicrobiia > Chthoniobacterales > Chthoniobacteraceae > Chthoniobacter. Next base: position 80,423 of record JBBQCM010000008.1, read on the forward strand.
CGAATCGCTGGTCATGTATGCGGGGCACTTGCTGATCATCGGGTGGATCGCGCAGGCCGGCGTGCTGGGTGGCGGACTCGGATGGAGCGCGGTGGCGGGAATGTATGCAGCGGTGCTGGCGGCGACATGGGCGATCGCGCTGGCCTGGACGAAATGGAAAGGGCTCCGTTCGGCGAAAGCACGCTGACACCACGCCGCTTTTCTTCTCGGCATGGCCGCTCGGGGTACGGATATTTTGTGCGCCCATGGATTTTCTCGATGAATTGCAGCACCGCATTTTGCCCGGCGACGCGGCCATGGGGACGGCGCTGATGGCGGCGGGCGAGCCGTTTGACGCGTGCCTTGAGGAGTTGTGCGTGAGCCAGCCAGAGCTGGTGAGCGAGGTCCATGCGCAAGCCATCGCGGCAGGGGCGCGGCTGATTCGCACGAATACCTTTTGCGCGAACGCGGTGCGACTGGCGCGGCACGGGCACGGGCATCGGGTGAGCGAGATCAACTGGTCGGCGGCGCAACTGGCCAGGGAAGTCACGAAGAGCACCGGCGTGCAGGTGGTGGGAAGCGTGGGGCCGTTGGGGATTGGCGCAGCGGAGGCGGAGGCGCGCGGGATTGACCGGCAGGAGGTTTTTACCGAGCAAATCGGCGCACTTCTGGACGGCGGGACGCGGGTGATTTTTTTGGAGACGTTTCGCGATCTCGAGGAACTGCTGCTCGCGATTTATGTGAAACACTCGCTGCATCACTGCCCGGTCATCGCATCGTTGGCCTGCCCGGACGATGGCCGACTGCCGGACGGCACGACGCTCGCGGAGGCTTTTGCCAGGCTGCGCGCAGCGGATGCGGATGTGGTTGGGATCAATTGCGTGAACGGCCCGGCAGTGGCGGTGCGGCTTTTGGAGAATATCGACGACGACGGACCACTCGCGGCATTTCCGAGTGCGGGACTGCCAGTGGACCGGGAGGGCCGACTGGTCTGGTCGGCGACGCCGGAGGATTTCGCGGAGGCAGTGCCGTTGCTCGTGGGCCGGGGCGTGCGCCTGATCGGCGGTTGCTGTGGCACCACGCCGGCACACCTCGCCGCCATCGTCGGAGCGCTGGCACCTTTCGCGAACGAAACAACGCCGCGACCGAGCGCTCAGAGTCGATGAGACCGCCCCGCATGTCGAAAATCAAACGCGCCTTTTACCTCCAGCTTGCCGGGTTCGCGCTGGTTGTTTTGATTTTGGTCTGGGTGGCGCGGCATTACCCAGTCGTGAGTTCCATCGCACAACTCCAGCAGAAAATCGGCGCGATGGAGTTCTGGGGCGCGGTGTTTTACCCGCTGCTCTACGCTGCAGGTAATGTCCTTCTCCTGCCGGGCGGCGTGCTGGCGATCGGCAGCGGGCTGTTTTTCGGCTTGTGGTGGGGCTTTTTCCTCAATGTGGTCGGCAATGTCGGCGGTGCGGCAGTGTCCTTTTTCATCAGTCGGAAACTCGGGCGCGGGTGGGTGGCGAAGAAATTCCTCCGGCACCGGAAGTGGGTGGCGCTGGACGAGGCCATCGCGCGCGACGGGTGGAAAATCATCTTCCTCAGCCAGGTGCATCCACTCTTCCCGTCGAGCCTGCTGAACTATCTCTACGGCGTGACCCGCATCCGCTTCCGCACCTGCATGCTCTGGATCGCGCTCGGACAGACACCGGGCCTTTTTCTCTACGCCTACCTCGGCACGCTGGCGCAGCACGGCCTGCGCATCTGGCAGGGGAAAAGCCACCCTCAGACGTGGGAGTACGCGGTTTGGATCGGCGGGCTCGTTTTGACCTTCGCAGTGACCACCGCGCTCGGCCGCCTCGCCCTGCGCCTGCTCGCCGAGGCCGAGCGGGCGGCGCAACGCGAAACCCTGCCGCGCCGCTCCCGTCCCTTGGAGGCGGCTCCGGTGGAAAGCGGCGTGCTGTAGCGAAAGCGGCCAGTCTGGCCGCCAAATCCACATTTCCGCAGGACATTTTTTGACAGCCCCAAGTCGAGTGCTACGTTCCACGCACTTTCGCGAATGAGGGACCGCGAATCCCCAATGCTCACCAATCATCTTAGAACGGCGCTTTATCTGGATTACGGGGCGGACGCCCAATCCTGCGGCAGCGAAGACCTCGAAGTTTCCGAGCGCGGCATGCGCTTCGAGTCGCGCTGGCATTTCGACATCGGTACCCAGCTCTCCGTGGCCCTCACGCACATGCACCCGCGGCTGGGGCTGTGCCGAATGGTGCTGGAGGGAATCGTCGTCTGGTGCGAACCGCGGCCCGGCAAAGGCTACGAAAGCACGCTCCTCTTCCTCGAACTCCCGGATGAACTGAGACCCAGCCTCCGGGAGTTTTCGCATACACTGGCGGCGGGCTGAGGAAGTCCCCACCTTTAGTCGGTTGAACAGGGGCCACGCTCTTGCCGCCTAAACTCGCCGGCTACTAAAAAACCCGGCGTCCGCAGGAGCGGAGCCGGGTTTGGAAAAGCAGGAGCAGGAGGATTTTAAGCCAGCTTGGCGAGCGCCTTGTTCACCGCGCTCTTATGGCGGTCGGCGCTGTTCTTGTGGACTCGGCCGTTCTTTACCGCCTTGTCGATCGACGAGACAAATTCGGCCGCGGCGGTCTGCGCCTTGGCTTTGTCGGTGCCCGTGAGGGTTTCACGCAGGCCCTTGAGCTGATTCTTCACCGCCGTGAGAGCGCGGCGGTTGGTGGCGGTGCGGCGGGTCGTTTGACGCGCGCGTTTGGCGGCGGATTTGGTATTGGCCATGGGATGGGTTTTTGGAAAAGGGCCGACAGACTAGCGGCGGACGCTGAGCTGTCAAGAGGGGCAATTTCTCCCCTTGCAAGCCTTCGGAGCCCTCGCTAACTTCCGCCCCGCGCAAAAAGCCAGGGTAGCTCAGTGGTAGAGCAGGGGACTCATAAGCCCTTGGTCGGGAGTTCAATTCTCCCCCCTGGTACCCCTCGGCGGACATAGCCCGCGCGCCTACCAAAGGCCGACGAGTTTCAGGACGACGATGATGACGACGATGACGCCGATGATGTAAAAGATGCTGTTGTTCATAATGGTATAGTGCGTTTTCGCTGCCAATTCGCAGCGGCGCTGAATTTAAGACGGGTCAATTTTCTTTTCTCCAGCGAATTGTTTATGCCATCCGCCGCCTATGAGACCAGACCGTTTTACCCAAAAAATGCAGGAGGCCTTGCAGGTCGCGCAGGACCTCGCCTCGAAGAATGGGCACTCCGAAATCGACAACGAGCATTTCCTGCTCGCGCTGCTGGAGCAGAGCGAAGGCCTCGCCGGCCCGCTTTTCGACAAGCTCGGCGTGGAGCCGCGGGGCATCGAGGACGCGGTGCGCGCGGAGCTGGCGCGGCGGGCCACGGTGCATGGTGCGCACGTGGGCCTCGGGCGTGAGCTGACGGCGACGCTCAATGCCGCCGAGAGCGAGATGACGAAGCTCAAGGACGAGTATCTCAGCGCGGAGCATTACCTCCTCGCGTTGGCGGACTCGAAGGTCGGGGCGGCGCGCATTTTGAAAGACGCGGGCATCACGCGGGCGAAGCTGATGCAGGCGTTGCAGCAGGTGCGCGGTTCGCAGCGGGTGACGGATCAGCATCCGGAGGGAAAATATCAGACGCTGGAAAAGTACGGGCGCGATCTCACGGCGCTGGCGAAGAAGGGGAGGATTGATCCGGTCATCGGGCGCGACGATGAAATCCGGCGCACCATGCAGGTGCTTTCGCGGCGGACGAAAAACAACCCGGTGCTCATCGGCGAGCCGGGCGTGGGGAAGACGGCGATCGTGGAAGGACTCGCGCGGCGCATCGTCAGCGGCGATGTGCCGGAGTCGTTGAAGAACAAAAAGATCATCGCCATGGACATCGGCTCGATGATCGCCGGCGCGAAGTTCCGCGGCGAATTCGAGGACCGGCTCAAGGCTTTCCTCAAAGAGGTCACCGACTCGCAGGGCGAGATCATTCTTTTCATCGACGAGCTGCACACCATCGTCGGCGCGGGCGCGAGCGAGGGTGCGGTCGATGCGAGCAACATGCTCAAGCCGCAGCTCGCGCGCGGCGAGCTGCGCACCATCGGCGCGACCACGCTCGATGAGTATCGCAAGTCTATCGAAAAGGACGCCGCGCTGGAGCGGCGCTTCCAGCCGGTGCAGGTCGATGAGCCGAGCGTCGAGGACACCATCGCCATCCTGCGCGGGCTGAAAGAGCGCTACGACACCCACCACGGCGTGCGCATCCAGGACGCCGCTCTCGTCGCCGCGGCCACGCTTTCGCACCGCTACATCAGCGACCGCTTTCTGCCGGACAAAGCCGTCGATCTCATGGACGAGGCCGCCAGCCGGATGAAGATGGAGATCGAGTCCATGCCCACGGAGATCGACCAGCTCGAACGCGAGATCATGCAGCGCGAGATGGAGCGGCAGGCTTTGAAAAAAGAAAAGGACGCCGCGAGCAAAGAGCGCCTCGAAAAGATCGAGCGCGAACTCGCCGACTCCCGCGCCAAAAGCGCCGGGCTCAAGGCGCAGTGGCAGAACGAAAAGAAGGTCATCGACGAGCAGCGCAAGCTCCACGAGCAACTCGAGCAGCTTCGCATCGACCTCGAGCGCGCCCAGCGCACCGGCGACCTCACCGAGGCCAGCGAAATCCAGTACGGCCACATCCCCGCCGCCGAGCGCGAAATCGAAGCCTACAACGCGAAGCTCGCCGCCATGCAGCGCACCGGCACGCCCATGCTGAGGGACGAAGTCACCGAGGAGGACATCGCCAAAGTAGTCGCCGCGTGGACCGGCATCCCCGTCTCGAATCTGCGCGAAAGCGAGCGCGAGAAACTGCTCAAAATGGAAGACCGCCTCGCCGCCCGCGTCATCGGCCAGAAAGCCGCCGTCACCGCCGTCTCGAACGCCGTCCGCCGCGCCCGCGCCGGCTTGCAGGACGAGGCGCGGCCCATCGGCTCGTTCATTTTTCTCGGCCCCACCGGCGTCGGCAAAACCGAGCTTTCCCGCGCGCTCGCCGAATTCCTTTTCGACAGCGAAGCCGCCATGATCCGCATCGACATGAGCGAGTACATGGAAAAGCACAGCGTCGCCCGGCTCATCGGCGCGCCCCCCGGCTATGTCGGCTTTGAGGAAGGCGGCCAGCTTTCCGAAGCCGTGCGCCGCAAGCCCTACTCCGTCGTCCTTTTCGACGAGATCGAAAAAGCCCATCCCGACGTCTTCAACGTCCTCCTCCAGGTCCTCGACGACGGCCGCATCACCGACGGCCAGGGCCGCACCGTCGATTTCAAAAACACCGTCATCATCCTCACCAGCAACATCGGCTCCCAGCACCTCCTCGACGCCGCCGACAACGCCGAGCAGCGCGAAGCCCGCGCCCTCGACGCCCTCCGCGGCCACTTCCGCCCCGAGTTCCTCAACCGCATCGACGAAGTCATCATCTTCGACCGGCTCACCGAC
>JBBQCM010000009.1:0-83958 GCA_038318725.1 Chthoniobacterales bacterium
GAGAGCGGCGTTTGTTCGAGATAATCAATCGCCACGTCCTCGAGCACGAAGCCATTCAGGTCGGTGCCGATGGATTTAAGAATGCCGTCCTTCAGCTTGTCGCGGCTGTTGTAGAGATCGACGAATTGAAACTGCCGACCCACCGTTTTCAGCGCCTCGGAAAATTTCGCGTCGAACAAGTCGATGATCGCTTCGAGACTGGAAGCGCGCACGCAGCCGACGGCTTGCGCGACTTTCAGCACGTCGTCGGTGGTCTGATTTACGCGGACGAAAAACGCGACTTTGATGTCGGCCCGCATGTTATCCATGCAGATGAGGCCGTTCTGTCCGTGCCGGTAGATCTCCACGCGCTTCACGGAGATGTCCATGTATTCGGCCTTGTCGATGATCGGGAAGACGGTGAGACCGGAGAAAGAAACTTTCGTTCCGCGCAAGCCATTGCGGATGATGGCGCGGCCTTGTTCCACCTTGCGAAAACAGGTGAGGATGCTGATGAAGCCACCGATGAGGATGAGCAGGAGCAGTGTCCCAAAGATACCGAACAGCGGCTCCAGAAAGGCCAGCGTGAGAGTGAGGTCCATGATGGTTGGTGCGTGGGGTTAGGGAAGTTGGGGGTCGGGCACTTCGACGACGAAATAGATGCCTCGCTCGGTGTCCTCGCGAAAGATGACGGCGCTCGCTCCGCGCGGCAAGGAAACGCCGTCGAGCGTCCGCACATCGATCAGCAGCGGCGCGCCGTCCGTCTGGACCTCGGCCTGGCCAAAGGTGGGGTTGGCGGTGCTGGTGGTGATCCGGCAGGGCCGCCCCACGAGCGGCAGGGCGTCGCCTTCCGCCTCGCGGAGCATGCGAAAAAGCGGTCTCAGCGGCAGCGAGAGATAACGCGTAACAACGGCGCTCACCATGAGGTTTGGCAGCAGAAAGGCCAAAGCAAGCAGCGCCCGGTGATCGGTGAAGTAGTAGTTCGCGATCAGCGAGCCGGTCCAGAGGCAGAGCGAAAGGATGCTGAGCACCACCATCAGGGGCACCTCGCCGAGATTGATGAAATGCACCACGCCGGACGACCACTCGCCGGCGTCTCCATGTCCTTCGAAGTCACCATGGGCATCCGCTCCGAACTCGGTGTCCAGCGCGCCCAGGGCCACGAGCAACCAGTAAAACATCACCAGCCCCAGCAGGACGGTGAACGGCAAATTAACGAGGGCAATCGCCTCCGAGAAAACCTCCAGCATGGCCTTAGCTCCGGGATTCTCCGGCAAAAATGCGCCCGAACCCCCCGCCGCGTTGGTCTTCTCGTTTCATTACGATCAGCGAGAGAAGCACAGCCCTTCGGAGCGCGCATCAACAATCGGCCTGTCGCGGGACATCCCCTTGGGCTTCGAGGGGCAGGAATTCAGTCCAGGCAACCCTCCCAACAGACGACGATTCAGATTTCGATTCGATAAACCTGGAGGCGTCCCCACGGCGGCCAGACGCCTTGCTTCCGCTGTTCCTGCCCGGTGGCCCCGGAGACGACCAACGACTGGCCATCCGCGGTGAAGCGGGCGTGGGTGATGCGCTTTTTGGTATCCACGGACTGCACCAAGTTGCCGTCGGCGCCGGAGAACGTGGCGAGGTTCCAACTGCCCTGCGCCTGACGTCCGGCCATGACGAAGTGCCCGCCACTCGGATGCCAGGCGACCGTTTCCATGAGACCGGAACCGTGCTGGCCGTCTTTAATCTGGTCGATCCGTTCGCCCTTCCGCCAGTTCCAGCGCTGCCAGGTCATCTTCCCGTTACCGGCCATTGGATCGGTCATCGGTCCCATGCCGCAGCCCAGCAGCGACGCACCGTCGGCGGAGAAGGCGAGGCCATAGATGCCGCCGCAGTAGTGATGGGTCTTGATCGAGCCCCACGAAGTAAAATCGGGCGAAGTCCACTGCGCCAGCGGCCGGTTGTCGCTGCCGGCTTGGAGCTCCCAGACCCGCACCTCGCCCATCATATTCGCCGCGGCGAGATACCGGCCGTCGGCGCTGAACGCGCAACTGAGCACGGGCGGAGTGTGGCTGCAGGTGGCGAGCAGATCTCCGCTCTGCGTATCGAAGACTTTTACGGAACTCTCGCGTTCCGCCGCCGGCTCGTATTTCCAGCCACCCGGCAGATACTGGCCCGTGGTCGTCGCGAGGTGATCGCCATCCGGCGAAAGCGCGAGCTGCCAGTTCCAGAACTGGTGCGCCTGCACCCGGCGCCAGCTCCGCCGGCTTTCCACGTCGTGCCAGAGCAACACTCCATCGTAGCCGCCGGAGATGACGGTGCGTTCATCCGGCAGCAAGACACAACTGCTGGCGAACGATTGGTGAGCGTCGGCAAATGGCTCCGCCTGGCCGGTGGCCAGATCCACTTCGTAGAGCACGCCATCCGCGCAGGCGGCAAAGGCCCGGCTGCCATCGGCGGTGACCGCGAGGCCGAGGGCGCCGGCGGGCAGTTTGTGATCGTGAGCGAGAGTGAGTTTCATGGGGTCACGCCAGGAGGTCGCGGATCGGCTCGGCCTTGTTTTCCACCCGATGAAAAGTGGGCATGCCGGGCAGGTCGTATTCGGCGTAGGGATTGATGCCGAGCGCGGTGAAGATCGTCGCAAAGAGATTCTGCTCGTTGAACGGCTTCTCGATCACATCGACGCCATCCGCGTCCGTCGCCCCGGTCACGACGCCGCGCTTCAGGCCGCAGCCGGTCATCATCAGGCTCCACGCATTCGGATAATGGTCGCGCCCGCGCGCGGCATTCATCCACGGCGTCCGGCCAAATTCGCCCATCGCAATGACCAGCGTGGAATCCAGCAGGCCGCGCGCTTCGAGATCGTTGACGAGATGGAAGAGCACGCGGTCCAGCTCCGGCACGAGCATCTGGTGAATCTCATGCTGGAAGACATGGTTGTCCCAGTTCATGCCGTTGGCCACCATCACGAACGGCGCGCCGTGCTCGACGAGATTCCGCGCCATGAGCGAATGCTGCGCGAAACTGCCCGGACCGTAACGCTCGCGATCCTTCGCCGGGAGCTTGTTCACATCGAAAAGATCGGCGCTCGCGGCCATGCCTTTCATCCGCTCGAAAGCGGCATTCTGGCTGCGCGCGACCGTGCTCTTCCGGTCGCGCTCGTATTTCGCTGTGAGAAAGCGGCGTAATGTCTCCCGCGATTCGAGGTCATGCTGCGGGATGGTCTCCGCGGCGGCGTTGAGAAGCTGCGTGTATTCCCCGCCAAGCCGCACCGGCGCATGTTCCGCGCCGAGCCAGCCGGCCCAGTTTCCGGCCTTGAAACTCTCGAACTCGTTGCCGCCGGGAATGGGGTCGAGGAAGACGAAGTTCGGGATCGGCGCATCGAGTTGTCCCATCGCCTGCGAAAGCGAACAGCCCAGCGTCGGGCGCGTGAACCCCGCACGATCGGGATTGCCGCGCTGCAAAAGGTTGATCGCCTGAAGATGCTCCGACTGCGCCGTCTTCATGCTGCGCACGATGTTCAGCCTGTCGGCCATGCCGGCGCACTTCGACAGGAGCGACGAAAAATGGACGCCGGGAATTTTGGTCGGGATACTCCCAAATGGTCCGCCGGTGGGTCGGCCGGGCTTGGGATCCCACGTCTCAAACTGACTCGGCGCGCCACATAACCAGAGCAGGATGCAATGCTTCTGCGCCTTTTTCGTCTCCTCCGCGAAAATTGGGTTGTGAAAAAGCCCCGCGAAACTCGCGGCGCTCGCCAGCGCCCCGCCCGTCAGCCCTTTCAGAAACAACCGTCGGTGGATCGCGTGCTCGCCGGTGCGGCACTGGCCGGGCATTGGAGTGAGAGATTCGGAGTTCATGATCACGGGATCGTCAAAAACTCGGCGCTGGTCATCAGCGCCCACAGCAAATCGCGCACGGCTTCGTCGGGCTTCCCGGAGCGTTCGCCGAGAAAAGCTTCCGTCTGCTTGGCCTCCTCCGGATCCGGCAGGCGGCCGTCCACAGCGAGAAACGCTTCCCGAACGCGGTCCCCAACAGCCGGCAACGCAGCGATGCGCCCCACGGTGTTGTCGCTCGCGGGCCTCAAGATTCCAGCGAGCGCCGGCGAGTTGGAGAGAAATTGGGCCTGCTGGAAGCTGGCGTTGTAGTCCTTCGGCAAGACCTCGGGCAGCGCGGAAATGACTGCGCGGCGCAACGCATCGTCATTCGGCGGCAGTCCCGCGGCGATGCGCCACGAGCGGGCGATTTGCTCGCCGGAAAGCGGGCGCTCCAGCGCCCCGGAGAAGGCCTCTGGCGCGGATTCCGCAGCTCCCAGCGCATACACGCGACTGAGGACAATCCCCCGCACCAGGCGGCGGGCTGCATATTGATGCGAGGCAAAATCCTGGGCCAGCCAGTCGAGCAATTCCGGATGACTCGGCACGTTCCGCCCATTCATTTCATCGGCCGGATGCACGATGCCCCGGCCGATAAACGCCGCCCACATCCGATTCACAAAAGCGCGCGCCAGAAGCGGATTGCCGGTGGTCGCGGCCTCAGCAAAAGCCTCGCGACGGGAGAATTTCGGCACTCGTGGTTTCGCCGCCGGATCCACATACTTGTCGTCGCCATCCTGTTCCTTCTGTTCGCCAGCCGGCCACGTTTCCGCGATCGTGCGGCCCGTCAGCAGGGTGATCATTGCCGGCTGCGATTCCTTTTTCAGGTTCGTGAAATTCATGAACCCGCCGACCGCCGATTCGCCCACGATATTGCCGCCATCCACGTTTTTGCTGCGGTTAAACGCAGCGACCAGTCCCCAGTAGTGCCCCTGCTTGATCTCGCGAGCCAGTGGATGGTCGTGACACTGCGCGCAGTCGATCTTGGTGCCATAGACCACCGGCGAGACCGCCTCCGCGATCCGCTGATGCTCATTCCGCCGCTCGTAGAGAAACCACGAGGCGCCTTTGTTCTCCGGCTTCTCCGGGCGGGCAATGAGAAAATCATGCACCGTCTCATTCCACGGCCGATCCGTGCGAAAGGCGTTTTCGAGAAACTCCCACCAGCCGTTCTTCACTCGACGATCTTCGACGTTGCCCCTTTTGCCCCGGCCCATCAGGAATACATCCCAAAGCTCGCGCATCCGCACCACGTAATCCTCCGAAGCCAGCAGGCGATCCACGAGCACTCCACGTTTCGAGTCCGCCGGTGCCTGAAGAAACTCATCCAGTTCCACCGATGTCGGAATCCGCCCCGCGAGATCGAGATAAACCCGCCGGCACCAAGTCCGCTCGTCCGCCGACGCCGCCGGTTGGACACCGCGCGTCACCCAGCCTTCGGCGATCAGTGCATCGACCGCTGCCGTCACCGAACCGAACGCCCGCGCGACTCGCGGCTTTGCCGCCGGCTCCACCGGCGCAACCGTCATCGCCGCGATCCATTCACGAACCGTCTCGCGCTCCACCTCCGTGAGCTGCTTCTTCGGGGGCATGTGCGGATCGGCCTTCGCTGCGAGATTTTGGTAAAGCGAACTTTCCTCCGGCTTCCCCGGCACGATGACCGCGCCATCTTCGCTCCCCTTCAGCACCGCTTGCGGCGTATCGAGTTCCAGCCCGTTCTTCTGTTCGAGAGGGCCGTGGCACTTCACACAATTCACATCAAAAAGCGGCTGCACCCTTGCTGACCACAGCGCCGCCGCATCCGCCCCACCAGCGAAGTGGGCGGTGGTCAACGAAAGCGCCAGTATAAGGGAAAAACTACGGAGCATGGTTAAAGCGTGGTCGCGGGGTGGTGCAGTTACTTGGCGGGCTCCGTCTTCTCGACCGGCTTGCCGCTTTTCTCCCACGCCTTGAAGCCTTCTTTCATGTGGTAAAGCGACCTGAGCTGCTGGACCTCGGGCACGGTGCAAGCCCGCACGCTCCGCCCGCCAGCGGCGCAATGGATCAGGTAAGTCTGACTCTTGTCCAGCGTCGCGATCTGCTTCGCAAAATCCGGCGACATGACATCGATGTTCTTTGCCCCGGAGATGTGCCCGGCTTTGAATTCGTCCGCCGTTCGCACGTCGAGCACGATGATCTTCGGGTCTTCCTTCAACAGCTTCTGCGCTTCATCGGTCGTGACAATTTTGGCCGGAACCGCCGGAACCGCGGCGGGCGCGGGCTTGGGTGCGTCTTCGGCGAAAACCGTACTGGCGGCGAGCGTGAGGACGGCGAGAAGAACGAGGCGGTTTTTCATGGTGCCGTTGAGTGAAGCGCGTTTGCGAGGCCGCGCAATGCGGGAGAAGTCCAAGAAGCTTGGTTTCAACCCAAAAGAGCGCCGGGGTGTGGGCTAAAGCCCAGGCTGCCTTGGTTACGGCAGGGTCATCCCAAACACTTTCATCAGAAAGCTGAGCTGGTCGGCTTTCTCGTCGATGATCTTGGTCGTCGGCTTGCCGCTGCCGTGGCCGGCGCGGACTTCGATGCGGATGAGCACGGGCGGGCCGTCGGGGGCCTGGCACTCCTGAAGGCGCGCAGCGAATTTGAAGCTGTGCGCGGGGACCACGCGGTCGTCGTGATCGCCTGTGGTGATGAGCGTCGCCGGGTAGCGCACGCCTGGCTTGAGCCGGTGCAGCGGTGAGTAGGCGAGGAGTGTGCGAAAATCGTCCGCGTTTTCGGCGGAGCCGTAGTCGCTCTTCCACGCCCAGCCGATGGTGAATTTGTGAAAGCGCAGCATATCCAGCACGCCGACCGCCGGCAGCGCCGCGCCGAACAGTTCGGGCCGCTGCGTCAGGCACGCGCCGACGAGCAGACCACCGTTGCTCCCGCCCTGGATCGCCAGCTTTTCCCGCGAGGTGTATTTGTTTTCCACGAGCCACTCGGCGGCGGCGATGAAGTCGTCGAAGACATTCTGTTTCTTCGCCTTGATCCCCGCCTCGTGCCACGCGATGCCGTATTCGCCGCCCCCGCGCAGGTTCGGCATGGCGAAGACGCCGCCCATTTCCATCCACACGAGATCGGTCACGCTAAAGGCCGGCGTGAGGCTGATATTGAAGCCGCCGTAACCGTAGAGCAGCGCGGGCGCGGAGCCATCGAGCGTGAGGCCGCGCCGGTGGGTGATGAACATGGGCACGCGGGTCCCGTCTTTGCTGGAAAAAAAGACCTGCTTCGTCTCGTAGTCGGCCGGCTGGAAATCCACGCGCGGCTGGCGAAAGACGTCGCTCTCGCCGGTCTTGAGATCGAGCCGGTAGATCGTCCCCGGCTCGGTAAAACTCGTGTAGGAATAGAACGTCTCGATGTCGCCGCGCCGCCCGCCAAAACCCTCCGCCGTACCGAGGCCCGGCAGCGCGAGTTCGCGGATCTGCCGGGCGCGCGGCTCCTTCCCGTCCCACTCCATGATGCGGACAACGGTGTGCGCGTCCTGCAGATAGCGGGCGAGGAATTGCCGGTGAACGAGGGTCACGCTCTTCAGCGGTTCGGCGGCCTGCGGGATGATCTCACGCCAGTGCACCCGCTCCGGCTGGCGGATGTCGATGGCAATCACGCGGCTGCGCGGCGCGTCGAGATCGGTTTCGAAAAAGAACAGCGGCCCGTCGTTGTCGATGAACGAAAACGCCGCCTCAAACGCAGGGATCAACTCGAGGACTTTCGCCGCCGGATCGGCGAGGTCTTTGTAAAAGGTGAGGTTCTTCGTGTCCGTACCCTTGCTTACATGGATGATGAGGAAGCGCCCGTCGTCCGTCACTCCACCGTTGAAGCCCCAGTCCGCGTGATCGCGCCGCTCATAGACGAGCACATCGTCCTCCTGCTTCGTGCCGAGTCGGTGAAAGTAGAGCTTTTGAAATTCGTTCACGCCCTTCTTCTCTTCGCCCGCCTGCGGCGCGGTGTAGCGGCTGTAGAAAAAGCCGCTCCCGTCCTTCATCCACGACGCCCCGGAAAACTTCACCCATTCGAGCAGATCGTCGCGCTCCATGCCCGTCGCCACGTCACGCACATGCCAGTCCTCCCAGTCCGAACCCGCGCGCGACAGTCCATAGGCGAGCAGTTCGCCGTCATCGCTCACGGAGTAGCCGGCGAGCGAAACGGTGCCGTCGGCCGAGAGCGTATTCGGATCGAGCAACACGCGCGGCGGCTCCTCGCGGGTGCCAAAGGTGTACAGCACGCGCTGGTTTTGCAGGCCGCTGTTGCGCGTGAAAAAGTACTGATTGCCGCGCTCAAAGGGCACGCTGAAGCGCTCGTAATTCCACAGCTTTAGCAACCGCTCCCGGATCTTCGCCCGTTCCGGGATCGCGTCGAGAAACGCCGTCGTGACGTTGTTCTGCGCCATGACCCACGCCTTCGTCTCCTCCGAATTGTCATCCTCCAGCCAGCGGAAGGGATCGGCGATTTTCACGCCGTGGTATTCATCGACCTGCTCCGCCGCCCGCGTCTTCGGATAAACCAGCGGAGCGTTTTCAGCAGCCATGGATGAGGCGAGGCAAAGGGCGGTGAATGCCGCGACAGCGGAAGTGGTCGGTCGCATACCACCGAGAGCTAACCGGCCCTGCTGAGGCTGACACGGAAAAAAAAACAAACCGGCACCGGCGAAAAATCGCGGGTGATTACTTTCAGCCCGTCCGCCGACGCCGCGCCCTGAGCAGCGCCCGATTTTAAATCTTCCGAGCCAGAATGTAACCCCGGCTCACCGCCGTCGGCTGGTATTCCATCCACTCAAAGCCCGCGCCGTCGAGATACACGCGCATCTCGGCGAACGAATAGCATTTCCCCTCGGTGATGTTCATCAACAGCGCGGAGTATTCCGCCACATGCAGGGGGCCGGTTTTTTCCGCGTTGATGTAGGCATCGTGCACGATCAGCAGCCCGCCCGGAGCGAGGGCCGCATGCGACTTCGCGAGCAGTTCGCGCACGATCGGCTCATCCCAGTCGTGGAGCACGTTCGAGATGAGATGCGTGTCGAAACCCGCCGGCCACGCGTCCTTGAACATGTCCCCCGCGATCACCTCCACCTGCGCCGTGCAGTCCTGTTTGGCAATGCACTCGCGTGCAATCCGATCGACCGGCGGTTTTTCAAAAACCGCCGCGCGCAGATGCGGATGCCGCGCCACCAGCGAGCACGCGTAGATGCCCGAGCCGCCCGCCACATCGAGCACCGCGGTGCGAGCGGCGAGGTCGAGCTTGCGCGCCATCGCCGGCCCGAGCAGCACGCCGCGGCAATCCATCGCCGCGGTGAACGGCTTCGCGAAATCCTCACGCTCCATCGCCTGCGCCCAAGCTTGCGGGTCATAGCTGCCCCAGTTCGCCGGCTTTCCCGTGCGCAGGACTTTCAACATGTCGAGCGTCGGCGCACGGTCCTTCATCGAAACGTAGTAGGGCGCAAGATTCCACGGCGAGCCCGCGCAGAGATGCTCGCGCGCCCGCAGCGTGCAGTGAAAGACGCCGCCGGAGAGTGTCGTCAGCCCCATCGCGTTGAAGAGCGTCATCATCACGTCCGCCGGGCGCGGATGGATTTCAAAGTGCGCGCAGATCGCGCCGAAGGTTGCCGGGTGCTCGGCGAGCCAGGTGAAGAAATCCAGATGCGCCAGCGCCGCGGCGAGCAGATCGACGGAGACGATGCCATCGCGCAGGCGATAGAGCGGGAGCGGATCAGTGGCGGGTTCGGAGAGGAGCGAGGCGTGAGGCATGGCCCGCGAGTCTTAGCGTTCCTCCTCACCGACCGGCGAGAACGAATCCGCGGCTCCCGGCCCGGCACGGAAATCCTCCATCACCCGCCGTTCCCGCTTCGTCGGACGGCCCGCGCCGGGCGGGCGGAAAGCGGGCGCCCGCACGCCGCCCTCATCGCGTTTGGCCAGCTCCTCCGGCGGAGTCAGATCCTCGGCAAATTGCGCGACCAGCCTTGCTCCCACGCGCGCACGCGGCGAATCCACGACCCGCAGCGTACGCAAAATCACGCCCACTCGCGCCGTCACCACATCCCCTGCCCTCACGGTTCGCGCCGGTTTAACCGCCTCGCCGTTCACCTTCACGCGGTGGCCTTTGATCGCCTCCACGGCCAGCGAGCGCGTGGCATAGACGCGCACGGCCCACAGCCATTGATCGAGTCGCATGCGACCAGGCTACAACAGAATCCCGACCACTGCCGTGAACAGATAGCAGGCCAGCAGACCGGCAACCATCGCCCGCAGGCCGATCCTAGCGAGATCACCGCGACGCTCCGGCGCGAGCGCGCCGATCCCGCCGATCTGGATGGCGATGCTGGAAAAATTTGCAAACCCGCACAGGGCATAACTCGCGAGCGTGACCGAGCGCGGATCGAGCGCGCCGGGATGGTCCTTCACGTAAGTCGAAAGGTCGATGTAGCCGATGAATTCATTCAGCACGACCCGCTCGCCGAGAATCTGGCCGATGTAGCCGCAGTCCTTCCACGGCACGCCCATGAGCCAGGCAAAGGGTGCGTTCAGCCAGCCGAGCACCTGCTTCAGCGTGACCGCCTCCGCCATGCCCAGCGCGTGCTGCGGCCAGACGAAAAGCGCATTGGCCATCGCCACGAGCGCGACAAACGCGACGAGCATCGCCATCACATTGAGTGAAAGCATCCCGCCTTCGCTCGCCCCCGAGCAGAGCGCATCGATGCTGTTTTGCGCGGTCTTTTTCACCTCGAAGTGATGCCCGCGCGTGCTCGTCTCGCTCGTCTCCGTCTCGGGAAACATGACCTTCGCCATGAGCAAACCCGCCGGCGCGCCGAGCACGGATGCGGTCAGGATGTGCCCGGCCTGCATGCCGTCCATCCCGGCATAAACCGCCATGACGCCGGTGGCGATGGTCGAGAAACCCGTGGTCATCAGGGCCATGATTTCGCTCGGCGTCATTCTGGCGAGATAGGGCTTGATGAGCAGCGCGGCCTCCGTTTGGCCGAAGAAAATATTCCCGGCGCCCGCGAGGCTCTCGCTGCCGCTGGTTCGCATCGCTTTCTGCATCACCCACGCCATGCCCGCCACCACCCGCTGCAAGACGCCCCAGTGGTAAAGCAGCGCGGACAGCGACGAGATAAGGATGATCGTGGCTGTGATCGTGATGGCGAAAACGAAGGCTCCTCCCGACCCGAACGCGCCCTGCAACGCCGTGGCATCGCCCAGCGGACCGAAGACCATCTTCGCGCCTTCATTCGCAAAGACGTTGAGCTGATCGACCGCCCGCTGCGCTCCGCGAAAAATGCCGCCGCCAATTTTCGTGCGCAGAATGGCGGCGGCAATAACGAACTGCAGCACCAGTCCCCAGATGACGGTGCGCCAGGGAAAACGGCGGCGGTTATTGGAAAGCGCCCACGCCAGCGCGATGAGCACGACGAGACCGAGCAGGCTGATGAGACGGAGCATTTCGGGCGGGGACGTTACTGAGCGCGCCCGGCTTTGTCCCGCCGTTCCGCACGCTCCGGGGAGCGGCTCAGGGAACCTTGTAAACCAGCACCGAATGGGAATTCTCGTCAGCTACGTAGAGGAAGCGGCCATCCGGGCTGAAGCAGAGGCCGGGGCAGCCGGGTGTCGCAAAATCGCCCGCTGGTTGGGTGCCTTGAAACGTCAGCTTGCCGGTGGCGGGCTCGCGCGTGAAGGCGGCGATCCGGTCCGAGATGGTGGCCAGGGCATACAAGCGGGTGCCATCGGGACTCACGGCGAGAGTGTTCCCGCCCTCGAAGCCTTTGAAATCGCCGACGCCATTCACATGCTCCTCCACGAGTTTCAACGTCCCGTCGGGTTGCGCTCCATAGACACTCACCGCCTGGTCGCCGCCGAACCGGCCGGCGCTGACATAGACGTGTTCGCCTTTCGGACTGCAGGCGATGCGGAACGCGCCTGCCAGGGCATTGTTGCCATCCTCGCCGTCGGTCAGGAGTTGCACGACCTCGAGCTTTCCGGAGGCGGCGTCGGGCCGCAGCACGCCGACCGTCCCGGTGCGCGCGCCCGCCGCGTAGAGCATGCTGCCGTCCGGGCTGAGCGTGACGTCGCGCAGTCCGCCCAGCTTTCCGTCCGCAGACATCAGTTGCTGAAAAACCAGCTTGTCTTCATTGATCAAATAGACGCCCACACCATTCGCTGCTGCCGTGTACAAAAGGCGGCCATCCTTGGAAAACTCGCCGTCGATCACAAAATCCAGGCCGTCATTGTCATGCTCTCCCTGACGGGCGACATCGAGCTGATGAAGCGCGCCGGTCTTGGCGTCGCGCTTGTAGAGCGTGATTGCATTCGCGCGGAACGCGCTGGCCACCGCATACTCGCCATCGCGCGAGAGCCGCAGGCTCACCACGGCGTCGAGGTCCGGCCCGGTGAAGGTGTAATCCGGCTCCAGCTCTCCGGTCCCGGAATCGCGTTTGAAAACAGTCACGGCATCCGCGTTGAAAGCCGCGGCATAAACGAATTTGCCGTCGGGCGAAACCGCCACCGAGGTCGCGGAGCGCAGCGAATCCGCCTGCACCTTCTGCACTTGGACGAGGCGGCCCGCGTAAACATCGGTTTCCGCGGCCGTGGGTTCCTCAGCGGCGCGGAGCAGCAAGGCGGGAATGAACAGCGAACTGAGGAGCAGCAGAGTTTTCATGGCAGGGAACAGCGGTGAACGGAATGGGCTTAGCAGGTGGAAAAGCGCGACGTCAAGACTGCGGACCAGCCTGATCCCGGCGATCAACCTCAGCCCTTCTTGCTGCTACCCAGCTTACACGCGCTTCAGTTTCCACGCGCCGCGGCGGAAGAGGACGGCGCTCCAAATGGTGAGGATGGAAAAAGAAATCGGCACCGCGATGAAGACGCCGGTCGGGCCGAGGCCGCAGGGTTTGGCGAGCAGCCAGGCGAGCGGAACCTGGCCGAGCCAGAAACAGACGAAGTTCAAACGCGTGGGTGTCCAGGTGTCGCCGGCTCCGTTGAAGGCGCTCTCGAAACACATCCCCGCAGCGTAGAGCGGAAAGGCGAGGCTCACGACCCAAAGCGCCCGCACGCCGTGGGCGAAAACCTCTGGCTCGGTGGTGAAGAAACCGACGATCGGACGCGCGCAGACGATGAAAAGCACGCCGACGAGACCGAGGAAAAGCGTGTTGAAGCGCGTGGCGATCCACACCGCCGCCGCGGCCCGCTCGGGCTTTTCCGCGCCGAGATTCTGGCCGACCAGCGTCGCGCCGGCATTGGCTAGGCCCACCGCCGGGAGCAGGGCAAAGATTACGATGCGGATGGCGATGGTGTAGCCCGCCAGCGCGGTGCTGCCAAAGAGCGCGAGGATTTTATACAGCCCCACCCAGCTCGTCGTGCTGATCAGCAATTGCGCGATGCCGCTCCCCGCCGTGCGCAGCGTCGTCGCGAGCAGCTCACGATCCGGTCGCAGATGCCGCAGCCGCAACCGCACCCGGCTGTGAGACCCCGCGAGATGCCAGAGCTGATACAGCACGCCGACGCCGCGCCCGATATTCGTGGCGACGGCGGCCCCGGTGACGCCCAGCTCCGGGAACGGTCCCCAGCCAAAGATGAAACACGGCCCGAGCGCGATGTTCAGCGCATTCGCCAGCCACAGCGTCCGCATGGCGATGACCGCATCGCCCGCACCGCGAAAGATGGCGTTGATCAGGAAAATCAAAAAGACCGTCGCATTGCCACCCAACATGATGCGCGCGAAATCCGTCCCCCGCGCGACGATCGACTCCCCTGCCCCCATGAACCGCAGGATGTGCGGCGCGGCCCATCCGAGCCCCAGCCCCAGCCCCGCCGAGACGATGACGCCCAGCAGCACGATCTGCCCCGCCGCGTGCGCCGCCGCCTCGGGATCTTTTTCGCCGATCCGTCGCGAGACCACCGCCGTCGCCGCGATCGAGATGCCGATGGCCACCGCGTAGATCAGCGTCATCACCGACTCTGTGATGCCCACCACCGCCACCGCTTCCGTCCCGAGCTTTGAAACCCAGAAAACATCCGCCACGGCAAACAGCGACTCCATGACCATCTCCAGCACCATCGGCACCGCGAGCAGCAGCACGGCGCGGTTCAGTCGCTCGGAGGTGTAGTCATGCTGCTCCCCGCGCAATGCCTGCGCCACCACCCGCCAGAACGATTCCGGCCGGGCGGCCGCGGTGGTTTCTGGGGCGAGAGGCTCCGGCATAAAGGGCGGCGAAGATGCCGTGCCGTCCCGGCACGGTCAAATCCCCGCACCGGGTTGTGGAGCGGCACCGCCGGGCGACTGCGCGTTTGCTTTTCTCCCGGGTCCCGCCGAAATGCGAGTCATGGCCTGGCGCATCGACGAACATCTTCTCCGCGGCGAACTCGACAACCGCACGCGTGGTCGCGTGACCGGCACGCTGTGGTTCCACAGCCTCGCCGAGCCCGTGCAACTCGAGCTGCGCGGTGACTGTGCGCCGGACCTCGCAGGCTGCACCCTCACCTTCGAGAACCCGGAAGCCGTCGCCGGCTTGCCGGAAGACTTCGCCACCGAGCAACGCGGCCATGTCGGCGACATCACCGCGTCGCAGAAAGTGAAAGTTCCCGACGTGCCCATCGAGGAATTCATCCGCACGAAAAACGCGCCCTGGCATTGGGCAAACGCGCTCTATCTCGAATGGTTCAGCCACCGCAATGGGCGGGTGGTCATTCAGGCCACCACCTACACCCTGCACATTTCCGCGCCCGCCTGGACGCTGACCGCCGAAGAGTACCGCCTCAGCCGCGAAGCCAGCGCCGCCGACTATCTGAGCGAGATGGAGAAAATATTCGGTCCCCTCACCGGCGACGCCCGCATCATCGACCTCAGCGAACTCCTCGCCGAGCAGGAACACGAGGACGACGACGAAGGCGAGCAGTGGAAGAAGCCGGAAGGCTGAGCCTGGGCAAGGGTCACCTGTGGCGCCAGCACCGATGGGGTCGGCACTCCGCGCCGTTGCCGACAAGCCATTGGAGAATTTGGCCCGTCGCTCATTCGATTTCATTCAAAAGGTGATCGCCACTCAGCTTGTCCCACCCGGAAAAATCGAAGGACTCAAGTTACTCAGGGCTTTGGTTCAGACCCGCAGATGCCGGGCGGCCAACGCCCGGGTCGCAAACGCGGTGGCTACGAGGGAGTCGTCTTCAAAACTGTGGGGGCAGTTGCCGGTCCAGGAGCCGTCGGAGTTCTGGCGGGCGAGGAGGTCGGCGGTGAGCGCATGGCGCTGGGCGGTGGCCCAGGGACGGAAGGCAGTGGAAATGGTCGCGAGCGGAAACACGGCGGCGAGAGCTTGGGCGTGGTAGTAGCGGAGGGATTCGCGTTCGTCGGCGCGGTCGGCGGGCCAGGTGCCGCTGTGGTGGGCACCGGCAGCGTGGCGGTGGAGCCAGGCGAGAGCGGCGCGGATGCGCGGATCGTCGGGCGAGAGGCCACAAGCATGGAGGGCGAGGAGGCCGTCGCAGGTGGCGGAGCCATAGGAATGGTAGCGCTCGCGGCCCGCAGCATCGTGGCCGGCGATGCCGGCTTTGTTGCGGACGGGATCAGCCGGGGCGAAAAAGAAGCCGCCGTCATCGAAGGGATCGGACGGGGTGGCGGAGAAGTTCTGGCATTGCGCGAGGAAGGGCAGTGCGGCGGCGGTGCGGTCGCGGCGTTCGGTGGCGGTGAGAGCCTGGAGACCGAGGATGGTGGCGGAGATGTTGGGCGCGAGCATGTCGGGCGGTGGGGTAACGCCGGGCGGGAGCCGGGGCGGCGCGGGCGCATCGCTCCATGCCCCGCAGGCGGCGGCCTCCGCGGGCCAGCCGAGCGCCGGGGCGATGCGGAGTTGCTCGACGAGATCCGCCCACCATCCGGCGCAGCGGGCATCGCCGATTTTCGCGAAGACCTGCGCGGCGTAGCTGGCGGTGAAGAGCGGGTAGCGCAGCCCGGTCCACGGCTCGGGGCGCGCGGATTGAGTGGCCGTCAGCTTTTCCAGCCAGCGCCGGCCGCGCCCCATGGACTCCCCTGCCGCGCCGGGTGCGCTCGTGAGCGCCCAGAGCACCAGCGGCGTGAGCGCATCGCCGTCGCGGAGCGCGCCGTATTGCGTCGAGCGCCATGCGCCGTCTGCCGATTGCCGCGCGGCGAGAAAGCCCGCCGCCGAGCGCAGGGCCGGAGCGGCTTCGGCACGCAGCGGTTGAGCCCAGCCCGTGAGGGCGCCGCCACCCAGGGCGGCGCGCAGCAAGAATTCGCGGCGGGTTTGCGCCATGCTCGCTACTCCGCGGCGGCGGTCTTCGCGGTCTTCGGCGCGCTTTTCCCGGGAGCCGTCGTGCCGATCACCGCACCTGCCGGCGCGCGCTCGATGAGCAGCGTGAGCAGGGCCGTCCCCGTGCAGAAAGTGCGGCCGGTGATGCAGTGGTGGCCGGCCCAGCTTCCATCCTCATTCTGCGCCGAGCAGAGCGTGGTCTGCATCTTTTCCTTCCACGCGTCCCACTCCTTGCCGCCGCGTTCGCGCAGGCTTTCGCCGAGGTTGAGATAGCTGAGAAATTCCTCGCCGCCATTGTTGCCAAAGCCGGCGACATAACGGGTGTCGCCGAGTTTTCCCGCGACGGCTTTTTGCGCGACATCGGAGGCGTACTCGTCGGCGGCGAACTGCTTGAGATCAGCCTGCGCACTCGCTTTCTCGGCCGCGGGCGCGCTGGCGTCGGCAATCTTTCTCTCCGCATCCGCCTTCCGCGCGACATTCGATTCCGTCTTCGCCCGCAAGCCGCCGAGCTTCGCCGCCTCGCGGTACAGCGAGACGCCCGCGCTCGATGGCTCCGCGGCCCCGCCCGCCGCGGTGAAGTCACCTTTCGCCACATCCAGCCCTGCGAGATTCTGCTGCTGATCCTTGTCCAGCACCGAGTTGCTCACCTTCGCGCCGCTGCGCGCGGCGGAGTTCAGCGCCTTGCTGCACAAGCCCTGCGAGAGCACGGCAGCCCAGCCTTTGTTTTCGGCAAAAGAGCCGTCGTCCTTTTGGTTGCGCTCGATCTTCGCGACGACCTTGTCGAGCGCGGTGGCGCGGCGTTTTTCCGCGGCTTCATCGCCGACGCGCCCTTTCAACTCCGAGAGCACCCATCCGGCAAGGAAGGTATCCACATACGTGCCAATCTTAACCTGCATCTGCGTGTCGCGCACCCAACTGACGAAGAGCGATTTGTCATCCGCCTGTTCCACCTGCCGGCAGATGAACTCGAACGCTTTCCGCGCCGCCTCGCGATGCTGGCCCTCTGCCGGCGACTCTCCCGCGCGCAGCAGCGTCACGAGGCTCACGCACGTATTCCCGAGATCGGGCGGGTCTTCCACGTTGGCGCCCTCCACACGCGCGTTGCCGTTGCCGCCACCCTGCCGCCAGCCGCCGCCCTGGCCCCAACCGCCGTCGCGTTGTTGCTGCTTGAGCAAGTATTCGAGCCCCACGCGCACGGCCTCGTCCGGCGTACGCGGGGCGTTTTTCGTTTCGCCCTTCGGCTCAGTCTGCGCTTGCGCAGCGCGTGGCGCGGGCTCTTTGGCAAGGGTGCCGGGCACCGCCGAGAAAGCGAGCGCCAGACCCGCGAGGAGACCGCAGACGGAGCCCGCTAGCGGCGTGATGTTTTTTGAGGATGGGAGTTTGGTGTTCATAGGTTTCATGTGTTCGACGAAACCCTCTACCCCATCCTTAGACCAGCGGTGCCAGAGCGCGGTAAAAAGGCTGTCAAAGAATTGTCAGACGCGCTGGCGTGGCCGCGGGAATCGCCAGGAACGCAGCGCTTGGCGCGGCGCTCCGCTTCCGCTGTGCTCAATGGCATGAAGTTCCCCACCCTCCTCGCCCTCCTCCTCCCCGTCGTCGCCTTCACCGCCGAAGAAGGCTTCGTCCCGCTCTTCGACAGCAAGACGCTCGACGGCTGGGTCAACGTCAACTGCGCCCCCGAAACCTGGACCGTGCAGGACGGCATGATCCATTGCGACGGCGTCCCCACCGGCGCGCTTCGCACCCCGCGACAGTACGAAAACTTCATCCTCGAACTGGAGTGGCGGCACCTCAAATCCGCGGGCAACGCCGGCGTCTTCATCTGGTCCAGTCCCCTCCCCGCCGTCGGCCAGCCCTTTCTCCGCGCCATCGAAGTCCAGGTCCTCGACCACGGCTACGGCAACACCGCCAACTACACCACGCACGGCGACGTCTTCGCCATCCACGGCTCGACCATGAAGCCCTTCCCGCCCAGCCGCGGCATGCGCAGCTTCCCCACCGAGCAGCGCAGCAAGCCCTCGCCCGAGTGGAACCACTACCGCATCACCTGCCAGGACGGCACCCTCCGCCTCGCGGTCAATGGCAAGGAAGTCAGCGGCGGCGAGGAGTGCGTCTGGCGCAAAGGCTACATCGGGCTCGAAAGCGAAGGCGGCCCCGTCGATTGGCGCAACATTCAGATCAAAGAACTGCCTCCAAGCACCGCCACCGCCGAGCAGACTGCCCCGCTCGCTGAAGCGTGGCAGCTCCTTTACGACGGCCGCACCCTCCGCGGCTGGCGCGAAGCCGCCGGCTGGAAACCCGCCGACTGGCAGCTCCAAGCCGACGCCGACGCCATGCCGCTCTGGAGCGAAAAGGCGCACTCCGACTTCGATCTCCAACTCGACTGGTCCTGGAGCGCCGCACCATCCGTGCTCTTTCCGCCGCTCATCCTGCGCGCGGGCGATGATCGCGAGATCGTCCTCCCCGCACTCCCCGCCGCGAAGCTGAAAGGCTGGAACCGACTCTTAGTTTCCCGCCGCGGCACCCAGCTCACCCTCACGCTCAACGACACGCCCGCCGGCCAACTCGAGCTCCCCGCTGGCGACGTCACGCCCGGCCTCCGACCCGGCGCCACGGCCACATCCTTCGCGAGTCTCTTCGTCAAATGACGCGCCGCCACTTCCTCCAAACCACCGCCGCCACCCTCGCGCTTCCCAGTTTCGCCACAGCCGCAGATGGCGAACGCATCCGCATCGGGCAGATCGGCACCGCGCACTCGCATGCCGCGGGTAAGATGGAAGCGGTGCGCGGCTTGCCCGAACTCTACGAAGTGATCGGCATCGCCGAGCCCGACGAAAAGCGCCGCACCGCCGCGGCGAAGACACCCGCTTTCGCCAACCTGCCGTGGCTGACCGAGCGCGAACTACTCGACACGCCCGGCCTGCGCGCGGTCGTCATCGAGACCGGCATCGCCGACGCCCCCGACGCCGCTCTGCGCGCCCTCCGCGCCGGCAAACATGTCCATCTCGACAAGCCCGGCGCGCTCACCCACGCGCCCTTCAAAGCCCTGCGCGAAGAAGCCGCTCGTCTCGGCCTCACCGTGCAGATGGGCTACATGCTGCGCTCCAATCCCGCCTTCGAACTGCTCTTCCGCGCCGCGCGCGAAGGCTGGCTTGGCGACATCACCGCGATCGACGCCAGCATGGGCAAACTTGCCGACGCCGCGCAGCGCAACATCCTCCGCGAATATCCCGGCGCCGGCATGTTCGAACTCGCCTGCCACCTCGTCGATGCCGTCGTCACCATCCTCGGCAAGCCCACCGCCGTCCACTCCTTCGCCACAGCCACCCGCGCTCCCGAAGACCCGCTCCCCGACAACCAGCTCGCCATCCTCGAATACCCGCACGCCACCGTCACCCTCCGCTGCAACCACGCCGATCCCTTCGGCAGCCCGCACCGCCGCTTCGCCGTCACCGGCACCAAAGGCGCCATGGAAATCTTCCCCCTCGAATCCGGCCAGGCCACCCTCTCCCTCACCGAGCCGCACGACATTTACGTGAAAGGCCGCCAACCCCTCGCCCTCCCCGTCCCCGCCGACCGCTACGCCGGCGAATTCCGCGACCTCGCCCGCGTCATCCACGGCGAGAAACCGCTCGCCTGGAGCGCCACCCACGACATCGCCGTCCACGAAACCGCGCTGCGCGCGGCGGGTGCGTGGCCCGATCCCGTGAGGTAACGACCAATCCCTGCGTCCCACGACCACATCCTCCGCGGCCAAATCGACGTCGCCTGGCTCAAACGCACCCTCGAAATCCTCCACCAAACCGTCACCGCCGCCGCGGCCGGCTGCGCGCTCAGTAGAATTTGACCGCTACCTGCAAGCCACCGTCGCGTACCGCAGGGTCTCGAGGACCGTCGCAAAAGGAATGCGCTCCTGCTCCAGCCGCAGCCGGGCTGCGCGCAACCGTTCGAGCGTGCGCTGTTCGTCTGGGTACAGTCCGTCCGGCGGCTCTTCTGGTGACTCGTGCGGGACGGCAAGACGCAGGTTGGCGTCGAGCGTCGCCTCGTCCATGAGCACGCTCGCGGTTTGTGGAAAAATGCGGCGCAGTCGCGCGAGGATCGCGAAGCCGCGCGCGTCGAGGTCGCCCCAATAGAGAATGCGCGATGCGGCGAGCCACGAGGTCTCGGCAAGAAGTGCGGCAGCATCACCGCCGCCTTGCACCGCGACGCCGTCAGCTAGCTCGGGCAGGGCGAGGAAATTGCGAAGGTTTTCCGTAATGACGACGGTCGCACCGCTGAGCGCGAGCTGGCGGAAGGCCGGCGCGGGGATGGCGAGGTCGGCGACCGGGAAGCCGCGCGCAGCCTGCATTTGCGGGTCGAGGAAGCGCAGGCGGATGAGCGGCTGCTCCCAGCGCAGACCGTGGCGCTGCTCGAAACGCCCGGCGCTCACATCCACGCCGGCCGGGTTCGCGAGCAGCAGCAGTGCGTCGAGGATCGGCGTGCGCATCTCGAAGAATTTCGTGTCCACACCTTCGACCGGAAGCTGCCGCAGATACAGGCCGCTGCGCGGGTTCGCGCAGAACCACCGCACGACGCGCAGCAACTCCGGCCAGGTCGCGCGATGCTGGATGACGGCCCGCACATTCCCGGCCAGCCACGATTCGAGCGGCGGGCACTCCGCGCGAATCAGCGTCACATCTTCGCGGAACCATCGCGCTTCCTCCGTCTTGCCGAGCGCGCCAAGGAAAGCCGTTTCATCGGCGAAGAACGCGCGCTCCGGGCGTTCGTGCGGGCCGAAGCGCGGGTCGTTCACCGTGCGCCACTCGACGGTGAGGTGCAGCGCTACCGCCGTAGCGCGAAACTCCGCCAACTCGGCGGCGCGCTCCGCGTAACTGTCCGCGCGGCGTGTTTTGCCGATGCGGAGTTCGAGTGGAAAAAGCGTCGCGCCCTCGACGACCGCGCGCAGGAATTCCTCGTAGCGCCGCCGCGCCTGAGCCAGCAATTCGGCGCGGTCAAACATGGGGCGGAGCGTGCTGCTCGCGTGCCGCGTCGTATTGCGCGCGCGTCGCCCGGCGCACGCGCGAGGCGTCGCCGTTGGGATTCACCGTGAGGTGGAAGCTCTCGACATATTTCTCCGCGATGCGCGCCTCCGCCTTCCACGGCGCGGCGAGCAGCAGTTGAAAACCGAGCCGCTGAAAAAGCTCCATCGCCCGATGCGAATTTTGCGCGTCGGTGCGCGCGAAAACTTCATCCACCACGACGAGCCGCAGGCTGTCCGCGCGGTCGGGATCATCGGCCAGTCCGTATTGTGCGAGCAGCGACGCCGCCAGAATCGTGAACGCCATTTTCGCCTTCTGCCCGCCGGATTTTCCGGTGGAGGAATCCAGACTATCCACCTGCTTGCCGTCGGATTTGCGCCGCTCGTTCACGCTGAATTCCAGCCACAGCCGGCTGTCCGCCACGCGCGCCATCCAGTCCGGCTCCTTGCCAAAGCGCGTCACGATTTCGCGGATCTTTTTGTAAAGTTCGAGCCGCTGATTCTCGTCGGGATTCAGCCCCGCACCGAGGCAGTCGCGCAACCGCGCTTTGAAATCCCGGATCGCCACATCCCGCGTGTCGCGCTTCACGAGCTCGACAAAAGTCCCGTCGCCATACTCCAGTTTGTTCAGCGCGCCATTCACCTGCTCAATCCGTTCGCGATGCGTCTTCACCTCCGCGTCCAGCTTCGCTTCGAGGCCGCCAATGCTCTCGGTCAGGTTCGTATTTAGAAAATCGCGGAACCGCTCCTTATGCTCCGGCAATTTCTCGCGCACGAGCTGCCCGTGCAGCGCGACAAACTCCGGCGCGTATTCTGGCTGCGCGCTCAGGTCTTTTCCTTCCACAGGATACGCGATCAGGAATTTCTGCATCGGCGCAATCATCACGCTTTGCGCGTCCTTGATTTTCGCCGTGAAGCTGCCCGCCCGCCCGCGCAACGTCTTGTCCACGCGCTCACGCACTTCGCCGAGATTCAGGTGCGTCAGTTCCTCTTCATTCTCCGCTTCGATGTAGGCGGGCGCGAGGTCGGTAAAATCGCGCGGCTCTTCGCGGGCAAGCTTCTCCTCGAGCGCGTCGAGCTTTGGGCGAAACTCTAGGAGTTGTTCCGTCTTCTGACTCTCGGCCACGACCAAGGTCTTCCATTCGAGGTTCAAATCCTCCAACGCCTTCTCGGCTTCTTGGGTTTGCCGTTTCAGCACGTCCCGTTTCTTTGACGTTTTCTCCAGTTCCGTCCGCTGCTTCGCCAATTCCGTCTGCCGTGTCTGCTCAGTAGAAAAATCGATTGCCGCAAATCCCGCCAGCGCGTCGGTCGCCTCGATCAGTCGCGCGCGTTGTTGGAAAACAGTAGCCTCTTTTCTCGCCGCCTTTTCTGCACCGACGGCTTTCGCCATCGCCTTCGTGTCCTCGGCGAATTGCTTTTCGAGCGCCTGGATTTTCCTCTCCGGAGACCAGCCGAGCACGTAGTCGCGGCGCGAGCCGAGCGCGCGGCGGTCGTCCTTCGCATGGCGCGTGCCGTTGCGGATGAGGCCGTCTTTCGTCACGCCGAATCGCTCGCGCTCCAGCTCCGCCACATCGCGGCAGCAGGTGTGCGAAAAGCTCGCCTGCACCTCGCCCGCGACCCAGCGGGCGAGCGGAAGTTCGTCGCGGAAATTGAGCCGACCCGCCACGGCCCGCGCATCCGCCGCGGCGGTGACGCGCGGAGCTTCCTGCGGCACACGCTGAAAGAGCAGACGGACGCCATCGCCCGCCGCGTTCGTCAGCCGCCGCCCGTTCACCCAGCCTGCGACACGCTGGTAATGCCGCTCGGGCACGAGCAGCGAGACGCCGAAATTGTGCAGCAGCCGCTCGATCACGCCGCTCCATTCCTCGGAAAATTCCGGCTTCACTTCCATCAACTCGCCTGCGAAAGGCAACTCCTCCACGGCCACGCCCGTCGCCGTGCTCAGCGCGCTGCGGATGTGCTGGAGATAGCCGGGAATCAAAGCCTGCCGCCCGCGAAGCGAATCCAACTCCGCGCGCAACCCCGCGATTTCCGTCTCCAATGTCTTGGCCTTCACGCCCTCGCCGTTTGCCCAAGCGTTCGCCGCTTCCTCCGATTTTTCCAACTCACCGAGCCGCGAAGCAAATTGCTCCCGCATGGCGACGAACGCCTGCTCGCTCACGGGCACGGAGCCGAGTTCCTCCGCGCGAAGTAGCGCATCGAGTTGGTTGTGGTTCTTCTCCCGCTCAATCGCCCGCTGCTTCACTTCTTTCATCTCCAACTCCAACTCACGAATCAATTGCTCCGACTTGTCTTGGCTGAGTGCTAAGAGAGCAGCCTTATACCGATCATCCGCTGCCCCGCGCCGCGTCTCCAACTCCGCGAGCGCCGCCTTCGCCACACCAAGCTCCAGCGCGCAGTGATCGAGATGCGCGCGCAGCAATTCCGCGTGGCGCTGGAGATAGTAGTGCGGCAGCGCCTTCTGCAAGACGATGAGCGCGTCGCGCTTTTCCTCCAGCGCGGAAACTTCGACGTGCGCGGTGGCGACGGGTTCGAGCATCGCGATTTGATTTTCAGCCTTCTCGATGTCGTTCCAGCAGCTCTCCAAATCGCTGAAACGTGGGACGACCTGCTTTGTGATGAACTCCTGCGAGCCGCCCGGCGTGAGCAGATTTCGCCGGAGAAAAACGCTCACGTCCGACACCTCTTTCACGCCGATGGCCTGATTGAAAATCTCCAGAGCGCCTTCACCGGGGATGCCCATGCGCGTGCAGAAATCCTCGCGATACGCCTTGTAACTTTCGCGCACGTCGAAGCCGCGCCGCTGCAATTCCTTCGTCAGCCCGCGCCCCGATTCGAGTCCCTGCAAATGCTCCGCGATCCCGAATTCACCCGCGCCCACGAGATACCGTGTCTCGTCCTTGCCGTTCGCAACCCACAGGATTTGCGCGAGCGTCAGCGCAGCCTGCTGGCGCTCGTTGCGGAAGACGGCGAGCAGATACGAAGGCGTTTCCTCCTTCCGCAAAAACTTCGACTCGGTCTGCGCGTCGTCGTCTTCGCGCTGCGCCGCCCACGCGCCGCGGATGTATGTCGGGAGCGTGCGATCTTTCTTTTTCTGCCCGCCTGCCGCGTCGTTGAAACTGTTTTGCAGCGACACGCGCGGCGCGAGCAGCGTGCGGAGCGCATCCACGGCGGTGGATTTGCCGCTACCGTTTTCACCCACGAGCAGCGTCCAGCCGCCCTCGGGCGCGAGGCTGTGGACGTGGCCTTCGCCGAAGGTGCCCCAATTCGCCATCTCCAGCCGGTGCAGGCGCCAGCCGCCCGGTGCCGATCCGTTCGTGCTGAAATCAAACTCCCGGCTCGGCATAACGTGTCAGCCGTTCTTTCACGGTCTGGAGTTCCCCCGCGCCAAAGCGCGCCTTGATGATCCGCCGCACCTCGAAAGTATCCGGTGCCTGCGAGCCCGCAGCCTTGATAAAACCTAGCGCGCGAAGCTGCTCAATAGCGGCATCCACCGCTTTCAAATCGCGCACCTGGTTGTTCGACTCGCGCAGAAAACCGCCGACGAGTTCGTGCAGTTCGCGGCGTGTGCGGCGGAGCGTCGCCTGATCGGCGGTCTGCGTGTCGAAACGATTCAGTTCATCGCGCAGACACACGAGCAGGAGCGTGGCGTCGTAGGTCAGCTTGCGCCGCTGGATGAGGCGCGGCACGCGCTCGTCGGCGCGCGGTTCGAGCTGGCGGAGAAAGGCGAAACCTTCTGGCGCGTCCACGACCAGCTCCATGCCGATCTGCTGAAAATACGCGGCGATTTCCAACTCGTCGCGCAGCAGCGTTTCCCAGAGCGCACCGTCTTCGAGATACAGCGGCTCGCCGAGCAGATGCGCTTTCACAAAAGCGGACGGCGGAAATTGCAGCGGGGCTTCGTCCGAGTCGGTCATGCGGCAATGGGCGTCTCGACGGCGCGGCAAAACAACACGCGCGGGAAGCGCCAGCGCGTGCCGTCGCCGAGGTCGATGTCGTCGTGCTGGCCGGGCGCGTGGTAGTGTGGCGGATGCGCGGCGAGGATGAGGTAGCCGAGCACTTCCAGCACGCCCTGCGTCGCGGGGAAACGCTCCAGCACTTCCGTGAGCAAAACGAAATCGCGGCCGGCAAGACACGCCTCCACATTTTCGCGCATCGTCTCCAGCGCGAGCAGCGGCAGCCCACTCAGCCGCGCGAAGTCCGCCATGTCCGCATCCGCCGGAGCCGCGCTAAGACCCGCATCGAGCACGATCGCGCTGCCCTCGTCCCACAGCGGACGTGAGAGGCCGGGCCAGACTTCCGGCATTTCTTCCACGTCGAAAAAATCCGCGCGGGGCGGCGGACTGTCCTTCACGCGCAGCGCGAGCGTCAGGATTTCGCCCACCAGCTCGCGCACGCGCCGACGCTCGGCGAGTCGCGCTGTCTCCAGCGCCCGGCGCAGATTCGCCGTGAGCCGTTGCGTGGAGGTGCCCACTTTTTCCTGCTCCGCGCGCAGTCTTGGGAAAAGCCGGCGCAGCAGCGGATCGTCGCGCAGCTCGGGCGCGAGCGTGGAAATTTGCAGCGCACGTTCGACCTGTTCCTCGAATTGCTCCCGCCGCACCGGATCGAGCAGCAGCCGGACGAACCCATAAAAACTGCGCCCCTGCGGCGACTCGCGCACGCTGTCATGCGAATCCAGCACGCGTCCCACGATCTCGCCCTTGGTGCTCCCATCCACCGTCTGTCGCTCCACAACTTCCTGCGCGAGACGGCGAAAGTTTTCCTCCACCTGCCGGAAGTCGCTGACCAGCGTGCGCGCATCCTCCAGCACGCGTGCGTAGCGTTCATTCACCTGCCACGGCTCGAAGGTCTGCGGCTTGCCGCCCGCGGCGATGCGGGCGATTTCGTCGTCGAGCTTCGCCCGCTCCGCGCGAAGATATTCCAGCCGCGCCTCGGGGTCATCGGAAGTCTGGCGCAGCAATTCATCCAGCTCGCGAAAGATTCCCTCCAGCCGCGATTCCGTGCCGACGAAGGCCTGCCCGCGCAACGACTCCATCCAGGCCAGCGCCTTCTCCGTCGCCGAAGTCAGCTCGAAAGCTGGCTCCAGTCCGCCGCCCGAATACACCTTCCGTATCCACGCCCGTTCCTCGGCGCACCATTCGTCGAGGCGCTCACGCGCCGAGCCTTCCCACTTGAAAGTTTCCTCATTGCGGCGCTCCGCCAGCCATCGCTCCAGTCGCGTTTTCAACAACTCCTCCGCCACCGCTGTCTGCCCGCTTTCCTTGAAAGCCGTGTGCAAAAACGCGAGCGCAAACGCCGCTTGATCAGCCCGCAGCAGGCGGGCTGCCGGGTGTTTCAGAAGCAAGGAGGAGTGCGCGTAGTCCACGGAAGAAACCGAGCATTTTCAAATGGATGCGTCGATACGAAAGGCCGCCGCCCTCACGGCGATGGCGGATAATAGAGCGATTGCCAAAAGTAATTTCCAGTTCGGAAGTGCGAGTGGAATGCCGTGGCGCATGACCCATCCCGGCGCCGGCGAAGGCATCTCACGGTAATACCGCCACGCGATAGAATCTCTGCGGGAGCGCGAGCGCGCCGGGATCGGGGACTTGGAGCGTGCCGCCCGTGCCGGGGAGATTGTCGGCAAGGATCGCCCAAGCGGTGGGTGAAAGGTCGGGGCTGCGCTCCACGCGATAGTCTTGCCCGACAAGGCTGGGGAAGCGGACGAAGAAATCCGCGCCACTGCGCACGGGCTGGACGTTGAGCGCGACGGTGACGGTGATGGCGTCGTAGGCCACGGCATGCACGCCGTCGTCCGCGCTGAGCCGCAGGATGTAGGTGCCGGGCTTGGTGAAAGTGGCGGTGGTGGCAGCTTGCGCGCTGTTCGCGAAAGTGACCGCACCGGGGCCGGAGAGCACTTTCCACAGGACGGTGGCGGGACCGCTCGGCGAGGTGACGACGCCGGGCAGCGCAACGGTGGTTCCGGGCGCGATGAACTGATCGGAGCCTGCGCTCGCCGTCGGTGCGCCGGGCGAACGCGGGCCGCCGGTAGGGCCGGTGGATTGCACGACTTCGAAACTGCTGATCGCGATGGTCGAGAGATGGTCGAAAGCGTTTGCCGCGAAACGGTCGTCCGGGCAGACGGAGAAGGAAAAGAAGCCGCCATTGTCCGCAACGAGGCCGCCATATTTTTTCAGCGCAAGGCAGACCGCTTTCTCCGCGGTGGTCCAGGTCGCCGGGACGACGAAGGCCGCTTTCAACCGCAGCCGCTGACCCATCGCCGGGATGTTCGGATCGGTGAGGCCGCCGACCGACGCCGCGTGCGTGGCCGGATAGATCGGGCCAAGGCGCGAGCGTTTCACCACGAGCCGCACGGCGTGCTCGACCATGCCGCGCTGGCATTCGTCGTAGCGGACCAGCGCGGGAAACATCGGCAGCCCCGCGGCGTCGCCACTCGTCCAACCGGCGGGGCGGAGCGTGTTCGTCACGAGATCGAATTTCGCGCCGTTCGACGCCTGCCACGCGCCGCTCACCAGCCGCGCGAGCCAAGTCTCCCAAAGCACACCCGAGCCCGGCTGCACGATGATCGCGTGGCGGTCGCCGCCGGTGTTGTTCACGTCCTGCTGCCACTGCGCGAGCGTGAGGGCGCCGGTCTCGCGCGGCCACGTCTCCACGGGCAGGTTCGCCGGGATCGGGTAGAGCCCGTTCGGCGAGGTGCCGCCGTTGAGATCGGACTCGCCGGGGTAGTTGAAAAAGCGGATCGACTGCACCGGCTGCGCGTCCGGCACGAGCACGTAGTTCATCTCGTAGAACGGGCGCAGCGTCCGCCGGTTCGACGCGAGGTCGGCGGTGATCTGCGCGATCATCGCATCGGAATTCGCCAGCAGCGGCAACCGCGAGACATCCTCATTCCACGCGCTTGTCACCGGCATGATCTGCATCGCCGCGACCACCGCATCGGCCTCCGGTGTATTGAAAAGGATCGGCTGCGTCACGATTCGCGTCGGCCCGAGGATGCGTCCCTCGTGATTGATCCGAGGCCCCGCAAGCGCCGCCACGGCGAGCGCGAGCGAGATGCAGATCGGGAGGAGTTTCATCCCGCACCTTTGCCGCAAGCCCCGTGCCGGACAAAGCTGCCGCTCGGTCAGAAAACGTGCGATTGGCGGGGCGCGGGCGCCTCTGTTGTCGTCGGCCCCGCGAAATTCCCCGCGATCTTCGCGCTCCTCCGCCCAGTCGTCGCCTTCTGTCGGTGCCTTTCCCTCCGCGTCCGATCCGCTAACTTGCGCCGATGAAATTCCTCCTCAGCAACGACGACGGCATCGACGCCCCCGGCCTCGCGGCCCTGCTCTCCGCGGCGCGCGATTTTGGCGAACCCGTCGTCGTCGCGCCCGCCGGGCCGCAATCCGGCGTCAGTCACATGATTACTTGGGAAAAGGGGGTGCGTCTCGAACCGCGCGGCACCGATCGCTTCGCCGTCCACGGCACCCCCGCCGATTGCGCGAGGCTCGGTCTGCTCCGCGTCGCGCCGGACGCGAACTGGGTGCTCAGCGGCATCAACCACGGCGGCAATCTCGGTGCCGACGTTTACTACTCCGGGACCGTCGCCGCGGTCCGCGAAGCCGTGCTCCACGGCTGGCCCGGCATCGCCTTCTCACAATACCTCCGCGACGACACCGACCTCGACTGGCCCCGTGCCACCCGCTGGGTCGCCCGAGTCCTCGCCGACCTGCTCGCGCGCCAGATCGAGCCCGGCCTTTTCTACAACGTGAACCTCCCGCATCTCGCCGCCGACGCGCCGGAGCCCGGGATCGTCTTCTGCCCGCTCGATCCGCATCCGCTCCCGCTCAGCTATCGCCACGAAGCCAACGGCCACCACTTCTACGACGGCATTTACAACTCCCGCCAACGGACGCCAGGCTCCGATGTGGACACCTGCTTCACCGGCTGCATCGCTGTGACGACGCTGCGGCTTTTCTAACGCGCCGCGCTTGTCAGCACGGGAGACAATGACAATCTTCGCGCGGCATCACAGGCTCGCATGAATCCCGAAAAACCCACGCTCGACGGTCTGCGCATCGAACGCCGCAATCCTGCGGTGCGACCGCAGCCTTCGTGGATGGTTCCGGCGTTGATCGCTGCTGTCGTTTTGGGAGCGGGACTTTTGTGGTGGCTGAATCGCCCGAAAGCGATGCCCGTGCAGACGGCGGTGGCGCGCGCGCAGTCGGCCAGT
The DNA here is from genome assembly GCA_038318725.1 of Chthoniobacterales bacterium. Taxonomy (GTDB): domain Bacteria; phylum Verrucomicrobiota; class Verrucomicrobiia; order Chthoniobacterales; family Chthoniobacteraceae; genus Chthoniobacter. The sequence continues at coordinate 29,325 of JBBQCM010000009.1, forward strand.
GGGACATCGAAGACGCTGCTCAACGCCTCGGGCTACGTGACCGCGCGGCGGGCGGCGACGGTTTCGTCGAAGGTCACGGGCAAGGTCGTCCAGATTTCCGTCGAGGAGGGAATGAAGGTCGAGGAGGGACAGGTCCTCGCGCGGCTGGACGCGTCCAATGTCGAGGCGAGCATGCGGCTCGCGGAGGCGCAGGCGGCGGCGGCGCGGTCTTCGGTGGAGGAAACGAAGCCGAATCTCGCGTTTGCCCAACGGGAGTTGAAGCGTTTCACCGATCTCGCGAAGACCAAGATCGTGAGCGATTCTGACGTGCGCAGAGCGGAGATGGAATCGCGAACGCTGGAGGCGCGGCTCACCCGGCAGACTTCGGAAATCGCTATCCGCGAACGCGAGGTGGAGCAATGGCAGCAGCAGCTCGACGACAACACCATCCGCGCGCCGTTCGGCGGCGTCGTCACCTCGAAAAACGCGCAGCCGGGCGAGATGATTTCGCCAATGTCGGTCGGCGGTTTCACGCGCACGGGCATTTGCACGATCGTCGATATGAAGTCCCTCGAGATCGAGGTGGACGTGAACGAGAGCTTCATCAATCGCATCCAGCCGAAGCAGCCGGTCGAAGCGACCCTCGATGCTTACGCGAACTGGCGGATTCCGGGGAAAGTCATCGCCATCATCCCCACGGCGGATCGGCAGAAGGCCACGGTGAAAGTGCGTGTGGGTTTCGATCAGCTCGACGAGCGCATCCTGCCGGACATGGGCGTGAAGGTGGCGTTTCAAAGCGCGCCCGGCGACCAGGCCGCGCCGGCTACCAGCAGCAGCGTGACCGTGCCGAAGGCCGCGATTCAAAACAGCGACAACCGCGATCTCGTCTGGGTCGTGCGCGACGGGCGCGTCGAGCGTCGCGCCGTGACGGTCGCCCAAACCAGCGGCGACGAATCCACGATTGCCGCCGGGCTGAGCGGCGGCGAAAAGGTGGTCGTCAATCCGCCGTCCGGCTTGGCCGATGGCGTGAAGATTTCCGAGAAAAACCCATGAGCACCGAAGCCCCACCGCTGATTCAGATCAAAAACGTGAGCCGCACTTTTCGCCGCGGCTCGGAGGAAATCCATGTCCTCTTCCAGCTCGATCTCGAAGTGAAGGCCGGCGATTTTCTCGCACTCATGGGACCGTCCGGCTCGGGTAAATCCACGCTTCTCAATCTCATCGGCGGCCTCGACCGCGCGGACCAGGGCTCCGTGCAGATTGGCGACGACCGCATCGATTCCCTCAACGACCGCCAGCTCGCCGCGTGGCGCGCGCGGCAAGTCGGCTTCGTCTTCCAGTTCTACAATCTGATGCCGGCGCTCAACGCCGCGCGCAATGTCGAACTGCCGCTGCTGCTCACCCATCTTTCCAAAAGCGAACGCAAAAAACATGTCGAAACCGCCCTCGGCATCGTGGGCCTTTCGCATCGGCTGACCCACTACCCCCGCACGCTTTCCGGCGGCGAGCAGCAGCGCGTCGGCATCGCCCGCGCCATCGTTTCCGATCCCACGCTGCTCCTCTGCGACGAACCGACCGGCGACCTCGACCGCAAGTCCGGCGACGAGATTCTCAGCCTGCTCCAGGCGCTGAACCGCGAGCACGGCAAGACCATCGTCATGGTTACGCACGACCCGCATGCCTCTGCCCGCGCCAGCCACACCGTGTATCTCGACAAGGGCCAGCTTTCGACCGAAGCGCCGGCATGAAGTTCCTCGCCCTCGTCTTCAGCAATCTGAAGCGCAAGAAGCTGCGGACCACGCTCACGCTGCTCTCGATCTTCGTCGCGTTTCTCCTCTTTGGTTTCCTCTGCGCGATCAAGGAAGCCTTTCTGGGCGGCGTCAACATTGCCGGCGCAGACCGTCTCATCGTGCGGCACAAGGTCTCGCTCATCCAGCCGCTCCCGCAGAGCTACGAGGCGAAAATCGAGGCCCTCCCCGGCGTCGATGCCGTGGCGGCGCTGACGTGGTTCGGCGGCATCTACAAGGATCCGAAAAACTTCATCCCGACCTTCCCCACCGATCCCGACAAGTACCTCGGCATGTATCCCGAGGTCGTCGTCGCGCCCGACGTGCTGGCGAAGTGGAAGCAGACGCGCACTGGAGCCGTCGTCGGCAAGACGACCTTTGACCGGATGGCCAAAAAGGAAGGCTGGAAAATCGGCGATCGCATTCCCTTCACCTCGCCCATCTGGGGCCAGCCCGCGGGGCAGGCGGCGTGGGAATTCGAGATCGTCGGCACCTACACCGCGGGCAAAAAAGGTGCCGACGAGACGGCGGTCATTTTCCGTTACGATTACTTCGAGGAAGCGCGACAGGAGCGCAAAGGCACGATCGGGTGGTTCGGTGTCCGCGTGAAAGACGCCGGGCAGGCCGCGGAGGTGGCCGCGCGCATCGACGAGCAGTTCGCCAACTCGCCGCACGAAACCAAGGCCGAGCCCGAGGGCGCGTTCGCCGCCGGCTTCGCCTCACAGGTCGGCGATATCGGAGCGATCGTCGCGGGCGTGGTCAGCGCCGTCTTTTTCACCATCCTCCTCGTCGTCGGCAACACCATGAGCCAGTCCGTCCGCGAGCGCACCGAGGAGATCGGCGTGCTCAAAGCGATGGGCTATCCCAATGGTCTCGTGCTCATCCTCGTCCTCCTCGAGTCGTGCGTCATCGCGCTGCTCGGCGGTCTGGCCGGCCTGGGCCTGGCGTGGCTTATCACCCTCGGCGGCAGCCCAGTCCCGCAGATGCTCCCCGTCTTCCTCATCCCGCACCGCGACCTCGTCCTCGGCGTTGTCTTTGCCGTTGCGCTCGGACTCAGCGCCGGCGCCGTCCCCGCGTTTTACGCCATGCGCCTCCAGATCGCCGTCGCCCTGCGCAAACTCGGCTGAGCTTTCACCCACCATTTTCATGAACTGGCTCTCGCAAATCTTCGCCGTCGTTCTTTACAACCTGCGCACGATTCCCGAGCGCAAAGGCTCGGCCCTCACCGCCGCGGTGGGCATCGCGGGCGTCGTGCTCGTGCTCGTCGGCGTGCTGGCGATTGCGGCGGGGTTCCGGCGGGCGCTCACGTCCAGCGGATCGAAGGACGTGGCCCTCGTGTTGCGCAGCGGTGCGGACAATGAAATGAACAGCGGCCTGACCCGCGAGGACACGCGCCTGATCAGCGACGCGCCGGGATTGGCCCGTGGTGCCGCAGGGCCGCTCACGTCGGCGGAACTCTTCGTCATCGTCGATCTGCCCAAGCGCTCCACCGGCACTCCCGCCAACGTCCCCCTCCGCGGCGTGAGCGCCTCGAGCTTCGACGTGCGCGGCAACGTCCAACTCGTGCAGGGTCGGAAATTTGCCACCGGCAAAAACGAGATCATCGTCGGCTCCGGCGCCGCGCGCGCCTTTGGCGGACTCGATCTCGGCCGCGAAATCAAGATCGGCGCGAACCGCTGGCTGATCGTCGGCATCTTCAGCGCGGGCGGCGGCTCCGCCGAATCGGAAATCTGGTGCGACGCCGATGTCCTCCAACCCGCCTACAATCGCGAAGGCTTCCAGTCCGTCTATGCGCGGCTCAACAGCCCGTCGTCGTTCAGCCAGTTCAAAGACGCGCTGACCACCAATCCGCAACTCAAGGTCAAGGTCGTCACGCTCGACGAATTCTTTGCCGAGCAATCGACGCTGATGACGGAGTTTATCGAAAAGATCGGCGTCGCCATCGCCGCGATGATGGCGGTCGGCGCGCTCTTCGCCGCGCTGAATACGATGTATGGCGCCGTCTCCGCCCGCACCCGCGAGATCGCCACCCTGCGCGCCCTTGGCTTCGGCACCGGCCCCATCGTCACCTCCGTGCTCGCGGAATCCGTGGCCATCGCCCTCCTCGGCGGCGTACTCGGCGCCGCCGCCGCGTGGTTCGCCTTCGACGGCTACCAGGCCTCGACCATCAACTGGCAGACCTTCAGCCAGGTCACCTTTGCCTTCGCCGTCACCCCCGCCCTGCTCGTCACCGCCATCGTCTGGGCCACCGTCCTCGGCCTCCTCGGCGGCCTCTTCCCCGCCATCCGCGCCGCCCGCCTCCCCATCGCCGCGGCGCTGCGGGAGACGTAGCTCGACATCCCAATTTCGAGACGGACGGCCCAGGGCGACTTTGGAAAATCGGGCTTACACCTTCTCCATTTTCATCCTCCAGGTTTTTCCGCAAAGTCCCCTCATGGCTTGGCGCATCCACGAACACATCCTCCGCGGCGAAATCGACAACCGTACCCGCGGCCGCTGACCGGCCGCCTCTGGCTCGCGGGCGTGCCAGAGCCGCTGCTGCTCGATCTGCGCGGCGACTGCGCGCCGGACCTCGTGGGCAGCCGCAGCGCTTGCGGTCCAGCTCTTGGGCCGCGGCGGAGTGCCCGATTCCGTGTTCATGAGGGAAGGATCAAACCGAAGGCTAAACGTTCCATTCAGGTCTCGTGGAGCGACCCGAGTTTGCCGGCGAACGTTCCCGTTCCGAGGAGCGTGTGCGTCAATGCACCAGCTCGCCCACGGCATCGATCGCCGCGCGCAGGTCGCCGCCGGAATCTTCGTGGAAGCTGCGTAGTGGCCTGGCGTGCTTACGAAACGCTGCGGAAAATGGAGGCGTGACCGCGTCTTCGAGCGTCGAGGGTTCGGGGAGGCGCCCTTCGATGGCGAGCGCGCGGGCAGCGGCGAGGATGGCTTCGAGCAAGGGCGGACGCGCTTCTTCGCCGAGGCCGCCGCCGAAGAGCAGCGCGGCCATCTTCAATTTCCGCGCGGCGATTTCGCGGGCAGCTTTGGCCCGGGCCAGTTCGTCGGCGGTGAGCGGCGGTGCGGATTCGGGCACGGGAAAAAGCGGGCGCGCGGCGCGCGTGACGGGCGCGATCAGGCCGGCGGCGATGAGGCGTTCGATGGCTTCGTGCGTGGCGCGGTCGAGCACTTCGAGTTGCACGGGCGCGAGCGGGTCGCGATCAGCGAAGTATTCCGCGTGCAGGGTTTCCAGGCGCGGACGATGCGCGGCGGCGGAATTTTCCACGACGACGAGCAGGACGCTGTGAGCGCCGTCGCGCGGGTAGCGTTCTTCGCACGTCACGAGCGTCGCGCCGAGCTGCTCGCGCGCGGCTTCGGCGAAGCCGCGCAGACGATCCACAGGCAGCGCGCGCAGCGGCGGCGCGGGGCTGGCGTGCGCGGCGGACGTGAGCTGGTTCAGCTTCGCGAGGAATTGCTGGCTGCCGCTGCGGAGCTTGATGGCGTCGAGGTCGCCGGTGCGGTCGAGCACTCCGTCGGCGAGCGCCTGCTTCTGCGAAAGTGTTTCGAGCATCCGGTGCTCGATGGTGTTTTCCGCCACGAGATTGATGACCGTCACCGCGCGCGTCTGATGTTTGCGCCACGCGCGGGCGATGCGCTGTTCGAGCTTCGCGGGATTCCACGGCAGATCGCAATTCACCACCACGCTCGCGCTTTGCAGATTCAGCCCCGCCGCGCCGCTGTCGGTGCTCAGAAAGACGCGGCAGTCCGCGTCCTCCTTGAAGGCGCGAATCTCCGCGCGCCGCCGCTGCTGCGGCACGGAACCGGTGTGCCACGCATGGCCGAGCTTGAGCCGCTGGCAGACGCCGCGCACAAGCCCGAGCATCCGCTCCCATTCGGAAAAGACGATGACCTTCACGCCCGCGTTGTCGCGGCATTCGACGAGGATGCTTTCGATCTCCGCGAGCTTCGGGCACTCGCGATCCTTCGCGTCGAGGATGTGGTTCGTGTCGCAGACCATGCGCATCATCGCGAGTTCGCGCATGAGCTTGTCCTGCTCCTGCTTGGTGAGCGGACGGCGCGCGGCCTTGGCGGAGAGTTGCGCGACGATCTGCTGGTGCTCCTCGTAGTGGACGCGCTGCGGCGGCGCGAGCGGCACGAAGCGCACATGATCGGTGCGGCGCGGCAGCTCCGTTTCCACGTCGGCCTTGCGCCGCCGCATCATATAGGGCGTCACGCGCGCGTGGAGCTGCGCGAGATTGCGATAGCCGCTCGGGCGGCCGCGTTCGTCGAATTCGTAGAAGTCGCGGTTGAAGCGGAAGAGCGGCCCGAGCGCGCGCGGATCGAGGAAATCCATGAGCGAATACAGCTCGTCGATGCGGTTCTCGATCGGCGTGCCGGTAAGCACGAAGGCGTAACGGCTGGCGAGCCGTTTGATGGCCTGCGCGGTCTTCGTGCTCCAGTTTTTGATGCGCTGCGCCTCGTCGAGAATGACCACATCGGGCGCGAAGCGGGCGTTCACCTCGAGCGCGTCGGCGAGCATCTGCTCGTAGTTCACGAGGGTGAAAAAGGTGCGCGCATCGTAGTGCGCGTGCCGGTCCGCGCGCTTGCCGAAAACAAGCCGGCACGGCAGGACCGTGAACGCGCGAATCTGCTCCTCCCACTCGCCTTTCAGCGACGCGGGCGTGACCACCAGCACCCGCTCCGCTTTTCCGAGCCGGCGCAAAAGCGCGCACGCGGCGATGGCCTGGATCGTCTTGCCGAGGCCCATTTCATCGGCCAGCAGCGCGCGCTCGGTGAAGGCGAGATGCAGCATCCCTTCGCGCTGATACGGGAAGAGCGGCACCTTCGTCTCGTGCGCCGGCCACTCGCCGCGGTGGACACGCTGCTCGTATTCGTGCCGCAGTTCCGCGCGTTCCGCGAGACGGCGCCGCGCCTCCAGCCACGGCCCGACTTCCTGCGACACGCGCACCTCCGGCAGGTCCGCCGCGCGCAGTCTTTCCAATGCCTCGATCGCCGGCTCCACATCCGCCGTCCGCAAAAGTCCCGCATCGTCAAACCACGCGCGCACGCTCCGCGGCAGCCGCGCCACATTCCCCGTCACGCGCAGCGAATCCGCCGCCGCATCCGGCAGCACGTCGATGCGCGGCGAGCCGTCTTTCGCCGCCGCTGCCAGTAGCCGCCGGTAGCGCCCTTCGAGATGCAGCAGCACTGCCTCGACGTGTTTGCAGACGCCCAGCCCGCTCTTGCGGAAATCCATGCATTCGCAGGCAAACTGCCGCGTCTGCACATCGCGCACCTCGACCGCGTAACGCATCCCGCTCGGCGACTGCACCGCGAAGTTCGAGAACACCGGAAACCGCGCCTCGAGATTGCGGATCTCGAACGCCTCGTCCCGCGCCCGCGCCCGCCGGCGGTTCACCTCATCGGCATCCGTCGTCCGCCAGTCATGCGCCGGTGGGAGTTCGATTTCCTCCTGCGCCGTGGACTTCGATTTCTTCGCGCGAGTCGCATTTTTCATCGGGAGAATGCTGCCGCGAAAAGGAGACCGACGGCAATGCTGCAAACCGCAAATCCGCCTCAGTAGAGCGCCCTCCCCGCGCCTGATGTCTCAGTAGCCCCCGGGTTGCCTGACGCCGAATTTATCCGGCATCTCAGCCCGCGCTTCCTCGATCATCGGCAACTCACGCCGCAGTTCGACACGGATGCCGAGCCGCCGCGCGAATGGCTCGATTGCCCGGAGGATTCCCGCATCGCCGACCCACACGCGCGCCGGCCGCATGCGGATCGAAGTCAGACCGTGGACGAGCGCCCGCCCGGCGATCGTCTCGAGCGGCTCTTGCGGATTCTCACCCATCACCATCCCGGCGATCAAGCCGCTGTGCGCATCGGCGGCGAGGCCCATCTTCGTGAACCACGGACGCGGTCCATCGCCGATGGCGCCGAACCCCGCGAAGGCATCCACCTCCAGCACCAGTCCCGCCTCCTGCGGCAGGTGGGCGAGGCGCGCCGTGGTCGGTTCATCCGCCGCGAAAAGAACGGGCTCCGGGTCCGGCGGGAGCGGGAGCCGCCGCCAATCGACTTCATCGAGACGCAGCGGCTCGCCGGGCGCGCGCCCCTTTGGCCAGAAAGCGAAGCCGTCGTGCATGAGCGGATCGTCTTCATCGAAGATCGGCTTCACGCACGCGCCGAGCGCGATCATCCGCGGGAGGACGTGGAGCAGCAGATCGGCGTCGTCTTGATCGAGATGCCACGGTACGTAGCCGGGCCTCATGCTTTGGAACGTCGGCCACCACAGCGGGCGCGCCTTCGCGGGCTGGAAGCCGAGATCTTTCACGCGGCGCTTTTCCTCCGGGCGCAGTTCGGTCTTCGGCACGAACTCGATTTTCAACACCCCGACCCGATGAAAGTCCCCGACCGGCGGCTCGTCGAGATCGCCCAAGGCCGCCTGCAAAACCGAGCGGCGTCCGCCTTCGCCGTGATAAATCGCCAGGCCGAAGAGCTGCCCCGCGATCCCCATCACCGCGCCGAGCATCGGCTCGCCCGTGTGTGGATCGTCCACGCCGAGCAGTTCCGCATCGCCCATGCAGTCCCACAGCTCGAGCCCGCGCAGCTCATCAGCCAGCCGATACAATTCGGACCACGACTCGGGGGCGACGTGCGGGATCGCTGGCTTGGTGCGGCGGGCGGGCATGGTTCCGACGCTGGCATGAATGGGACGGCGCGTGAAAGCGGAAGTTTGCCGCGGGGCGAAATTTCGCCATCGCGGACAAACTATCGCGTCGTGAAAGTCGATCTCATCATCGCGCAGCGTTGCGGATTTCTGGTTCGCAAAAATTTCACCGCTGTCCGGCGCCGATCGTCGCCCGACCCGTTCAAGGATGGGCGCTCCCCGGACTGCCGCGCACTTGGCTCGCCTTTCGCGAAACGCCCGCTCCCTTGCCTTCCCGCGCCCGCCGCCCATCATGCGCGCATGGGAATGTTCGACACCATCCACGTCAAAACCCCGCTGCTCTGCCCGACCTGCGGCGCGCAAATCGGTAGTCTGCAAACGAAGGAGTTCGACTCGATCATGGCACACTACAAAATCGGCTCCGTGCTCACCGGAAGCGCAGTGCTGACAGGCATCGTCAAGGAAACCCTCTGGTGCGATGCCTGCCACAAATCCGGTCAGCAGCCGTCCGAGTCCCCGGTCTATCTCGTCATCTGGCATTCCGTGCTCGCCGGCGTGGAACAGGATTTTGCGAAAGCCGAAGCGCGTCTCGCCGCCACCGACCGCCTCGACCTCATCGGCTGGCTCGACGAAGCCCAGCGGGAAGCCGCCCGCTGGCGCCGCCATTACCAGAGCCTCTACCACGACGTACAACGCTGGCACGAGCACCTCGCCCGCACCGCCACCCCCCAGCCCGAGGCCACCTCCGAGCATCACCGCGCCCTGCAACGACTCTTCGATCTGCCGGAAGAAATTCTCACCTCACCAGACCCACTCGCCGCCATCCTCGCGGCGAACAAACACGCGGACGACGAGTCGGAGGATTAGGAGACTGCGCCAGAGCACATGAGGAAGTCGGGAAAGTCCGGGATTTCCGATTCGCAAATCGAGTTCTATTCGCCCATGCTTCGGGAAGCCATGCCCGCCAAATCCTCTCCACACACGAGTCGCATCGACGACCATGCGATCAAGGAAATCGATTACCTCCAACTGACATTCGATCCGCACAACCCGCGCCTGCCGGGGAGCGAAGATAAGCGTGAGGAGGATGCAGCGCTGCGGTGGATGTTAAACAAGGCAAGTGTCGTCGAGTTGATGCAGTCCATCGGGGAGCATGGCTACTTCGCGGGTGAACCACTGATCGTCACCGCGGATGGCGCCCCCAAGGGCAAGTATGTCGTGGTCGGAGGCAACCGGCGTCTGGCTGCGGTCCGGTTGCTCCATCACCCGGAGGACGCACCGGTCAAGAAAGTGTCAGTGAAAGAGGTGGCCGCCCAAGCAAATCACAAACTCAAAACGCTTCCGTGTCTCATCGTTTACGATCGCAAAAAAGTGCTGGTCGAACTAGGCTTCCGCCATGTTACCGGCATCAAAGCGTGGAACTCTCTGCAAAAGGCTAAATATCTAAAGCAGTTGGTCGCTGGAAATCCGCAACTGCGGAAACTCACGGAAAGCGAGCGGCGGCGGCGGCTTGCGCGCACCATTGGGACGCGGCCCGACTATGTGGCCAAACTGCTCACTGGCCTCGCCGTTTATGAAAAGGTTGAAGACGCCGACTTTTACGGCTTGAAGGAGCTTCGTGAGGACGATGAGCGAGGCGACTCATCATTCAGCGTGCTCTACACGGCCGTCACTTCCTATAAATCCATCGCGGACTTTATCGGCCTCGAAGGCACTACCACCACGGACTTGCGCAAGCTCAAGGGCGAGGAGTTGCGCGAGTTGGTGGAATGGCTGTTCAAGGTAAACAGCAATGATGTGACCCGTGTCGCGGAGTCGGGCGACTTGAAGGAGTTGGCCCACATGGTTGGCAACGAAGCGGCGCGCGAGTCTTTCCGCACAGGCAAGACTCTGCGCGAAGTTATCGGAAGAGGCTAACCACGCATCGAACGAATCAACCACTGATGTACAAATGAGCCATGCCGAAGACCCGCATTGATGATAATCTCCCCGGTAAGCACCGCGACAAAATTGGTCGAGCCAACCTTCGATACCAGTTATTTCCTCGTTCAGTCGGAATCACTGAAGAACTTCGCGCGGTGGTGCAGTGTTTCGAGGTAGCGCACGACGAAATCAGTTCGCAAAAGAATACTTTGAACAGCGACGGGGCTCTGCGATTTCTGCGCCCTCGATTTGAGTCGCTGGGATTCACGGTCGAGACGGGAAAGTCCAAGGGTGAAAAAATCCCCGTGCCGGTGTTGTTCGGTCTCAACAACCACATCGACAAATCTTTCGATGCGGATGCGTTGAGCAAGGATGGAAAAATCGTGATCGAAGTCGAGGCGGGGCGTGCAGTCGACAACTACCAGTTCCTAAAGGATGTCTTTCAGGCGAGCATGATGCACGGCGTTGAATTCTTGGTTCTGGCGGTTCGAAATGACTATCGGGGCGGCGACGACTTTCAGAGCGTTCACTCGTTTCTAGAAACGCTTTACATTAGCAACCGACTGACGCTACCCCTCAAAGGGATTGTTCTCATCGGTTATTGAGGGACGAAGAGTGACCGTGGCGGGACACTAGCTTCGCATGCGGCTACCCTGCTGATCGCGCGATTCAGCGAGAGCAAACTAAGTAAAGCTGTAGCCATTGTGGCAAGCCAATGATGGTTTTGGCATGGCCACACTCTCCTTGGACTTACGCAATCACATCTGAGCAAATTCGACGAGGCCCACAACACGCTAGAAGAGGTGCCCAACGCTACCGTGGATCTCCGGGCATGGTCCAAAAATTTCTGCAGCATCACCGCGCCAAGGCGACATTCGGGAAATGGAAGAATTCCCAAAAGCGGACATTTTGATCGGGTGTTACCCCTGTACCGGCTTCAGCGAGGCGGCCAAACGCAAAACTCCACACACGAAGCAGCAACGCGACCTGCGTGAGAATCCGGGCAACTTTCTTTACCTCGAATTTCGCCGCGCGTTGCGGCAAGTGCAGCCAAAATTTCTTTTTGTCGAGAACGTCCGCGGCATGCTATCTGCCGAAGATGGCTGGTTTCTCAAGCGGCAACTCGCCGGTTTTTCGCCGACATGGATTCCGGGTGAACTATGAAATGTTGTGCGCCGAAAACTACGGCGTTCCCCAGCAACGGAGACGCGTTTTCATCGTCGGTGTGCATCGTAGTGTCCAGGATTTCTGTTACGAATTTCCAGCGCCAGCGCACGGGCCTGGCACGGATAACGATTTCCTGACGCTCCGCGATACCCTCAGCCAGCTTCAGCCAAGTGCGGATGACGACCGGTGGCGGAAAGATTTTCATGGCCATTACCTCACCCGGAATCGCAAACGCAGTTGGGACGAACCAAGCTTCACAATTGTTGCCCACGCCAGCCATGTTCCGCTGCATCCCGCCGGAAAGCCGATGCGCCCGGCAGGCAAAGACAAGTATGAGTTACAAGGCAAAGTGAACCGGCGCCTTAGTTGGCGGCAATGTGCTGCTATCCAGAGTCTGCCGCCGCAGATCGAGGTACCCGGCGGGCTCGCCGCAAAATACCGTGTTGTAGGGAATGCCGTGCCACCGCCTCTCGCTCTGTCGCTGCTAAAGCCTGTTGTCGAAGTTTTCGACCAACACAGTCTTCAGCAGCGCAGCTCACTTTGTGGCTGACTTTCTTGGATCTCCGCAGCGCTCCGCGTTGATGGGGCGAATCCGCGGCGGCGGGAATATGACAACTGAAATTCGGATGGTGGCGCTTCTCCGCTTGCAAGGATTCACAGGCTGGCGGCGAAAGCAGGCATTGATCGGCAGGCCGGATTTTCTCTTCCGCACGCAACGGGTCGCGGTCTTTGTGGATGGATGTTTTTGGCACGGTTGCCCGCTCCACGGACACACGCCGAGATCGCACGCTGAGTATTGGGAACCAAAGTTAGCGCGAAACAAATCGCGGGACCGGGTAGTGACTCTGGCTCTGCGGAAGTCTGGTTGGAGTGTGGTACGGGTGTGGGAATGCGACCTTGCAAAGTCGGCGCTCTGGCCGCGCATCGCCCGGCGGATAACTCGGGCGCTGGAAGCGGTGAACTAAGCGAAGCTCGCTCCGTTACGTCAGCCGGGGAAGTCGTCGGCATAGACGACGCGCAGAGTCATGCGCGGCGATCTTCGGCGATCACGCGCTGGGCGAGTTCGACGAATTCACCTTTCCGATACGGGCTCGTCGGCTTGCTCACGGCGGCGAGGAGCGAGGCCTTTAGCTCCGCGCTGTCCGGGGCATGCGGTTCCTCCTGCAAAGCTTCGTCAGAAATCCCGTTCTCGATCAGACGATTGACCACTTCATCCGGCGTGGCGTATCGACCGGTCTTCAATTGCGCCTGAACGATTTCCTCGGTGCGTTTGGTGAGCGTCACGGTCATGCGTGCATTTTCCGCTGCGTGGCGAATCCGTCAATCGTCCAGTGCAGCCACATGCCGGCGACATCACTGAGCTTGCTTTGCCGCTGTCAGCCCGCGTCTTCCCAGCACGCCTCGACCTGCGCGAGGACGGGGCGGAAGGGGACGGTGGCGTAGCGGGCGAACTCGGGGCGTTTGGTGAGTTTGGCGCGGGTGGTGGCGGGGCTGGTGAGGCCGCAGAGGAAGCGCGTCACGGCGCGTGGGGTGGAGAGGGACGGGTGTTCTTCGAAGATGAGGGCGCGGATTTCTTCGGCGGCTTCTTCGTTGAAGGGCGGGATGGGGGTGGCGGGGAGGGTGATGGGAGATGCGGGTTCGCCGGTGCGGCAATAGTGGCAGTGGGCGCAGTTTTCTTCGGCCAATGGTTCGCCGAAGTAGGCGAGGAGGCGGCGGGTGATGCAGCCGGAGGCGCTGGCGAATTCGAGGATTTGCGCGAGGCGCTGGGAGTCGCGTTCTTCGCGCTGGGCGAATTGCTCGGCGAGGGCGGCGGCGACTTGCGCGGGGTCGCGCTCAGCGGCTTCGGGGCTGAGACGGTAGCCGTGGCGCAGGCCGGCGGGCTTTTGGGTGATGGCGCCGGTTTCCTCCAACCAGGTGAGGGCTTTCACGATGCGGTCGCGCGGTTCGCCGATCCGCAGCGCGGCGGTTTCGAGTTCGATAGTGAGGTATTTCGGGCCGCGTTTGCCGGCGGCGAAGAGCGCGGTGAGAAAGCGGCGTCGGTCGTCGTTGAGGCCGGTGAGGATGGCGCTCTCGCTTTTCAAAAACTGCACTTGCGTGCTCTCGTAAAAGGCGCGCGTGGGGCGGAGCAGGCCGTCGAGTTCGAGGTAAGTGATGACCGTCTCGACGACGAGCGGGCGGATGTCCGTCTCCTGGCTGAGATCGTAGCGGCTCACGTCGAACTCCTCGCCGGAGCCGAGCATTTTCCTCACGAGCGCTTCGACGGCGGCAGGCTCCGGCGTGTCGCCGAGGGTGAAGTTCTCCAGCGGCACGGCGTCGTCGGCGCAGGCGAGCAGTTCGCAGAGCGAAGGTTGCCCGTCACGGCCCGCGCGCCCGATTTCCTGCTGATAGTTTTCCAGCGTCTTCGGCAGGTTGAAATGGATGACGCTGCGGATGTCCGCTTTGTCGATGCCCATGCCGAAAGCGATCGTCGCCACGATCACCTCACACTCCCCGCGCATGAACGCCTCCTGCGTCGCGTCGCGATCCTCGGCCCTCATTCCCGCGTGATAGGCTCGCGCGGCGAGTCCCGCCGAAGCGAGATGCGCCGCCACGTCCTCGGACGTTTTTTGGAAAGTCACATACACCACGGCGGGCCGCACCTTCGCGCTGGCGAGCCGCTTCGCGAGGATCGCGAGCTTTTGTTCCGCGGCGCACGGCGTCACGCGTAGATGCAAATTCTTCCGGCGAAACGATGTCTGCACATGCCGCTCCTCGGCGATGCCAAAGGCCTTGCAAATATCCCGCGCCACGTCTGGAGTCGCCGTGGCCGTGAGGGCGAGCACGGGCCGCAGCGCCAGCTCCTCCGCCACCCGCGCGAGGCGCAGATATTCCGGGCGGAAATTGTGGCCCCACTCCGAGATGCAATGCGCCTCGTCGATCGCCAGCAGCGAGATCTTCACCCGCCGCAATCGATCGATGAAGGCCTCGCCCGACAACCGCTCCGGCGCGACGTAAAGCAGCTTCAGCGTCCCCGCTCGCAAGTCCGCATACACCCGCTGCGTCTCCTCCGCCGTGAGACTGGAATCCAGCCGCGCCGCAGCAATCCCGCGCGCCCGCAGCGCATCCACCTGATCCTTCATCAGCGCGATGAGCGGCGAAATAACGAGCGCCGTCCCCTCCAGCAACACCGCCGGCAATTGATAACAAAGCGACTTCCCCGCCCCGGTCGGAAAGAGCGCCAGCGCCGATTCGCCCTCGATCAGCGCGCGAATCACGGCTTCCTGCCCATCGCGAAACGCGTCGTGGCCGAAGTGCGTCTGGAGGGCTTCCGGCAAATCCATGCGGCCGTTCGTAGCCGACCCTGCGCGCGTGGGCAAGCCGTCTGACGGCCTAGATCCGCGCTTCGAGGATGATGTTGAACGGCGTCTCCGTGGCCCGGCGGAAGCGGGTGAAGCCGCCGCGTGTGACCACTTCGCGCAGACGTGCTTCGCCTGCTTGCGCGCCGAGGGCGAGGCCGATTTCCTGGGAGCGCGAGGCGGGTGTGCAAATCATCGTGGAGGCGGCGAAAAAGATGCGCCCGATGGGGTTCAAATTGTTCTCCAGCCGGTCGTGCGCGAAGGGCTCGACGATCATCCAGGTGCCGTCCGGCGCGAGGGTCTCGCGCACATGAGTAGCGGCGCCGACCGGGTCGCCCATGTCGTGGAGGCAATCGAAGAACGCGACAAGATCATAGTTGCCGCCGGGATAGCTTTTCGACGGAGCCGCCTCAAAGGTGCAGCGCTCTTGCACTCCGGCCATCTCCGCGGTCATCCGCGCGATCTCGATCGATGGCTCGTGATAATCGAACCCGAAAAAGTGCGAGTTCGGATATGCCTCCGCCATGAGGATCGTCGAGGCGCCGTGCCCGCAGCCCACATCGGCCACGCGCGCGCCGCGTTGCAGTTTTGCCTCCACACCCTCCAGCGCAGGAATCCATTCGCTCGTGAGATGCGCCGCATACGACGGCCGGAAAAACCGCTCCGTCCCGCGAAACAAATCCGGGCTGTGCTCGTGCCAGCCGACGCCGTTGCCCGACTTGAAAGCCTCGCGCACCACCGGTTCATCGAGCATCACCGAGCGGATGACCTGAAACGCGCCGGGGATGAACACCGGGCTCCCTTCCTGCGCCAGCGCCATGGCCTGCTCCGGCGGCAGCGTGAAGGTGTCGCCCGCCGCGTCGTAGGTCACGTAGCCGCTCGCCGCCTGCGCCGAGAGCCACTCGCGCACGTAGCGCGGGAAAGTTCCCGTTTTGTCCGCGAGCTGTCCCGCGGTGAGCGGGCCGGCGCCCGCCATGGCCTTGTAAAGACCGAGTTCATCGCCGAGCAGCACGAGCGCCGCGTTCAAGGCCGCGCCCATGTCGCCCAGGGCTTTGCCCATGAACTCCTGAAGCTTGTTTTCGTCGATCGAAGTGGAGGTGCTCATATCGGTAAGTGGTTGCCGGGAACGTAAACCAGGGTGCGTCCTGGGATCACGTCCGAATTGCGCGCGTTGTCGCAGCATCGTTGCTCGCCACCGTCGCGGATCCCGGGTAAAAGACGCGGCTATGAAATCGCTCATCACCGCCATCTTTTTGATTACCTCCCTGCCTGTCGTCGCCGACGAGGCGAAGTGGCCGCGCTTTCGCGGACCCGAGGGCGCGGGTGTGGCGGACAGCGAGAAGCCGCCGGTGGAATTTGGGCCGGAGAAAAATGTGCTCTGGCAAGTCGCGACACCTTCGGGGCCGTCGTCGCCCTGCATTTGGAATGACCGCATTTTCCTCACCGCCTTCGATGGCGGAAAGCTCTGGACGCTCTGCCTCGACCGCGCGAACGGCAAAGAGCTGTGGCGGCGCGACGCGGGCGCGGAAAAGATCGAGGCGTTTCTCGCCAATCAGGGCAGCCCCGCGGCGGCGACACCCGCGACGGACGGCGAGCGCGTGGTCGTTTATTTCGGCTCGTGCGGACTCATCGCCTACGACTTCGCCGGCAAAGAGCTGTGGCGGCACGCGCTCCCGTGCGCGGAGACGAACAACGACTTCGGCAGCGGCACTTCGCCGATTCTCGCCGATGGCCTCGTCGTCCTCGTCCGCGATTTGAAAGCCGACTCCGCGGTCCTCGCGCTCGACGCCGCGACCGGCAAGCCCGTCTGGAAAACCGCGCGCCCCGGCATGTTCACCGGCTACTCGACGCCCGCGATTTGGGAGCACGACGGCCGGAAGGAACTCATCGCTCCCGGCGGTCTCGCGATGAAAGCCTACGATCTGCGCACCGGCGCCGAGCGCTGGCTGGTGCGGGATCTCGCCTCGGTCAATTGCACCTCGCCGGTCGTCGGCCAGGGCCTGCTCTACTTCGCCGGTTGGTCGCCCGCCGGCGGCGAGGATGCCCCAATGCCGACCTTCGACCAGCTCCTCGGTCCTGATCCCGACAAGGATGGACGGCTTTCTCAGGCGGAAGCGCAGGCCACGCCGATGAAGGATTTCTTTTCCGCGAACGACACCGACAAGGACGGCTTCATCACGCGTGCCGAGTGGGACGCGATGCTCGGCTA
Source organism: Chthoniobacterales bacterium (assembly GCA_038318725.1). Lineage (GTDB taxonomy): Bacteria > Verrucomicrobiota > Verrucomicrobiia > Chthoniobacterales > Chthoniobacteraceae > Chthoniobacter. Next base: position 46,371 of record JBBQCM010000009.1, read on the forward strand.
CCTCAAGCGCGGCAAAAACCGGCTCGTCGCCGTGAAGCCCGGCGGCGGTGGCGACATCACCGGCACGCACGTCGCGTGGGAGAAAACCAAAGGCCTGCCCTACGTGCCGAGCCCGCTACTCTACCGCGGCGCACTCTACATGATCAAAGACGGCGGCCTCGCCTCATCCTTCGACGCCGCCACCGGCGCGCCGCATTACGAGCAGCAGCGCCTCGATCTCGCCGGCTCTTTCTACGCGTCGCCCGTCGCGGCCGACGGCCACATCTACCTCATCAACCTCGACGGCAAAGCCGCCACCCTCACCGCCGGCCCCAAGCCCGAGATCCTCTGGCGCGCCGACTTCAAGGAACGCATCGCCGCCACGCCGGCCATCGTGGACAACACGATCTACGTGCGGACGGAGACGAAGCTGTTTGCGTTCAAGGAGAGAAAGTAACATCACCCCATCATGAAATACGCACCCACCGTCGCCGGTATCCTGCTCGGCCTGCTCTTCATCATGTCGTCCGTTGTGGTTCTGTTTAATCTCATCCCTCCTGACAAGATGCCGAGACCCGCAACGCCGGAGGCGGAGATGTTTATGGGCGCTTTTGTCCCGACGGGTTACATGACGTTCATCAAAGTCATCGAAATGATCGGCGGCATCCTGGTCGCCATCCCCAAGACGAGGAACTACGGCCTGCTCGCGCTGGGTCCGATCATCATCAACATCCTCGCCTTCCACGCCTTCGTCACGAAGGGCAAAGACCTTTTCAGTCCGATGCTCATAGTGATCGTCGCGCTGGCGCTCTACCTCTTGTGGGTCGGCCGCAGACAATTCGCTGCGCTCAAAAACTAGGCGGCATCAAATAATCTGCGGGACCATGTCCTTCCGCGCCGCCCTCGTTCGTCGTCTCCTTGAATACAACCTCACCATCAACCACTCCCATTATCTCTAAAACTCTCGTCCAAAATTACCTCTTCTTCGGTGGCCGCTGCGATGAAGCACTCGAATTCTACAAGAAGACGCTCGGTGCCGAGATCGGCATGATCATGCGCTTCAATGAAAGCCCCGAACCGATGCCGCCCGGCATGCTCGCAGAAGGCTTTGAAAAGAAAGTCATGCACTCCGAGTTCAAGGTCGGCGAAATGACCCTCATGGCCTCCGACGGCTGCGGCGGACAGGAAGAAGGCGGCTTCAATGGCTTCCGCCTCGCGCTCGTCGTCCCAACTGAAGCCGAAGCCGACAAAGCTTTTAACGGCCTCGCCGATGGCGGCAAGGTGGACATGCCGCTGGCCAAGACTTTCTGGTCGCCGCGCTACGGCATGCTTACCGATAAATTCGGCCTCGGCTGGATGGTCATGGTGCCGGGACAGATGTGAAAACAAAGTCGGTCAGCCTCAAAACCGACGGACCGCCGCGGGACGGCGAGCATCGCGAATACTTCGCCGATGGTTCGGTCTCCTGTGTCGGCCATTACTGCGACGGCGAAAAGACCGGCGAGTGGAAGTATTACCTGCTCAACGGCCAACTCCGCGCGATCGGCAAATGCGAGGCCGGCCAGATGATTGGCGAATGGACGTGGTATCACCAAAACGGCGCGCTCATGCAGACCGGCTCGTTTATTAACGAAAAGAAATCCGGCGTCTGGAAACGCTATCACCCGAACGGCGCGCTGTGGGATGAAGGCGAATTCATGGCCGGCAAGAAAGTCGGCGAATGGCGCGCCTACGACACTTCTGGCAAGCTAGTCAAAACCACCAAACACAAATCCCCATGAGCTCCGTCCGCCTCCTCGTCGGCACCGCCAAAGGCGCCTTCATCCTGACCGCCGATGGCACACGGCGCGACTGGACCATCAGCCAGCCGCACTTCGCCGGGTGGGAGATGTATCACCTCAAGGGCTCGCCGCTGAACCCTGATCGCATCTACGCCTCGCAGACCAGCGGCTGGTTTGGGCAGATCATCCAGCGCTCCGAGGATGGCGGGAAAACGTGGGCCACCCCCGATGGCACTCCCGAACCCGCCGCTGAAGGTCCCCCGCCCGGCGCGCGCAGCAATCGCTTCCTCTACTCGGGCGAAGTCGGCACGCACAAATGGTACGACGGCACCCAGCATCCATGGGAATTCAAGCGCGTCTGGCACCTCGAACCCTCGCTTACCGAGCCCGACACCGTCTTCGCAGGCGTCGAGGACGCCGGCCTTTTCAAGAGCACCGATGGCGGCGTCTCGTGGAACGAACTCCCCGCCCTGCGCGCGACGAAAGGCGCCCTCTGGCAGCCCGGCGCCGGCGGCATGTGCCTGCACACCATCATCCAGGACCCGCGCGATCCGCTGCGCCTCTTCGTCGCCATCTCCGCCGCGGGCGCCTTTCGCACCGACGACGGCGGCGCGTCGTGGAGACCGATCAATCGCGGCCTCAAGTCGCCCTACGAACTCCCCGATCCCGACGCCGAAGTCGGCCACTGCGTCCACCGCATCGCGCTCCATCCCGCGCGGCCCGATACCCTCTTCATGCAGAAACACTGGGACGTCCTGCGCACCGACAACGCCGGCGACGACTGGCGCGAAGTCAGCGGCAATCTCCCCAGCGACTTCGGTTTTCCCATCGACGTCCACGCGCACGAACCCGAGACCATCTACGTCGTCCCCATCACCAGCGATTCCCTGCACTACCCGCCCGAGGGAAAATTGCGTGTCTATCGCAGCCGCACCGGCGGCGACGAATGGGAACCGCTCACCCGCGGCCTGCCGCAGCAGGATTGCTACGTGAACGTCCTGCGCGACGCCATGGCTGTCGATCGCATGGACGAATGCGGCCTCTATTTTGGCACCACCGGCGGCCAAGTCTATGGCTCACCCGACGGCGGCGACAGTTGGCAGTGCATCGCGCGTGATTTGCCGAAGGTGCTGTCGGTAGAAGTGCAAACGCTGCGGTGATTGCCGAGTGACGATTGCCAATTGCCGATTGATGCGGCCATGACCAGCGACGAATTGAAGAAGCGGACGAAGCAGTTTGCGCTGCGGATTCTCAAGGTGGTTGAGGCGATGCCGCGCAGCGCGACGGGCAAGATTCTGGCGAATCAAATGGGGCGATCGGGAACGTCGGTCGCGGCAAATTATCGTGCTGCGTGCAAAGCGCGTTCACGCGCGGAGTTCGTGGCAAAACTTGGGATCGTGGAGGCGGAAGCCGACGAAACCATCTTCTGGCTCGAACTCGCCGCCGAACCCGGCTCACTTCCCAGTTCGCGACTCCAGCCGCTTATCCAAGAAGCCGGAGAACTCACCGCAATCGTCGCCGCATCCCGTAAAACCGCGCGCTCGGGAACTAATCGGCAATCGGCAATCGAAAATCGGCAATGACCCCCATCCGCGTCATCCTCCCCTACCACCTGCGCAACCTCGCGCAGGTGGGCGACGAAGTGACCTTGGAAGTCGCCGCACCCGCCACCCTCGGCGCCGTCCTCACCGCGCTCGAAACCCGCTACCCCGCCCTCAGCGGCACCATCCGCGACCACCGCACCCTCAAGCGCCGCCCCTTCATCCGCTTCTTCGCCTGCAAGGAAGACCTCTCCGCGGAACCCCTCGAATCCCCACTTCCCGACGCCATCACCAACGGCACCGAACCCTTCATGATCGTCGGCGCGATGGCTGGAGGTTAGCTCTAGCGCGCGGTGAAGCTGGCCCCAAATTCTACAAACCGGGCCATTTCTTCGAGAAATCTGGGCCAGCGTCCGAATCCTCGATTCGATCAATATTGGCCCAGGCTGCACCTGGTTCGATGCTCCCGGAACGACCCCGTTGGCCAGCGAGGTTTGCACGCGGCTGGCAGTTGCCGCGAACAAAGCGGGCGGAGCCGACAACAGAACGACCGTGTGTTTGGTCGCGTAGCGAGCCGCGCCTGTCGCGAGAGCGTCAGCGGCTGAGCGCCCCGGCCACGGCGCGCTTGACGCTCGGCTGCCAGACCATCAGCGGATGCAGGGCGATGACCATGCGCTCGTTGCGCGCCTGCGCCATGATCGAGCTGCGCGCCGGCACGATGATCGTGTCGAGCGGCGTCCAGAAGCTGGTGAAATCGAGCTTGGCGAGCCGTTCGGCGTCGCTGTCCAGATCGCGGAGAAAGGCGCTGCCCGGACGCATTTGTCGGCAACCGGCATTCGGGAGAAGATACGCGACCAGCGTGCCGTGGTGCGGGGCGGAGAGCGTGACGTAGCGCCGCACGCGGTCGAGTCCGCCGAGACGCTGGAGGTAATAGCGGGTCACCAGCCCGCCCATGCTGAAAGCAACGAGATCGATCTTTTCGCCGGGGGCGTAGTTTTCTTCGATGAATTGCGCGACCTGCTCCGCGAGTACATCAAGCCCTTTCTGTCCCCAGCTTGGCCGGAAGCTCATCGTCTGCGCCGCCCAGCCCTGCGTCCGGAGATAGCGCGCCATCGGCTCCATTTTCCGGGCGTCATCCTTGATCCCGTGGACGAGCAGAACGGGATTGCGGGGGCGGGCTTCGGTCGCGGACACGCGGGGAGAACACATGGCGAGGAGACAAACGGCGAGCGCGGAAAGCAGGCGTGTCATGCGTGCAGATTGCGGTAGTGCCGCACCTCGAATTCCGCATGGCGCAGCGGCACGTCGATCAACTCCCAGTGGTCCTCAAATGCGGGAAAGAACGCATCCCCGTCCACCTCCCGCTGGACCACGCTGAGATACAGTTCCGTGCAGCGCGGCAGCAGTTGCGCGTAAATCTCCGCGCCGCCGATGACAAAGATTTCCCGAGGCGCGAAGTCGCTTTCCGAAAGGTCGGCGGGAGCATGCAGCACGGTCACTCCTGCGATCTTCTCCGCGCGCCGCGTGAGCACGAGGTTCGTGCGGTTCGGCAGCGGCTTACCGAGCGACTCAAAGGTCTTCCGCCCCATGAGCACGACATGGCCGCTGGTCACCCGCTTGAACCATTTGAAATCATCCGGCAAGTGCCACGGGATTCTGTTGCCGCTGCCGATCACGCGGTTCAGCGACATGGCGGCGATGGCTTTCACGACGGTTGGTGAGCGGCGGGTGGCGAGGAAGAAATGAGGGGCATGACGGATCGTCGATGGCGACTGGATGATGTGGTGCTGTGCCTACAGCTCCGGGGACGGTTGGGCGAGAATTTTGGAGGAATCGAATACCGCAAGTACAGAACTAATATCGCCATTCGTGATCGGTAGTTGGTTTGACGATATGCCAACCTTCCCCGCACCAATCAAGCGCCGCGCCGCCGCGACGGTCTCCGCCTTGCGCCGGCACCCCGCTGCGGCTTTCACGCTGATCGAGATCGTGCTGGTCATTACGATCATTTCCATTCTGGGTGCCGCGTTGATTTATGGCATCAAGGGCAACGTGGATGTCGCGAAGGAGACGCGGGTGGAGTCGGACATCAAGAGCATCCTGACGCAGCTCAAGGTCTATGAGGCGAAAAATCTCCAGCCTCCGACCAACGAGCAGGGGCTGAAGGCGCTGGTCGAGATGCCGACGATCGAGCCGCTGCCCGAACGATGGACGCAACTTCTGGACGAGTTGCCGATGGACCCGTGGAAGCACGAATTTCGCTACCAATATCCTGCCAAACGCAGCAAGGCCGACTACGATGTTTTCTCACTCGGAAAAGATGGCGTGGAAAGCGCGGACGACATCGGAAACTGGAAACTCACCCGTAAAAATTAGACGATCACTTTTCCCATCATGATCCTCGTGAGGCACAGCGAACCGCCCGCCGGCTTCTGCGAGCGGGCCTTTACGCTCATCGAAATCGTGGTTGCTCTGACGATCATTGCCGTCATCTCGGCGGTGGCGATCCCGACGCTCAAGGGGCTGGATCGCGAGGAAAAGGCGCGGGTGCCGATGAAGACGCTGGCGGAGATGGTGCTGGAGGTGCGGGAGCGGGCGATGCGGGAGCGGCGGCCATATCAGATTGTGTTTGAGCACGAGGGCATCCACGCCAGCCCAGCGATGTATCCGTATGAGAAACGCGAGGATTTTCTCGAACATTTCGAGGAGATGCGCACTCCGCCGCCGAGGGAGGTGATTGAACGCGTGGAGGTGACGCGTCAGGAGATCGAGGGACGACCGCAGGCGGCGGCACAGGGGGAGACGCCGCTGTTCCAGCCGCCGTGGACGGTGACGATCCCGCTTGAGGAGGGGACGGAATGCGAGGTGCTAATGTGGGGCGATGGTGAGTGGGATGTGATCGAGGGAGATAAAATGCGGCGCTGGGTTTTTCAGCCCACCGGGATGGCGAATCCGGCGCGCGTCCGACTGCATACCAGAACAGCGGATCTGGAGGCCGGCTTCGATTTGCTCACGGGTGAAATGGTCGGCGAGCGGACCCGTCCCATCGCGGAGCAGCCATGATTCTGCGCGCTACAGCCACCGCTTCACGGCAGGAGGGCCGCGGCGGGTATGTGCTGCTGGAGATCATCATCGCGCTGACGGTTTTTTCGGTGGTGGTCACGGGGCTGGCCGGCGCGCTGCACGCCTCGCTGGATGCGGCGAATGTGCTGCGACGTCAGGCCGCGATCCGCCGTGGACTGGAGTCCATCCTCGTCGAGGCCAAGGCGAAGCCGAAGCGCGAGGAGATGGCCATGACTTATCGCGATGAAGGGCTGGGCCTCGAGTTTCGCTCGGAACTGGAGGAGTTGAAATGGCTCAACCGCCGCGGCCGGCCGGTGAAGAGCCTCTACATTCTGCGCGCTGTGGTCACCGATCTGCGCGAGTCCAAACCACTCCGCGACAAAGCCGAGGTCTATGTTTACCGCCCCTGACATCCGCAGGAAAGACCAGCGCCGGCGCGGCCTCACGCTGATCGAAGTCGTCGTCGGGCTGGCGATTCTCTCGCTCATGTCCGGGGCGATCTACGGCATCGTCAGCGGCGCGGTGGAGTCCACGGCGACGCTGGCTTTCATCCAGGCGGAGGACCGGCGCGTGGAGGCTTTCGTGCATCGCACGCGGCTGGCGTTCGCGCACTTGCCAGCCGGGGCCACGCTCGAACTGAAGATTCTGGAAAGCGAACCGCTGCGCCAGGAGTTGATCGTGCGTGGTGTGGGCGGGGCCTTCGTGTGGGGCGAGCATGGCTGGTGGGACAAGCCCGCGGTGACGCTCGCCGCGATCCGCTGGCCGGACGACCGCCGGCCGCCGCCGGTGCGCGCGGAGTTGCGGGGAAAAGCCGGTGCGGCGGTCTCGCAGCGCTATTCTCTCGCCAAGAGCGTGCCGGATTTCTATCGCACCGATCCCGATGGCGAGCCGCTGCCGGAGAGCTTGCTGCGAGCGCGACAGGGCAATCAACTCGTGCAACCTGATACGCAGGGGCGGTTCTGGATCGATCTGCTGCCGGAGGTGGACCGCGTGGAGTGGCGCTTCTATGACCCGCAAAAGAAAATCTGGATCGAGCAGTCGCCAGCCGCACGTCCCCCGCTCATCGAACTCCGTCTCTCGCTGCCCGGTCGCAAGTCTCCGCTTCGCGCCGTTTTCGAGACTGCCTGATTTTTTTCGTCCGCCTTCCCCCAATGAACACCGACCACACCATCACCGCCAGACACCGGCATAGGCCGCGCGGATCGAGCCTGCTGCTGGTTTTGTGGGCGATCATGCTCATGTCGTTTGCCGTCATCGGGCTCGTCTCGCATCTGTCCCGCGGGCTGGATGAATCCATCTATGCGGAAAAGGAATTTCGCGCCCGGCTGCTCCTGCAATCCGCGCGGACACTGGCCGCGCATCCAGACATCGAGTGGGGCGATCCGCTGCTGCGGCAGGACGTTTCGTCGGTTTCCTCGTATGACGTTTTCATTACCACCGAGGGCGTCCGGCTGGCGATCAATCAACTCGCGACCAGCGCCGCGCACCGGAAGTTCGCGCAGCGGCTCTTTGAAAAATGGGGCCTGGACTCGCGGCAGGCGGAGACGCTCACCGACTCGATCGCCGACTGGATCGACCCGGGAGACCGGCCCCGCGCGTATGGCGCGGAGCGAGACTATTACACGCGGTTGGGCCGTCCGGATCTTCCTTACAACCGTTCGCTCGAGAACATCGACGACGTGCTCCTCATCCGGGGCTCCGAAGAACTTGACCTGCTCCGCCCGGATTGGCGCGAATTCTTTACGCTCTACGGCGACGGAACCATCGACGTCCACCGGGCGTCTTCGGAAATACTCGAGGCGCTTTTCGACGTGACCGATACTGAAGTGAGTCGGTTCATGCGCGCGCGCGTCGGGCCCGACGGCCATGCTTTCACCATCGATGACCCGCATTTCACGAAACTCGATGAAGTGCGCCGCCTGCTCGACGTGCCGCCGGCGAACTACACCGCGGTGGCTGCCCTCCTCACGCTCAACCATCCGGTCGCCCGCATCGAATGCCACGCGCGCGTCGGCAAGGTGCAGCGCCACCTGACGATGATCAACGGCCCCGGCCTGAATTTGATCCACGAAGAATAGCCTCCGCCATGTTTTCCACCACCGTCATCCTGCCGGCCTCCGAAGCCCACTGGGAAGTGTGGCATTGCGGCAACGGCAGCGGGAGCGTGTGGCAGGGATCGGCGGAGGATCCGGTGAAAGGTGCGCAGGGCAGCCGCTCCGTCGTCGTCGCGCTGCCCGCGCGGTCGTGCCGCACGTTCGCCTTTTCCGCGCCGACCGAGGATCACCAACTCTTGCGGAAGCTCGCGTTCGCGCAGTTGGAAAAGCGCGGGCTCACCACCGTCGGCGTCGAGCAAACGGCGTTCGACTGCCACGTCATGGTGCAGGGCGGGGGGCATTCGCTGGTGAGCGTGGATGTCGTCACGCCGGAAGCCGCGGCCACGCTCAATGGCTCGAAGGCGCGCGCCCTTGTCGCGAGCGCGCGACTTTTTCCCATGCCGGCGGGCAAGCTCGTCGTCGTCGAAGAGCAGGGCCGCCTCGTCCTTTGCGCGAGCAGCGGCGGACGGCTCCTGCACAGCCAGATCGTCTCCGCGAATCGCGATCTCAATGGCCACGCCGCGCCGGAGATTCGCATCGCCAGTCTCTCTCTCCAGCAGCAGGGCGTGCTGCCGGAAATCACGGGCATCGAACTTTGGGGCGATTTTTCCGCCGGCGATGCGCGCGAACTCAGCGAGCAACTCAGCCTGCCCGTCGAAGCCAAGGCGCGCCCCGCGCCCGACAGCCCCACCGTCCGCCGCGAAGCCAGCACGCAGCTTCTTTCGCTTGGCGCGCGGCAGGCTCTGCACCGCCGCCGCCTCGGTCTCCTCCGCTGGGTCGCCCTCGCTGCGGTCATTCTTCCGTTACTCTGGTGGGTTTTTGGCCAGCATAAAAAGCTCGCCAACCTCGAAGCCGAAGCCGCGCGGATCGAGACGGCGCTCAATATTCCCACCAAGACGACTGGAAATGGTCCCGACCAGGATCGCATCCGCGCTGAGAATGAAATCGTCACCGCGGCGCAAGCCCGCTGGACGGCCCTGCGCATGGCGCTCGAACCGCGCCGTTACCCCGTCGCGCATCTCGACGGTCTCTCGCGCTGTCTCACCGCGGGCGATGTCGTCCTCACGCGCTTCGAGTCGAAGGTCGCCGAGGTCTCCGCCTCCGGCACCGCGCGCTCCGCGATGGACGCCTACAACTATTTCAATGCCGTCAGCAAGGACGGGCCGCTCGGCGTTTACGGCTGGTCCATGCTCCAACCCGTCATCGGCGCGGACGGTTCCGCGTCGTTCGAGATCAAAGGAAAGATGCGATGAGGCGCTCCCTGACCAAATCCGAGAAAACGCTATTCGCCCTTTGCCTCGGCGTGCTTGTCACGGTCGGCGGCTTTTTCATTTGGCGGGATCACCGCGGGCGCATGGCCGCAGCGCGGGAGAAAATCGAGAACCTTCAATCCCGTTTTACCGCAGCGGTCGCCGCGTCTGGCGACGCCCCGTTTTGGAAGGAACGCCAGGCCTGGCTCGATGCCACCATGCCGGCGATGGGCGATGGCGGGCAGGCGCACAGCAGCTTTCTGGAACATCTCCAGAGCACCGCCCGTCAGCGCGGCCTCGCCGTCGCTTCGCCGGTCCTTCTCAAACCCGAAGGCGGCCCGCACCATCGCGACCTTTCCATTTCACTCCAGATCAGTGGCCCCGACAACGCCCTCTACCGCTGGCTCGCCGATCTCCAATCGCCGGAGAAGTTCCAGCTCGTCAAGTATCTGCTGCTTACTCCGGTCGCCGGGCAGCCCGCGCGTATGACCGGCAGCATCACCGTCGCGCGACTTTACAAACCATGAGAACCGCTCTCTTCATCACCGTCGGCTTCATCACTGCGGTTTGCGCCCGTGGCGATCAACCGGCGATTCCTCAGCCGGTCAACGCCGCGAACTACCCGGACCTTCTTGAACGTCCGCCGTTCCGCCGTGTGCTCACCCTTTCCGAATCGCTCGTCCTCTCCGGCGTCGCGAATTTACCCGGCGGAAAAGTCGTCACCGTCTGGGATCGCACGAGCGCGCGGTCGTTCGTCGTTACGGCGACGCCGAATCCGCAGGGCTGGAAGCTCATCGAACTCAGCGAGAGCACCGACCTTCGCAATGTCGCGGCCACCATTGCCGCGGGCGATCAGAAGATCACGCTGCGTTTCGATCCCGAGCGCCTCACGCCACCCAAGCTCGACAACACCTCGAAACCCGCTCCGCGCAGCGAAGGCGCGGTCGTGGTCGAAGCCCTGCTGCGCTCGCTCCAACCAGCCGCTGCCAAAGACTTCGAGGGCCTTCCGCCGGACGCGCAGGAGTCCTTTCGCAAAGCCTTCTCCAATTTCCTCGCCGCCTACCCCACCGCCAGCGACGCCAAGCGTCTCGCCTTCGTTCAGCGCGCCCTCGAGGAGGCGCGGCCCGAGCAAAAGGAAGGCGCAGACTCGAAGACTCCTCCCGCGTCCGACGCACCCCCCGAACTCCCCAAGAAATAACGCATGAAGCACGCCGCCACTTTCCACCATCGGGTCACGCTCTTCGCCCTCTGGCTCCTCACCGCCGCCAGCCTCCCGGCGCAAAACCCTGACGCCACCATCCAGCTCCAGTTCCCCAACAACGGCATCGGCGACGTCCTTGGCATCTACGAACTCCTCACCGGAAAAGCCGTGGTCAAAGAATCCGGCATCTTCGACGGCAAACCGATCAGCCTCGTCACCGCCAAGCCGATCACGCAGGCCGAGGCCATCGAACTCATCGAGTCCAGCCTCCAACTCAACGGCTACGTCCTCGCGCAATCGCCCGATGGATTGAGCGTCCGTGTCACGCTCGGGACGGCAACGCAGGCCAACATCACGCGCGGACTGACGGTCAACACGTCACCCGATGATCTTCCGACCGGTCACTCGATGGCGTCGTATTTTCTCAGACTCCAGCACCTCGACCCATCCGAAGCCGCCAGCACTTTCTGGAGCCATGTCGGCCTCAACCCGTTCGGGCGCCTCACTCCCGTCGCGAGCCCGCCCGGCCTGCTCATCACGGAAAATGCGGACAACATTCGCCAGATCCTCCGCGTCGCCTTGATCCTCGATGTCCCGCAGGATCAATCGAATCTGCGCACGGAATTTTACCCGCTCAAATTCGCCGACGCCGTGGTCGTCGGACAGATTCTCACTTCGACGTTTACCACGCGCGTGACCCAACTCATTCCTCCCGTCACGTCAGCCACGCTCGGCGATGCCACGACTGCGGCGCGGGTTCCAGCGCGCCTTGTGACCGCCGTGCCGCCACGCGTGGTCGCCGATGATCGCCTCAACCGGATCATGCTGGTCGCTCAGGAATCCGACCAGGAGTACGCGCGCAAGCTCATCGAGGAATTCGATCAGCCCATCAAAGTAGTTGCCCCGCTCGAACGCCGCCTTCGCTATGTCTTCGTCGATCAGGTTCTCCCCGTCCTCGCGGATGTTCTTCAGGATACCGGCAGCGGCAGCAGCACCATGGCCGGCGGCGAAGTCGTCCGCACCCGGCGCCCGCCCACGGCTTCCGCGGATCCCACCACGCTCGCCGGACGCCCGCGCCGCGCCGCCGCCCAGAAAGAAGGCGGCACCAACGCTCCCGTCGGCTACGAAGATCAGCTTCTTCCGCCGGAGGAGACCGCCCCGCCGCTCTCCGTGCTCATCGGAAAAACGCGCCTCGTCGCCGACGTCCAGGCCAACAAACTCATCGCCTACGGCCCGCGTGAGGACATCGCAAAAATCACGAGCCTCCTCGACCGGCTCGACCGCAAGCCACCGCAGGTCTATCTCGCCACCATCATCGGCCAGCTCACCCTCGGCGACGACATGGAGTTCGGCGTCGATTACCTCCGCCGGTTTAAATCCGGCGAGAACGGTAACTTTGCGGCCAGCTTCATCACTTCGGACAGGCTCGCCAAAGCCGTCACCGACGCGCGCAACCCCGTCGTCACACCGCCTCTCGGCGCGCTTTCCGGGTTGACTGTCTATGGTCAGATCGCCGACGGCGTGAGTGCCTTCGTCCGCGCGCTCGAAGGCACCCAGCGCTTTAAAATCCTGAGCCGTCCCGCAATTTACGCCGCCAACAACAAGAAGGCCGTCATCACCTCCGGTCAGCGCATCCCCATCCCGACGAGCACCATCACCGACCTCGCCAACACCAACAACGTGCGTACCAACATCGCCTATCAGGATGTCGTGCTGAAACTCGAAGTCATCCCCCTCATCAACAGCAACAAAGAAGTCAGCCTGAACATTGCCCAGGTCAACGACACCGTGGTCGGCCAACAGCAAATCGCCGACAATACCGTGCCGGTCATCTCCACCCAACGGCTCCTCACCACCGTCACCGTCGCCAACCGCAACACGGTCGTCCTTGGCGGCCTGATTACCGAAACCGAAGAAAAGAGCACTACTGGCATCCCATACATCAGCCGCATTCCGGTCCTCGGGCTCGCCTTCAAAACCACCAAGACCAAGAAGGCCCGCACCGAACTCCTCATCTTCATCCAGCCCGTCGTGGTGGAAGACAGCGTCGCCGCCGCCGCCGCGAGCGAGAACGAAGACAGCCGGACGGAGATCGGCCATGATGCCGCGGAAGTCTTCCCCGATCTCCCGCCTCCAAACTTCAAAAAGTCCAGCCTCCAGCCACCGCCGGCTTCGCTGCCACCTGCACCCGAGTCCTCCGCCAAAGCGATCATCAACTCCGGAACTGGAAAACGCTCATCCAAGAAGTGATCGCAACGGCCAGCAGACCCATCGAAAAACTCCTCGTCGAAGCTGCCCGCAAATGCGGCTGCACGGACGATGAAGCGCTCGCACACGCTCTTCAGGCGGCAGCCCAGACGGGCACCCGCCTCGTCGATGCCCTTCTCGACGCCGAAGTTCTCCCGGACGAAGCCGCCTTTTTCCAAACTCTCAGCCACACCCTCGGTCTCCCTTTCATCGCCATCCCCGAACCCGATCCGGCGCACCCGCCCCACATGCGACTCCCCGCGCGCCTCGCCCTGCGGCATCGTGTTCTTCCCGGTCGCGCGGACGCCACCAGCCTGCAGCTTCTCACCTACGATCCGTTCGATCTCGAGGCCCGCCAGATGGCCGGGCAGTCGCTTGATCAAAACATCACCTGGGTTGTCTCCACCCGCACCGCCATCATCGAAGCCCTCCGCACTGGCTACGGCGTCGGTGCCGCGCGCTTCGACGAACTCATCGACGAGCAGCACAGCGAAGCCGAACCCGACGCGCTCCGACAGGAAGTCACCGTGCTCGAAGACAACGAGGAAGCGACCGTGATGAGCTTCGTCAATCAGATCTTCAGCGAAGCCATTCGTGAACGCGCCACCGACATCCACATCGAGCCGCTCGAAAACGACCTCCGCATCCGCTACCGCGTGGATGGATCCCTCAACGAAGTCGCTGTTCCGCCGAATGTCCGCATGCTGCAAAATTCCCTCGTCTCGCGTCTCAAAATCATGGCGCACCTCGACATTGCCGAGCGCCGCCTGCCGCAGGACGGTCGCATCAATCTCGAACTCGGCGGGCAGCGCTACGACGTGCGCGTCGCCACCATCCCCTCGGTGAATGGCGAGAGCGTCAGCCTTCGTCTCCTCGGTCGCGAACGCCTCGACCTCACCGGCCTCGGCATGGACGCCGCCCTCGAAGCGCGCATCCGCGCACTGCTCGCGATGCCCAACGGCATCATCCTTGTCACCGGCCCAACAGGCTGTGGCAAATCCAGCACGCTTTACACCTTCCTCCGCGAGCTGAACACCAAGGACCGGCGCATCGTCACCATCGAAGATCCAGTTGAAAACAAACTCGATGGCGTCGTCCAGATCGCGGTGAAGCCGGAGATTAATCTCACGTTCGCAGCCGGACTCCGCAGCATCCTGCGTGGCGATCCGAACGTCATCATGGTCGGTGAAATGCGCGACCTTGAGACCACCGAGATCGCCATTCGCGGCGCACTCACCGGCCACCTCGTCTTCAGCACACTGCATACAAACGACGCCGTCGGCGGCATCTCCCGCCTCCTCGACATGGGCATCGAGCCCTTCCTCATCGCCTCCTCCGTCCGCGCCTTCCTCGCCCAACGGCTCGTCCGCCGCCTCTGCCCGCATTGCGCGGCACCCGCCGCGGCTCACCAGCACCACGATCATTACCTCCAGTCCATCGGATTTCCAGTCGCGGAAAAGCACCGCATCATGACTTCCGTTGGTTGCCGTGAGTGTCGCGGCACCGGCTACCGCGGACGCATGGCCATCATCGAGATTTGCGCGATCTCTCCCGAAATCCAGGAACTCATCGCCGACCGCGCCCCATCCATCACGCTCCGCACCAAGGCCGTCGAACAAGGCATGATTCCCATGCGCGATTACGGCTGGCAAAAAGTCACCACCGGCGAAACAACGATTGAGGAAGTCATCGCCGTCACCGCCGCCGATCACACCCCCTGAGTCCCGCGATGCCGCACTTTACCTTCCAGGCTCTGGCCCCCGACGGCGAGCAAATCAGCGGCTCGCTCGATGCCCCGACCCGGCGCGACGCCTATCGCCAGATCGAATCCCGCCGGCTTTCGCCCCTTCACGTCACCGAAAAAACCGAGGGTGCCAACGGCAAATCCTCCGGCAACAACGGTGCCGCCAACCACGTCCCCGGCGAAGCCGCCCCGCGCCTCAAGCAATCCCGCCTCATCTTCTTCACCAGCGAACTCGCCGACCTCCTCGATGCCGGCCTGCCCGTCCAGCAGGCCCTCAACGTCATGGCCGACAAGCAGCAGGATCCCGTCATCCGCCGCACCGGCGCCCGCCTGCGCCATCACCTGCGCGAGGGCCAAACTCTTTCCTCCTGCTTCCGCCAAACTTCCCCCAGCTTCGACGATCTTTACACGTCCCTCATCGCCGCCGGCGAAGCCTCCGGCACGCTGCCCGGTGTCCTCCACCGCATGGCCCAGAGCATGACGCAGATCTACGACCTTCAGCGCCGCTTCATCCAGGCCATGGTCTATCCCGCCTTCATGGTCGGTGCCTGCGCCCTGCTCATGGGCGTCTTCATCATCATCCTCGTCCCCCAACTCACCGGCCTGCTCGCCAAAACCGGCCAGCAACTCCCCGCCATCACCGTCCTGCTTCTCGACATCAGTGCCTTCTGCACGACCCATTTTTGGGAAATGCTGATCGGGAGCGCCGCCGCCATCATCCTCTTCCGCGTCCTCATCGCCACCACGCCCGGACGCCTCTGGTGGGATCGCGTGAAAATGAAAATCCCCCTCATCGGCCCCATCATCGAGACCCGCTTCTACGCCGGCTTCACCCAAGCCCTCGGCAACCTCATCACCAACGGCGTCCCGCTTCTCGTTTCCCTCAAACTCCTCATCCGCGGCACCGCCAACCGCTTCTACCGCCAGCGCCTCACCCAGGTCATCGAAGCCGTCGCCGCCGGCGATCCGCTCTCCACTTCACTTCGCCGCGCCGGTCACTTCCAGCCCCTCATGACCGACATCATCGCCGTCGGCGAACAAACCGGCCACCTCGCCAAATCCCTCAACAAAGCCGCGACCCGCTACGACAAGGAACTCGACACCCGCATCAAGCGCCTCACCGCCCTCATCTCCCCCGCCATCATCATCTTCCTCGCCGTCGTCGTCACCGTCATCGCCTACTGCATCGTCACTTCGATTTTCTCCGCTGTCTCCGGCATCCGCAGCCAGACCGGGTAGAATCCCGTGAAGGGGATCCCTCAGCGACTGTGAAATAAGTCGTCCCATCGGGACGAACGAGCGTAGCCGTGGGCTTCAGCCCACGGTCCGCACGGCAGGAATTGGCCTTGTCGCGTAGCGACAGTTGCAGGCTTTGCAAACGTCGCTACGCGACGGCGCTGCGCTGCACCCCCTCCGTGGGCTGAAACCCACGGCTACCATCGGGCGTCCCGCTGGGACGCGGCTCACCGCCGACTTTTTACGCAGTCTCTCAGACGGCGATGGGTGCCTTGATCGAAGGGTGCGGGTCGTAGCCGGTGAGCGTGAAGTCTTCGTAGCGGAAGCCGTGGATGTCGCGCACGGCAGCGTTCAGCGTCACCACCGGGAGCGGGCGGAAGTCGCGCGTGAGCTGTTCGCGGGCCTGGTCGAGGTGGTTCGCGTAGAGATGCAGGTCGCCGAAAGTGTGGACGAAATCGCCCGGCGCGAGATCGCAGACCTGCGCAACCATCATCGTGAGCAGCGCATAGCTGGCGATGTTGAAAGGGACACCGAGGAAGAGATCCGCGCTGCGCTGGTAGAGCTGGCAGCTCAGCCGGCCCTCGAGGACGAAGAACTGGAACATCGTGTGGCAGGGCGGCAGCGCCATCTGCGGGATCTCGCCTGGATTCCAAGCGCTGACGATGAGCCGGCGCGAGTCGGGGTTCTTTTTGATCTGCGAAATCACTTCGTCGATCTGATGGATGGAGCGCCCGTCGGCGGTGCGCCAGTCGCACCATTGCGCGCCATAGACCCGGCCGAGATTGCCGTCGGCGTCGGCCCATTCATTCCAGATGGTCACGCCGTTTTCGCGCAGGTAGCGCACGTTCGTGTCCCCCGCGAGAAACCAGAGCAGCTCGTGAATGATCGACTTGAGATGGAGCTTTTTCGTCGTGAGCAGCGGAAAGCCGGGCGCGAGATCGAAGCGCGCCTGCGCGCCGAAAATGGAATACGTGCCCGTGCCCGTGCGGTCGGGTTTGAAGCGACCGTGGTCGAGGACGAGGCGGAGGAGATCGTGATAGGCGCGCATCGGGATGCAGAGCATGCCGGAGGCGGAAGGCGCGAGGCAAGTGGCGGAATGGATTACCCCGCGTTCGCAAAAAGGCCCGTATTTTTTCGGCTCGCCGCGGCGGATAAACTGTTTCAGCTTCGCCATCCCTACCGCATGCCTCCCGGACCCGACCCCCAAAAGCAGCCTCAGCGTCCCCCGCCCCAGCGTCCCCCGATGAATCCGCGCCGGCCGCCCAAGCCGCGCCAGCATCGCAATGGCAAGGCGTCGCGCGGGCGGGTCGGGCTGGTCGTCGTCTTCGGCCTGCTGCGCATCGTGGATGTGTTCTTCCTCCTGGCCCTCCCCACCGGCCCGAGCAGCCTGCCCTTCCTGGCGATCATCCTCGCGGCGATGTGGACCACCGCTGTGCTCATCGCCATCTGGCGCCGCCAGCAGTGGGCGCGGATCATCATGATCGGCCTGTTCATCCTCGTCGCCATCGCTGCCATGGTGCTGATCCCGACCTCAACCGCCGACACGCCGCTGCTCACCGCCTACGTGATCGCCGCGGTGGTGTCCGCTGGAAGCAGCGCCTGGCTGCTGCGTTCGCGCGATGTCCGCCGCCTGACCAGCCGCGAACGGGAGTGAGCCTGCTTGCCTTTCGCGGTTTGCGGCGCAGGGAATTGTGCTATGTCCACCGCGCCCATGGCCACGCCGGACCCTTATCCCCTTAAAGACACCCAAAACGAGCCCGACGATCGCGAGATCGCCATCGACCGCGTCGGCGTGCGCGCACTTCGTTACCCGATGCAGATCCGCGACAAGGCTCGCGCCGTGCAGCACACCGTCGCCACGGCGGCTCTGACCGTCGATCTGCCGCACCATTTCAAAGGCACGCACATGAGCCGCTTCGTCGAGGTGCTCAATGAATTCGGACCCGAACTGCACGTTGAAAACATCCACGCCATCCTCCGCGAACTTACCGTGCGCCTTAATTCTGAGTGCGCGCACGTCGATTTCGAGTTCCCCTTTTTCCTCGCTAAAGCGGCTCCGGTCACCGGCGCGCTCGGCATGATGGACTACGGCGCACGCTTCGCCGCCACGCGGGAGAACGGCACCGTCGATTTCGTCGTCACCGTCATCGTGCCGGTCACCACGCTCTGCCCCTGCTCGAAGGCGATCAGCGCCCACGGCGCGCACAATCAGCGCGGGCAGGTCACGTTTTCAATTCGCTTCACCAAGCCGCTTTGGATCGAAGACATGATCCGCCTCGTGGAGGACAGCGCCTCAAGCGAACTCTACAGCCTGCTCAAGCGGCCCGACGAGAAAGCGGTCACGGAGCGAGCCTATGAAAACCCGGTGTTTGTCGAAGACCTCGTCCGCAACCTCGCCGCCCGGGCGCAGCGCACCCCGGAGATCACCTGGTATCGGATCGAGGCGGAGAATTTTGAATCCATCCACAATCATAACGCCTACGCCTTGATCGAAAAATCGAAGGTCCACGCGCCGACTCCCGCACCTGCCTGACGCGCTTCCGCCATGCTCTACCGCACGCTCGCCATCCTCGTCGTCGGCTTCTGGCTGACGATGATCGGTCTGCTCATCCGCAAGGAGGCCGGGCCGAGTGACTCCGCCCTGCGCGAGGTGCCGGTCGGGCACATCGTCAAACTGCTCCTCATGCACGAGCAGCCCTCGGATTTGTATATCTCCAGCGACAAGCTCCGCCTCGGACAGCTCCGCATCCACCCGCACCGGCGCAAGGATGAGCGCTCCCGGGTCTTCGACATTATCGGCGATCTGCAAATCATGGTCCCCGGGATGGAGCGGCAGCGGATGTCCTGGAGCGGTGAATTGGAGCTGGAAAAAACGCTGGCCGTGCACCGCTTCACCATGGAGCTAAAATTTCGCGATCTCGCCATGCGCGGCCCGCTCGCCGATGCGTATCGCGCGGAGATCACCATCGCGCCCCCGGAGAACCTCCTCATCTGGACCATCAGCAACGGCAATCCGATTTTCGACCAGCCGCGCAGCTACACGCTGGACGAGGCCGGCCTGCAAAAGGCGCTGCGCGACATCGAACCCACCCTGCCCCAGATGCTCCAGAGCCAGACGAAAAACATGGCCCCGCCGGTCATCAAGGCGCGGCAATCCTCCATGCTCATCCACGGCGAGCGCATCGACACCTATCTCGTGACCATCGAGCAAAGCGGCCAGACCCTGCTCTCCTGCGACGTGAGCCAGCTCGGGCAGATCCTCCGCGCGAAAACGCTTATCGGCTACTCCCTCGCGGCAGAAGACCTCGGACCATGATTTCCATCCGCGCGCTGACCAAAAACTTCGGCTCCCTGCGTGCCGTCGATGGACTCGATCTGGAGATCGCGCCCGGAGAATTTTTCGCCTTTCTCGGGCCGAACGCGGCGGGCAAAACCACGACCATCAAAATGCTCGCCGGCTTGCTCAAGCCGACCGCCGGCACCGTGGAGATCGGCGGCTGCGACATCCAGCGCGAGCCCGAGCGCGCGAAAGCCCAGCTCGCCTACGTCCCGGATTTCCCGTTCCTCTACGACAAGCTCACCGCCCTCGAATTCATGCGCTTCGTCGGCGACATCTACTGCCTCGATCGCCCCGCGATCACCGCCCGCACGGGCCTGCTCTTCGAAAAATTCCACCTCACCGAGTACGCCCACGAACTGACCGAGAATCTGTCCCACGGCACCCGCCAGCGCCTGGTCATCGCCTCCGCGCTCCTGCACGACCCCGGCGTCTTCATCATCGACGAGCCCATGATCGGCCTCGATCCGATGCACGCACGCATCGTCAAACAGGAGTTCCGCGCCCGCGCCCAAGCCGGGATGACCCTTTTCCTTTCCACGCACCAACTCAGCGTGGCCGAGGAGCTGGCGGATCGCGTCGGGATCATCCACCGGGGACGGCTCATCGCCCTCGGCACGGTGGCCGAACTGCGCGCCCAATCCAGCGAGAGCGGCGCCTTGGAACGCATCTTCCTCTCGCTCATCGACCAGGAAGAAGCGCACCGGGAAAAGACCAGAGGATGAAGGCCATGTGGGCGTCAGCAAAAGAGTCGAGGCAGAGGTCGCCGATGACGTCGGCGTGAAGCTCGGCAGCTAGCTCCTGCCTCAAACGTGCGCCAGCTCCTTCTTCTCGTCTGAGGCGTCCTGAATTTTCGTCGGATCGTCGTCTGGCGCATCGAAGTCTTCCGGCGCTTTGGTCGGCTTCACCTTGAAGAGCCGCATCACGGTCACGAAGTAGAGCGGCACAAAGAACAGACCGAGAAGGGTCGTCGTGATGGCGCCACCGACGATGCCGGTGCCGATGGCGTTCTGGCTGCCGGAGCCGGCGCCGGTGCTGAGCGCGAGCGGGAGCACGCCGAGGCCAAAGGCGATCGAGGTCATGAGGATCGGGCGCAGACGCTGGCGAACCGCATGCAAAGCGGCCTCGACGAGGGTCGCGCCGCGGTCGAAGTGTTCCTTGGCAAATTCCACGACGAGGATCGCGTTCTTGGCGGAGAGGCCGATGATCGTGATCAGGCCGATCTGAAAATAGATGTCGTTGGGCATGTCGCGCAGGCTCGTGGCGGCGACCACGCCGAGCGCACCGAGGGGCATATCCATCATGACTGAGAAGGGGATGGCCCAGCTCTCATACAGCGCGGCGAGGCAGAGGAAGACCATGAGCAGCGCGATGGTGTAGAGCGCGGTGGATTTTGAGCCGGAGAGCCGCTCTTCGTAGGAAAGGCCGGCCCACTCGATGCCGATGCCCGGAGGCAGCGCTTTCGCCATTTTCTCGATCTCACGCATAGCTTCGCCGGAGCTGTGGCCGGGCGCGGGTTCGCCGAGGATGGAGACGGACGGTGAGCCGTTGAAGCGCTCGAGCTTGGGCGAGCCGAGCGTCCATGTGGCAGTCGAGAACGCGGAGAAGGGCACCATGCCGTTTTGCGCGTTGCGCAGATACCAGCGGTTCACGTCCTCGGGCAGCATGCGGAAGGGCGCGTCGCCCTGGACGAACACTTTTTTCACGCGGCCTTTGTCGATGAAGTCGTTGATGTAAGTGGAGCCGAGGATGGTGCCCAGCGAGGCGTTGACGTCGGCCAGCGAAAGGCCCAGCGCGCCGGCTTTCTCCTGGTCCACATCGATCTGATACACGGGTGTGTCGTCGAGTCCGTTGGGGCGCACTTTGGTGACCACGGGATTTTGCGAAGCCATGCCGAGCATTTGATTGCGCGCGTTCATCAGCGTGTCGTGCCCGAGGCCGGCGCGGTCCACGAGGCGCACGTCGAAGCCGGTGGCATTGCCGAGTTCGAGCGCCGCGGGCGGTGCGAAAGCGAAGGCGAAGGCGTCCTTGTATTGCATGAACTTGGCCATCGCACGGCCCTGGATCGCTTTCACTTTCTGGTCGGGCCGGCGCCGTTCGTCCCAGTCTTTGAGCTTCACGAAAACGAGCACCTGATTTTGCCCGTTGCCGCTGAAGCTGAAGCCAAGCACGCCGAACATGCCTTCCATGAGGTCCTTCTCGTTCTCGAGGAAGTGGGCTTCCATTTTCTTCAGCACCTTGTCCGCCTGTTCGCGGGTCGAGCCGGGCGGAAGTTGCGCCATGGCGAAAAGCACGCCGGTATCTTCATCGGGCATGAAGCCGGTGGGCGCGCGCAGGAAAAGCGCCACGACCACGACCGCGATGAGCGCGTAGAAAACAAGCGCGCGTCCGCTGCGCCGAAGGAATGTGCCGACGGCGCTCGCATAGCGGTCCGCCGTGCGATCGAAGACGCGGTTGAACCAGCCGAAGAAGCCGCGCTCTTTCGCGTGGTGGCCTTTCGGAATCGGCTTCAACATCGTCGCGCAGAGCGCCGGCGTGAGGATCAGCGCGATCATTACGGAGATCGCAACGGAGCTGACGATGGTGAGCGAAAACTGCCGGTAGATGACGCCGCTGGAGCCGGTGAAGAAGGCCATCGGGACAAAGGCCGCGCACAGCACGAGGCCGATGCCGACGAGCGCTCCGCTGATTTGATCCATCGACTTGCGCGTCGCTTCTTTCGGAGAAAGCCCTTCCTCGCGCATCACGCGCTCGACGTTTTCCACCACCACGATGGCGTCATCGACGAGCAGACCGATGGCGAGCACGAGCCCGAAAAGCGTGAGCGTATTGATGGAATATCCCGCGGCTGCCATGACGCCGAACGTGCCGAGCAGCACGACCGGCACGGCGATCGTGGGGATCAGCGTGGCGCGCCAGCTTTGCAGGAAAAGAAAGATCACGAGGAAGACGAGCACGATGGCTTCGATCAGTGTCTTCACGACTTCCTTCACCGAGATGCGCACGAACGGTGTGGTGTCGTACGGGAAAATCGCCTTCATCCCGGGCGGAAAGAACACCGAGAGCTCCTCGACCTTCTTTTTCACTTCGGCCACGGTCTTGAGCGCGTTGGCGCCCGATGCGGGCCGGATGGCCATGCCGGTCGCTGGTTTGCCGTTGTAGCGCGCGTAGGTGGTGTAGGTCTCGCTGCCGAGCTCGACGCGCGCGACGTCGCGGAGGAAAACGCGAGAGCCGTCGGTGTTGACGCGCAGGAGGATGGCGCCGAATTGCTCCGGCGTTTGCAACCGGCTCTGCGCCATGATCGTGGCATTCAGCAATTGCCCCGGCATCGCCGGCAGATCGCCCAGCGCGCCTGCCGCGACCTGGGCATTCTGTGCTTTGACCGCCGCGATGATGTCCGCGCCGGAGGTCTGGTATTTCGTGAGCTTGTCCGGATCGAGCCAGATGCGCATCGCGTACTGCGTGCCAAAGGTCTGGATCTCGCCCACGCCCGGCAGACGGCTGATCGGATCTTTCAGCACGCTGGAGTTGTAGTCGGCGAGGTCCGTGCCGGACATGCTGCCGTCCTCGGAAATCAGGCCGACGACAATGAGGAAATTGCGCACCGCCTTGTTCACCTGCACACCCTGCCGCTGCACTTCCAGCGGGAGGAGCGGCGTGGCCAGCGCGACTTTGTTTTGCACCTGCACCTGCGCGACATCCGGATTGGTGCCGCCTTCGAAGGTGACGGTCAGCGTCAGCGTGCCCGTCGAGGTGCTCTCCGCCTCGATGTAGCGCAGGTTGTCGATGCCGTTGAGCTTTTGCTCGATGACCTGCGTGACGGTGTCCTCGAGCGTCTTGGCCGAAGCACCGGGGTAAGTCGTGATCACGCTGATGGCCGGCGGCGCGAGCGGAGGGAACTGCGCGATGGGCAGGTTCGTGATCGAGAGCGCGCCCGCGAGCATGATGAGGATGGCGATGACCCACGCAAAGACGGGCCGATCAATGAAGAATCTGGACATCGGAAGTTTGCTTTTGAGGTGCCGGCTTAGGGCGCGATCGAGGCCGTTGCCGGCGGTGGTGGCGATGCGGGTGCGGCTTTAACCGGCGCGCCCGGGCGGATCTTCTGGAGGTTGTCCACGATGACCTGGTCGCCCGGCTTCAAACCCGCCGCGACCAGCCATTGATTCCCGACGGTCCGCGGAGTCTGGAGCACGCGCAGTTCGACGGTACTGTTCGCGCCCACGACGAGCGCTGTCGGCTGACCCTTCGAGTTGCGGCTCACCGCGAGTTGCGGCACGAGGATGGCGTCCGGCCTACTGCCCTCCTCGAGCCGCGCGCGCACAAACAAACCGGGCAGCAGCTCGCCGCGCGGGTTCGGAAAAATCGCGCGCACCGTGACGGAATTCGTCGTCGGATTCACGGTCACGTCAGACATCTCCAGCGTGCCTTCCTCCGGATAGATTTCGCCCGTTTCGTGGATGAGTTTCACGCGGGCTTTCCCCGACTCGTCCGCCTTGAGCCGGCCGCTCGCGAGTTCGCGTTTGAGCCGCAGGAGTTCACTGCTGGCCTGCGTCACGTCCACGTAAACTCGGTCGAGTTGCTGCACCGTGGCCAGCAAGGTCGCCATGCTCGCCTGCACGTAAGCGCCCTCGGTCACCTGCGAGATGCCGATGCGCCCCGCGACCGGCGAAGTGACCCTGGTGTAGTCGAGATTGATTCGCGCCGTCTGCACCGCCGCCTGTCCGGAGACCACGTCCGCATCGTACGTGCGCTGGTTGGCGAGCGCATCGTCGTACTCCTGTTTGCTGATCGCTTTGGTCGCCAGCAGTTGCTTCGAACGCTCCTCTTTCAGCCGCGCCGTTGCTGCATTCGCCTCCGCGCGGGCGAGCGTGCCGAGCGCACTGTCGAGCGCCGCCTGATAAGGTGCCGGGTCGATTTCATAAAGCACCTGCCCTTCGGTGACGTCGGTGCCTTCCGCAAAAAGCCGCTTCAACACGATGCCATTCACGCGCGCCCGCACCTCCGCCACGCGAAACGCTGAGATGCGGCCCGGCAGATCCTGCGTCAGCGTCACCGACGCCGGCGCAATCGTGAGCACGCCGACTTCCATCGGACCCCCTGGACCTCCCGGCCCACCAGGCGGCCCGGCTTGTTTCTTCCCGCAGCCCGCGATCAGTGCGGCCGCGATCACGCCGAGACTTACGGCGCGAATGATATGGAAACGTGACCGGCGCGCAGCGGGTTTCGTTGAAATTTGAGACGGTGTCATAGATCGGAATCGTTTGAAGACGCGCGGGAGGGCGCGCCCGGGTGTCGTGTCGGTTAGCGAGGTTTCGACCACGGCGCGGACATCCCGGCGGCCATGAAGGAAATGAGGCGCTGGATCAGCCCTTCGCGATCCGGCTTCATCGCCGCCGGATTGAGCACTGCGTAAGGAATCTGATCGAAACGCAGCCACGTCTGCAGCCCATGGTGCAGCGCGCCGTGAAGAAAGCACATGCGCCAGAATAGGTCCTCGGGCGGCAATCCCGGCACTGCTCGCAAAATCGCCGAATCGAACCGGCGCGCGACCTCGGCAAACTGCTCTTCGACAAATTTCTTCACCTCCGCGTTTTGTTCCTGAAAGGATCGGCTGAGCAGCCGCATGAAGTCGTCGCAATTTTTTGCTCCCGGCTCCTCGCTCTCCATCGCCGGCCGAATCAACGCGTCGAGGATTTGCTCGATCCTGACCTTCCGCCGCCCTGCTCCAGCCTCCAGCGCATCAAGCCGCGCAATGCGCTCCCGATTCACCGGCTCAATGCGCCGGGCGAAGACCTCGAGCGCCAGGCGATCCTTCGTCCCGAAATGATAATTGATCGCCCCGAGATTCACCCCCGCCGCCTTGATGATCTCGCGCACTGAAGTCCCCTCGATTCCGTTTTGAGAAAACAGCCGCTCCGCCGCGTCGAGAAGCGCGCCGCGGGTGGCGAGCTGGGAATCCCGCGAAATAGCGCGCTCATACGTATGCATGAAACGAACGTATGAATGATTTGCTCCGCGCGTCAAGCCGCAATTTGGGAAAAGGCTTGGGTGTGCGCTGCCGGTTCACTGGGGCGCAGCCGAAGCACGCTCACCATTCAAAATATTGGTCATCAATCGGCGCCGTAGGCGCGGACGCGGTTTTTCCAGCCGGGCAGCCAGCGTTCTTCGTGGCGTTCGGGCGGCGCATTGCGGACCCGTTGGGTCAATATCACTGCCGCGCTTTCGCCGAATTCGCGGGCCGCGCCCGATCCGCTGCCGCGCATACCCTCCAGGACTTGAAGAAGGCCCCAGCCTTGTCCGCGGTAACGCTCACTCTCCTTCGTTCCTTCGCCCTTGAAGTTCACATAGTCGATGAGCGCAAACGTCCCCGCCCCGCTCGTCGTCAGCCGCTGGAATTGCGCCTTCACATTCTCCCGCTCCCCCGCCGGTGCCGCGGCCAGCATCTTCGGCAGCGCCGCCTCCATGCGCTGCGCGAGAAAGCGCGCCTGGAGTTGGATCGTCCCCGCGAGAAGTTCTCGCAGCGCCTGCATCCGCGCGCTTTGAAACTCCGCCTGGAACTCCCCCCGCGTCCGCCACGGACACGCTCCGTTGAGCCACGCCGGCGGCTTCGCACCTTGCGCTGCGAGAACCCGCACCAGCTTTGGGAAGCTCTCCTCGAACGGCCCGTCCCCACCCTGCGGATACCAGATGAAATGCCCGATCCCCAGCGACGCGAAATCTTCCCCCGTGTTCCACGAGGTCAGCCCGTCGCGCGTGCCCGCACATTCATTCTGCCAAACCCGTCGGCCGATCGAATCCAGTTCGCGCTCCGAAAGCGCGAAGCCGCTGGCCGCAGTGACGAGGAGCAAAATGAGAGCGGGGATTTTCATGCGAAGGAGAACCAGGCGGCGGAAACGCGCAGTCCGATAGGGCCGGCGGGACTCGAACCCGCAACCAAGGGATTATGAGTCCCCTGCTCTAACCATTGAGCTACAGCCCTTTTACAGAGTGAAGTGGCCACTTTTAGTAATCATCCTTGCGTAATTCACGGCAGTCCTACGGTCGCGACGTGAAACACAGCAAAACCGTGCAAACGAAGACTTGGTCGAAAACCAACGCGCAGAATCTCATGAGGCACAAATCGGGGCGATACTACGCCCGAATCTTTGCGGGGGGCAAGGAAGCTTGGAAATCTTTGCGCACTGACATCCTGGAAGTCGCCAAGGCCAAGCTTCGCGAAATCGCGGGCGAGTTGTAGTACACAACCAAGGCAAGCGCGGCGCGGGAACGTGGGAGAATGACGGTCGGACAAAGGATGAGGGATCAGGCCGATTCGTCGAGCGGCTCGACGAGCTGGCTCGGCGAAAGAATGGGATGCCGGCATGCGCTTTCAAGGTGAGAAGATCGTTGTCGCCCGTGACGATGGCCCCGGCTTTCGCGGACAGCCATTCGAAAGGGCTCTGAACGCCGGTGTGATTGGCGCGATTTTGGCTATCCAACTCCCGCTCAAGCCTCACCATGACCTTTACGACAATCCTTCGACCGCCCGAAGTCGATCTGGAACGACTGGCCAAGGCGGCGCTTTGGCCGGTCGCGATCATTCTCGTGCTGGTGGTAGGATACTTCGACTTTGCGACCGGCTATGAAGTCAGCGCGGTTCTCTTTTACTCACTGCCCATCCTCCTGATGGTCTGGTTTGGCGATAAGTCTTCGTCGGTATTCATCGCGCTCTGCTGCGCCTTGGCGTGGTGGTGGGCGGACGAAGCCTCTGGACACCACTATTCCCAAGGATGGCACCAAATCTGGGAAACCATCGTCCGCCTCGTTTATTTCCTGATTTTCGTGGTAGCGGGCTCGGCCGCTAAAGCCCGCATTGAACTGCTCGAACACTCGCATCGCCTCGAGCAGGAACTGCTCCGAATCAGAGAGAGCGAGCAGCAACGCATCGGACGCGATTTACACGATGGCGTCTGCCAGTATTTTGCGGCGATCGGTTGCGCCGTCGGATCCTTGAGAAGAGATCTGAAACGGCATGATCTGACGCAGGCCATACGCGCAGGGGAAATCGAAGATCTGATTATGAAGGGCGTTGCTCAAACGCGCGGGATCGCACGGGGTTTGTCTCCGGTGGAAAAGGACAACGCCGGGCTGCAATCGGCACTGGAGGAACTCGCGGTTCGTTCCAGCCGGCTGCTGAACCTTGAATGTTCCTTCGAGTGCGCCGCGCCGGCCCCGATTTTCGACCACAGCTGCGCTACTCATCTTTACCACATCGCCCAGGAAGCGGTCAGCAACGCCAACCGCCACGGCAAGGCCCGTCGTGTCATCATCCGTCTTTCGGCCGAGCCCAGGGAAGTGGCTCTCGCAGTAACGGACGACGGAATCGGGCCCCCGTCCGATCTGTCCTGTAGCCGAGGGATGGGGTTGGGCATCATGCAGCATCGTGCGCGGACCGTCGGTGCGCAGTTTGAAATCCGGCAGCATTCTGGCGGTGGCACAATGGTGCGCTGCTACTTTCCCCAAGCCGCGTGAAAACATCCCAAAATCCAACCACCGACAAACCTGTGCGCGTCCTTTTGGTGGATGACCACGCCATGTTTCGCGAGCAGATCGCCCAGCTCGTAACCGAGGATTTTGGCATGGTGGTCTGTGGGCAGGCGGATAATCTGCGCGACGCGCTGAGCCTTGCACGGGCCGGTCACCCTGACTTGGCCATCATCGACATCAGCCTCAAGGGTTCCAGCGGTCTCGAACTACTCAAGGAATTCAAGGCTCAGCGCTTCGCCTTTCCCACGCTCGTCTTGTCCATGCACGAGGAATCGCTCTACGCCGGGCGCGTCCTTGACGCCGGCGGCCGGGGCTACATCACCAAACACGAGAACTCAGACACCCTGCAAATAGCCGTCCAACGCGTCCTCGCGGGCAAAGTCTATGTGAGCGAACAGTACATGCAGGCCACGGTGGACAAGATGGCCGGAGTGGGAAAAGCGGCATCCACGATTGATCGCCTGGCCGACCGGGAGCTGGAGGTTCTGCGGCTCATCGGCAACGGACAGACGACCCGGGACATCGCAGCCAATTTGCATCTGGGCATGACCACGGTTGATACCTACCGAACGCGCATCAAGGAAAAACTGGGGCTGGCAAACGCCGTGGAGTTGGTGCGATTCGCCTCGCGGTGGGTCACCGAAGGCATTTAGGCGAATGCCCTTTTCGTAGCGGTTTCCGCTACGTGACGTGCAGGGAGCACGCGACACGCGTGGGCCACGCGGCTGCTTAATAGAACGGCGTAATTATGAAAACTTCACGTCACTCCAGCTCTGCCTTCACCCTCGTTGAAATCATGGTCGTCGTAGCGATTATTGCGCTGCTCGCATCCATTGCCGTCCCAAACTTCCTCCGGGCTCGAAAGCGTTCGCAAGCCACCCGTATCCTTGAGGACCTCCGGGTCATTGATTCCGCCATTGATCAGTATGCGATCGAGAACAACAAAGCCGGCGGCGCCACCGTGAAATGGACCGACATTCAGGCGTACGTGAAAAAAGGCTCCGTGCTTTACAATTCCGGCGGCTCTGACCTGCTCGGCGCCCTGTATGTGGGTTTCTCCGTGGATTCCCTCCCGAAACTTCGCCCGGCCTCTTTCAACAAGCTTTCGGACGTCGCACCCAGCAATTTCTGGTCGCCGTTCTATCCCTGAGTGTCGTGAAACGGGTTGTCCATTGATCTTGTGATAATCCCGGAGGTATTCGATCGATTCATTGGGCTATCTTTGTCGCCCGCCTTTTCAACTCCGCCAACGCCCGGTCCGCCCGTGCTGCCGCGGCGACAGGATGGGGATGCCCGCTGAGCGGCCCAACTCGAACGCCAGGAATGCGGTGGCTACGAAGCCTTGCGGCTCACCGTGGTCGATGACATCAAGCTCGGCCTGATCCTGCGCGGCGCGGGCAAAAGAACACGCGCCTTTCTCGGCGTGGATGATGTCGAGTGCCACTGGGGCACCACCGTCGGCAGCAGGGTCCAGAGCATGGAGTAAACTATTTCGCCGCGCTGTTATCGTCGTGGACCCGCCCTCGCGAGGAGCGTGTTTGTCATCCTGATCTTCGCCGTCGTCGTCTGGGGACTGCTGGCAGGCCTCGCCGCGGACCTCTCATCGCTCACGATGATCGTGCCCGCGGCGATCCTCGCCCAACGGCTTGGCTGCTGGCCCAGCGCGGTCTGCATGCCGGTCATGTTTCCCGTGTTTCTCTACTATCCGCATGCGACCTTGCGGGCTGGAAACGTGCGGTGATCTTCGGGCACGGTTCATCCGGACTCGCGCGGAGTCCGTTGCGCGATTGCCTTCATTTCGTGACAAAAAAACTCGCCAACCGGGCGGGTTCAGCGAAAAGGAACCGGAAGTTTTCCCGGTAAAATAAAACTCCCTCCCTTCATCCCCCCAATGAAAATCCCCTGCATTCTTAGCCGTGGCATCACCACGCTCCTCTCTTTCGCCCCGCTGTTTACGCAGGCGGCGCAAGACACTCTGACCGGCACGGGTGGTGCGACGCAGCCCGGCGTCTCGTGGGCCGATACGGCGGCGGCGGGCGGCACGATCGGTGTGTGGAGTCTCGGGGGCATTCCGGGGGCAGGCGATAACGCCATCATCTCGGCGACCGGGTTGGTCGATGTCCGCGGTTCGGCACTGGGCGGATCGACGACATTTCAGGATCTCACTTTCAGCAGCACGGCGGCGGTCACGCTCAATAACAACAGCAGTTCGTCCAACATGCTGCTCATTCTGAATGGCGGGCGCGGAGCGGGCGCGCCGTTGATTTCGACAGTCGGGGACTTTGCCTACGCCATCACCGGCCCCGGCTCGAACGGCACGCCCCGCCCGCTGGCTCTGCGTCTCGACGCCAGTGGCGACTTCAGCGTGGCGGCGAATGTCCTCACGATCAGCGCCGTCATCGGCGAGACCGGCGCGCAGAGCATCAACAAGACCGGGGCGGGGCGGCTGACTTTGAGCGGAGCCAATACCTACACCGGCGGCACGACGGTGACGGCGGGCGTGCTCGAAGTGACGAATGCGAATTCGCTGAGCACCGGGACGACAGTCGTCAACGGCGGCACGCTCGAGGTGAACTTTGCCAATGCGACGTTGAATACCGCGTCCGTTTCGGTGAATGCCGGCGGGCAGATCGCGCTGCGCAACCTGACGCTGAACAAGGTGGTGACGCTCAACGGCGGCACGCTCGCCACGCGCACGGGCGATCTTTCAAACTTCGCCGGCGGAGTCGAGGTGACCGCAGCTTCCAGCGTCATGCTCCGCAGCTTCACGACGCCGGTCAACGACCAGAGCATCAGCATCGGCGGCTTGCTCTCCGGCAGCGGCTCGCTGACGATCAATGGCAACGCCAGCAACGCCACAAGCGGCAAGGCGCTCATCCTGACAAACACCGGCAACATTTATGGCGGCGCGTTCATCGTGAATGCCGGGCAAACTTTGCGCAGCGCGCCGGCGACCACCGGCAACACGCTGGGCGCGGCGAACGTGAATTTGAACGGCGGCATCCTCCAGCTCCTCGATGATGGCGCGGGCAGCGACGGCGTGATCGGCTACGGCAATGACCTGGCCGTGCTGACCGGCGCGGGAACGGTCAACGTCGATCGCGTCGCGGTGAACACCGGAAACGTTTTCCAACTCGGGACGCTGACCCAGGGTGCCCAGACGCTCAACGTAACTGGGGCCAATGGCTATGGCTTGCGCGTCGGGGCGGTCACGCTGGTCGGCGATGCCACCTTCAATCCGACGACCGCGCCGCTGCACATCTCCGGGCCGGTGAGCGGGGCCTTTGGTTTTACCAAAACCGGCGCCGGCAACCTGACGTTGAGCGCCGCGAATGCTTTCAGCGGTCGGATGAATGTGAACGCCGGGACGCTGATCCTCACCGGCACCGTCGCGAACGCCGCGCAAATCGACATCGGCGCAGGAGCGATCCTGGATGCGAGCAGCGGCGGTCTGCTGGTGGGTGGACCGCAGATCCTTTCCGGGGCCGGCAGCGTGACCGGCTCGACGGTGATCGGCAATGGAGGCGGCATCGAACCGGGCGACGCCCTCGGAGCCGGCGCGCTCGCCCTACAGAATCTGACCTTTGGCACAGCATCGAGCGACACCGCGACCGTGCGCGTCCACACGGCCGGCACGCCCAGCCGCATCAATGTGAGCGGCGTGCTCACGGCCATCGGCGGGGCCGGAAGCATCGCCTTCGACTTCATCGGCGGACTGCCGGTTCTCGGGCAGCAGCCGCTCATCGACTATACGGGAAGCATCGGCGGCATGGGCTTCAGCGCTTTCACGCTCGGCGCCCTGCCGAATCGCGTGACCGCCACGCTCGTGGACAACACCGCCGGCAGTTCCATCGACCTGAACGTGACCTTCGTCGATTCGGTGGTCTGGACCGGAGCCGCCGGCAGCACTTGGAGCACCGCCACTTTGGCATCGCCGAAAAACTGGACGCTCCTCACGGCGGCAAGCCCCACGGACTATCTGAACGGCGACAGCGTGCGCTTTGATGACAGCGCCACGACCACGACAGCGGACGTGAGCGCGGCCGACGTCATCTCGTCCGGGATCATCTTCGATAACACGGCAAAGGACTTTGCCATCACCGGCAGCAAAGCCATCCGTGGCATCGCGGCTTTCACGAAAAACGGCACGGGCAGGGTGACGGTAAGTACGGTGAACAGCTTCACCGGCGCGGTCACGCTCAATGCCGGAACCGTGAGCGTGCCGACGGTGGCCGACGGCGGCGCGAACAGTGCGCTCGGCGCGGGCGCCGCGATTGTTTTCAATGGCGGGACGCTCGATTTCACCGGCGCGAGCGGCAGCACCAATCGCGCGGTGACGATCAATGCCGGCGGGGCCTTCGTGGAAACCAACACCGCGCTGACCTTAACCGGTGCGATCTCCGGGCCGGGCCCGCTGACCAAACTGGGCACGGGTACGCTCACTCTGACGAATGCAGCCATCGATTACGCCAATACCAACATCGCTGCAGGGACGCTGCAATTTGGCAACGGCGGCACGGTCGGTGGACCGGGCTCCGCCATGATTTCGAATGAGGGGACTCTCGCCTTTAACCACGCCAACGCGAAGACGGTGAACAACGTGATTAACGGCTCGGGCGCTCTGACCAAAACCGGTTCTGGCATGCTGACCCTCGGCGGCCCTGCGCCGAACACGTATAGCGGTCTGACGACCGTGACCGGCGGTCTTTTGCTCGCGAGCAAGACCGCCGACATCACCGCGATCCAAGGTAATCTCGCGATTGGAACGGGCGGCATTTTCCGCCTCGGAGCAAACAATCAGATCGCCGACACCGCGAATGTGGTCATCAACGGTGGCACCTTCGGCGATCCGACGACGGCCACGCCGGCCAATCCCGGCCCCACCGACACCGTAGCCAGCGTCACCGTCAATGGCGGAGCCTTTGGCTCGAACCGCAACCCCGCGGGCTTCACCATCAATGGGCTGCTCAAAGTCACCGCCGGCACCGCTCTCGCCCAGCGCGGCGGAATCATCCGCGCCAACTCGGCCGAAATTTCCGGCACCGGCGTATTGAACCTCGATGGAGGCAGCACCACTTTTGGGGGTGAGAGCCGTCTCGATGTCGGACCCGGCGGGCTCATCCTCGCGGGCGGCTTTGTCCATTTCAACACTGGGCCCAGCACCCTAACCGCGGCCTCCCAAGGAAGCATCCTCAACTTGGCCGGCAATCTTACTTCTACTGGGACGAGCGCATTCGTTCGCCAAAACGCCGCAATCGCGGGGCCGAAAGCAGTGCTCGATCTCGGAGGCTTGGCGCGCACTTTCAACGTCGAAGGTACGCTCGACATCGGCACCAGCGCGGCACCGGTGACGGTCACCAACGGCACCGTGGAAAAGACCGGCGGCGGCATCCTGAGTCTCAACGGCCCGCAGACCTACACCACGCTCACCACCTCCGCCGGCACGACCAATTTGAACGTCGCCCTTGGCACCGGCACCTCCACGGTCAACGCCGACGCGACGACCAATTTCGGGGTGAGTCAGACGCTGGCGGCGCTAAACGTGGGCGCAGGTGCGGTCGCGGGTGCGCCAGCCTTTGTGGTCGTCCCGGAGCCCGGAGTGCCCGGCCTGCTCATGGTCGGCGCGCTCGGGATGCTCGTGCGCCGGCGGAAGCAAAGGTGCGGCTGATCCGCGCCCGGTGGCCCGGCCTAGGGCCGTGAGTCAGGATCATCGCGAAGATGATCGGGTTCTGTCCGACTGCGTGCGCAAAATTTCACCAAGAAAAGCCGATAAGAGCGTTGACATGTAAAGTGCAAAACTGTAGCGACTGCGCGCAGTTGTACTATTTTATCGCGCGCGGCGCTCATACCGCCGGCTAGTTGATTCCACCCCAAACTCCCTCCACTACTATGCACCCTCGCCACACCTGCCCGATTCGTCCCCTGAATGTTTCGCTCGCGCGCTTCTCCTCGTCGCTGGCCATCGCCGCCGCCATGGCGCTCGCTGGGAGCAACCCGGTTGATGCCGCGATCGTCGATTGGGATCCGGCCGGCAATCTCAGCAACAGCGGGGGCGTGGGCCCATGGAATTTGACCAGTGCTTTCTGGAACAATGCGGGAGTCGATCAACTCTGGAACAATGCGAACCTCGACACCGCGAGATTCGGCGGTACCGGCGGCACCGTCTCTCTCAGCACCGGCATCACCGCGGGCGGGCTGACCTTCACGGTTTCCGGCTACACCATCGCTGGGAATACGCTGACTCTGGATGCGGCCACCCCGACGATCAGCGTGGCCGCCGGCAAGACGGCGACCGTCAGTTCGATTCTCGACGGCTTCGCCGGTGCGACCGTCGTGGGCGGCGGCACGCTCATCCTCACGCAGGCGAACACCATCTCCGGCCTTTGGGACCTCCAGAACGGCATCGTCCAAGCCAACAGCTTGGGAGCGCTCGGTGGGGGGCCGGTGGAAATAGGCCCGCTCGGCACGCTTCAATACAACGCGGGCGGTGGTAATCTGACCACCCCAATCACTCTCAATGGAGGAACCTGGAGGCAAAGTTCTTCCGCACAACTCACGACGCAGGCGCCGATCACCGTCAACGCTGCCAGCATTATCGACATTCCGCTGGTGAACCCCGGCAAAATCTTTGTCAATGCCGGGATCAATGGCACGGGCAACCTCACGAAAAACGGCAACGGCATTCTGCAGATCGTGCAGTCCAACCTCGGCTATACCGGCAACTGGACGCTCAACGGCGGCCAGATCGAAGCCCAAAACCCGACCGCACTCGGCACTGGCACGGTGACCGTCAACGGGGGCGAACTGGTCGCGAGTAACAACCCGATTCCGAACGCGGTGATCATTGGTACGTCCGCCGCGATCCTCGGTTTTAACAACGGGAATTTAGGCAATTACCGTGGTCCCATCACCGCCGCGCAGAACTTCAGTGTGGGACTGCGCGACTTTTACAACCTGGGCCAGTCCCGGAGTGGCGAAATCTCGGGCTCCATCTCGGGAACAGGCGCGATGAACATTCTGAATCCATCGGCGCAGGTCTCCCTCACTCTCTCGGGAAATAATGCGGGCTGGAGCGGAGCCCTCGTCGTGCCGAGCAACGTGCAACTTCGCGCCGCTGTCGGGCCCAACGTGAACGCCCTCGGCACTGGGCCGCTAACCGTCAATGGCAGCTTGGTTCTCATCACTTCGCCCAATGTCGCCGTGGGCAGCGACGCCGGATTCTCCGCACGTTATTACAACAGCCCGCTGATTGGCAGCGGTATCATCGGCGGTTTCGATTTCGGACTGGTGACTCCGTATACCCCACGCATCGAGCCCACCATCAACATCCCAAACGGTGGCGGCACCTTTCCCGATCCACCGGTCCCGGGCCTTAACCAGAATAACAATGGCGCGCTGTGGACTGGCGTGCTCCAGATCACCACCGGCGGCGACTACACCTTCTTCACTTCGAGCGATGACGGAAGCCTGCTTTACATCGACGGCCGTCAGATCGTGCAAAACGATTTTGCGCAAGGCGTTACCGAGCGCAGTGGTAACGTCACACTCTCGGCGGGGCTGCATTCGATCATCGCGAAATTTGGCCAGGGTATCGGCGGGGCCGGCATGCAGGCGAACTACCGGGGCGCCGACACTTTCGATAGCGAGGTGCTCATCGGGAGCATCCCCGACAGTGTGACCACCAATGGCTCGACCATCATCGGCACGAACACGATCACGACTGCTCTCGACCTCGGCGCGAACGGCACCGGCGGCTTCGAACTCGCCGGGACCAATACCACGGTCACCGGCCCGCTGCTTTTGCAAAACAGCCTCGGTTTGAGCGTCACCGGCGTCACCGGCAGCGAATTGCTGACGCAAAGCGGAGCCGTGACGCTCAACGGCGCGCACACCTTTACCCTTGGCATCAACCAGGTGATCAACGGCGTGCAGAACGGCCCCGCCGGTGCGGATATGCTCATCACGGGCAACATCGGCGAAGGCGTCGCCGGCAGCTCCATCACCAAGACCGGACCGCGCACGCTGACGCTCAGCGGCACCAACACCTACACCGGCGCGACTACGGTGATCAACGGCGTCCTCCAACTCAATTCGCCGGTGCCGAATTCCGGCGTGGGACCGGGCGGACTCGTGATTGATCCGACCGCCGGTCCTGTGGTCGTGCGCCTATTGAGCAATGAACAATTGCCGAATGCCGCCGCCCTCTCCATCTCCTCCGTGGGCAACAATAGCGCGCTCTTGGATCTCAATGGCTTTACCGAAACCATCGGCGGCTTCACCGCAACGGGCACCGCGGCGAGCCTCACCGGGGCGAGGACTGGCGCAACCGGTACGCTGATCGTCAACGGCGACCTCACCTTCAACAACAATCGCGCGGCGACTAACAACAACGGACGCGAAGTGGGAATCACCGGCACGGGAACTTATGCCGCGGCTGGGCCGGGCGTAGGCACGCTGAATCTCGGCGGCGCAGTGCGCAACGTGACGGTCGAAACAACAAACGTCGGCCCGAACATCCCCGGCTCGGATGCGACGATCGACGTGAACATCGTCAACGGTGGCATCATCAAACTCGGCTCCCGCACCCTCATCCTCAACGGCACCAACGGCACCTACGCGGGCGGCACGGTCATCTCCGCGGGCATCGTGCGCGGCGTCGGCGCGAACGGGGCCTCCTCGGCGGTCTTCGGCACCGGGCCGATCACGATGAACGGCGGCTCGCTCGAGCTGCGCAACAACGGCGTGGGCAACAACGGGATCATCAACTACGGCAACGACCTGATCATCAACCCGTCGCAGACCGTGGTGAATTTCGACGTGAATAACAACGGCGCAAACACCGGCAACGCGCTCTCCCTCGGCGCGGTGGTCATCGGCTCGCAGACTTTCAACGTCACCGGCGGCAATAGCTACAGCGTGCGCTTCAGCTCCGCGACGCTGACCGGCAACCCCATCATCAATCCGACGACGGCCAACCTGACGTTGAACAACGTCGGCGAAAGCGGCGGCTCCCGTTCGCTGACCAAACCGGCGGGCAGCACCGGCGTGCTCATTCTCTCCGGCAATGGCACCTACACCGGTGGCACCACCGTCGCCGCCGGCTCCGGCCCGCTACGGCTCGTGCCAACCATCGGCACGACCAATAAACCCGCCGGCACTGGCGCGATTACCCTGGCCAGCGGCAATACTCTGCAAATCACCCCGATCATCAGCTCGCTGACGAGCGCAGGAGCCGTCGCGGGTTCGCTGTCCGCAAAGTTTTACAACGGTGCCACGACCATCGCGACCGGCAACTACGCCGCCATCCCCACCGCCTCGACCACCGTCTCGCTGCTCGCTGACGGGACATTTTTCAACCGCCCGCCGGGCGTCACTCCAGCCAGCGCGATCAATCTGCTCGCCGTCTATTCCGGCCTGCTGAACATCACCACCGCCGGCAACTACAGCTTCCAGACGGCGGTCCAAGATGCCTCGCAGCTTGTCATCGACGGCGTGCCCGTCATCAGCGTCAACGCCACCGGCGGCACCCAGCCGCTAACCGACTCGGCGGTGTCCGCGCCGATCACGCTCAGCTCCGGATTTCACAC
>JBBQCM010000010.1:0-81652 GCA_038318725.1 Chthoniobacterales bacterium
CGGAGCGCATCGTCACGCTCGCCGCGCCCACCGCCGACGCCCCGGCGGAAACCGCCGCGCCCGCCGCAATCCCGCCCCCGCCTTTCCCGAGCGCCACGAACACCGCCGCGCCCTACGCCACGCGCCGTCCGATGATCGACGGCGATCTTTCGGACTGGAATCTCGCCGCGCCGCACGCCGAGGTGCGCCTTTTGGAAAACAACACGCAACTCGCGACCGGCCCGGATGTCTTTCTGCAATGGCGCGCCGAGGGGCTCTACTTCGCGTATCGGCTCGCGGACGCGGGCGGCATCCAGGTCAGCGACGGCGCGCCGTATCACGGCGATATGGTCGAGCTGTTCGTGGACTCGGCCAACAGCCGCGCGCCGCGGATGCGCGACAGCAACACGGCGAACCAATATTTCTTCATGCCCTTTGGCTATAAAGGCGACGCGACGCGCACCTTTCAGCGCGCCCGCGGCAAGGTGGCCGAGCCCGCCGGACGCGATCTCGCGGCGCTCAACCGCGACCTGACCGTGAGTTTTTGCACCGCAAAAAAGGAGCCGGGCGGCTACGCGGTCGAGGGCTTCCTGAGCATCGAGGCGCTGGGCCGCCGGCTCGCCCCCGGCATTTATCTCGGGTTCGATGTCTCGGTCAGCCCGGACTTCGATTTCAAAAACCAGATGCAGTGGGCGGCGGCGAAATCGCTCGGCAACTGGGATCGCCCGAGCACCTGGGGCGACCTGCTTTTGCTCGGGACAAAAGCGCGGCTCAGCTTCCACGGCGCGAGCGGCGAGGTGCGCAAAGTGGCGACCGCCGGCGAGACGCTCACCGCCGAAGTGGCCGATGCCGACATGAATCTCGATGCCGCCGCGCGTGAGACTGTGGCGGTGAAAATCGCGCGCGCCGATGGCTCCGGCAGCCAGGTTTTGCTGCTCACCGAAACCGGCCCGGATACCGGTATTTTCCAAAGCCCCTGTGCGCTCCTCGGCCTCGGCGCGCTGGCCAAATCCGGCGGTATCGCCGTGAGCGGCGGCGATGCCGTGGTGATGACCTACATCGATGCCGTGAACTCCGCCGGCACCCGCAACCAGCCCGCCACCGCGCGTCTGGAAATCGGCTGGCCGGTGATGCGGTTCGGAAAGCAGTAATGCGGGAGTCAGGAGTCAGAGCGGAGTCTTCCGAAACCGCATGATTTTAGATTTTTCACCCACACCAACCCACCGCCGGACCACTGATACTGATTTCTGACCCTGACTCCCGCCCCCTGACCCCTGACTCCTTCCTCACCCATGACCAAAGAATCGCTCCACCAAATCCTCGGCCCCGGCATGTGGCCGCTCTGGCTCTGTTCCTTCGCGCTCCTCGCGCTCATCCTCAACCGCGCCCGCGCCCTGCGCCGCGGTCGCATCGCCGACCCTTCCCTCGCAAGCCGCGTCCGCGAGCACCTCGCCCGGCTCGATTTCACCGCCGCCGAAGACGAAGCGCGCAAATCTTCCACGCTCATCGGCCGCGCGTGGGCCGATGGGCTGCGCGAATTCCGTGCCGGCGGCCTCGCGCTCAATGAAGCGCTCAGCGGTGTGAGCGGCGTCGCGCTGCGCCCGCTCAAGCGCAACCTCAACCACATCGCCACCATCGGCGTGATCGCCCCGATGTTCGGCCTCATCGGCACCGTCATCGGCATGATCCTCACCTTTTCCACCCTCGCGCAGACCGGCGGCGTGGATAAAACCAAGCTCGCCAGCGGCCTCGCCTTTGCCCTCTACAAAACCGCGGGCGGCCTCATCGTCGCCATTCCCGCCATTGTCGCCGGCCGCTATTTCCAGGGAAAAATCGCCGCTTACGCCGCCGAAACCGAGGCGGATATCCAGAGCCTCCACTATGCGCAGGTCCACGCCAAAGCGCACGCCGGAGACGCCAAATGAAGCCCCTCCTCGACGACGCCGACGACCACGAGGAATTGGACGATCGCACCGACCTGGTTCCGCTCATCGACTGCGTTTTCCTCGTGCTCCTTTTCTACGTCGTCGCCTCCACCTTTTCCGAAGAGACGATCTTTCCCGTCGAGCTCCCGCGCGTCGCCGATGCCGCGAAGCCGGCGGAAGTCGCCACCGCCGCCGAGACGCTCACGGTTTCCGTTGCCGCCGATGGTTCCTTCGCCGTGGAAAAGGAACGCGTGACTCCGCTCGAACTCGGCCGCGTCCTGCGCGAGCAAACGGCCGCCGGCACAAAGCCGCGCACGCTGATCATCCGCGGCGACCGCGCGGCGCCGTATGAAAAAGTGGCCCTCGCGCTCGAAATCGCGCAGAGCCTCGGCATCCGCGACCTCTCGCTCGCGGTGGAACGCAAGTAACCTCGCGCCGTCTTTTCGCAAACCACTCACCTTCACTTTTATGAACTGCAAGCACCCGATTCTCGCCATCCTTTTCGCCGCACTTCTTGCTCCCGTGCCTTCGGGTGCGGAGAATATCGTCTTTCCGCCCGCCGCCGGCGCGGTCAACGTGAAGGAGGTCTATGGGGTAAAAGGCGATGGCGTCACTGATGATACGGATGCTCTGCAGCACGCGATCTTTGAGAAGAAAGGGAAGAATGCCGTGCTCTACTTTCCCAATGGCACCTATCTCGTCAGCCGCACGCTTTTCGTGGGCGGCACGGCTTACAGCGCGGACCCCATCGCGAGCAAGGCGCATAGCAGCGACCGCTTTATGAACCTGCAAGGCCAGAGCGAAGCCGGCGTGGTGATTAAGCTCAAGGATAGCTCGCCCGGCTTTAACGATCCGCAAAAGCCCAAGGTGATGTTCTCGCTCTACGATGGGCAAGGCACCGGCGACGTGATGCACACCTATGTCCGCAACATGACGTTCGATGTGGGCAAAGGGAATCCCGGCGCGGCGGGGCTGCGCTACTTGTCCGATAACACGGGCGCCATGTATCATGTCACGATCCGGAGCAGCGATCCGAACAAAGCAGGAAGCATCGGGCTGGACCTGCGGCAAGGCCAGCAAGGACCGGAACTCATCCGGGACGTGACGATTGATGGCTTTGATCGCGGCGTGCAGACCGGAGATACCTTCTCCATCGTTTTCGAGCGGCTGACTTTGAAGAACCAGAGGCAGGTCGGCTTCTTGAATCCCAATGGCCGGGTGACGATTCGCGGACTCACGAGCTTCAACAAAGTCCCGGTGATCAAGAGCGGCGGCGATCCTTTTACCTTGATCGAAGGCAGCTTCCAAGGTGGCAGCGCGACGGAATCGGCCATCATTACGACCGGACGGAAGAACTATGTGCGGGACCTCAAGCAATCCGGTTATGGCGCAATGATCGAGACCACGGACAAGAAGAAGATCACGGGCACCCAGCTCGATGAATGGCTGGATG
The DNA here is from genome assembly GCA_038318725.1 of Chthoniobacterales bacterium. GTDB lineage: Bacteria > Verrucomicrobiota > Verrucomicrobiia > Chthoniobacterales > Chthoniobacteraceae > Chthoniobacter. The sequence continues at coordinate 3,358 of JBBQCM010000010.1, forward strand.
GCGAAGGGAAGGGACTCTTTACGACAGAGATTAAGTCGCTCCGTTTGCCGATCAAGGAGACGCCAGAGGTTCCATGGGAGCAGGATTTGGGTAAGTGGGTGGTTCTCGATGACAGCCAGCCGGATGATACGGAGAGCATCCAAAAAGAAATCGACGCCGCGGCGAAGGCGGGGAAGACGACAATTTGTTTCAAGCCCGGCGAGCATAAATACAGGATCAGCGCGCCGATCAAGGTGCATGGCAGCATCAACCGGATCATCGGCATGGAGTCGCTGGTGGACGTGAATGACGCTAGTGGTGTCTTCAAAGCTGGGCAATCGGTTCTTGTGTTCGACGGGTTGCTCAGTAATGTCCTGATCGTCGAGCGCTTCTTTCTCTTCGGAGGCTGGAAAGGTCCCGATACAGCGCCAATGTTTGAGAACAAGGCGGGTAAGACCATCGTGGTGCAAAGCACGGGCATCCAGGGAGCGGTGAAGAACGTCTCACCGGCGGGCGAATGGTTCATCGACGACGTTTCGCCTAGCCGCAATGGCACCTTGAAGATAGGTCCCGGCGAGAAGGTCTGGGCGCGGCAGTATAACCCGGAGTCTTACAAGACGGACATGATCGAAGTAACCGGCGGTCAGCTCTGGCTGCTAGGTCTGAAAACGGAAGGGCGAGCGACTCATCTCGTAGCGAAGGCCGGCGCGAAGGTGGAAATCATCGGTGGCCTGAGCTACCAATCGTGGGACAAGCAGGAGCTCGATCCGCCGATGTTTAAGATCACGGATTCCGCCGTCTCGATCACGATGGGAGTGTGGAGTTCGCGCTTTCCCTTTTCCACGATCGTGGAGGAGACCTTTGGCGGCGAAACCAAGACGTTAAAACCCAAGGAATTGAGCAACTGGCACCTCGGGCTTTATCGCTCCGGGACAAAGCAGTGAATAACAGTTGAGCGTGCCTTGGAATTTCAGTTTCCAGCCGACGCGAAACAGCGCGTGGCTGAAGCCTGCTTCCACTCCGCCAGACAGGCCCTGTGAAGCGTTGATGGACGCTTGCTTTGCGGGGCGTTGAGTTACGGAGCGGATTGGACGGCCACGCTTTGCCGGACGGGGGCGGCGGTCTGGACGAAGGGCTCGATGGCGCTGCCGTATTGCGTGGCGACGACGATGATTTGCAGCGGAAATTTCGCGCGAGCGGGGATCTCGACGAGGCGCAAGGTGTCGCCTTCGATCATAGCCGGGCCGCTCTCGACGTGGAAGCGAACGGGCAGGCCGGAGTCGCTGGTGGCCGCGAGCTTCACCGGCGGGCTGTCGCGTTTCAGGGGGGCGATTTCGGGAAAGGTGATGGTTTGCGCGCGGCCGCGTTTCAGCGCATCGGGGACGTCGATGCGGCCCTGCTGCTCGGCGTGGCGGTAGGTGGCGTCGCCGGGATGAAAGGCGAGGATGTTCGCGCGCAGCGGTTCGCGGCCGGTCGGCGCGACGCGGAAGGTGTCCGGCGCGATTTGCTCGATCGCGCCGCCGAAGACGCGGAACTGCACCGGCCCGGCGGCGTGCCCGGCAGGAGCGTCGGGCGGGTCGGGCTTCGGATATTTGTCCGGCGCGCGATCAAGGAAGGTGCCGGCGACTTGAAACGTATCCGCGCCGATCCACTGCGGCGGCATCCGCAGCCGGAGGTCGTGGCCGACGAGCAGCGGCTTGCCGGTTTTCGGATCGGCGAAGGTCACGAACTGCGGCTGCTTTTTCCCGAGGTCCGCGTGAAAGGCGTCGGCGGCGCGCGCGAGTGTGAGATCGAGATGCCAGAACGCGCGCGCCTTTTCCCCGCCGAATTCGATGAAGGAAGCGGCGCTGTTTTCCCCGCCCGGCAGCCCGGTCAGCGCGCCATCGGCCACGGCGAGGTCACGGCATTTCACCGGCGCTTTTGCATCGCGCGGCCAGTCGGGGATACGGCGTTGCGCGGCTTTGCGGATGAACTCCGCGGTGAAAGGCGCGAGCCGTTCCGACCACGCGAAGTGCGTCGCGCCGCTCTCGACGAGGTAGCCGATGAGGTTCCGCTCATCGGCGGCGCGGCGCGCGAGGATGCCGTCGCGCATCCCCTTCCACGCCACTTCGCGGTCTTCATTTTCGCGCAGCACGCCGCTCGGGCCGGGGCCGAATTCCTCGAACTGCCCCTTGATGACGAGGATCGGCACGCCGAGCAGCGATGCCGCCGGATCGTCCGCCGGCACGTCGAGTCCGCCTTTGAAAGGGAGCGCGCCAAAGCAGCGTTCGCGCGCCCAGCAGACGACGCGACTGGCGAAAAGCGAGCTGACGGAATGGCCGAAGGGGAAGAGCGGCGCGACGGCGATTTCCTCGTAGCCGGATTCGCGCGCGAGGTCGTCGAGCGCCTTTTGCAACCGCGCGCCGCAATCGCTTTTCCAATACTCGAAGACCGCCGCGAGCGCCGGCTGGAAATAGATGATCGCCAGCTTTTCCTCCGCACAAACGGCGCGAATCGCCGGATCGCGGGCGAACGCTGGCTCCATCAGCGTCTGCCCGCCCACGAGGACGCCGCGGATGCGATCGGCTCCCGGCGGCACCCACAGGAATGCGGTGATCTCACTCCCCTTCTCGTCGGTCGAAGGGACGGCGTATTGGTAAATCTCCGCGCGCGCCGCGGCGGTGAGAGCGCAGACGAGAGCGAGCAGAAGCCAGCGCGCGGCATTCATGGCAGGGCGTCGAAGATGAGCAGATAGCCGTCACTCCTGCCGGCGGGTTTGGAAAAGAGCGCGTCTTTCACGGGCGCGCCGGCGGCATCCGCGCGGCCCACGAGGATCACGCGGCGCTCGCCCGCGCGGATCATTTCAAAAGGCACGATGCCGGGCAGCGACGTGCTGAATTGCAAGTCGAGCTCCGGCGAGTAGAGGCGCAGGAAGGCGTTTGGATTATCGAGCGTCTCCCGCGACCACGCGTCGTCGGTGAATTCAAACTTCCAGTTATAGCGCCCGGCGGCGACCACGCGCCCGCCCGGCAGCGCGGCGATGTCCGTGACCCACGCCCATGGGCCGAGGCGCGCGCGCGCGATCCCGGCGCGCGTCTCCCCGTCGAAGCGATGAAGCTGCCCCCACCAATGCACCAGCTTCACGCCGAAGCCCGCACCTTTCAGCGGAGCGCCAAAGGCCGAGCCGTCCGCGAGCGGGCTGCGTTCCATCGCGGAATTGCCGCCGTCGGCGAGCAGGCTCGCGAGCACGTTGCCCTCGGCGTCGATCGCCAGCGAAGTCACCGCCGTATCCGCGACATTGCCGCCCATGCGATGATCGCCGCCCGCGAGCGGATCGTAGTCGTAGGCTTTCCAAATGGGCGCACCGGACTTCGCGTCGAGCTTCCACAGGAACGGCGACCACCACGGTTCCTTGCTCGTCTGCGTCGCCGACCAGCCGCAGAGGTAAATATTCTCCGCCGAGTCGAGCCGCATCCTGTGCGTGCGCGGGTTGCCATAGCGCGGCAGCGGCCAGCCCTCTTTCACCTCCTTCGCGACCGCGGGATCGACCGCCGGCGTGTGGATTTCCTGCTTCCACACGCGCCGCGCGAGGTCGGGCGAGAGCCGGCTCACGTAGTCGGCCACGTCGTAAAACGCGAACCGCTCCGCGAGCTTCTCATCACCGCCAGCGAGCGCTTTGTCCTCCGCCGTCACTGGGCGGAAATAGCCGCCGTCGTGCGAGACGATCACGTCGCCCGACTTCAAAAGCGCGAGGCTGGTGGGCTGCCAGAAATACTCCTGATAGCCGCCCATCATCTCCTTCCCCTGCTTGGTCACGCGCTTCTTGTCCCAGACCTGCTGCCAGCCTTCGAGATAGGTGCCCGCCTCCAGCTTCGCGAGATCGCGCGAGAGCCGCACCACGCACGGCGCGCCGTAGCGGCCGAGCCCGGGCCGGTTGGCGATTTTGTCCTCCTTGCCCGCGGCATTCTCTGCGGTGAAAAGAGCGAGTTCTTCGCGCAGCGGATACTTCTTCATCGCGCCCGGCAGTGCCTCGATCGCGCCCTCGAGCCCCTCACTCGCGTAGCCGCTCGCATACACCCCCGCGTCATTCACCTGCACGCTCGTCAGCAGCGCAATTCCCGCCGCGAACTCTGCGTAACCGAGCACCTTCTTCCCGTCCGCCGAAAGGTGCGCGACGAACCCGCGCCCGCACTTCGGCTCCTTCACGGCTGCGCCGAAAACGCTCGCCCGCACTCCGCCCGGCAACTCCGTCATCGGCGCGCCCGCATTTCCCGCCAGGTAGATCGTCCCATCCGGCGCCACGGCCGCGCCTTGGAGATCATCATCCTCCGCCGTCCCGAAAAACGTCGCGCTCACGACTTCGAGCGGAGCTGGCTCTACGGCCAACCTTTCGCTTTCGACGAGCGCCACCGCCATGGCGAATGCAAACAGCCGCTTCATAGCTCCGGTGAGAACTTTCCGAGAACGAGTTTGCCATCCGCCCACCAAACCGTCTGCCCGCTGACTATCAGTTTGCCGCCCTCCACTTTCACCGCGGGATGCTGGCCGGCCGCGCTGACGGTGAGGATGTTAAAGGTCTTCCCGCCGGCTTCGACGGTCGTGGCCTGCGCGCGGTCAGAAAGCTTCTTTTCCGGCTTCAAAGCCGCGCCGGTGGTGACGATGAGCGCATCGGCGCCACTCGCTTTCGAGTAATCGACCGCCAGCGCGAACTCGCCCGCGGTGAGCGTGCCGGAGCCATCCTGGCCGGCGGCGAAGTGCGTGACCTTTGCGGCATTCGGCGGCTCGGTGAACTCCAGCCGCAAGCCGCCGCAGCCCCACACCATAACATCGCGTGGCTTGGTGCCGTTCGGCTGATTGATGAGGATGGTGGTGACGATGTCGTCCGCGTCCTGGAAGCGGTTACGAAAGACGAAGTATTCGTAGAGTCGGTCGCGCGTAACTAGCGGCATGACTTCCGCAGGATTCTTCTCGGTGATGCCGGCGAAGGTGGGCCAGTTGATGATCGCGAGCATCGGCCGGTGCGGATAGGAGCCTTCGGTATCATCGAGATAGATGCCCTTGGGATTAAAGACATGGTTCCAAGTCCAGAGGAGGCCGGGCTTGTAGCGGTCGGCGATTGCTCCGAAGCCTTCGGAGAAAAAGCCATCGCCCATCTCCAACTCCGGCTTCCCATAAGTCGCGCCCATATTCGAGCGATAGGGAAAGTAAGGCGGCGAACCGAGCACCATGAGGCAGCGCGGCCCCATCGTGACATAGGAGACACTCGTGCGCTCGGTATTCATGTAGTCATGCCCGCGGGCAGTCTTCAGCGCCTGAAGCAGGCAAAGGAACCCAGAGCGTGTACCGACGCGCGAGGCGCCCCAGCCTTCCTTGTAGTAACCGCCATCGCCCCAGCCGCCGAGGAAATGCCGCACGACCTGCCGCTCAATGACTTCGGCATACTTGGCGAGCATCGCGTTGTCCGTCCCCGGATCATCCTTGATCGCGAGCACCGCCAGTCCTGACCCGCCGACGACCGCGCCGAAGTGATTCGACCCCGGTCCCTGACTCGGAGTCAGCACCATCTTTTTCAGCGTGATGCCCTCCGGGTTGTTCCACTCGCCGCCCTTCTCGTCGCTGTAGTTCTGGATCGCTTGCGCCACCTTCACGCGGAAGTCCGGCTCCCAGGCATCGTAGCAAAGATCATAGGCTACCGCATACCAGGCGATACTCGGCCCGGCGCGCAGCTCTCCACCGGGCGCGACCCATGAGTAACGGTCATCATAGTTCCGCTGCCCAGCCCAGGCTTTCTCCACGCACTGCCGGGCAAGGTCCGCGTAGAGCTTGTCGCCGGTGAGTTGGTAGAGGAAGCCATAGCCCGCGCCGTGACTCATGGTATAGATTCCATCCGGGTCTTCCTTCTTCAGGCTCTTCTTAAAGGCCGTGGCTTCCGGACTCTTGTCATAAGCCATCGTTGCAGGGTTATAGAGTGTCGGCATCGACTTGCCATCTGAGCCATTAAGTAACTGGCGCAGCCGTGTCACGAGCTTCTCTCCTTCCGGGGTCGCCGCGCGCCGCCTTAGCTCCGGCAGGTCGCTTTTCCGAAAGAACAGGCGCGGGTGCTCGCCGGGTTGCGGCGGTTGGAAGCCTTTACTTTCAGCAAACCACGGCCGGTCGTCTTTCACCACTTCCGCGACAACTGCGCCGGGTTTCGCATCGCCGCGGAAAAAGCCGGAAATCTCATGCGTCTTGCCATTGCCACCGGTCGCGTAGCTGCCCTTCCAAGTGCCAGCCAGCCATTGCTGCATGCGATGTCCGCTCAGCTCGATTTGGAACTTCGCTTCCTCGCCATCGAGCGTATCGGTGGTGAAGCTGACCGAGGCGTGAAAGTCGTCGCCCGTGGCCCCTGCATTCGCCGGCGGATCGAGCGGCACGAAGTCATACATGCCCCCGCGCATGTCCATCTGCCCGAGCCGGGCGGAGAGTACCTTGCCCGCCCGGATGCCGAGCGAGAGCGCGCGCCGGCGCTGGAAATTCTCTTTCGTCTCGCCGGGGATCAGATTGTAAAACGCGAGATCATAGGAGAGGTCGGCCACCTCGTGCGGCGCGGCGGCTTTCACCCAGCCGCCCTCGACCGCGCCCTCGCCCGCGCCTTGCAGCGAGGCCGCCTCGAGTTCCGCGGCGTCGCCGGGGATCGTCGCTTTCCAACCGCCGGTTATGTCCGCAAGCCGGTCCGCAGCGCTCGCGGGCTGCACCGACGCATCGATAGTGACTGTAGCGGTGCGCGCTTTTTGATCCTTTGGCACCCAAGGATCAGGCACCAGCGTGACCTTCAACTCGCCGGTCAGCTTCCCGTCTTTGAGCTGCAAAGCGGATGCGTCGATCGGCATGAGCGCCGTGTTCCAAACCGGCCGGCCCTGCACCGTCGGTGTGCCGAGGCCCGGCAGCCATTTGCCGTCGCGCCGGATGAGATAGGCGTTGAGGCGCTTGACCTGCCCCTTTTTCTCGCCGGGAAAAAAGCCGATCATCGGCAGGGCAAAAAGCGCGTCGTTGGGGAGGGCGGGCGGCTCGGCGTGAAGCATGGGCGCGGCGACGCGCAGCGCGAGGAGGAGGATGAGAAAGCGGTTCATGGTTTTTGGGCAGCGGGCGATCGGCGGACGATGACGAGCGCGGGATTCGTGACGCCGGGTTTGCGGGTGGCGTCTTCCCATTGCGCAAAGACGGCGTGCGGGCTGGGGCCGGGCGCTTTCCACTCGAACGTCCACGGGCTTTGCGACGCCTCGCCGAGCAGCTTGTCGCCGTCGAAATACTGCACTCGTTTTGGCTCGAAGCCGGCGGAGGCAGTGAGCGAGAGCGTCACGTTTTGGCCGGAATCGATGATCATGTCGCGCTCGGCTTTTGACTTCGCCGGGGCGAGCTTCGTCTTCCCGTCGCCGGTCGCGGCTTCGAGCACGGCGGGCGGGTCCTTCGACATTAAGGCGCGCCAGACAAAGGCGACCGCGCGGTTCGGCAGCCAGACCGCGGCGGCTTTGTCTCCCTTGTATTCCGCCCGCGGCACGACGGTCGCGAGATTGCTTTCCCAGCTTGCGCGGTCGCCGAGCCAGCCTTCTTCGACCTTCACCTCGCGCAGCTTCGGCGGCGCATCGGCGCTCGCTTCCGCAGGCAGGCGCAGCGCGGTGATCGCCTGCATCCACGGGATGAAAAGCGTGGCCGAGTTTCCGAAATCGTGCCCGACGCCCCACATCAGCGCCACCGCCCATGGCGCGTCCTGCTTGCGCGCGGGATCGAATTTTTCCGGGATCGCCGGCAGCATTTTGAAGGCGTCGGGCACCGAGCCGATGGTGAAAAGCGCCGGCACCCGCGCGGCTTCCGGCCCGACTTTCGCCGCATCGACGACCCACGAACAACTCAGGCAATAGGTGATGGTGCGCTCCGGCGTTGTTGAAAGGACGGCGGCGACCATCCCGCCCGCTGAGTGCCCCGTGCCAATGAACGGCGCGTGGACGAGCTCGCGATGCCCGCTTTTTTCCGCGAACTCCGCAAGCGCCGCGTCGAGCGCGCCGCGCAGGATTTTTGGCCGGTTGGTGCGCTTAAGGTTCATGTTCATCGCGACGTGCGCGAAGTGCATCGAGCGGCCAAGCTCCTCCCAGCGGTCGCCCGGTTTGAGTTTGTAATTGGCCGCGTGGACGAGCACGCCGCGGATCGGTTCGCCGGTCGCGGGGATGAACATTTGCACTTCCACGCCATCGGAAGTCGTGGAGAAAACCTCGGCCGTTTCATCGGCGAAGACCCAGAGCGGCAAGAGCAACAGGATGGCCAGCAGCGTGGGGTGTTTGATCATGCGGATCGGTTTCATTGGGCGAATTCCATGACTCCCGAGGTTATGGTTGCGCGCGTTTCCTTGCCGTTCAGGATGAGCTTCGGCTGGCCGGGGACTTTCAGTTTCATCACGCGCAGGTCGCCTTCGGCTTCTACTTTTCCCGCGCGGATGCGGATGAAAACGCGGTCGGCGAAAGTAAAGCTCTCGCCGCCGCCGGCGAGCGTGAGCGGCTCGGCGAAGTCGGGCCAGAAACGGTAAAGGATGCGGTCGTCGATGCCGCTCTCCGGCGCGGCGATTGCGACCGCGAGCCCGCGTTCGTTTTGCTCGATGCGGCGGAATGTTTCGATGTGCGGCGCGCCTTTTTCAAACGGCTCGTGCAGCGCGGCGAAGACGGTGCCAGGCGCATGGCGCGAGACGAGCAAGGTCGTGCCACCGACTTCATTCGGCAGCGCGGATTTTTCGCCTTTGTTCTTTTCTTTGCCGGGCGCCTGGCGCGATTCGGGTGAGCGGCCCGCATAGACGGTCGTGCCCGGCTCGCCGAGCATCCGCACGCGCACGCCGATGCGGCGATCATACCACGCCTGGCCGAGTACGCTCTGAGCGACATCGGGCAGCGCGCACGTTTGCTCGATCGTCGCCGTCCACGCGCCGTCACTGGCGGCGAGCTTGCGCGCGTCCTTGATTTGATAGCGCTCCGCCTCGATCGGGTCCGCGAGCTTCGCGGCGAGCGCGCGGTTTTTCATGTCGTAGAGCCGGTCGAGCGTCAGGTCGGCGGTCGATTTCCAAGCCTCGTCCGGCTTTTGCAAACCCAGCGCGTGAACGTGCCAGTCGTAGCGATGCGGCTGATCGCTCGTGAGGCGCAGCACGTCGAAGAGATACTCGCTCGTCAGGAAAAGCGCGCGCGACATCCCGACACCGGGCCAGACTTCCGGCTCCTCGCGGCGCAAATCCAGGCTGAGCGTGCTGCCCGCGAGCGGCTGCCGGTTGTCGAGCGTGACCTTGCCGCCGACCGGCTTCGCGAGCGCGGCGACGTATTTTACCAGCGGCGTGAAAGCGCTGCGCGTCGGCACTTCGCCCACCGGATTCGGCCAGTGCGGATGATCCTGTTTCGGGTCGGCGTGATCGAGCTGGAATTGCAAATTGTCCACCATCACGCCGCAGACGCCGCGGGTGGAATCCGTCCACGGGCAGCCGCCGCCGTAGCCGTTGGAGATTTGGCGGTTGAGATAGATCGGGCGGTTGAAAGCGTGCAGGCCGAGCAGCGAAAAAACGTCGTGCGCGTAGTGGACGTAGTAGGTGGCAAACTGGAGCGCGACCGCCGGCGCGGAGCTTTCCCAAAATGCCGGCGATTCCTCCGCGCGCAGAAACGCGAAGCCGCGTTCGCGCGCCACGTAGCTCGGTGCGGGCGGCGGCTTCACGGCGTTCGGATCGATCGGATCGAGGCCGAAAAAGAGCGTCGGGAAATACTTCGCGTCCGCTGGGCCGCGCATCTGCGCGAGGAAGTAATCGAAGTGCGCATCGGGCCATTTCTGCTGCGCCATCTCAAACCAAAGCGGTGTCATCATCTTGTCCACCAGCTTCCCCTTGTGATCGCGGCCGTTCATGTTGTGCGCGTCGAAGCGCTCGTTGCCGCCGTCGCCATTCGCCAAAAATCCGCTCACGATCGCGTGCTGAAACGCATACGGCGGCGCGCCATTGAGGTGCGTCCCGCGCGCGTCGCCCATCGTCACTTTTCCATAATGCGGCAGTCCGCCGGGCAGCTCCGTGCGCGGCCAGCCGACCGCGTAAATGCTCTCGAGATAGCTGCGCATCGTCGCGCCGCCTTTGCCCGTGAAGCCGTAGCCGAGCGCGTCGAGCCCCGCGCGCTCCAGCCCGCGGCAAAAGAGCAGCATCTCGCCATTCATCGAATACTGCTTGCCAAACTCCTCGCTGTAGAACCGCCCGTCCGCGATGTATTCGTCGAAATACCACTTCCATCCGCCCGGCGCGCCGATGCACTCGCGCAGCAGCTTTTCATCGCCCATCGCCAGCGCCTCGAAGTGCGCCGACATCGGCCGTTCCCATTGCATATTCGGCAGCCAGCTCGTGCGCGTGTAAGCGCCGCTGGGCGGCGTATCGCGGTGAAGGTAAAAGTCGATGTGCTCGCGAAAAGTCGCCTCGATCTTCGCGCGTTCCTCCGCCGTGAGCCGGTCGAAAAGCGCGTCGTAGCGCAGCACGTTGAGGTAATTGTCCATGTGCCGCGTCGCGCGCGGATTGCCGGGCGAACTCTCCGGATTGCTCCCGATGAAACTGAGCAGATACGCCTTCTCCGCCTCCGCCACCTTCTCATCGCCCATTACGGTGATCTGAAAAAGGTTCACGAAAACCTCGCCCGACGCGCCGCCTTTTCGGCCTTTGGGATTCGCCGCCGCCAGCATCACTTCGTATTCCTTTTTCGCCCACGGTTCCTTTTCCACGCGCTGCCGGATCGCCGCCGCCTCCGCGCGCGTCCAGAGGATGAACGGATGCTCGACCGCCGCGGCGGCCAGCGCGGAGGTGGACAGCAGCGTGGACACGACGAGCCAGGGGAGGCGGAGAAAATTCATTTGGGGAGTGAACGAAGATCGAACTCCGGCCAGACGAAATTCGCAATCGCCAAACATTCGCGGCGTGAAAAGTCTTCGCCGAAGCGCGGAACAATTCGCCACACTCGCGGTTTTGTTCCTTCAACCCTTCGCCACATTTCTCCCCAAAGACATGACCCGTCTTCTTCTCCCCGCGTTTCTTTTCCTCACCACGCTCTGCGCCGCGGCGAAGCCGGAGGAAACGGCTTCGTGGGCAGTGCCGGTGCCCGGTTTCACGGCGCCGCTCCCGGATGAACACCCGCGGCTTTTTTTCCGCAAAAGCGATCTGCCGGAGCTGCGCAAGCGCGCGCAAACGCCAGAGGGCAAAGCGGTCATCGCGCGGCTGCGCGTGCTGCTCGGCGGCGGCGAGGCGATGCCGACGAGCTACAACGACCAGACGCGCGCTTACGAGAAAAAGCAGGACTATCCCGAGGGCACCTACAGTATCTCGCACGCGGCCGGGTTCGGCTTTCTGTATCAACTCACGGGGGAGAAAAAGTATGCGCAGCTTGGTCGCGAGTGTTTTGAAAAAGCGTGGGCCGGCGTGCGCGATTGCGATAGCGAGGCGCGCTACTCGTGGGTCGCGCCGGGCGGGATGCTGCGCGCGGGGCCGACGCTCGGCTGGTATGCGCTCGGCTACGATCTTTGCCACGATGGCTGGGACGCGGACTTTCGCGAAAAAGTGGCGGCCGAGATTCAGAACTACGATCAGCAGGAGAAAGGCAAAGGCGCGGAGGGTTCCGGTTCGCCGATTTCGCTCGATCGGCTGGCGGTAAGCCCGAAGCATCCGCCCGGCAGCAACCACTACGGCGCGCAGGTCGGCGGCGCGGCGATGGCGCTCCTCGCGATCCGCGGCGATGCCGGCACCGACAGCGCGAAGATCGAAAAATGGCTGGCCGGCGCGGAGAAAAATCTCGTCGTGGAAATGGCGCAGGGCTGGGGCGATCACGGCTGGTTTGCCGAAGGCGATGGCCCGTCGGGCGTGGCTGCGGATACTTCGCTCATCCCGGCTTTCCAGGCGATGCGTGTGGCGGGCGGAAAGGATTTCATCACGCCGCGCCCGGACGTGCCGTGGATGACGATGAAATGGCCGATGCTCACGCGGCTCGCGCCCGGTTTCAAGAAGGGCAACGAGGTCTTCCCGCTCCACTCCACCACCTACGATCACAATGTCTATGCGCGCCACGGCTTCAGCGGCTCGGGGCAGTTCGCGCAGGGATTCGGCACGATCTTACCCGAACAAAAGCCCGCGCTGCTCTGGCTCTACGACCGCATGTTCAAAGCCGCCGACGCCGCCGCGGGCGCGCCCTTCGACACCGTGAGCATGTATCCGCATCGCGCGATCCTCGCCTTTCTCAACTGGCCATTTTCCACCGCGGAAAAGAACCCCGCCGAAGTGCTCCCGCACGCGGTAGAGGACAAGCGCGCCGCGCACTACGTGTTCCGCAACCGCTGGCAGGACGCCGACGACATCATCGTCGATGCGCTCCTCAAAGGTTCGCGCGGCCACTACGACGTGAAGCCCGGCGGCATCATCGTGTGGGGACTCGGGGAAAAAACGCAGTTTCCCGTCCGCGTCAGCGGCGACGTGGCAAAATTCACCGCGAGTGAAACCGGCGGCGTCATCAGCACGGGCGCGGGCTCGTTTGGCGTCGATTTTTCCAAGGCGAGCGGCGCCGATGCCGTGCTCGTCCTCGCCGGCCCGATCCAGGGTGCCATCGCGGCGAAGCAAAAAGGCAAGGTGGCCATCTGCCAAGTGAATGCCGCCAATGACCACACGTTCGTCTTGATGACGCTCAGCGCCACTGGCCAGCATCCCGCCGCAACCGCCGACGGCGAAAAGCTCAAGCTCGGCCCGCAGACGATCAGCTACGACGGCACGGCGCTGACGTTTGAAAAGTGACGGCGTCCGCCGGTCCCCCCGCCCTTTCCAATTCCGCGTCATTCCCTCTACCTTCTGCCCTCTCATGATTTCTCGAATCCAAAAACACTTTGATTTTCGCCGCCGCGCTGCTCGCGAATTTCGCGTCGCCTTCCTCCCCATAGTGATCCGTTTCCTCATCGTCCCGCTCCTCACCGTGCTCGCCGCGGCGCACCTGCACGCCGCGCCGGAGAACCGGCTGCGCAACGGGTCGTTCGAGGGCGGGCTGCTGTATTGGCACAATATCGACCCGAAAGAGTACACGCTGGTGACGGACGCGAAAGTCGGTGAATTCGCACTGCGCATCGTGAAAGGCAATGTGATGAGCGCGCCATTCGTCGCCGAGCGCGGGCAGCCGATGACGGTTTCCTTTTTCGTACGCGGCGAGAAGCCGGGCCGCGTCGGGGTGCAGATGCCGCCGAGTGCGCGGGAGCCGGGGCAGAAGGCAAAACGCCTGTGGACGCGCGAGGCGGAGCAGGGCGCGGACATCGGCACGGAGTGGAAGCGCGTGTCCTTCACCTGGATGGCCGACGTGCCGCCGGATGGCTTCTGGCCGAACCCGCATTACCTCGTGCAGATCGGCGGGCACGATCAGCCGATCCTGGTCGATGGCGTGACGGTCGTAGTCGGGAAAGAGGGCACGCCGGACTACGTGCCGCGGCGCGAAATCGAGGCGGTGGCGGAATGCGTGAATCTCACGGGTTGGGACGGCCCGGCGGGCAATGCGTTTGAGAAAGGCGCAACAGCGCAGATGGTCGCCCACGTCTCCAACCCCGGCGCGCAGCCGCGCGAGGTGACGGTGCGCTGGCAGCTCACGGACTACGAGGGCGAGGCCGCGGTCGCCGCGCCGGTGGACAAGAAGGTGACGCTCGCCGCGGGCAGGACGCTCAGCCTGCCGGTGCCGCTGCCGCTCACGCGCAACGGCTTCATTTTCGCCCGCCTCTCGGTGCTCGATGAAAAGGGCGCGGTGATCGACAAGTCCGACTTCCCGCTCACCTCGATCCCGTATCCGCAGCACGCGACGAAGCCGGACTTCCGCGAGCGTTTCGGCGGATCGTTCGCGGGCGGAAAGCAGATGCTCCAGAAATATCAGCGGCTCGGCTTTGGCTGGACGCGCTGGTACCCGGAAACGAAGTGGCACAATTTCCAGCCGGAAGCGGGCGCGCCTTTCACCTGGCAAGATGAGAAATTCGACCTTGCGGCGAGCTACGGCGTCTCCCAGCACGTCGTGCTCTACGGCTGGCCGAAGGGCTTGATGGACAAGGAGCACAGCGGCCAGCCGCTGCCGCTCGACATGAAATGGGCGGCGAACGATCCGAAGTGGAACGACCTCACCATCGAGACCGCGTGGGACAAATACGTGAAGGCGGCGGCGGCGCATTTCAAAGGCGAGTCGGTCATCTTCGAGATCGAGAACGAGCCGGAGTTCGACAAGTGGGAGAAGTTTCACGGCGAATACGCGCAGTTCAATATCCGCACCGCGAAGCTCATCCGCGCGACCGATCCGAAAGCGAAGATCATGGTCAACAACGTCTATGGCATCCCGAGCGCGGTGAATGCGGCGTTCTTCAAAGCGGGCGGACTGAAATACATCGATGTCGTGTCGTGGCACGACTACCACGGCGGCTGGTTGAGCGATGCGCAGGGCATCAAGCGGATGCGACAAGCCATGGACGAGGTCGGCGGAAAAGACGTGGAAATTTGGTTCAACGAAGGCTGGGCTTACACGAACACCGCGGTCGATGAACCCATCGCCTGCACGCATCTCACCGCCGCGGAAAGCACGAACGCGCAGGCGGACAGCGTTGCCGAGATGACGATCGCGGGGCAGGAAAAGACGATCCTCTTTCACACCGGATACGAAGACCACGGGCAGAGCTTTTGGGATTACAGCGGACCGGGCACGCTGCTGTGGGATTGGTATGGCTACCCGCTGCCGCTGGTCGCGATGTGGAATGTGCTGAACCACCACATCGGCATCAGCGACGAGGTCGGTTTCGTGCGCCCACCGGGCGCCAACTTTTGCATTTTCCAAGACCTGCGAAATGGCCGCGGCGTGATGATCGCGTATGCGGATCGCGAGTCGAAGGAGGACGTGACGGTCGATCTGCCCGACATGGGCGCGCCGCTCATCGCGGAGGACATCATGGGCAATGCGGGCGCTGCGCCGAAAAAGCTGATGCTCGCGAAATCCGGGCGGCCCGTACTGCTCTACACCGCCGCGAAGACGCCGGGGAAAACCTTTCTCGCCGCGCTCACGCCGCTCGACCGGAAGAACGCGAGCTTTGTCACCGGCGCCGCGGGAGCCGCGCCGACTTTTCGCCTGCCGCCGACGTGGGAAGGCACGAAGAAAGGAGAAAGTGACGGCAGCGTCGCGATGGCCGGCGGCAAGCCGGTGTGGAAGCTGGAGCAGCTCTGGCCCGCGGATTGGAAAAAGCGCGAGAACTTTCGCCCGATGACGTGGACGGGCACCGCATGGAACGTGAAGGAAGGTGGCTTCGGCGGACAGCCCGGCGCAGAGCTGAAGGACGGCGCGCTCAAGTTCGGCACCCGCGCACCGCACGGCCCGGACAATGACCGGCATCTTCGCACCGCGGGGCTGACTTTCGTCGCGCCGCAGGCCGGCACCTATGCGCTGCACGGCAGCGCCGCCGCGCACATGTGGGACAGCAAAAACAAGACGACGCTGCACCTGGTCAAGAAGTCCGCTGACGGCGTGGAAAAGGTCGGCGGCATCACGGTGCCGGACGGCGGCGAGGCTTCGCTGGAAGGCCAGAGCGTCGCGCTCGCCGTGGGCGAGGAATTCACGCTGCTGCCGCAGATCGACGGCGCATTTGCCGGCGGCGACCTGAAGCTGAAGGACTTCTCCATTTCACTCGGCGACGCGAAAGCCACTGCCGGCGCGGGCTACCGGCTGCCCGCCGCGTGGGAGGGCAAAGCGAAAGGCAGCGCCGATGGGAACCCGATCGCCGTCGGCGGCCAGCCGATCTGGCGGCTCGACCAGCTGTATCCCGAGGACGCGATCATGACCTCGAACTACTCGCCGATGGTTTGGAGCGGCACCGCGTGGACCGCACCCGATCATTCGCAGGGCGGCCACCCGAGCGCGAAAGTCGAGGACGGCAGCGTGAACTTCGGCGCGCTCGGCCCGTGGGGCGGCAATGAATTCAACTACCCAAAAATCCCGGCGCTCGCCTTCATCGCGCCCAAGAGCGGCATCTACAAAGTCACCGGCACCGCGAAGTCGAAGCCGTGGGAGGGCTTGGCGAAAACCTTCCCGCTTTCGCTGCGGAAGAAAGACACGCAGCGCGCCGCCGAGGTGAAAACCATCCAGCTCCCGCGCGACGGCACGCCCGTGCCCTTCGAGGCCGAGGTGGAGCTGACCGCGGGCCACGAGTTGCTCTTCGTTCCGATGATGCACGGCCTGCACAACAACGCCTCGAACATCAGCATCGAGGGACTCGCGATTTGGCTGGAAAACTGAGCCGGAGCCCGCCGTGGAGGCAGGTGCGGGGATGGCTTCCAGCACACCGGCGGCTGCGCGAGACGCTCCCATTCATTGACTCCGACTTTATGCCTCGCGCTCATGCCACGCTGCTTCTCGCCACTTCGCTGACGATGCACGCGCAGTTCATGGGGCGAAAGCGACACCTTCTGGCGGATCCGCTGGGCCTGTCCTTCAGGTCGTCGTGCATTCGGCCGCGATCCAAGATCGGGACGGTGCCAAGCTGGTTCTTCCCCTTCTCCTGCATCGCTTTGGCTGGCTGCGTTGCCTCTTTGTCGATGACGGCTACGCCGGGGAGTTGGTGGCCTAGGCTGTCATCCGCATGTTCCAGCAGTCGGGCGAGCTGGACGGGTAAAAGATCTCGATGGCCGAGGCCGTGTCCTTTGCCTTGGTGAGGGAGTCCGCTTCGGTCGGTTGATTTTTAAGTAAATAGCCGGAGTGCTTGGCGAAGTTGAAAAGCAGCACGAGCTGGGCGCGGAAATTGTTCCGCCCCCGCGCCCCGACCCCGAGCCCATTAAGCCATTGCTTCAAATCCTTGCTGGTGAGATCGCTCAGCAGCCCGATGCATTCTTTTGCAAACCGCCCGAGCCGGCTTTCCGGATCCTCCAGATAGCGGTGGCTCATGCCGTCAGCTCGTTTCGCTGCGATCATCTCATCGACCACCCCACGGATCGATTTCCTCGGCAGCGCCGTGGCGTGGTGCTCCACGTAAAATCGCACGGCTTCGACGAGCGAGGTGCGCTTTCCAAGCATCTGGACGGCCTCCGCGAACTCCGAGGCCGCCACGTCCAGGCTGCGCCCCGTGGGCTGAACTTGGGCGACAGCATGCACATAGGCGCTGTAATCCCGATTCGAGAGTTTGAGAACGGAGATTTCCCCCTTTTGGAGATTTGCGGCCAAGCGGTATGCCTCCGCTTTCGCCTCGGCAAGGTCTGCGAAATTCTGCCGCTTCCGGAGGCCCGGCGCAGGATAGTAAGTGACCGTGTAGAGCATCCTTCCCCGGTTGATAATCGGGTAGACTCTCACCACGGCACTGCCGGCCCTTGACGACGATGGGTTCGGTCGGCTTTGAGCGGTTGCGGGGGCGTTTCAGGGAACCACTTTGTCATGTTTTTGACATGCATTCAAGCCGATCGCCCGCGAACACTGATGAATGCAAGTGACCCTAACGGGATTCGAACCCGTTTCCGCGCCTTCGCGGAACTTCGCGGAAAAGGTGCAACCTCTCGCAATGCAGTGCATTAAAGGCACTCGGGGCGATTGGCGGACTTTTCGGAATCGCGCAGAATTACGCGGTCCGACTGTCCGAAACTGTCCGAAAGGGTGCCCGCCCTAACGGGACGCTCGCCCGTTAGGTTCCGCGCTGCCGCGGTTCACGCACTCCCTGTAGTCGGATTCAGCGCGTCGAGGATCGGCTTGAGGTCGAAATACATCGTGCGAAACGGCTCGCCTTCCACGCGTTTCCCCTCGCCGTCTGCAAAGGTGAATCCGAACCGCTCGTAGAAGCCCGACGTGTCGTAATCCGAATCGGGGTCGTAAAGCGCATCTACGGTCACGAACCGCACGGCGAGGCGAGGGCAAACCTCGCTCGTAACGTAGCAAAACGCCCAGTGCATCAACGCCGTGCCCAGCCCCTTGGCGCGCTCGTCCACGGCGAGCAATCCGATTTTCACCGCGGGGAATGTGGAATACCGCACGTCCTCACTTTCGAGCAAGCGCCGCTGAACCCGGAGACAGTCGGCGAGAAGCGTAATGTAGCCTGCCAGGCGATCATCGTCCTTTCGGGCAAACCAGCAATTGCCGACGTGTGCGGCAAATTCACGCGCGATGCGTCCCTTTTTCCAGAAGGTCGTGAACTCCCCGCGCACTGGCCGAAAGCCAGTTGCATCCGGCGGATTCTGCGGATCGAGCTTTTCGACGCGAAGTTTCGACCAGTCCGGCGCTTCGCCGTCAGCCATTCCGCACGGCACGCCCCTGACGCCTTTCGGAAGCAACCCCGCTCAACTCCGCCACAATCTGCGCGGCGAACGCCTTGGCACGGGTATTCGTCACGGCACGCCCAGCCTTCACCGCTCTCAGAACGCGGCGGGCTTCTTCGCCGACAATCGGCGCGGAAGTAGTGTGCAGCGGCAATTTCACGGCAGCAGTGTATCGGGAATGCCCGCTGATTCAACAACGGACACTCTCGGTCGGCAAACCCCCATCCGCTTCGCCGCGATGCCGGCCGATTCCGCATCGCTGCCGAAAGAAGGGAGTTTTTGCCGCTTGCGGCAAAGTAGTCCTGGCTCCGATCACCGCGCCAGTGGGCAAGCGAAGCGCGCAGTGAAGTTCCTCCCGAGCTGGAGAGTTGCGCGGGAGCGCCGGAGAGCCCCCTTGCTCGCCACGGGCGCGAGCATCGCGAGCTAAGGAAAAGCTCTATCCGAGATTGAAATTGTATCGAATGTCTTGGATCGACAGATGCAGGCACAGCGGATCGTGTGGACTCACCTCGAATTCAAAGCGCTGGTAAAAGGATTTCGCTTTCTCGTCGGCCGCATCCACCAAAACAGACTTCAATCCCGCGAGAGTTGACGCTTTCACCGCACCGGCCAGCGCGTGCTTCAGCAGCGCTGTCCCCAAGTCCTTGCCTTGGAATTCCGCATCCACGGCCAGTCGTCCCAGAACCATCACGGGAATTGGATAATCTCGCGGCATCCGTGCGGCGATTGAACGCGGCGTTTTGGCCGCTTCGATAGAGGAAAACGTGGTCGTGTAATACCCGATGACCCGCGAACCTTCGCAGGTTACGAACGTTTTCGATGAATCGAGATTCTGATTCGCCAATGCATGAAGACGCAGGAATTCATCAAGCGTCTTTCTTCCGCACGAGAACTTGCTCAGCTCGTGATCGGCCCGCAGGGTCTCAATTCCACCCACTGAACTGCCTTCCTACTCCAACACGCTCGGCTCAGAGAGCAGCTTCCTCAGGCGAGGTTTTTCAACGGCAGGACGCGAAAGCAATGCTTCCCATTCCTCTCGCTGTGACGCCGTCACAGAAATACCAGAGTGCTTCTTTGCGGCGGACGGAAAAAGGCCGGACAACAGCTTCCTAATCGCTAAACCGATCGACGCGCCAGAAATCGCCTCCAAACCGCTTAAATGGGCGGTTTTAGCCGTTTCGGCTGAGGGCCTGACAAGCGTTTTCATTGGGATGGTTTGTTCGGTTCAGACTGCGGTTCGAATTCGCCCTTCCGCAAACCGCAATTCCAAAACAACGGGGATTCCCGACGTTTTGCAAGCGGTATCAACCATTTTCTGCGTCTCTACAGACTGTGCAGGAGCGCTTTCGCGGCTCCATATTGCACACGCGAGTTCCAGTGGCCTTTGCCGCCAGCGGCAAAACTGCCAACCCTACGCCGCTCCCGGTGCCGGGTGTCCGGTCAGCTTGGTGATTTCCTCCGCCAGTCGTTGGGCTTCGCGTGTGAGGTCGGCGATCTCCTTTTCGAGAAGCTTGGTTTGCTTCGCGGCCACGGTGTCCAGCATCTCGGGCTTTTTCGCGGTCAGTTCATAAAGCTCGAATTCCGCGCTCTTGTGCAGCCGCTCGCGCGCGGCGAGCACATTGCGGATTTCTGCCATCAGGCTCAGGTAGAGCTGCTCCAGTCGCTTGGCCTGCTCCTCATCCCGGAAATCGAGACTCGTCCAACCCTGCTTCAAAATGAAGCCGTGCGGGTCATTGCCGATCTGCCGGAGCGTGTCGATGTCCCCGTTGTCCTTGGCCCGATTGATGACCGCGGTCAGCTTGCCATACGTTTCGAGCTTGTCGCGTTCGTGGGCGAAGCGGTCGGGGTGATAGAGCTTCACGAGGCTTTTCCACAGCTTCCCGAGTCCGTCCTCCTGCTCTGCGGTGAGTTCTTTCTTCGCGGCCAGCGTTTGGGCCGTCTCCTCATACTCCCGCTCGTTGCGCGTCTCCTCCTGGGCGAACTCCTGTTTCACGCGGTCTGCATCCTCCTCCCCTTGGCGCAGGAAAACGTCGAGGAACTGCTTTCGATAATCCACCACGAGGCGAAGGCGGTCGCGTTCCTGGCGGTAGGTGCGAAGGCGCGCAAAAAGGCTCGCCTGCAAACTCCCGACCTTGGCCTTCTCAATCGTGTACGCGGCATCCAGTTCGGCCAGACGCGCCCGCGCCTCGTCCACCCGCGAACGGAGTTTGTCCGTGTCCCGGTCCTCGTAGTTGACGAGAGATTTGTCGGTCATTTGAAATGTTTGACCGATTGGTCAGGGCGATGAATTAGGTGCGTTAGCGTCGCGTCGTAGCTCACCCAAGGAAAACTTTTGAGTGGCTCTATATCGAGAACACCAATCGGATTATCCTTACAAAAGAGCCAGCTCAACATCGGCACCTTTGAAAGATCAAGCGCGGCAAGTTGGTTGCCTTCGCAATGCAGCCTCTCCAGACCCGGAACCCCGGAAAGGTCGAGCTCGTCCAGTTGGTTGCGCTCACAATGCAACTCCGTCAACACTGGCAGGTTGGAGAGTTCAAGTTTGGAAAGCTTGCTTTCGCCGCACATAAGCACCGTCAACTTCGGCACATCGGAAAGATCGAGTTTTGCGAGATGATCGTTGCCACAATAAAGCTTTGTGAGTCTTGGTAAATTAGCGAGGTCGAGTTCGGTGAGGCGGTTACGGTAACACCAGAGTTCTACCAACCACGGCACATTGGAGAGGTTCAGCTCCGTGATTTGATTATTGCTACACGAAAGTTTCACCAACATTGGCACGTTAGAAAGATTGATTCCCGTGATTCGGTTTCGGCAGCATGAAAGGCTCGTCAACATAGGCACTCGGGAAAGATTGAGTTCAGTTAGTTGATTATCATGGCAATGGAGCATTTCCAGCATCGGCACGTTGGTAATTTCCAGTTCAGCGAGTTCGTTCTTGGCGCAGAAAAGGGTGGTGAGCCGCGGCACGTTTGAAAGATCGAGTTCTGTGAGCGGGTTCTCGGAACACGAAAGCTTCGCCAACATGGGAACTCTGGAGAGATTGAGTTCTGTAAGCCGGTTCTTGCTGCACCAGAGGTGCGTTAGCACTGGCCCGTCGGAAAGGTCGAGCGCAGCCAAACGGTTGTCGTCGCACGAAAGGATTTCTAGCCGAGGTAAATTTGAAAGGTCGAGCGCAGTCAGTCGATTATGCGAACAACGCAACTCATTCAGATTCGGCACGTTGGAAAAATCGAGATACTCAATGCGATTTGTGTTGTGGAATGGATCGCCGCTACACCAAAGCATCGACAGTATCGGCACCTTTGAAAGGTCGAGTCCGTAAAGTTGATTGTCGTGACATTCCAGGGTCGTCAGCTCCGGCACATTGGAAAAATCTAGTTCGCTGAGCTGGTTAGCACAGCAGTAAAGCTCCCTGAGCATCGGGACGCTGGAAAGGTCGAGTTCACAAATGCCAAGCCCTTGGCAGTAAAGCTTACGAAGGTGTGGCAACCGCAAGCCAAGGCAAGATAGTTGCCGTGAATCCCGTTCTGACACGACCGTCAACTCTTCAATTTCCAAACCGTCAACCCAGTGAAAAGTATCCAGCGGCAATCGGACCAAATCCCACGCGAGCTTAAGGATTCTTCCGTTTTGAAAAACCGTCTCTTGGTCTCCCTCTGAATCCCAGCGATTTGTTTGCAAGCATGACTGATCCAGTATCCGTCGAATCACTTCCTCCGGCTCCAAAGTCAGCGCCTCCGCCCAAAGGAGAATCTGCCGGTAGTCCGGCTCGCACCATTCAAACTCGCCGATCTTGTGAAGCGGTCCCCGCGCGACCGCCAAAGCCTCGGCCATCGTCTCGGCGAGCTTCCGCCCCGCCTCCGGCCTCGCTATCGCCAGCGAGGCGTCGGGAAGCGGGATGATCGAGCGGCCATGATCGTCCGCGTTCATGGCGTGCGCTCGGTTCGTTGGCGGGCTCGGTTCATGGCGGAAGGAGGCCATATATGGCCGTATTCGCTGCCGGGGCAAGCTCCTAGCGTCCGCCCGTGGGCGTTGACCTCCATGCCGAGACCGTCAATCGAGTCATCTCAATCCTCCGCGAAGAGCGGCTAAAGCGCGGCTGGTCTCAGGAAAAACTGGCTCAAAGCGCCGGACTAAGTCGCACCGGCGTCCGTCATGTCGAGAGCGCCAACTTCAGGCCGACGCTCTACACCCTCCTGAAAATCGCAGAAGCGCAAAATCTCAATCTCTCCCGCCTGATTGCTCGGGCTCAGAAGTCGGTCTCTCAGAACCAATAGCCGCACAATTGTGCGACGTTGCCCGTAGCGCTTCTTTGGTGAGGGTCAGGTGCCCCTTTAAGGCACCGCTCGAGCGCGCCGCCGGCCGCAAATGCGTCGCGGAATGGATGCAGCTGATGGTCGATCTGAATTTCAAACGGGGGAGCGGCCGCGGCGAATATCGAGTTTGATTCGGAGACCGGCGGCGATGAGGCGCGGCGTTCCCGACGCGCGTGGCCCGCGAAGTCCGCCGCGAGCAACAGCTATTGCTGGAACTGTGACGCCATTTTTCGCTTAGCGTCTCGTAAGGAACGTCGCTCCTGTTCCAAGCAAAACGTACCCGCATACAATATTCAAAATTACTACGAATTGAGCAATTGCGCTAATCGGATAGTGATCTCCGTAACCTACGGTGGCCGTCGTTACCACCGCAAAATAAAGTGCCGATACGGCAGGAAAGGACTGTTCGTCGGGGGCTTTGTGAAAGTGAGTCTGCCCGCGCATTAGTGTCAGATACGTTAGTGAGAGAATACATAAGATCACGACCAAGCTCCCTATCCATCGGTTTACGCTTGTGCCGTATCTGGAAGTAAGACTCCAAAGTGCTAGGAGAAATCGTTTAAGGGCTGTGCGATTTGAGCGAGAGCAGTCTTTTCTCAGAAGATCATAACCTAAGATATGAGTCCGATCTGCCTCAGCAGCGTCACCTAATTCGCTGTAGAGATTTTTTGCCCTCCCGACTGCGCGCGTCCCAAGTTCTTTATCTTTCTCGACAACATCTTCGCCGCGGAGGAGGGCGTTAAAGACGATGATTCCAGAATTCTCATAGCACTCCGCCGCTCGCTTATATTGCTCAGCCCTCCGGAATTGATGGCCTGCGAAGTGGAAAAGCTTCGCTGAGCTATCCGGGTAGCTTTGAGCGAGCGCTAGATATTGACAGGCGGATCGCATCGCCGAACGCGGACTGACATCATCTCGAAGTTTATCGGCGTCGTTTCGAAGCTGGGCTGCATTCTGAAGCGCAAGAGCGATGGCTTCTCCGTGATCCTTCTTGGTATCTTGATCCGTAAAGTCGTTTAGTGGATTCAGTTTTCGTAGTCTCATTATGGTAGGTTGCCACTTCCTTTTTGCCGCATGGGAAATCTAGAGCTTAGATTCGTCCAAGCGCTCGCTTGCAGGCGATGTAGATCGATTGAAGCAGAGAAGTGATCGGGCGCAATGCCTGAGCCGCATACGTCTTCGAGCTTGTCGGTCGGGGCTCCCCTCTCCCTAGTGGACGGGGCGGCGTTGACTCGCGCCGGCGGGAGTCAATCTCACGACCGGGGATTTGGAGAAGTTGCACACCAAACAGGTTGCCAACGTCATCCGCAACTCAACGCCGGCAAAACTCTCACCGTCCGCGACCAGGCGCTGTGTTCAGCCAAATGTGGCGGTGGGCTCAAATCGCGTGACGTGTTCAGAAATCAAGCGAGCCTTTCCCGCGCGCGGGAAAAACGTCAGGGGCTCGCATCCGTCGCCTCGTTCGGGTTTGAGGAAACACCGGATATCCTCGGCTGACTGATCGCGGCTGGAATGTTGTAAATGATCGGCGGATGCTCGGTCTGTTGACGTCGCCAGTTCACGTCGAGCTTCTCGTGGAATTCGCCGGCCAGCTTTGCGTCGAGTTCGATGGCGTGCAACCGGTCGGAGATTTTCGCCTGCTGCTGCCGTCCCTCCGCGATGTCCGCAAGTATCTGGCGCTTTCGTTCCAGGGTGAGCACCGCCGCGGTCGCTGCCGCGCTCTGCAATTCCGTCACGCGCTCGCGAACCTTAACATTCCTTAGCAGCCGCGACGCTGCGGCCTCTGCACTCGCCCCGTTCGTGCCGTAGCACGTTCGGTAGGCGCCTGCACCGCTCCCGCCGCTCGCGATGAGTTGCGCGAAGGACTCATGGCGCTGGTTGAGGAGAGGCATGGTGAGGTGGTTTCGGATCTTCTGTTTGTGGCTTGCGTCGCCCGCATCGTGGCACTCAATCTTTTGCATGGCAACGCCACCCGCCGTGGAGACTCGTCACTCGAACGCCTTTTGCAAAAGGTTTGCCGCCATCGGCAACTCTTTCGTCGCCGTTCTTTGGCTCGTGTTGGCTTCGCCGGGCTGGGGCGAGCCAGAGAATCTTCTCAAATTGAAAGCCCATGCGGAAGCGGGCGATGCGTTTGACCAATTTGCCGTCGGTTCGTGGTATATTAGCGGCGGTCGCGGAGTTGAGAAAAATCTCTCCGAAGCCGTCCGCTGGTTTCGCAAAGCTGCTGACCAAGGAAATTTCTTTGGCCAAGACGCCCTCGCTGATTGCTACGCCAAAGGTCGTGGGGTGGTCAAAGACATCGCAGAAGCTGCTCGTTGGTATCGCAAAGCAGCCGAGCAGGGTGATCTCGATGCTCAGACCGAACTGGGGCTTTGTTACTCTTACTCCAACAGCGAAGGCGTGCCCAAAGACTTCGTGGAAGCGGCCAAATGGTTTCGCAAAGCTGCTGAGGAAGACTACGCCACTGCGGAATACCTTCTCGGTATTTGCCACTTCAACGGTGACGGCGTCCCTAAAAATCTCTCGGCGGCTGCGGGATGGTTTCGCAAAGCATCCGAGCAAAATCACCCCGCAGCCCAACTCAATCTGGGTCTGTGTTACTCCAACGGCGATGGAGTGCCGCGAGATTATTTGGAAGCATACAAATGGGCGAATCTCTCGGCAGCCCAAGGCGACGCGGACGCGGCTAAACTTCGGGAAAGATTGGAGAAGCAAATGGCCCCGGATCAAATCGCAGAAGCCCAGCACTTATCGCGTGAATTCAAGCCGCGCGACGTTTTGGAAGTAATCAAAGCGCAGGAACTCAAACATCGGGGCGCACGCGCACCGTAACGCGGAAACCGACGCGCCAAGCGGCCCCATGGCTCGCCGCGGATCACCTCGCTTTTCCTGCCGCTTCAAAACATGCACGCGCGGAGAGGCGGTTCGTGGGTGTCAGAGGGATGAAGAGCCCGTCCTTCTTGGGGTCGAGGAACGCCTCAAAGTCGATCAGGCTGGCGTTGCCGATGAAGATGTTGCCGCTCGTTCGGGCGAGGCTTTCCCGCCGGCGGGAACAAAGGTAGTCCACAAAATCTTGCGGGCCTTTGATGATCGCCGTCCAGCTTGGGGCGAATTGGCGGTGCGCGCTGCCTCTGGCCTCGCCGACGCTGTAGGGGTAGGCGTCGTGTTTGCTGGTCATGATCTTGACGCTGAGTAGGTCGCTCTCGCCGGCAATCAGGGCACGCTGCATCTACAAGGCGCGCTGTCCGGTTGGACGAAAGCGGCCTCGCTCGTGAATGTCACACCGCTCGGCATTACCGAGGCGGGTGCTAGATGCCTCTTTCTCGCAGAATGACGCGGCGCAGGTAAGCCCACGCGGCATCCGAGAACATGAGTCCGCAGTCGCTCCCCGCTGGGCCGCTGTCATTGTCGGGACACTTCGCGATGTAGGCCGCGCCATCTAGTGTGCGGTCGTAGGGCGTGACCTCGCACAATCCACCGCCGTCCGCGCGCCATGCGGCTGCGCAGTCGAGCGAGAATCGCGTGAGGTCAATGTGTCCGGGTAACGCTGCGATTAAGAAATGGAAGTGAGGGGAAAGGTCTTTGCGGGTGCCGTGTTCCTCCCGCAGCGCCCAAAACACTTTTTGGTATCGGGCGTGGTGCAACTCGCACACCGTTCGCACCATGAGTTTGAAGCGATGGAGACGCTTCCGCTCGGGAAGGCTGCGCAACTGCTTGAAAGTGAGATGCCCCATGATCTGCCAGCGGATGCGGTGCAGGTGGTAAGCCTCCGGCATGTCGCGAAATCCGTGCGCGATGCGGCGGGCGAAGTTTGCAGCGGATTCACCGGGATACGGAATCGGCCAACCCGGCGACGGGTGGGCAGTGGGGAATCTCCTTGGCTCCGTCCGCGTCGCTGCTCTCTTGCCGTTGGTGGTCATCGCGCGAGCGTCGGCTTGCGCTTAGTTCACGCGGCATTTGTCCGTGAGATGCGCGAGCACGTCCCGCAGCGGAAGCGCACGGTTTTCCCGATCTTGAGGAACGGCACCCGACCCGCGCGCATCCACTGATCGAGCGTGCGTGTGGAGATTTTGAGTCGGTTCGCGATCTCGGGTTTTTCAAGGATTTCGTCTGCGCTCGCGGAAGCGGGCAGACCCGGCGTTGTTGGTGTGGTTGCTGTCATGGCAACGGAATAATTACACACGCTTTTCGACACCTTTCTTTGCGTCCAAAGAGGCGTTCTAAATGTCCGGCGAACCCGTGCCGAATCTCAAGTTTGTCCGCCGAATACCGTGAGAATGTCCGGCGGTGCCAGCGTTGTTTTACAGTCCTGTCCGATTCACGAATGCGCGTCGTCCGCCAACGATTGTGGCGGTTTTATTTGACACGCTTACCGGCGCATCAGGATCGCCGCTTTCGTTTCTTCCTCTCTGCGTCGGCTTTCAGGGCGGATTCGCGCTCCTTGTGTATGAAGCGACGCAGTGCTTCCTCGGTGCATCTTTCTCGCAACTTGGGGCCATCGGCGCCGAACACTCGGTCCCATGCCTTCTCGAAGCCTCTGAAGGTCTTAAACACCGTCCCCTGCCGGGCAAGCCACTTCATTGCGTCCGAATCCTCCTTCGATATTCCAAAACGAATCTCGGGATACTTCTTCTCGTGCGCGCGTTTACTTCGGTTTTCTTCTTCGATCATCATCTCCTCGACGAACAACGCAGATGAGTCGTATATCATCGCTGCGTGCATCGGGTCCTCCTTCTCCTTGGCTTTTTCCAGCTCATGCACGGCTACGAACCATAACCCGAGGGCCTCTCGAATTGCCTCAAATGGTTCCTTTGCTGCTTCGCGCCCGCGCAAGGCGATGGCGAGGCGGGAGACTTCGTAAGGCGTCGGAACATTCATTGTGCCGCTCTCATAGGAATGACGTTTGTGACCTCGCTTGGCGCTAACGCAAACCACGACCGCGCGTCGTCGGGGGTGCAAAGCTCGCGGTAGTGTTGGAAAATCATTCGCGGCGAATTGCCCGCTTCCAGTGCAACTTTGTTCACGTCCTGAATCTCGGCGAGCCGGTAGGAAATGAAGCTGTGCCGCAAGGCGTTCGCCTTCCACACAAAGCGGGGCGCTTTGGGTTTCCGCGTGTCGTTGATCCGCTTCACGGTGTCTCGCACGGACTCAAAGAACCATGCCTTGCTGTGCCGCCACACGCGCCCGGCGCTCCGGTCGGAAACGGCCAGCCATTGCGCGAGATTGGGTGCGATGGGCACGAGACGCCGGGCGGCGGTCTTCGCCTTGGCGGCGGCGATTTCGATAAAACCGGGGCGGCGTTCCACGTCGGACCAATCGAGGCGAAGGATTTCCTCCGCGCGCAAACCAGCGAAGGCCGCGAGCGCGAGGCAGGCGCGCGAGTCGGCGGAGCAGTGCACGAGAAGTTCGCCCATTTCCGCGGGCGTGAAAATTTCGACCGGCACCGCCTTTTCCCGCCGCTTTTCTATGCCGGCGAGAAGGTCGGCCTCCCGCGAGAGCCAGCCACGTTCCTGCGCGAAGGCGAAGAAAGTGCGGAGGCTGCCGAGCGTGTTATTGAACCCGCGGGGAGCGAGCGAGAGAGCGTCGAAAAATGCGCGGAGGTCATCCGGCACGATGGCATTCACATTGCAATGAAACGCCTCCGCCAGCGCGCCGAGCCGATAGCGAAGGTCGGCAAGGTAAGCCGTGCTCACGCCTTTTTCGGTCTTCGCGGCGATCATTTCCGCCACGGCCTCGGCAACGGGCTTCGGGTGAATGCCGCGCCCGTGGTGCCGCATGTAAAAGCGCGCGGCCTCGGTCAGCGAAAAGCCGTCGAGATGCTTCTTGGCCTCGGCGAATTCCAGCGCCGCCGCGTCCAGCGCCACGTCGAGCGGTCGGACGGCCTCCAACGCTCGCCCGTAAATGAGACGGTCTTTGCCGGTGATGTGCAGTGCGTCGAGGTCTCCGCGCGAAAGCTGCGCGGCCTTGGCCTCCGCCTCCGCCTTCGCGGCGTCGAGGTCCGCGAAGTTGAGCCCGCACCGCCGTCCGCCCATGTAGAACTTCACGACGTAGTAAGTGCCGCTGGCCTTCGTCGCGTCCTGATAGACCTTCACGACAGAAGAGCCGCGGCGGATGGTGAGAGGGAACTTTTCGGCTTTCGTTTTCATGCGCGATATTGCGCGGATACTGTCCGAAAACTGTCCGAAAAAGCAAGTCTTGAGAAGACGATTCTTTGTAAGTTGCTGGCCTTTTGCGACTTGGGTCAGTGACCCTAACGGGATTCGAACCCGTGTTACTCCCGTGAAAGGGGAGTGTCCTAACCACTGGACGATAGGGTCTTTTCTTGGAAAAGAGGGCGGAAAGGTGGCGGGGAGTGGCGGTCGGCGCAAGGAGTTTTTCGCCGCTCGGACGGAGGCGCTTTCAGCGCGCGCGCAGGAGCAATTCGGCGGTGCGGGCGGTGGCCCCTTCATGGATCGCGGCGATGGCGCGGGCGCGTTGCGTGAGAGTGTCGCGGCGGAAGGCATCGGTCAGGAGGGTGGCGATTTGGGTGCGGAGTTCGGCGGCATCGCGGACCTGGATGGCGGCATCGGCAGCCAGCCACCGACTGACAAGGGGGGCGAAGTTTTCCATGTGGGGACCGAAGATGACCGGTTTGCCGGCGAGGATCGGTTCGACGGGATTTTGTCCGCCGGTGGCGGTGAGGCTTTTGCCGATGAAGACGACCGTGGCGAGCGCATACCAGTCGCGAAGTTCGCCTGTGGTATCGACGAGGAGGGCTTCCGCGGGGCCGCTGGGAGGTGCCGAGCGGAGGGCGATCTGAAATCCGAGCGGACGGAGTTCCGCGAGGATTTCCGCGGCGCGCTCGACATGGCGGGGAACGAGGATGAGAAAAAGCGCGGGAAATTGGGTGCGGAGATCGTGGAAGACTTTGGCGAGGATGCGCTCTTCGCCGGGAAAGGTGCTGCCGGCCAGGAGGACGGGGGCGTCGTCGTGGTGGCCGAGTTGGCGGAGGAGGGCGCGGAATTCGGCGGCGCGTTCGCCAGAGGGAGCGGCGGAATCGAACTTGGCGTTGCCGGTGACGTGGATGCATGCCGGGTTGACGCCGAGGGATTGCCAGCGCGCGACATCGTCGGGCTCCGAGGCAGCGAAGGCATCAATGAGTCGGAAAATCGGGCCCGTAAGATAGCGGGCGCGGTGGAAGCGAGCTTCGGAACGCGGGGAGAGGCGGGGAAGAAAGGTGACGGGAAGCGCCCGGCGTTTGGCTTCGGCGAGGAGGTTGGGCCAGATGGCTTCGATGAAGATGAGTCGCTCGGGACGCACGGCGTCGAGGGCGCGGCGGACGATCCAGGGAGCGTCGAGGGGGTTGTAGATGATTTCGAGCCAGTCGCAGGCATGCGGTTGGGCAACGGCGAAACCGGTGGAGGTGGTGACAGAAAGGGCGACGGATTTTCCCGGGGCGAGTTCGCGGATTTTCCGCGCGAGTTTCAGCGCGAGGAGAGTTTCACCGACACTGATGGAGTGAAGCCAGAGCCATTCACGGCTGGCGAAGCGCTGACGCTCCCCGCTGGTGTAACGGCTCAGGCGCTGGCGGAATTTTTCGCGGTAGTTGCCGCGGTGGAGCATGCGCAGGAGAAAGCCGGGGAGGAGCGCGAGGAAGACGAGCGGGAAAAAGATATTGTAGATGAGCAGCGAGCACCGCGCGTCGGCAGGAAGGGGCGCGAGGGAGGGAGCAGACATCGACAGAATCAGGCGGGCAAGGCGCGGAGCAGCGCGACCTCAGTCGCGCCGTAGCGCTTTTGACGGAAACATTCCCACGCGCCGCCCAGCTTGAGCTTCGCGCCGGGGAGATGCTCGAGGACGAAGATGCCGCCAGGAGCGAGCGCGTGGCGCAGCATGGGCGCGCAGAGCAGCTCGGGGGTGAAATCGCGCTCGCCTTCCGTCTTCGCATAGGGCGGATCGGCGAGAATGATCTCGTAGCTGGCGGTGGAGGCGAAGCGGTCGATGAAACGGAAAACGTCCATCGGCTGCACCGTCGCCGACGGACCGCCGAGCCCGGTCTTTTCCAGGTTTTTTTCAATCGCCGCCACGGCGCGGCGGTCGCTCTCGACGAAGGTCGCGCAGGCTGCGCCGCGGCTGAGCGCCTCAATCCCGAGCGCGCCGCTGCCGGCGAAAAGATCGAGCACGCGGGCGCCGATCACGAGTTCGCCGAGGCTGGAGAAGACTGCGCCTTTGACTACATCCATGGTCGGCCGCAAATCGCTGCGTGGGGTGTGCAGCGGAATGCCACCCGCAGTCCCGGCGATGACTCTCACGGTTTGACGGGCGTGATTGCCGTGGTCGGGGCCGCGCCCGTGTCGGGTGCGGCGGGTTTCACGGGAGTCGGCGCGGGCGGGCCGGCCGCTTTGGCCGCGGCTTTGTCCTGCTCCTTCTTCCGTTTCTTTTCTTCCTTTTTCCGTTCTTCGTCCTCTTTTTTCTTTTTCTCGTCGTCCTTGGGTTTGCCGCCAAAGATGCCGCTCAGGAAGCTGTCGAACTGCTGGTTGATCTTTTGGCCGATGAGCTTGTCGAGGAGGTTGGTGCGGAGTTTTTCGGTCGAGCCGGTGATGTTGAAATCAATCGTCCTCAACCCGTTGTCCGCAGTGCCAAAGCTCTCGCGCACAAGGTCGGGGAGCTGTTTGACGAACCCCTCTTCGACGGCAAGCTGGGCGTCGAGGGCGACCTTTTTGTCAAAGCGCACCGAGCCTTTCGCACCGAGTTGAAGATTGGCCGCGGCGAGGACGAGTTGATCGAAGGTGACCTTCTCTCCGCCGATGCGAAACTCGCCGTGCGCGTCCTTGAGCCGGAGGTCGGAAAGTTCGCGGATGTTCAGCGCCTGGCCGATGGTTTGGAAAAGTTCGAGCTGTTGAAACCGGCCATCGCGGAGCTGAAACTCGCCGCTGCCTTCGGCGCGCGAAGCGCGGCTCATGTCACCGCGCAGTTGCAGTTTTCCGGCGGCGATACCGCCGGCCTGGCCGGGCTTCCAGCCGGCGCCGGTCGCGAGGTGGTCGAGATTCACCTGCTCGAAAGTAATGGCGGCCTCGAAGGGCGACTTGTCGGTTTCCGGCTGCGCCCGGAAGCTGCCGCGCAAGCTCCCGCCGGAGGATGTCGCCGTGAGCTCTGGCAGGGTGAATTCGCCGCCCGCATACTTGAAAGGGGTGCGCAGGTTTTCCAGAACGAACCTATCTGCCCAGACGACCCGCCCAATGACGGCGGTACCTTCGACCAAGCCCTCGGTGAGCGTCGAGTAGGTCATGTTCACGTCGGTGAAAACGGCGGTGTGCTGGCCGTCTTTGTCCACGAGATCAATAGCACCGCCCTTCACCAGGAAACGCTCGACGACGATTTTAAATCCACTGGCGGTCTTCTTCTCCGTCGAGACCGGCCCGCCCTTGACCTCCGAAATGGAGACCGCCTTTTCGAGCGCCGGGAGCTTCCATTGGCCTTCGGCGTTCTGCCGCCAAACGACCTTCGGCCGGTCCACACTCATCTCCGGGATGGTGAGTTTCCCCACGAGCAGCGGCAGCGCGCGGTAGCTGGCGGTGAAAGAGCCCGCATCGAGAAAAGTGGCGTCGCCGTGCGGGATGGTGATGCCGGTGATGCGCAGGCCGCTCCACGGCGAGAGGCTGGTATTGGTGATCTTGAGCGGCATGCGCAGCGTGCGACTGAGCTGTTCCTGGATCTGCTCCTGGGTGCGCGGCGACTGGATGTAAAGGTTTACGCAGAAGAGCCCGAAAACGGCCAAGACGAGCAACGCGCCAAGCGCGAGGAGAATAGCCTTGGAAAGTTTTTTCACGGCGCCCAACCTACGCGCCGAGCCTTGAAAGAAAAGGTCGAAACGCCCGCCACTCATGCCGGAAATCCTTGTCATTCTGAACCCTGCCGCGCGGAGCGAGCGGGCGAAAAGTACATGGAAAAAAATCGAGCGCTTTCCGGGCTGCGCGCTCCGCACGACCACGGCTCCCGGGGATGCGCGGACGGCGGCGGCACGCGCGGTCGGGGAGGGATTCAAGACGATCGTGGCCGCAGGCGGAGACGGCACCGTCAACGACGTGGTCAACGGGATCGCCGGCGCAGACGTGGCGCTCGGCATTCTGCCAGTGGGCACGATGAATGTCTTCGCCGCCGAACTCGGTCTGCCGGGCGACCTCGACGAGGCGTGGGCGATCATCCGCGCCGG
Source organism: Chthoniobacterales bacterium (assembly GCA_038318725.1). Taxonomy (GTDB): domain Bacteria; phylum Verrucomicrobiota; class Verrucomicrobiia; order Chthoniobacterales; family Chthoniobacteraceae; genus Chthoniobacter. The sequence goes on from JBBQCM010000010.1 coordinate 36,131, forward strand.
GCGCACGCGCAAGATCGATCTCCTGCGGGCAAACTCGCGCTATTTCGTCCAACTCGCCGGCGTGGGTCTGGATGCGCAGGTCGTGCAGGAGACGAGTTGGACTTCCAAAAAAAACTTTGGCCCACTCAGCTACGTTTTCTCAGCGGCGCAAATCGCCGGGCGGAAGCCGCCGCCGCTCATCATCGAGGCCGATGGCGTACGGCGCGAAGGCTCGCTGGTCCTTATTGGCAATGGGCGCTATTACGGCGGGCCGGTCGTGGTGTTTAAGGATGCGCGGCCCGACGATGGCCGGCTCGACGTGCTCATTTTCAAAAACCTCGGCTACCTCGACATCGCGCGTTATCTCAGCGCGATCTTCATGGGGAGCCACACCGGCCAGTCCGATGTGGAATATTTCCAGACGAAAAAGGTCGGCGTCAGCAGCCCCGAGGACGTACCGGTGCAGGTCGATGGCGAAGTGGTCATGCAACTGCCCGTGACCTTTCGCATCTCCTCACGAAAGCTGCGCGTGGTCGTGCCGGTGGGGCGCGAAAAGTGAGCGCCGGGCGACGGTTCAGACGTCGCAAATCCCGACTGCCTGCTTAAGCGAGGCGAGTGGGTCGGGCTTCGCCGGGATGAACTCCTGGGCCACATGCCCCTTGAAGCCCGTCTCGACGATGGTGCGCATGATTGGCGCGTAATTTAACTCCTGCGTCTCGTCGATCTCATGCCGGCCGGGGACGCCGCCGGTGTGATAGTGGGCGAAGTATTGGTTTCCGGCCTTGATCCGCGCGATCACGTCACCCTCCATGATCTGCATGTGGTAGATGTCGTAGAGCAGCTTGAAATTCGGCGAGCCCACCGCCTTGCAGAGCGCGATGCCCCAGTCGCTGTGATCGCACATGTAGTCCGGGTGATTCACGCGGCTGTTCAGCAACTCCATGCAGATGATGACCCCGCGCTTCTCCGCGAGCGGCAGGATTTTCTTCAACCCCTCCGCGCAATTTTTCAGTCCCGTCTCATCGTCCATTTTGTCGCGGTTGCCGGAAAAGCAGATCAGGTTTTTCATCCCGGCGTCCGCCGTGGCGTTGATGAAAGGTTCATACGCTTCCACCAGTACCGCGTGATGCTCGGTGCGGTTAAACGCCCGCTCGATTCCGCCGACCGACTTGCCATCGGGCAGCTTTCCCGAGGCTCCGCTAACCATTGCGCAAACCAGATCGTATTTCTTCAGCGTGGGAAAGTCCGTGGGCGTGACGAGGTCGATGGAGGTGATGCCCATCTCCTTGCCCGCCACGCAAAGTTCATCGAGTGAGACTTTCGGGTAGCACCATTTGCACACCGAATGATTCACGCGTCCTTTTTTCCCGGCCACCTCGTCGGCGGCGGTAAGGCGCTGCTGCAAAGTCGCGGCGGTCGCGGCGACGGCGGCTGTGGAAAGAAAGGTGCGGCGGGAGAGCGGGGAGGGATTCATTCGCGGAGCCTATGCCCAACGCGCGGTGCTCGCCAAGCTGAGTTTGGAGGCGATGAAAACCCTGTCTTATTTTTCCGCGAGCGTGCGTTTGGCGTCGGCGGCGAGGGGTTCTGGGAGGCCGTTTTGCAGGGCGCGCTGGAGAGCGTCGCGGCCCTGGGTTTTCTGTTTGGCTTGGAGGTGGGCGAGGCCGAGGTAGTAGAGGGCCTGGGGGTTGAGGGGTTTTTTGCGGGCGCTTTCCTGGAAGAGGCGGATGGCGGTCGGGAAGTCTTTCTGGTGGTAAGTGATCTCGGCGAGGATGGAACTCGATTCCGGGTCTTCCGGCAGCGCCTTACGGGCTTTGACGGCGAGTTCGTGCGCTTTGCCGAGATTATTCGGATCGCCGGCCCAGAGTGCGGCGAGCTGTTTTTGCGCGAGGGGAAAGTCCGGGAGGCGCTGAAGGATTCCCGCATAGATGGCGGCGGCGGCTTGAGCGTCCCCGCGCTGAGTCTGGCCGGCGGCGCGCGCCATCAGTGCGGGAAGATACTGCGGATCGGCTTTGAGGGCTTTTTCGATGACGGGTTCAGTGGCGGCCAAATTGGAGGTGGCGGGGTCCAAGGCGGTGAGGGCGAGGAAGCTCTGCGCGTCCTCGGTCTGCGCGGCGGTGGGGGTGGCGGCCAACACCCGCTCCATGGTTTGCCGGGCCTCGGTGGTCTTGCCCAGGCCATAGGCAGCCGAAGCCAGGTGCGCCAAAATGGCGGGGTCTTTGGGGAGGCTGCGGACGCTGTCCTGGAGTAGGCTGTAGGCCCACACGAAATTGCCTGTCTGAGCGGCAATGCCTCCCAGAATCCCGGCCACCCGCGGGTCGGTTGGAGCCAAGTCCCTGGCCTTCCTGGCGAATTCCAGAGCTTTGACCCGGTTACCTAGGGGACCGGCGTAGAGTTGCGCCAGCCGGATATTGGGGGTGGGCAGCCGTGGACTGAGCAGGAGCGCCTGTTCGTAGGCCGCCGCGGCCTTGGCAAAGGCGGCCTGCTTTTCATAGGCCTCGCCGAGTTTAACTTGGGCGATGGGGTCGTCGGGCTGCTTCCCGACAAGCGCCTCCAGCTCCTCCGTCGTCAGTTCCTTGGAACCGCCGGCACCGCCGCCGAGCAAAGCCAGCCGGCGGGCGATGTCCGCTTTACCCGGAAAATCCACAGGCGCTTGGGCGGCCTTGGCCAAGGCCGTCCGGGCGGCGTCCGTCTGGCCCATCATGTAGCTGGCCATGCCCAGATGGTACTGGATCTCGGCGTTGTTCGGGAGTTTTCCGGCACTCTCCGCGAGCAGGGTCAGCGCCTGCGGATAGTCGGCGCGCTGGTGGAGGATCCAGCCGAGCGTGTCCGCAATGGCCGGGTCTTCGGGCTGCAAGTTCCGGGCTTTGCGCGCCAACTCGTAGGCCCGCTCCGGCTGGTTGAGCCGCTCGGCATACAAGTAGGCCAGATTGTTCAGTGCTGGGACGAATTCCGGCTCCGACCCGAGGACCTTTTCGTAGGCATCACGCGCCTTGGGAAAGGCTCCTGTCTTGTCGTAAAGCATCCCCGCCAGCATCAGCGCGGTCCCGCTGTCGGGCTTCTTGGCGAGCAGCACTTCCACTTGGCTGATGGCCTGTGGCAGCCGGTTAGCCGCCACATAAGTGGCGATCAGGAGATCATAGGCGCCGATGAAATTCGGGTCCAGTTGCAGCGCTTTGAGCAGCGCGGCCTCCGCCAGATCCCACTCCGCCCGCGCCCCATGGACTTTCCCCTTCAGCACATGCGCGCCCGGCGACGCCGGGGCTCGCTGCAGTTGCCGTTCGACCCGCCGCATCGCGGCATCGAAATCCCGCTGAAGAAGATCCAACTCCACCAGTAGCTCGACTGGCAGCAGGCTCTCCGGGTCCAACTCCTGAGCCTTTTCAAACGCCGCCCGCGCCTCGGCGACCTTCTGTTGCTGTTGCAAAATTAGGCCCAATTGAAAGTAGGGAGCCGACCGGCCCGGGTCCGCCGCGATCTGCCGGCGAAAAACCGCGGCCGCCTCCTCCCGCCGGCCCAGGGCGACGTAAGCCTCCGCCAGCAACCGCTCGGCCGGCCGCAGCCCCGGCTGCTTTTTCAGCAACCCCTCCATCGCCGGGACCACCGCCGCCGCCTCGCCGGTGCGCAACTGAACCTCGCCAAGGAGCAGTTTCGCTTCCGTGTAATCCGGGTTGATTTCCAAGGCCTGACTTAGCAACAGCGCCGCCTGCCCAAGGTTATTGTTCAGCAAATGGCCCTGCGCCATGCGAAATTTCATCACGGGCATATTCGGGTAGGCTTGATTGACTCGCTCCATCCCTTCCAAGGCTTTTTTGACTTCCCCTTGGGCGAGCCATACTTGATTCTGAATTACCCTGGCATCGAGATTGTCATGCTCCCGGCCAAAGACATTTGCAAGGTAGCCCAGGGATTCATCATACTTTTTTTCGACGAAAGCAATGTGCGCAAGAAGGCACCAAGCCGGCAGGTAATCGGGTGCCTGACGGGTGGCCTCCTTCAGAAAGGCCTTGGCTTCCTCCACTGCTCCGACCTGCACCTGGAACTCGGCGTACTTCAGATGCTCGTATGAACGGACCGGGGAAAAATCGGCAGTGGCTTTGAATTCCTCAGCGGCTTTGGTCAGATCCCTCCGATATAGATGGAGATTGGCCAAGGCCAAATGGACGAAAGGAGATTTGGCATCCAGAGTCAGTGCTCGCTGGAGAGCTTTCTCTGAGGAGGCCGCGTCTCCCTTCCTTAGAAAGAGGTTACCCATAGTTAGTTGGAATGCAGCGGTATCCTGCGCGGGTAACTTCTGGAGTCGTTGCTCGGCCTCCTTGATAAGTTCCTTCGTCCAAGCCGTGTCCCCCAGGAGCATGATCGCCTTCTCATTGGTGGGAGCCTGTTCGAGAACCGCGAGAGCCTCTTTTCTGGCCGCTCCCACCTCGCCCACCGCCAGAAAGGAGGAGGCCAGCCTTAGCCGGGATTTAAGATCGTCGGGAGTTTGTTCCCGAGCCTTTAGAAGGAAGGGAATGGCTTTGATGGGCGCACCCTGTTCACTCCAAATCTCCCCAACCCGGGCGATGGCACTCGCGTCCTGCGATCCACCCTTGAGCGCGTTCAAGTACTGGATTTTCGCAGCGTCATACTTCTCCTCCTTGAAATCACTGTCGGCCTGCTTCATCAGACGCTCGCGTTTTGCCTTGGGGGTACAGCCGGTGGACATTGCCATGAGCAGTGTCGCTGTCAGGATGGCCAGACCGACGACTTGCCTTGGTTCCATTGGGAGTTTCATGGGAGTCATTTTTGCAAAATATGTTTGGCAATCCCGCGGGTCGAGACTCATTTCGGCCGGCTAGTGGCCAATGCTCAGACCGAACTGCTCTTGCAGCATGAGGTGCAAGTTTTCCGGGTTGTTGATTGATCCGACGCTGAGGCTTTTGCCCACCATGAGCTGAGGCATCTGCCAGGCCCCGGCGCGTTTGCTGTTGGTCTCGAAAAGCTGGATATCGATCTGGAGCTGGCGCTTGATCCATTCTCCGCCCAGCGCTTGATGGAGGGCGTCCGTCCCGACCAGATGTTCCGCATATCGGCGGGCTTCATCGAGGGCGGGGGGACGCAGCGGCGCGAAAAGCCAGGAATGAAACTGCGGGAAGGCCGCAGGTTTGGATCTCCACACTGCCAGGGCGAGACGGGCATATTCGCAGGCGTTGAGGTTTTCGCTCGAAGTCTGCCGCACCAAGGGATTGCAACTTGCATCCAGCGGCATGGGCAGGGTGACGATGGTTAACTGATTGCGCGACTGCTGCCAGGTGTGGTCGAGCAACTCGTGCAGACTGCGGCAATGCGGACAGGTATAATCAAACAGACTAACGATGACGTGGGGGGCAGACGGAGAACCGATCCTTGGTGATGTCTTCAGGTCAAGTTGAATACGCCCGTCGTAGAGCGAAAGAACCCGGTCCGCGACGGCGGCCGACGCTACGACGGCAGGCGCTGTGATAGTGCTTACGCTGTTCGTTGGTTTGAGGAGCAGAATCTGGCCTCCGATCAACAGCGCAACTCCCACGAGTCCCGCGAAGACCGAACTACCAAGGGTGTGACGCGGTAGTATCTGAGCTGACACCGGCCGGCGCAGCATCTCCACAAGGAGGATCCCGGCGCCACCCACCGCGGCGAGATGAGCCGTCAGGCAAAAAACGCAGAAGGCTCGAATCACCACCACCTGAAGAAACACAAACCAGATGGCCGCTCCAATCACGACCGCCGCCAACGGAACGACCCACGTCTCTTCGCGCCGCGCGCCGGGCGCACGGAGAGCCGCGATGCGGCGCAGCGCGCCTATGACGAGAGCTACATAAACCGTCATGGCTGGCAAGCTGACGGGAATCCGCAACCAATAGGCCCAGCGGCTCTGCAGGACTCGGTTGCATGAGGACTCCAGTCCACATCCCGCCACCGATCCGCCGCTGAGCGCCACCCACGCCAGATAGCCAGCCAGAAGCGCGGCCACTGCCAACATTCCACAACACAGCCGCAACCAAAAAATATTTTTAACGATACTCTGAGTTGCCGGAAGGGGATTTTTCTGCGGTGACGCTGTGCGCTTTATCATCAGGTTAGCGCAGCGGATCGACGCGCCAAAGATTTACGGTGCCTTGGAAGGGCGCGCTGATTTGCTTTGGTAATGACCCAGAAGTGGACGCCTGGAACATTTCGCAAGAAGGCGGCGGGCTAAGCCCTGAGAGATAATCGGCGGCGTGCGCCCTATTTGGGCTCCTTGCCCGCCAGTTCGATCATCTCGGTCGCCTGCTTGTACTCGGGAAAGTCCTTCGACAGCGAGAGGGCGCGTTTGAAGGAATCGAGAGCCGGCGTTTTTTGATTTTGTTTCCAATACGCCATACCCAAATGGTAGTGGATGGAGGGATCGTTGGGAGAAAGCGCCGCGGATTTCTGCAAAACATCCGCAGCTGGGGCAAATTCGCCCTGCAAATAGGTAATCCATCCCAGAGAATCCAGAAGCTGACCGCTTTTGGGAATTAAGGAGACCGCATGTCGGGCAAGTCGAATGGCTTCGTCAAACTCGCCAGAGCGGGCCAGGGCCATCCCCAGATTGTTGAGCGCGATGACTTGATCGGGATTCGTTTTCAACACGTCCCGGTAGGTAACAATTGCGCGGCGATCGTCGCCATTTTGGGTGTAGAGCGAGGCCAGAATTATTTTCGATTCCAAAACGGCGGGTTGCTTTTGGACGAGTTGTTCGGCGATTTCAATGGCGCGCGGTCGTTGTCCGGCCTTGTTGCAGACGACGACCAACGCCCTTTGGACTTCGGGGTTTTCCTTATCGAGCGCAGCAGCCTTATTCAACTCCGCAATAGCTTCGGGATAACGATTCGACTGATCATAAAGCAAGCCAAGTCGGTATGGGGGTAGAGGGTCCGCTGGAGATCGCTTTGCGGAATCCTTGAAGGTTCGCTCGGCAGACGCGATGTCTCCCTTGGTCTGATAGGCCGTGCCCAAGCGATCCCTGATGGCCGGATCGCCTTCCTTCGCCGCCATCAATTGCTCAAATGTGGCAATGGCTTTTGGATAGTCTTTCTGAAGCAAATAAACGTCCCCAACCCGTGCATCGACGACCGCTGGTTGGGCAGCCACCGCCCGCGCTTTGTTCAAGCTGGCCAACGCTCCTGTGAGATCGGCGGAGAGGATCTGGGTTTCGGCCAACTGTATCCATGCTGTGTCCCAGTTCGCTCTCATCGAGGTGGCTTCCTTCAGATACTTGAGCGATTCTGCCAGGTTGTTGCTTTGGCGGTAAGCGATCCCAAGGCCCAGAGCCAAGGGTGCAGTGGGCGCGGTCGCATAGGCCAGTTGATAGGTCTGAATCGCTTCCGCGGGCTTGCCAGCACCAAGATAAGCGATCGCCAGCATTTCGATGGCCGAATCGTTGGCCGGTTTCCTCCCCGCAAGATCACCCAGGAGAGCGATGGTCTTGTCGAACTTGAACTGCCGGTTAAACGTTCTGGCGAGATTTACTTTTACACCGTAGGCCGTCGGGGGCATTCCGACGATGCCGGCTTCGAAGTGGGATACGGCCTCATCGAGTTTTCCTTCCCGCTCACTGACCAATCCCAGTCCCTGGTGGCCCTCCGGTTGGTCTGGCTTCTTATCCAGGATCATCTGAAAGTATTTCCGGGCTTGGGCCAGATCACCACGCGTGAGGTAGGCGTCCCCGATCCAGATCAAGGGGGTGGCATTTTCCGGGGAGAGTCGGGAAGCCTTCAATAGATTGCTGATCCCTTGATCAAAGGCACCGAGTTTCAACTGGCTGGCTCCAAGCAGTTCGCAGGCAATCGAGGAATTTGGAGCCGCTGTCAAGGCGGTCTGAGCCTTGGTGATCGCCGGGGCGTATTGGCCTTCCTGATAAAGCTTGAGGGCAGCTTTCAAGTCTTCCTGCACGGACGGATCGACCGGTATATCCTTGGAGTTTAGCTGCGGCTCTAAAGAAACCTTGGGCTGCAAATCGTTGAGGAGCCCGTTAAGCTTGTCAACTTGGTCAACAGGCACGGCCAGGACGCCTGCGCTGATTCCCCCAAGTGCGAGGACGGCCGTCCATTTGGTGAGAATTTTCGTCCCTTGGAAAGTGGTGGAAGTGGTTTTCGTCATCGTCGGATTGTCAGTGGGCCCAGGGTTCATCCGCAAGTGGAAACGAAAGTGCCTGGCCAAGGTCACAGAGGATCCCAGCCAGGCACTCTCAAACGATTTCGCCGTCGTTCCAGCGGCTTGTGTGGTGTCTTAAGCGGCGGAAGATTCCCGGCTCAATTTACGGCGGAGGAAGGCCAAGCCCGGAAGAGCCATGCCCAAGAGGGCCACGGTCATTCCGGAGTCTGGCACGCCGGTGACTACACCGTCGTCGACTATTCTCCCGCCTTTCAGGCCGATCGAGATGACTTCATCAGGCGCGCCCGTGGCCGGCCGCGTTTCATAGACGGTAAAGCCCGACGCCTGAGAAGTAAATCGGTTGTGCGTCGGGAATCCGTTGATCATCGTATTGGTGATGCCAATTCCTACGCCATCGACTGTCGCCACAAAGCCTCCGGAACCCGAAATCGGTGCTCCGGTAGCTACGGCGGAAGCGGGAAGGAAACCGTAATAGGTCGGATTCGTGGCACCGCTATTTCCCCAAATATCCAGTCCGGCATTGAATGCTGTCGCAATATCAGCAGCGACCGAGTTGAGCGCTGCCGAACCCGCCGAAGTCAGGGAGCAGCCGCCGCAGGTATCTTGGGAGGCGATAACCAAAGCTCCCACCCCGCCGAGAATGGCGGCGCGAGCAGCCGACGTCATACCCATGAACGCTGCCGCATCGTAAAACGTCGTCGTGCCATATCCCGTCGGGCTGGCGACGACAGTACCACTGATGGCAGAGACGAGGTTGCCGCCGCCCGTGCTCCAGAAACCCGACCCATTTCCCGCGGTTCCGATAACGGCGATATTGTAGCTTGCGCTGGCACCACCACTCAAATAGTTGAGGATGGTAAGGTCGTAGCCGCCTTGTCCGCCGTGGAGGAGCACATCATGGCCGGTGAGGTAGATGTCGCCCGCTTGGGCACCTGTGACGAGCATGGCGCCGGCCGCGAGGGCCAGAAGCGAGGTGCTCCATTGTTTTGCGAGTGGTTTCATTTTCATTTTGCGAAGTGTTGTCTGCGTTTCTTGTTTTGGTTTTTCGACCCGCTGTGGATCGAAGAAGTTCTGAGAACCCAATTAGCAGGGCACGTTCCAACCATTGGTAAGATTGCGAATAAAATTTATAAGATTCTGAAGCAAAGCGATTTGCGTATTTAATATTATTTCTTAGAGAGGGAGTGCGATTTTGCAAATCCGTAAGGCTGCCCGACATTAGTGCTCCATTCCAAGATGGAAGCCAGAACAACATCGTTTTACATCGTGTTAATGATAAGATGCTTATGACTATTTCGAGGCGCTTTCATGGAACTGTAAGGAGATCCGACGAAATGGGACTGATTGTATGGGCAAAAGTATCCGCTCGGTTTGACGGTGCCTGACGTGAGCGGCCACGCAGGGCGAAGATGCTGGCATGGGTGGGGTGGGTAGTCCGCCAGAACTGCTCGCGCACGATCCGGGATCAAGGACGCTGTGCATCGCGCTGGGTGAGTCGCCCGCTAGAGCGGTTTCAAGAATGTCGCAGCCGGTGGAGCGGCGGCTCTGTCCGCAGGACGTGCCGCCTGACGCCCGGGGGAGCGCTTGGGCAATCAGAGGCGGCACCTGCTTCGCAAGGAGAGCCGCCTCGACAACCGAGCGCGGCTACACTTCAACTTGAACTGCACGAGGAATGGACGAACGGGGCGGCAGCAGCATCCCTTGGGTAACCACGGCCGGCTCGGTGGCAGGTGCGCCGAGACGAGTCCCGCAGCCGACACCGCGCCATGGCTTCCGACGCTGCCGAATGGCCATGACGCCCGCCCACCGACCACAGGCCGAAGCAGGGAGCATGATTTTTTCTCGCCTCAGTTCTTTGGGCGGGCCATTTGTTTCCGCATGAAGACGTTCCTCTCCTGCCTGCTCGCCTTGGTCGCAAGCGTGGCTTTCGCGGAAGACAAACCCAAGCCGCTGCGCGCGCTGATGGTCTGCGGCGGGTGCTGCCATGACTACACGGCGCAGAAAAAAATCCTGAGTGAAGGCATCTCGGCTCGCGCGAACGTGGAGTGGACGATCGTCCACGAGGACGCTCCGAAAGGGACGAATGAAAAGCTGCACCGCGTCTCGATCTACGAAAAGCCGAACTGGGCGGAGGGCTTCGACATCGTGCTGCACAATGAGTGCTTTGGCGCGGTGGAAGACGTGGCTTTTGTCGAAAGCATCGCCGCGGTCCACAAGGCCGGCGTGCCGGCGGTGATGCTGCACTGCTCGTCGCATAGCTATCGCGTGGCGAAGACCGATGAGTGGCGCATGGCGGTGGGCATCACCTCGATGAGCCACGAGAAAAACCGCGATCTGGTCGTGAAGAACCTCCAGCCCGAGCACCCGGTGATGAAGGGTTTTCCCGCGGAGTGGAATAACGCTGCGGACGAACTCTACAAGAACGAAAAAATCTGGCCGACGGCCACGCCACTCGCGCAGAGCTATGGTGAGGACACGAAAAAGGACCATGTGAACATCTGGGTGAACACGTATGGCAAGGCGAACGTCTTCGCGACCACGCTCGGTCACAGCAACGCGACCATGAGCAGCCCGGTCTATCTCGATCTGGTCACCCGAGGGCTGCTTTGGGCGTGTGGAAAACTGAACGACGACGGCACGGCGAAGGCCGGTTACGGGCCGGGCGGGAAGTAATCCTGCGCTTACTTCAGCGCGTTTTTCAGCACGAAATCGACGATCGGCTGCGGGTCCTTGAGGCTGTGGGGGTGATGGTCCGCGCCGGGTTTGACGATGACCTCGATCTTCCCGCCGAGTGCTTGGTAACGCTGTTCGAGCAGCGTGGTGTTTTCAGGCATCGGGACGGCTTTGTCCGCGTCGCCGCAGACGCAGAGGATGGGGATGCCCGCCTTGGCGATCGGCGCGAGCTGGTCGAGCGGGTTGCCTTTGAAAGTGGCCGCCGTTTCCTCGGTCAGTCCGTAAATCGCGAGCGCCTGCTGCCAGCAGTGTTGGTCGCCGGGGCTCGCGCCTTTGCCGCCGGGCCACGAGCGGATGTCGAGCACCGGGGCGTCGAGATAGAGTGCGGCGGTGTGGTCGGGATGCGCGGCGGCGAAGTTCACGGCGTAGAGCCCGCCGCGGCTGAAACCTTCGAGCACGGCGCGTGGGTTGAGTTGGTAATCGCGCACCACGGCATCGTGGAACTGCGCCATCAGCGCGATGGCTGGCGGCGCGCCGTACATGTCGCTCACTTGGAAATACGCGACGTGCCAGCCCGCGCCGAGCAGCGCGATGTCGGCCTGCGGCTCGTGGCCGAAGAACTCCGTGCGCCAGATCCAAGGCCGGCCCTCGGCGGGCGTTCTCGGCTTCACCAGTAGCGCGGCGCGGTCGGCGACTTTGAAGTCGAGCCGCTCGTAGCCGTTCCATGCGGAAACTTTGGGCGGTTCCTCAGCATGCAGAAATGGGGAGAGCGAGAGGGCGGCGAGCAGGGCGGGGAGAAAGCGCATCACCGAGTTGAGCAGGTGCCCGCTCAGAAAAACACGACTTTCGCCGGTTCACCCTCGGGTTGGATGACGGCAATTCCCTTGTCCGGGAAACAGCGACTCAGGCCGGCGGTGTCGATTCGTTCGACGCGGCTGGAGGGAGCGGTGCTGAAACGGACGAGGGGAGAGCTTTCTCGGGTGCTAATCCGGGCGAACGCGGGAGGAACGGACGAAGACGCGACCGGCGCGGCAGGCCGTGCTGTCGCGATAAAGGCCGGGCCGGGCGGGTGGCGGGGGAGCACGAAAAAAATGACCGCGCCGAGGGCCAGCGTTGTGAGTACGACCGCGCTGGTTCGGCGCCGGACCCGGCGGGCGCGGGCGGCGGTGAGGGTGGCGGCGAGAGAGTCGGCGCGGAGGAGGGCGAGGGCGTCAGGATTCATGGCGGGTGGCGCGGGTGAGCCAGGTGCGCAGGCGGGTGCGAAGACGCGCGAGGCGGGATTCGATGGCTTTGGGGGTGGTGCCGAGCGTGGCGGCGATTTCGGCGACGGGCTGGCCGGCGGCATAACGCGCTTCGAGCAGCGTGCGCTCGGCGGGGGCGAGTTGGGCGAGGCAGGCGGCGAGGAGCTCGCCGCGCGCATCAAACGGGGAATCGCCGGGTGCAGGTTCTTCGGTGAGGCGCGCGAGCAGCGCGGCGTAACGTCCGCGGCGGCGGGCGAGATCAATGAGGCAGCCGCGGGCGATTTGCGCGAGCCAGCCCCACATGGCTTCCTCGGTCTCGAAGCGCCGGACGTGGCGGACGCATTTCACGTAGGCGGCCTGGAGCGCTTCGCGGGCGGCGTCCTCGTGGCCATGCGCGGCGTTGAGGAGGTAGCGCAGGAGCCGGTCAAAAGTCTGCGCGTGAAACTCCGTCCACGCCGCTTCCTCGCCCGCCACGAGACGCGCCGAAAGCCGCGCCGCGCCGTCTGCCGCCGGCGATAAGTCAGCAGGCATCGCGACAAGGAATTCGGTGCGAGCGGTCATGGCCCGGATGGTGGGCGCGGGAGCGCGGCATGCGCAAGTCCCGCCTTAACGGCTGATGGGCTGGGCCGGAGGCGCGGGCCGGACGCGCGTGGCTGGGGGTGGTTGTGGAGAACTGGGCACCGGGATTTCCGGGGTCGTGGCCTGCGGTGCGGATTTTCCACGCGCGCTGAGGACGATGGCGTAGTCGCGGACTTCGAGTTCCATGTCGCTGAGTTCCGCGACGAGTTTCAGCGCCTCCAGCGCCGGGACATTGCGCAGCGTGAGCGTCACTTTGCGTTCGGGCGCGCCGGGCGGCTCGTTGACGACGATATTGAAGCCCTGATTCTCCGGGTCGATCTCCAGCGCTTTCCGCCGGATGAATTCCACCGACTCCCCCACGGTAGCTTCCCGGAATTCCAGCTTGGGCAGGATGATCTGGCCCGCCTTCCGCGTTATCGGGAAACTTTCCGCACGCGGATAACGGAGCATCTGCGAAAGCCCTGCGAGCACCTGCGGGATCATTGCCATCTGCGCCTCCGTGCCCGCGATGATCAGCAGCTTCGTCTCCTCGTGAAAGCGGATCGTCGGTGACGTTTCCGCGGGGCCACCCTGCAGTTTCCAGCCGGACTCGATCGCCGCAGTGATGTCCTCGACGCTGAAATGCGAGAGATATTCGGCGACCGGAAAATACTGGACGGTGCGCGGTGGAGCCGCAGGTTCTACCATCTCGATCTCGGGCGGATTCGTGACCAAAAATGTCCACACACCATCCGGCGAGTTCTTCTCCTCCGTGCGAAAAGTGAAGCCGATGGTTTTGTACGCGATGGAGGTCTTGAGGACGCCCGGTGAGGAGGTCATCACATTGGTTGGGACGGCCACCTGATGCTGGCTCACATTGCTCAGCGCGTTGAAAAGTGCAGGCACCGTGACGCGGGAAACCTCCACTGCCGGAATCATCGTTCCTTCGCCTTCCTTCGGGATGATCACATTCACTGGCTTGCCCAGCGCCTCGGACACCGCCGCGACAAACTCTTTCACCTTCCCGCCGGGAAACTTCAGGTCGAAGCGCGCGGCCTCATCTTCCAGGCCACCGCCACCGCCAAAATCTGCCGCCGGGCCGGCGGCGCGCGGCACCGGCTGCGGAAGATTTTGCGCGAGTGAGGAGGCGGCGACGAGGGCGGCGGCAGTGGAGAGGAGCAGGGTTTTCATTTCCCTAACAGACGACGCCCGCGGCGAAATCCCTCGCGGAAAATTTTGGCGTTGACGTGGTCTTACAAATGTAGGAAATCAGCGCCTACGTTTGTAAGAAACCTATGGCGCACAAAATTTCACCCGCTGAATGGGAAGTCCTGAATGTCCTTTGGGAGAAGTCGTCCGCGACCGGGGCAGAGGTCTGCGACGCGCTGGCGGGCGAGCAGGAATGGCATCCGAAGACGGTCGGGACGTTTCTCACCCGGCTCGTCGGAAAGGGCATGGTGAAGGTGCGGCGTGAGGGGAAGGCGAATGTTTATGTGCCGGCCAAGTCCCGCGCGCAGTGCATCCGCGTGGAGGGCGACAGCTTTTTGCAGCGGGTTTTCCGCGGCTCGTGCGGGCCGATGCTGCTGCACTTCGTGGAGCAGGCCGATCTTTCGCCCGAGGAAATCCGCGAACTCGAACGCGCGCTGAAACAGAAAAAGACCAAACCATGAACCCACTCGAATCCCCCTGGAACGCCGTGTTCGCCGCCAGTCTGCGCGGCTCGGCCCTAATCCTCTGCGTGCTCGCCGTGCGCTGGCTGCTGCGCGGGCGGTTGCCGGCGGGAGCGCTGCATCTGCTCTGGCTGCTGGTCGCAGTGCGGCTGGTGCTGCCGGGTGCGCCGTCGTCGTCGTGGAGCGTTTTCAATCTCGCGCATCGGGCACCGGTCGGAGCGGTGGCGGATGCGGGGTGGCAGGTGAGGAGTTTTGTCGAGCCGGCCGGAACGGCGGACGCGGGGCCAAAGGCGCTGGGTGAGGGCGCTGTTTTGAAAAAGGAAACGTGGTCGGCGACGGACGCTTTGCCGTGGCTGTGGGCGGCTGGGGTAACGGTGCAAATCGTTTTGCTGGGCTGGTCGGCGCTGGCGGTACGGCGGCGGCTCGGCGGTGCGGTGATCATTGAGGACGCGCGCTTTCTCCGGCTGGCCGAGGAATGTCGGGAGCAACTCGGCTTGCGACGGCGGGTCACGTTTTTGGAAAGTGCGGAGCTCGCCGGGCCGGCGGTGCTGGGGCTGTGGCGTCCGCGGCTGGTCATGCCGCCGGGGCTGATCGCGCGGCTGTCGGACGAGGAATTGCGCTTTGTGTTGCTGCACGAACTGGCGCACGTCCGCCGCCACGACCTCGCGGCCCTGTGGCTGCTGACGGCGGCGCGGGTGCTGCATTGGTTCAACCCACTGGTCTGGCTCGCGGCGCACACCGCGCGCGGCGACGCCGAGCTGGCGTGCGACGAAACGGTGCTCCGCCACGCGCACGACACCGCCCCGACCGCGTACGGCGCGGCGCTTTTGAAACTCGTGCAACTCGCGTCGTGGCGGCCCACCGCACTGCCGATGGCCGGCATCACCGAGCGCGCCGGAGCGCTGAAAGAACGCCTCGCCCGCATCGCCGACTACGCGCCGGGCAGCGTGCGACGCTCGGTTTTCACCGCGCTCGTGGTGCTCGGCGTCGGCGTGGTTTTCGGAGCGGATGAAAAGAAGAAAGACGCCGCGCCCGCAGCCGCCACCACGGAAACGACCATCGCGCCGCAGCCAGCACCGAGCACGGACAAACCGCCGACCGAGCCGCCCGCGTGGTCAAAAGGCTGGTCGGTGGCACGGGTGGTGATCCCTTCTGATGGCGAAATCAAGGTCGCATACGTGGACCTGCTGCCGCCGGACGGAAAACCGATCACACTCAGTCCCGGCGTCCAAACGAAAGACGGCGTGATGCTGAGCAGCGTAGGTCTCGTCTGGTCGCCCGCCCGCGCCGTGGTGCGTTTGCGCAAGGGTCAGGAAACAGCGGAGCTGTTCGTCGATGCGGCACTAATTTCAAAAAGCGAGACGCTGAAGAGAGCCACGGGGCAGGTGGAGATCGAAGGCCGCTTCATCGAAGTGTCAGAGGCAGTAGCCCTGACGCTCAAAGATCCCGCGGGCAAGTCACTTTTTCCGACACTCGCTGCCGTCCAAGTCGGAAATCCAAAATCGCTCCCTCAAATTTCCTACCTGCTCAAAGCTGGCGACCAGCAGACCTATCTCGCCGACTTAAAAAAGATGAAAGGTGTCGATTTGCTCAGCGCGCCGCGCGTGACCACGAAGTCCGGGCAGCGCGCGGTGATCGAGATCATCCGCGAGTTTCCCTACCCCACGGAGTGGGAAAAGGCCGCGGATAAAAAGGGCCAGTGGGTGCCCACGACGTTTGAGACGAGGAACACGGGGGTGACCCTCGAAATCGAACCAACCATCACCATGGAAAACACCCTCGACCTGCTGCTAACCCCGCAGGTCGTCGAGTATCTGGGTGCGGTCGATGTCGATACCGGCAAGCCCGTGAAAACCCCCGCGCTTCCCGCCCCGCTCTCGACGGCGACGAATGCCCTCGGCCAGACGACGGTGAAACTGCCCCCGGTCGCCGTCGGCCCGCGAGTGCGCCCCGTTTTCTCCACCCGCAAGATTACCACGTCCGTCTCCATCTTCTCGGGCCAGAGCGTGATCTTGACCGGCTTCGGCGAAACGGAGGACACCAAGCCGTTCAAGCCGAAAACGCCGGGCCGGCGGCTCATCGTGATCATCACTGCGCGGCAGATAGCGGCGGAGTAAGGGAGGGCGCGCAGGAGCGCTTGGCTCCGAGGGAAATCTGCGGAGCCGAGCGCTCCTGCGCGTCTGCGGGGGCACATCGGCGCCCGGCCTGCCCACACTTCTACTCCTCGCCGTTGGCGTAGTGCGTGTTGATCTCGCGGACGAGTTCGCGGATGTGTTTGACGTCGGCGGGCTCGACCGGCACGTCCACGGGCTTGGTGGTGATCCGTTTGATTTCCTTGAGATTCTTTTCCAGCACGATGCCGAGTTTCGTCTTTTTAAAGGTCGGGTTCAACGTGCTCACGCGGTCGATGAAATAATCCATCAGTTCCGGCTGGATGAGCCGGCGGGCGCGCTCGGGCGTGTAGTCTTCGTGGACGATGCTCGTCGTCATCTCCAATCCTCGCAGCCAGCCGCCGAGGGCGACGAGGTGGGCGATTTCCTCGTCCTTGAGCCCGAGCAGGGCAGCCTCGACATCGGCCTGGGTGCGGACGAGTTCGGCGCGGATGTCGTCCCAGCGCCGGCGGGCGGCGTTTTCGAGGATGCTCCGGCTGTGTTTGGTGACGTGCTCGCTGACGCCGAGTCCCTTGGCGAGTTTGAGCAGGACGCGGCCCACGGGTTCGATGCGGGACTGCTTTTCGGCGGTCACGGTGAGGAAGCCATCGGCGATGACCGCGCCGGTGCTGAGCGCGAGGCGGGCGCGATCCTGCGGAGTGGTGGCGGGCAGATCGCGCCAAACCTTGTCGAACGGAATGGGTTTGAGGGCGTTGAGTTCCTGGAGGATGAGCTGGATGGAGGGCGCAGTGAAAGAGTTCACGCCCAGCTCTTCGCGAATCTGGTCGAGGTCGGCCTGCGCGGGTTTGGCGCCGAAAGCCATTCCGGTCAGGAGGAGGCTGAAGACGAGCGCGGCTGGCCGGTGCGCGAGGAGTTGCATACTGGAGACTGTTCCGAAAAGGCGCGGGCTTTGCAGCACGAATCTTCCCTGATTTTGCGCGCCTGTTCGCGATCCGCGGAAGGCCTTCCAAGGGCATGATTTCCCGCTTGACCATCCGAGTGCGCTGGCCATGATTCCGCGCCTCTTCGCACCCGAAAGGGTCAAAAATCACTATGTTAGGAAGCTTGGGAAACTCAATTTGGACAATCTGTTACTTCATCGTCTTGACCGGCCTGTCGATCTACGGCCTGCATCGGTACGTCATCGTCTATCTTTTTCTTAAGAATCGGAACAAGCCGCCGCAGCCGCTGGCAACCTTTGAAAAACTGCCCCGGATTACGGTCCAGTTGCCGATTTTCAATGAACTCTATGTCGTCGAGCGGCTGCTGAAATCGGTCGCGGCGCTGGAATATCCGCGCGAGCTGCTCCAAGTGCAGGTATTGGATGATTCGACGGATGAGACGACGGAGATTGCAGCGACGCGGGTGGCTGAACTGAAAGCGGCGGGGCTCGATATCGAACTCCTCCACCGCACCGATCGCACCGGCTATAAGGCCGGCGCACTCGAAGCCGGTCTGAAGTCTTGCACCGGCGAGTATGTGCTCATTCTTGATGCCGATTTCGTCCCCGCGCCCGACATGCTGCGCAAGACAGTCCACTATTTCACCGATCCGAAGATCGGCATGATCCAGACGCGCTGGGGACATCTCAACCGCACGTATTCGGTCCTGACGCGTGTTCAGGCCATGTTCCTCGACGGGCATCTATTGCTCGAACAAACCGCCCGGAGCCGCGCCGGACGGTTTTTTAATTTCAACGGGACCGCCGGGCTCTGGCGGCGCTCCTGCGTCGCCGACGCCGGCGGCTGGCAGCACGACACGCTGACCGAGGATTTGGACCTCAGCTATCGCGCGCAGCTTAAAGGCTGGCGCTTCATTTTCCTGCCGAATCTCGTCACACCCGCCGAACTGCCGGTGGACATGAACGGCTTCAAATCCCAGCAGCACCGCTGGACTAAGGGCTCGATCCAGACCTGCCTAAAACTGCTCCCAGCGGTCTGGCGCGCGGATTTGCCGCTGCTCATCAAGCTCGAATCGACCGCGCACCTGACCTCAAACTACGCCTATCTGTTGCTCTTCCTTCTCTGCATTCTCATGCATCCGGCGGTCAGCGACGGCGGGCCTTTCTCCTGGCATGCGCTGCTGATGAATATCCCGATCTATCTCTCGGCCTCGCTCCCGGCGGCCGTCTTTTACATCGTCGCGCAGCGTGAATTGCACCCCAAAACCTGGCTCAGGGAGATATTCCTGCTGCCGATGGTCCTCGCCCTCGGCATCGGGCTGGCGATCAATAATGCGCGCGCGGTCATCGAAGCCCTGCTCGGCCATCAGTCGGAGTTCACCCGCACGCCGAAATACGGCATCGAGAGCAAAACGCAGTCGTGGAAAAAGGC
Organism: Chthoniobacterales bacterium; assembly: GCA_038318725.1. Taxonomy (GTDB): domain Bacteria; phylum Verrucomicrobiota; class Verrucomicrobiia; order Chthoniobacterales; family Chthoniobacteraceae; genus Chthoniobacter. Next base: position 54,889 of record JBBQCM010000010.1, read on the forward strand.
GCGATACCTCCCCATCAAGACAGTGGTGCCGTTCATCGAACTGCTCTTCGCGATCTATTTTAGCTACCTGCTCGGCTCGGCAATGGCGCATGAGCAGTGGTTAAACGCGATTTTTCTTTCGCTCTTCCTCGTCGGCTTTGCCTACGTGGCGCTCTGCTCGCTCGCCCAGTGGATGCCAAACCTCCGCTTCCCGGGCCGCGACACCGGCGCCCCGCTGGCCGCGTGACCGGGGCTTGGTGCAGGAGCAACGCCGTTGGGGGCATGGGGTCTGCTAATCTGTGAATCCCATGATCATGTCCCGCTGCCTTGCTCATTTCTGTTTCCTTTTGGCCATCTGCGTCACGCCGATGCGGATCTCTGCCAGCACGGCGATCATCATCAGCGTCCCCGACCAACGCCTCGCAGTGGTTGAAAATGGGCTGCGCGTCGCCGAATTCCCGATCTCGACTTCCAAATATGGCCTCGGTGATCGCCCGCGCAGCTATGCGACACCGCTCGGCCTGCTGGAGGTCGCGGCGAAAGTTGGCGCCGGAGCCCCGCAGGGAGCCGTTTTCAAAGGCCAGCGTTTCACCGGTGAAGTCCTCCGCCCAAACTCGCCGGGTCGCGATCCCATTGTCACGCGCATCCTCCACCTGCGCGGGCTCCAGGCGGGCAACGCCCGCGCTTTTGCCCGCGGCATTTACATTCATGGCACGCCGGAAGAGCGGAAAATCGGCCGGCCGGCAAGCTACGGCTGCATTCGCATGCGCTCACGCGACGTGGTGCGGGTATTTGAGGCCACGCCCGTCGGCACCCGCATCGAAATCGTCAAAACCTCGATCAGCCGCGCACTCAACGGTTAGTGCTCAGTCAGGCTGGGGGCCACAAACTCGCGGCGAACTGAGCAGGCCTCGCTTAGTCGCTACGCGCCGCCGTTGAACTGGAGGTAGGTGTAACCCTTCAGGCCCCGCTCGTAGCTCGCGAGCAGTTTCATCGCCTCGTTCGGCTTCAGCCGGTCGCCTTTGATCGCAGCATCGACCTGCGCCTTCACATGGCGCGCGAGTTCGTTCTGATCCCACTGGGTCATCGAGAGCACCTCGCCGATGGTGCTCCCCTCAATGGTTTCCTCAATGTACCAGCCGTTCTCCTCGTCCTCGTCGAGAAAGACATGGGCCTCATTCACGCGGCCGAAAAGATTGTGCAGATCGCCCATGATGTCCTGGTAGGCACCCATCAAAAAGAAACCGAGATAATACGGCTTGCCCGGCTCCAGCTTGTGCAGCGGTAGGGTGTCCTTCACGTCTTGCAGGTCGATGAACTTGCTCACCTTCCCATCGCTGTCGCAGGTGATGTCCACCAGCGTCCCGTTACGTTCGGGGTATTCGTCGAGTCGGTGGATCGGCATGATCGGGAAAAGCTGCCCGAGCGCCCAATGGTCGAGCAGGCTTTGGAAGACCGAGAAGTTGCACACGTATTGATCGCCCAGCGAAACCTCCAGTTCCTTGACCTCGTCCGGCACATATTTCATCCCCGCGCAGAAATCCACGATCCGTTTGGCGATCTGCCAATAGACCGTCTCGATCTTCGCCTTGCTCTCCAGCTCCAGCAGCCCGAGGTCGAACATCGACTGCGCCTGCTCCTTGATCTGCTGGGCGTCGTGCAGCGATTCCATGCGGTTTTGCTGCGAAAGGTTCCGCTGGATTTCCAGGATGTCGGTCACCTGCTTCGGGTCGATTTCCTTCACCTCGATCTGGATCGGCACCTTGTCTTTCTCGATGGACCCAAAGGCCTCGACGATCAGCACCGAGTGGTGCGCGACGATCGCCCGCCCGCTCTCGCTCACGATGATCGGGTGCGCCACCTTCTCCGCGTCGCACACGTCCATAATGTTATAGACAATGTCCCGCGCGTATTCGTGCAGCGTGTAGTTCGTCGAGCTGTCAAAGGCCGTCCGCGAGCCGTCGTAATCCACGCCAAGTCCGCCGCCCACGTCGAGGTAGCCCAGTTCGTGGCCCATCTTCAACGTCTTCGCGTAAAACCGCGCCGCCTCCCGCACCGCGCGCTTGATCGTCCCGATGTCCGGCACCTGCGAGCCCACGTGGAAATGAATCAACTTCAGCGTATGCGCCAACCCCTCCCTTTTTAGCAGATCGCTCGCCGCCACCAGCTCCGCCGTGCTCACGCCAAATTTTGCATTCTCCCCGCCGCTCGTCGCCCACTTGCCCGCGCCCTTCGCCGCCAGCCGCACGCGGATGCCGATCATCGGCTCCACGCCCACTTCCTTCGACACGCGCAAAATTTCCGCCAGTTCCTCGATCTTCTCCACGACCATGATCACCTTCTTCCCAAGCTTCCGCCCGAGCAGCGCATTCTGGATGAAAAGCTGATCCTTGTAGCCGTTGCAGATGATCAGCCCCTCCGACGAGCGATGAATCGCCAGCGCCGCCAGCAGCTCCGGCTTGCTCCCCGCCTCGATGCCAAACTCAAACGGCGCGCCCGCGTCCATGATCTCCTCCACCACCTCCCGCAGTTGGTTCACTTTGATCGGAAACACTCCGCGATAAAAGCTCTTGTATCCCGATTCCGCGATCGCCGCCGCAAACGCCTTGTTGATGGTCTCCACCCGATCTCGCAGCAGATCCTGAAAGCGCAGCACCATCGGGAAATTAAGACCCTGCTCCTTCGCCTCCGCGATCACGTCCATGATGTCGATCACCGCCTCCGGCTTCCGCGTCGGCTGGATCTGGATATGTCCCTTCCCATTCACCGTGAAATACCCCGTCCCCCAACGGTCGATATTGTAGAGCGAAATGGCGGCGGGAATATCCCAGGGAGGCTTCATGAGGCGCGCATGTTAGGAACGCGCGCCGCCTTTGCAATCAGCGCTTTGCAAAAAAAATCGCGGCCCGCATTTCCGCCGGCGCCCCGCCCGCCGAGCCCCATATTTTCAGCCCTCGCGCCCATTTTCCCCCTCGACACCCGCCGACCCGCGTCCGACATTTCCGCGCCATGAGCAAGCCTGTCATCCCGGTGGATATCCGCACTGTCCTGCCCTTCAATTCGGGGCGGGCCGTCTTCATCGGCAACGACGACAAAGTCTTCGTCATCTACGTGGACGAGAGCGTCGGCGCGGCCATTTCCATGTTCATGAATGAGACGCCGAAGGAGCGTCCGCTGACCCACGATCTCATCGGCCACCTCCTCGCCGCGCTCGGTGCGAAAGTGGAACGCGTCATCATCAATGACCTCAAGAGCGAAACCTACTTTGCCCGTCTCATCATCAGCGCCGAGAATGAGCTGTTTGAAAAAAAGATCGTCGAGCTCGACGGTCGTCCCAGCGACTGCATCGCCCTTGCCATCGCCCAGCGCGCCCCCATCTACGTCAGCCGCGACGTCTGGGACGAAGTCGAAGACCGCAGCGACGTCCTCCGCCACCTCGAAGAAAACGGAGAAAACGGCCCTCCCGGCGAGAGCGAGACGTAGTCGCCATAGTCACGGGCTTTATGGCCCCGCCTCAGGAGTGCAATTGACCGCATCGCGCCCGGCCTTTGACGCGTAAGGACCAATGACGATTTTCAAAACTGCCAACCGCCATCATGAGCACCATCAAAGCCTACGCCGCCGCCGCCGCCGGAAGACCGCTCGAACCGTTTGAATTCGAACCCGGCGCGCTGGGGGACGAGCAGGTGGAAATCGCGGTGAGCCACTGCGGGATGTGCCACTCGGATCTCTCGATGTGGGAGAATGGCTGGGGCATGACCGCGTATCCGTTCGTGCCGGGGCACGAGGTCGTCGGCACGATCGTCGCCGCCGGAGATCACGTTAAAAAAGTGGAAGTCGGCCAGCGCGTCGGGCTCGGCTGGTATTCGCAGAGCTGCATGTCCTGTCAGCAATGCCTTTCGGGGGACCACAATCTTTGCGCGACCGTGGAAAGCACCATCGTGCATCGGCACGGCGGGTTCGCGGATCGCGTGCGCTGCCATTGGGCGTGGGCCGCGGTGTTGCCAGAGGGGCTCGACCCGGCGAAAGCGGGGCCGCTCTTCTGCGGCGGGATCACCGTCTTCAATCCGCTCTTGCAGTTTGGCGTGCAGCCAACGGATCGCGTCGGCGTCGTCGGGATTGGCGGGCTCGGCCATCTGGCACTGAAGTTTCTCCGCGCGTGGGGCTGCGAAGTCACTGCCTTCACCTCCAGCGAATCGAAACGCGAGGAAGCGCTCGAACTCGGCGCGCATCACGTCGTCAATTCGCGTGATTCCGCGCAGCTTGGCAAGATCGCCGGCGCGCTCAATTTCGTCCTCTCGACGGTGAACGCGACCATGGACTGGCAGGCACTCATCGGTGCCCTCGCGCCGCGCGGGCGGCTGCACACCGTCGGCGCCATCGCCGAGCCGGTCAGTCTTGCCGCCTTCCCATTGCTCTCGGGGCAGAAATCATTTTCGGGTTCGCCCCTCGGCAGCCCTGCGACCACGCAGACGATGCTCGAATTCTGCGCCCGCCACGGCATCGCGCCGACCGCCGAGTTTTTTCCCATGTCTCGCGTCAATGACGCCTTCGAGCATCTCCAGGCCGGCAAAGCCCGCTACCGCATCATCCTGGAAAACGATTTCGCCGGACCTGCCTAAAGACAAAACTGCCCGCAAGAACCGCCGGTCGATGGTCGGACTTGCAATTGTAACCTGTGTGGTTACATATTCGCCCGCATGCCCGCCGCGCCCATCACCACCGACACCCTTCTCGGCCAGCTCCAATGGCGCTACGCCACGAAGAAATTCGATCCGGCGAAAAAGATCACCGACACCGACTGGGCCGCGCTGGAGCAGGCGCTTATCCTCACGCCCACGAGCTACGGCCTGCAACCTTGCAGATTTCTCGTCCTCACCGATCCGGCGCTTCGCGCGCAGCTTGTGCCCGCCTCGTGGGGACAGCGGCAGCCGGTCGATTGCTCGCACTTCGTCGTCTTCGCGGCGCGGGCGCAAAACGCGGAAGCCGATGTCGATCATTACATCGCGCGGATGGCCGAGGTGCGGGGGATGCCGCCGGAAACACTCGCTGGTTTCAAGAAGGTGCTCATGGGCGATGTGGTGCATGGCCCCCGCGGCCAGATCGCCCTCGAATGGGCCACGCGCCAGGCCTACATCGCGCTTGGAAATTTCATGACCGCCGCGGCGCTCGTTGGCGTGGATACGTGTCCGATGGAAGGCTTCGAGCCGCCTAAATACGACGAAATCCTCGGTCTGCCCGCGCAGGGTTTCCACGCCGTGGTGGCCTGCGCCGCCGGCTATCGCTCGGCGGAGGACAAGTACGCCGCACTGCCCAAGGTGCGCTTCCCCGCATCCGAACTGATCGACCGGCGCTGATCCCGATTTATTTTCCAAAGAACCAAACCAAAACCATGAGCACCACCATCCTTGTCACCGACCTCACCCAACGTCCGCCGCGCAGCGCGCGCGCCCGCCTCGGCGGCTACGCTCTGCTGCCGCGCATGCTGGACAAAGGCCGCGCCACCCTTGCCGGGAAAAACGGCGAGTTCCACTTCGCCTGCCCGCTTGATCAGCACATCCTCAGTTTCCTCGGCCTCGACCCGGAGGCCCTGAAAGCCGAACTCGCCACCGGCAAAGGCGACGGCGAGATCCTCGAATGGATCGTCGCCCACCAGACGCCAAAACGCACGCCTTGGGAAATCGCCCAGTGGTCCGCGTGGCGCGAAACGGTCGTGCCGACCGATGTGGAAGGGCGTGAGTTTTTCAACAGCCTGCACAAACAGGCCGGCGAGAAACGCGAGGACATCGCCACTTGGGCGGATGTCCTCGATCTCGATGATTACGTGACCTTTGGCGGCAAAGCGTAAGCGCTGCAAAAACAGGCCAGCCACAGCACCACCGCCGTTCGTATAGTTCGTATAATTTCGCACCCATGAAGAATCCGCTCCCGCACAAAACCGCCATCAACATCCCCGCTGCCGCGCGGGCGAAAGTTGTCGGGTTGCTCAACCAGCAACTCGCCAATTTGTCCGACCTCTATTCGCAGACCAAGCAGGCGCACTGGAACGTGCGCGGGCAGGAGTTTTATCAGCTCCACAAACTTTTCGACGACCTTGCCGACCGTTCGATGGGCACATCGACACGGTGGCCGAGCGGGTGGTGACGCTCGGGGGTTTCGCCTTTGGTACCGTGCGCTGCGCGGCGAGGGAATCCGAGATCGCCGAATTCCCGCTCAAGCCTGGCGCGATGGATTACGTGACCGCGTTGGTCGAGCGTTTTGGTAAAGTGGGCAACTCCATTCGCGCAGCCATCGACGCGGCGGACAAGGCGGGGGACGCCGACACTGCCGACCTTTTCACCGCCATCTCGCGGGATCTCGACAAGAGCCTCTACTTCCTCGAAGCGCACATCCGCGCCTGAGGCACAGCCTGCACTCGGCGTGGCGGCGGCAGGATCTTGTGTCCACGGGAAAGGGTTTGAGCGGCATTTCGTTCACGCGTTAGCTTGTCGCCGTGTCCGCCGCACCGCTCATCCGCGTCCAGCATCTCTACCTCTCGCCGGGGCACAACTTCTTTGGCCATCACGGCCAGCCGGCGGGCGAGCATCCGATGATCGGCCGGCCGGAGATCACATGTCTCGCCGGACGTGGGATCGAAGGCGACCGCTTCCTCGATTTCAAAACGGACTACAAGGGCCAGATCACTTTTTTCGCGAGCGAGATTTATGACCAGCTCTGCGGGGAGTTTCGCGTCTGGGATCGCGAGCCGTCGGTCTTTCGCCGCAATGTCATCACCGCGGGCGTGGCCCTGCCAGACTTGTACGGACGAGAGTTTGCCGTCCAAGGTGTGCGCTTCCTCGGCATCGCCGAATGCACGCCCTGCCACTGGATGGACGCGGCCTTTCACCCCGGTGCCGAAGCGCGACTGCAAGGCCACGGCGGCCTGCGGGCCAAGATTCTGACCGACGGAGTGCTGCGCGCCGACGCCTGAGCCTGGGCGCGCGCGAATCTCGTTTGACTGCGCGCGGTGTTGCCTGACGGTCGCAGGTGCCCTCCCTCTCCATACTCCGCCGCCACGCCGCGGTCCTGGCCTTGCAGCTTATTGCGCTGGGTGTGCTGGGCGCGAAGGCGTGGGCCATCGCGGTCCAAGATTATGCCGTGCAGATGGTGGCGGCGGTGAACGCGTCGCCACCGGGCATCACGCTGAGTTGGTCGGCTGATCCGGATGCGACAGCGCACACGGTTTACCGCCGCATTCCGTCGCTGGCGGTGGAAAGCTGGGGGGCGGCGATCGCGACGCTGGCCGGCAATGCCGTGAGCTACCTCGACACGAACGTCGTCGCGGGGACGGTCTATGAATACCGCGTCGTCAAAGCCGGGAACGACGGCTCGGCTTACACCGGCTACGGTTTCCTCAGCAGCGGGATCGAGGTGCCGCTCATCGACGCGCGCGGGACGGTGATCCTCGTGGTGGAGGCCACACACGCCGCGGCTCTCGCCGCCGAGTTGGGCCGACTCCAGGCGGATCTCACCGGCGATGGCTGGAAGGTGATCCGTCACGATGTCGCGCGCACCGAGTCGGTGCCGAACGTCAAGGCGCTCATCAAGGCGGACTACACCGCCGATCCGGCGGGCGTGAAGTCGGTCTTTCTCTTCGGTCATGTGCCCGTGCCGTACTCCGGCCAGATCGCGCCAGACGGCCACGTCCCCGACCATTACGGCGCGTGGCCGGCCGATCTTTTCTACGGCGACATGAACGGCATTTACACCGACGCCACGGTCAATACGACAGCCCCCGGCCGCGCGCAAAACGACAACATTCCCGGCGACGGCAAATACGACCAGAACACCGTGCCGTTTGCCGCCGGCGGCGCGCGTGTCGAGTTGCAGGTCGGGCGCGTCGATCTCGCGGACATGCCGGCTTTCGCTCCCAAGACTGAGCGCGACCTGCTGCGGCAGTATCTCGAGAAGGATCACGCTTTCCGCCACCAGCAGCTCGTCACCCCGGCGCGGGGCTTGATCGATGACAACTTCGGGACGTTCAACGGCGAGGCGTTCGCGGTGAACGGCTGGCGCAACTTTCGCCCCCCTCATGGGCTCCGGCAGCACCTTCAGCCTCGATTGGGTGACGACCCTGCGCACCGAGAGCTATCTCTGGGCCTATGGCTGCGGCGGGGGCAGCTTCACCAGTGCGGGCGGCGTTGCGGCCACCGCGGACTTCGCGGCAAACGATCTGCGCGCGGTCTTCACCATGATCTTCGGCAGTTACCACGGCGATTGGGACAGCCAGGACAACCTCCTGCGCGCACCTCTCGCCGGCGCCACGCACGGGCTCTCGTGCGTCTGGGCAGGTCGGCCGCACTGGTATTTTCACGCCATGGGGATGGGCGAAACGCTCGGCTTTTGCGCGCAAGCCACGCAAAACAACGGCGGTACCAGCTACCCGTCGAATTCCGGAGAGCGTTCGGTGCATATCGCGCTCATGGGCGATCCGACGCTGCGCATGTTTGCGGTCGCGCCGCCGGCGAATGTCGTGGGCGTCGTGAATGGCGCTGGCGGGCTCGATCTCACATGGACGGCTTCGGCCGAAGTGATCGCGGGCTACCACATATATATGGCGGATGCGCCGGGCGGGCCGTTCACGCGGCTCACCGCGCAGCCGGTCGCCGGCACGGCGTTCAGCCATGGGACGAATCCGACGAACAAAACCTATATGGTCCGCGCAGTGAAGCTCGAGACCACCCCGAGCGGGAGTTTTTACAACGCCAGCCAGGGCGTCTTCGACACCGTCGGCGAGCTGACCTGCGCCATCACCAGCCCGCTCAACAGCGCGTCCGTCCCACTTACCGGATTCACGATCACCGCAGTCGCAGCGGATGAAGATTCCACCATTTCAAAAGTGCAGTTCTTCCACGGCGCCGCGCTGCTCGGGGAAGACACGACCGCGCCCTACGAATTCCTCTGGAGCACACCGCCGGCGGGCAATCAGGTCATCACCGCGCGCGCCACGAATGCTCTCGGCGAGACGCGCGACTCCACGCCTGTGAGCGTGCTCATCGGCACCCACACCCCGCCCGGCTACGTGAATTTCAGCAGCGTTTTCATCGAGCCCGACGCCGCGCAGGACGGCTCCGTCGGCACGCCCACTCTCGCCGAGGTGCTTGATGGCGGCGCGACCTTGCGGATCAGCGGGAATAGCTGGAAGCGCGTCACCCTCACCAGCCCCTACGCGGTCACCGCAAATACGCTCCTTCAATTCGATTTTCGCTCCACCGCGCAGGGTGAATACCAGGGCATCGCCCTCGATGAGGACACCAACAGCAGTAACGCCACGCGCCTTTTCCAGCTCTACGGCACCCAAACAAGCGGCCTCCAGACTTATCGCGACTACCCCGGCGGCGGCGTGTGGAAGACCTACACGATCCCCATCGCCCAGCACTACACGGGCGCGATGAACCAACTTGTCTTCACCAACGATCACGACGCGGCGACCAGCACTGCGAGCAGCAACAGCTCCTTCCGCAACGTCCGAGTCTTCGAAGGCCCGGTTGTCACCATCGCAGCCACCGATCCCACAGCGGCGGAGCTCGGGTTGGAAAGCGGTGCCTTCACCATCTCGCGCACCGGTCCGCTCAGCGCCGACCTCATCGTGCAGCTTGTCTCGGGCGGCACTGCGAGCAGCGGTGCCGACTACAGCGCCATCCCCACCGCGGTCACCTTCTCCGCCGGTGCCGCGAGCGTCCTTATCGCCGTAACGCCACTCGCCGACAATCTCGCCGAAGGCCCCGAAACGGTCATCCTCACAATCGCGCCCTCAGCCGCCTACCGCATCGGCACCGCGCCTTCCGCAACTGTCACGCTCGCCGATCTGCCCTTCGACCAATGGCGGTTTGCCAACTTCACCGCCCCCGAACTGGCCAATCCGGCGATCAGCGGCCCGCTCGCCGACCCCGACCGCGATGGCACCGTCAACATCCTTGAAAGCTACCTCGGCCTCGCTCCGAAAACGCCCGACACGGCCGGCCTCCCACTCATCACCCTCGAGCCCGCCGCCGCGCCGGATCATTTGCAGATCACCTTCCGGCGCCTGCGCGGCGCGGGTGACCTGACCGGCGTGGTGGAAGTCACCGGAACCCTCGGCGCGCCCCTTTGGGATTCCGGCATGGCCTTCACCGAAGCGGTCAGCATCACCGATCTCGGCGACGGCACCGAGCGCGTCATCGTACGCGATAAAACCTCCGTCGGCGCACATCCCGCGCGGTTTATCCGTCTTCGGGTGAGTAAGTAAGCACCGCAGAACTGGCCGGATGACCCCGAAAATCACCTAAGACCGGCGTCATTAGGGCGCCATTCCGCCCTGTAGGTTCATCTGTGCTCCGTCCATCCATGTCTCGCTTACTTCGGACTGCCGTTCTCTGCCTGAGCATTGCCGGATTCTTTTGGGGCAGCCTTGGCCTTGCTGCCGAAGCTCCGGCCGCGGCGGAGTTTGAGCGAACGGTGCAGCCGTTTTTCAGGGAGCACTGCAACCGGTGTCATGGGGAAAAGAAGCAGAAGGGCGATCTGCGGATGGATACGCTGGCGCGGGATTTTGCGGCGCCGTCGGTGGCGATGCATTGGGCGGATGTGATGGATCGGATCAGCGCGGCGGAGATGCCGCCGGAGGAGGAAGATCAACCCAAGGCGGACGAGGCGGCGCGCGTGGTGGCGGGCGCGCGGCGCGGTTGCGCATCTATGCGACGGACCTGAATCGGACGCTTTTCGAGGAGGACGTGGACGCGCCGGAGGATGCGCCGGTGACCATCGAGTTCCGCACCCATCTGCCGGCGGGCACGCACCTCATCCGGCTCGTGAACGCGGTGGCCGGGCCGAATCCCGAGGAGCGCGCCTCGCGGCCTTTGAACTCAAAGCCGTTCTTTACGATGAAGGCGCGGCTCCCCTGGCAGATCAAACTGACGGACGACGACGGCCAGCCGCTCTGGCCGACGCTGCTGCTGGATTGGATTGAGTGGGATGGCCCGGTGCAGGAGTCGTGGCCCACGCCGACGCACCAGCGCATCTTTTTCGCCGGAGAAACCGCGACAAAGGACCTCGCGTATGCCCGCGAGATTCTGTCGCGCTTTGCCACGCGAGCGTGGCGGCGTCCGGTCGAGGCGGGCGAGGTGGATCGGCTCGTCGCGCTCGTCGAGAATGCGCAAAAGCTCGGCGACAATTTCGAGTCGGCGGTGAAGATCGGGCTGCTCGCGGTGCTGTGCTCGCAGAGTTTCCTCTACCTCGTGGAAGGCTCGCCGAGCGCGCCGATGCCGCGGCTCACCGACTGGGAACTGGCCTCACGCCTCTCGTATTTCCTCTGGAGCACGATGCCCGACGCGCGTCTGCTCGACCTCGCGCATGCGGGCAAACTCCACGAGCCCGACACGCTGCGCGCCGAAGTGCGCCGCATGATGAAGGACGCGCGCGCTCTCACCTTCGCGGACTCGTTCCCGCGTCAGTGGCTGCAATTGCGGCGTTTCGGGATGTTTGAACCGGACAAGAAAATCTATCCCGACTACGACGCCTATTTGGAGAAAAGCACGGTCGGCGAGACGACCGCGTTTTTCCGCGAAGTCATGGCGCGCAATCTCGGCCTGTGCGAGTTCCTGGAGTCGGATTGGACGATGCTCAACGAGCGGCTCGCCGTGCATTACGATATCGGCGGCGTGCATGGCGAAATGCTCCAGCGCGTCGCCCTGCAGCCCGACGATCATCGCGGCGGATTGCTCACGCAGGCGGCGATCCTAAGCCTGACCTCTGACGGCACGCGGCATCGCCCCGTGCATCGCGGCAAGTGGGTGCTCGAATCCATCACCGGAAAAGCGCCGCCGTCACCGCCCGCGAACGTGCCCGCGATCAAGACCAGCGCGCCAACCGAGCCGAAGGCTTCGCTGCGCGCCAAGCTGGAAGCGCACAAAGACGACGCCCACTGCGCCGCCTGCCACCGCAAGATCGACCCGCTCGGCCTCGCCTTCGACAACTACGACGCCATCGGCCACTGGCGCACCGAGGAAGCCGTGCGGGATGGCGCCGGCGAAAACCCCAAGCTCGACCCGAGCGGCGAACTCCCCGACGGCCGCAAATTCGCCGATGCCTCCGGCTTGAAAAAACTGATGGTCGCCGACCTCAATAAATTCGCCGCCGCCTTCACCGAAAAGCTCGCCACCTACGCCCTCCGCCGCCGCATGACCTTCGCCGACCGGAAATTGCTGGCAGCGATCGCCGAGCAGAGCAGTGCCGACGACTACAAGCTCGCGACGCTCATCGAGAACCTTGTGCTCAGCGATCTATTCCAAAAACGCTAGCCCACTGCCCCGGGAGAACGCGGTTTCCATTTCCCGATCCCCTGCCACCCTCCCACCCCTTAGGTCGTGCCCGACGATTTCCCCTACGACGTTTTACTGAGCCACAGCGCGAACGACAAGGCGGTGGTGCGCCCGCTGAAGGAGCGGTTGCGGGCGGACGGGGTGAAGGTGTGGTTCGATGAATGGGTGCTGAAGCCCGGCGACAGCATCCCGGCGAAGATCGAGGAAGGGCTGGAGCGCTCGCGCGTGCTGGTGTTTTGCATGTCAGCGAATGCGTTCGGCCCAGACTGGGCGTAGTTGGAGTCCGGCACATTAAGAATGGGTCAACGACCCTTTCGCGACCCACCCAACCAGGAGCGCCGCTTCCTTCCCCTGCGCCTCGACAATGCTGCAACACTCGGAGAACGATGCGGCAAGAATTCCCTTTCCCGCCATCGCCTGATACTGTGAACGCATGACCGAGATCATTTTTGAAATCCGTGAGGACGAAAGCGATGGGGGATTTGTGGCGCGCGCCCTCGGGCACTCCATCGTCACTCAGGCGGAAACTTTGGAGGAACTCCGCACAAACGTTCGGGATGCCGTCCGCTGCCACTTTGAGGAAGGCAAGGCCCCGCCTGTCATCCGCCTTCACCGCGTCACGGACGAAGTGCTATCCCTGACATGAAATTGCCGCGGGATGTCGCTGCGCCCGACTTGGAGAAGGCGCTGCGAAAGGCCTTTGGTTATCAATTCACCCGGCAGGGCGGTTCGCATCGCCGGCTCACCAAGCAAATCGGCGGCGAGCATCATCTGACCGTTCCCGCGCACGATCCGCTCAAGCCCGGAACGCTTCGGGCCATCCTCAGTGAAGTCGCCGCCCACCACCGCCAGACCATGGATGCGATCCTCCGACACTCGATCTTTGATTCGGTCTTTCGCCTCGACCGCATGCCAAACGAATTCCCCTACGATGTCTTGCTGAGCCACAGCGCGAAGGACAAGGCGGTGTTGCGTAGCAGTTCAGTTAGTTATTATTTGAGCTTCGATTTAGCTTCAGCGGGCAGATGACTCGTATCTCCGGCGAAAGTGAATACAAAATACGTGTTGGGGAGTTTATCCTTTCGTGAGGGAAATTCGAAACGGACGACTCCATCTTCGTCGGTCTTTGCCAAGTCCACCGGTTTCGGCTTCCCATCCAGATACTGAAGCGATGCCGAAATGGTTTTACCTTCAAGTGGAATAGTTTTTCCGCCAACGTTTGCTACCAGCGTGAGGACAGCCTGAAAACGGTGCGCCGTAAATTGCGTGCGGTTCAGAATCTTTGTGAACCTTTTCGGGGCATCTGCCGTGGATTCCGATTCCGCTTGGGTAGATCCCGCTGTATTGGCTTCCGGCGGACTTTCATCACGCGTTTTCGCGGCGTCCTTTTGTTTTGGTTGGCAGTAAGTGGAAGTCGCAAAGACGAACAGCCAGAGCAAGGCGAAACTCATGGAGTAAAGTGGACGTCTGCGCGGGTAGTAAGGATGAGTGCTGAGCATAGGGGTCTTAATGAGTGGAATTGCATGCGAAGGCAAGCGAGAAAACTGTCACCAGAGTTAAACAACGAGCTTGTGAGTGCTTGAAACAACTTCGTGAAGCGATGCAGACACTAAGAGAGATTCTGGTTTGAGGGGTTTGCTTGGATGATGGATTTCGCCGCTCATTGTACGCCGAGCACGATGTCAGAGAAGGCATAGGCATCACGCCAAGACATCGCCGTTCCGTCCCCCTCAAGCAGATCGAGCCGCACCATCCTGGAGGGGATACGATCAAATTGCAGTCTGAAGGACAAGCACTTGCCGGACGCTACTGTGAGATCTTCGTCAGGCTCGACGCCCACCATGGAGCGCAACGGGAAACTCTGGTTGCGATCGTGAGAGCAGAGACGAAACGCGAAACGCGAATTCAACGGGTAAAGTCTAATGCGGCGAAGATCGCTGCCATTATTTGTATAGCGCATCTGAATGATTGTCGCATTGCCCGTGAGTTCGATTCGCTCGACCACGAGCCCGCTGATTGTTCGGTCCGTGTCGCGATTTATGCGGTAAATCCCGTTGGCATTTCTGGCCCCAGGCTCCGAAATGACATTCCTCCCTGATGAAGATTGAATCTCAGGGAGGAAGCCAACTCCTTTCATAATGTTGGACGCTGCTCGAATCGGAGTCAATACTTCGAGTTTAGCAGCATCCCCATCGCCTCCGCTGATAACACCTACGACCGCGCCCGTGCTATCAAATGCCGGTCCGCCGCTCATCCCCGGCATGAGCCCAGCTCGAGTGAGCCAGCGGTCATGCTCATCTTTACCCTTGAGCACACCCTCGTCGTAAACGATCTTTTCGCAGTTCTTTGGAAATCCGAACACTTTTACCTTGGTGCCGATTTGACCATCGGCAAAAGAAGCAACCGGCTCCCACTCACCCTCGGGCAAAACCAGGATGAGGAGGTCATTCGATATATCCCTGTCGACGACCTTCAACGGATAAACCTTACCATCCTGGCCGCCGATGACGCCTTTGATATTGTCCAAATTAAATGTAGCCGTCTCGGGCGCAACCACATGATTGCAGGTGAGGACATGTCCGCGCCGATCGAGGATAAAACCAGTACCGTAATTTACCGTCTGCTCACGGTTTATCGGGTTTGTGCCCTTCACTTCGATGCGAAGAACTGAATTGGCATGGTCATTAAAAACGACCTGGCATTGCCCAAACGATGCGACGGTGAGAAACAAACCGCCAGCCGCCCAGAGCGCCCTCTTCAAATGGAAACTTGTCTTTCGTAATCTTTTCACCGTTTGCGATTGTTAATGTCCGCCATAGTTTCCAGGATTCACGATCAGCTCAAGATGCGGCGATTTCATGAGTTGCTTGGGTGAATACCAAAGTGGTCGCTGTCTCGCCGGGTTATCGTCGGCGGAAATTCCCGTAGCCTTGAGGATCGAATACCAAGCCAATTTGGAACAGTAGAACCCAGATGTATCCTCCAAATCGAAGTTCCAAAAGTTATATGGTTTTGCGATTTGTTCGGCAGCCTTCTCGGCGATTTTGGCTCGCTTGGCGCCATCTGGCTCTTTCCATCGCCCGACCCAAAAAATTTCGCCGCTCCTTTCCGTGACCCATTGCGCATAGGGAATGCGACGCACACCCACACCGAGCACAGCTTCGACTACGGTCAGTTGATTGTCGATTGATTGGATGATGCCAACATGGCCGACGGATATTGCGCCGGTGGAATACTTAGCCGGTACACCGGGTAGTCGATCGTCAAAATAATAGGCTCTGAACTCATCGTACGTCATGGGCCGAATTTTTTCGTACTGGCGGCGCTCTTGCTCGGTGGGATTCGGGTTGTACTCGAATGTTTTGAGGAACGCCTTCTTCTCGTTCCTCCACCGGTCGCCGTCGTTTTCCTCCGCTGCCCCTGCCTTCAACGTATAGGGGATGAAGGCATTGGGCTTTTTCGGCCAAATCAAGTCTCCTGATTGGAGGATGGACGCCGGAGGAGGCGTTTGCGCTGTTTGGCCTTCGGCGACCGTGACGAACATGGAGGCGAAGCCGAGCAGGCCCGTCGCGAGGAAACGATCTGCACGATTAATCATATGAAGCGCGTTGTAATCACCAGCACGCGGATTGTCAATGCCTCGGACTGTTTCGACCTCGTTCCCAAGGTCGGGCTTTGGGAATGCATTCGCCAGGCGCAACTCTATTTCGGCGGCGGCGGTAGGAATAGGGTTGGTGAGCACTTCTTGACAGCGCGAGGCCATCGCTCAACGCCCGCGGAAGCTTTTCTCCCAAAGCCGAGGCTTGGTGACGAAACTGCGGGCGCACATTCGCCGTGCTGCCCATGCCCAGCCACTCCGCCAGCCAACTCTGCGAGACCGCGATTTGCTAGATCAGCCGTGTGATCGCCACCCTCCGCGCATCCGAACACGGCAGGCTGCGCGCCTCTCCTGCGTTCAGCGCCGCCTTGCGCAACCCGTCAGCCTACAGTTCCTCGGCTCGCGAAACGTCGTCCGCCTTGCGCTCCGGTCTCCCGCGATAGTTCCGGCTCTGGGTGGGCCGCGAGCAGCGGGTGCCGCTCTGGGATGAGATGGCGCAGTGTTTCGCCAGCCCGGAGATTCAGCAGCGGGTGCGCTACATGTAGGAGGAGTCGGCAATCGAGCTGAGCAACCAGAGCAAGGAGCGCGCGCTGGCGGGCGAGGTCATTTGATGCTCCCTGCCGGTCGCACCCTTCGGGCACGTCTCTTCGCTCCTGTCTATCTCACTCGGCTCGGTTCCATCTACGACATCCAGCTCGCCGTGGCGGATGAGGCGACCAAGCCGATCTACTACGAGAGCCGCATCTGGGAAGTCCGAATGACGAATTGGGAATGTCGAAGTGGTGGAACTTCGGAATTCGCACTTCTGTATTCGCGCTTCGCCTGCCTCGCCGATCAGCTCAAGCGGGCGGGGAGCGCATGACGGAGTCATGCAGTTGAGCGTCTAGAGCTGAGAGTTGAGAGCTGAGAGCCAGAGGGACGGGAGCGAAGGCATGTAGTTGAGAGCTGAGGGTTGAGAGTTCAGTGTTCAGATCCCGACGGAAAGTCATCGAGCCAGCGTGTTGGGGACATTCTGCTGGCCAGCAGAACGCTCCACCTCGCGCGACGAACGCGCCTAGGATAATTTCCCCTGCTTGTTCCGACACTCTGGCTCTGAGCTCTCGACCCTGGACTTCCTCGTTCAGCCAGCTTCACGGGAGCAACGCCACCGGATCGAGACCGTAGCTATCCGCCACCTTGCGAATCTGCACCGCCGTCAACTGGCGCTCGGCGCGCAGCACCCGGTAGGCGAGTGAATCGTCGATGCCGAGCAGCCGCGCAAGATCACCGGCGCGTTCGTCGCGCTCCGCGAGCACGAGGCGCAACAACTCCGCCCCGGTGGCCCGGCTGAGGGGGAATTGGGCGCTCTCCCATTTTTCGTAAAGATCGCTGAGCAGGTCGAGGTAGTCGGCTTGCTCGGCGTTGAGCGCATGACCGGCGAGGAGATCGATCATCTCGGCGGCGTTGTCGGCATCAATCTGGTCGTGCACGGGCCGGATCAGGTGCCGGGCCATGAGGCCCGCGTAAGTCTTGGGAATTTTTGCGTAAGGCGTGGTGGTGGGAACGGTGGTTTTCATAGGCGGTTCTTCCAAAGGTTGCGGCTGTATTCAGCGTGGGTGAGAAAATTCAGGACGAAGATTTTTTGCCGGTCATAATGGATGGCGGTGATCAGCCGGAAATCATTGCCGCAGACATTGAAGATGGTGACGGTTTTCCCGCTTTTCACCTTCACTTGGTCGGCGTGGGGGAACATCCGGCGAGTTTCGACGAGATTCTGCCAGGCCCCGGAGAGCACGAGGCGGGCCCAGTCCTCCAACGGCCGGACCGCCTTGGGAAAGCGCCGGGCATAAAGGCGGAGGGTGGTTCGTTTGATCAAGCGCACTCTGAGGACTATATGTCCTGATGACGGCCAATATGTCAACCCACCAGATTCGCCGGTCCCATGCCCCACCCATCACCCCCGCAATCACTGGACGACCTGCTCACGCGGGCGGGGAGCGCATGACGGAGTCATGCAGTTGAGCGTCTAGAGCTGAGGGTTGAGAGCTGAGAGCCAGAGGGGAGAGAGCGAAGGCATGTAGTTGAGAGCTGAGAGTTGAGAGTTCAGATCCCGACGGAAAGGCATCGAGCCAACGTGTTGGGGACATTCTGCTGGCCAGCAGAACGCTCCACCTCGCGTGACGAACGCGCCTAGGATAATTTCCCCTGCTTGTTCCGACACTTTGGCTCGGCGCGCTTGGCGCGGCGTATGCCTCAGCTTTGCGCTGCGGGCACCGCATAGAGCAAACGGCGTGCAGCTTTCAGCTATACGCCGCCATCCCCGCGCAACTGCACACCAGATTCCGATCGCCATAAACGTTGTCCACGCGGCCGACGGCGGGCCAGAACTTGGAGGCGCGGGTCCATTGGTCGGGGAACGCGGCCGTTTCTCTCGTGTACGGATGCGGCCACTCGGTGGCGCAGACGGCGGCGGCGGTGTGCGGGGCGTGCTTGAGCGGGTTGTTGAGCTTGTCGCTCTCGCCGCTGGCGACGGCGGCCATTTCGCCGTGGATGGAAATGAGCGCGTCGCAAAAACGATCCAGCTCCGTTTTCGTTTCGCTCTCGGTGGGCTCGATCATGAGCGTGCCGGGAACGGGGAACGACATCGTGGGCGCGTGATAACCGTAATCCATCAGGCGCTTCGCGACGTCTTCGACTTCGATGCCGCATTTTTTCCAAGTGCGGAATTCCAAGATGCATTCGTGGGCGACGAGGCCGCTGCCGCCTTTGTAGAGCACAGGGAAATAATTTTCGAGGCGCTTGGCGACGTAGTTGGCGTTGAGAATCGCGAACTCGGTGGCGCGTTTCAGGCCGTCGGGTCCCATCATGCGGATGTACATCCACGAGATGACGAGAATGCTGGCGCTGCCCCACGGGGCGGCGGAGACGGCGCCGATGGGATGGGTTTGGAGCGAGGCCATTGGTGGCTGTGTACCGGAGCGCGGGGCGACGACGGGATGGCCGGGCAAAAACGGCATGAGCTGCGAGGCGACGCCGATCGGGCCCATGCCGGGACCGCCGCCGCCGTGCGGAATGCAGAAAGTTTTGTGGAGATTGAGATGGCAGACGTCGGCGCCGATATGACCGGGCGAAGTGAGCCCGACCTGCGCGTTCATGTTGGCGCCGTCCATATAAACCTGGCCGCCGTGGCCGTGGATTGTGGCGCAAATATCTTTGATGGAAGTTTCGAAAACACCGTGCGTGGAAGGGTAGGTGATCATCAAGGCGGCGAGATTGGCGGCGTGTTCTTTCGCTTTCGCCTGAAGATCGGCGACGTCGATGTTGCCATTCGGATCGCAGGCGACGGGGACGACTTGGTAGCCGCACATCGCGGCGCTCGCGGGATTGGTGCCGTGGGCGCTGGTCGGGATGAGGCAAATGTGGCGATGACCTTCGTTGCGCGATTCGTGGTACGCGCGGATGACGAGGAGGCCGGCGTATTCGCCCTGCGAGCCGGCGTTGGGTTGGAGCGAGATGGCGGCGAACCCGGTGATTTCGGCGAGCCATTGCTCAAGATCCTGAAAGAGGCGCGCGTAACCTTTCGTCTGTTCGGCGGGTGCGAAGGGATGCATCCGGCCGAATTCGGGCCACGTGACGGGCAGCATTTCACTCGTGGCGTTGAGTTTCATCGTGCACGAACCGAGGGAGATCATCGAGTGGCACAGCGACAGGTCCTTCGCTTCGAGTCGGCGGATGTAGCGGAGCATTTCGTGCTCGGTGTGGTAGCGGTTGAAGACGGGCGCGGTCAGATAAGACGAGGTGCGCGCGAACGGCTCGGCGTAATCCGCATTCACCAAACCGCCATCGCGCAATTCGGCGGATTGCCGGAAACAGGCGAGCAAAGTCTGCACGTCTTCGATGGTGGTGGTTTCGTCGAGGGAAATTCCGACCGTGTGGGTATCGACGGAACGCAGGTTGAGGCGCTTGGCGGCGGCGTTGGCGAGTACGCGATCGGCGGCAACGTTGCCGATGGTGAGTGTGTCGAAGACCGGTTCGGAGTTCACCGTGACGCCAGCGGATTGGAGGCCATCGGCGAGTAATCGGGTGAGCAGGCGGATGCGTTGCGCGATTTTTTTCAGACCGGCGGGGCCGTGATAGACGGCGTACATCGAGGCGATGACGGCGAGGAGGACCTGGGCGGTGCAGATGTTCGACGTAGCTTTGTCGCGGCGGATGTGTTGCTCACGCGTGCCGAGAGCGAGACGCATGGCGGGGTTGCCGTGGACATCCTTGGAAACACCGACGAGGCGGCCGGGCATCTGGCGTTTGAATTCATCCTTGGTGGCGAGGAAACCGGCGTGTGGTCCGCCGAAACCCAGCGGGACGCCGAAGCGTTGCGCGGAGCCGACGGCGACATCGGCGCCGAATTCACCAGGAGCGCGGAGGAGCGTGAGGGCGAGCAGATCGGTGGCGACGACGCAGAGCGCGCCGGCAGCGTGGGCGTTCCAAAAGAACTTTGTGAAATCATGGATGCTGCCGGAAGTGTCGGGATATTGCACGAGCACGCCGAAGAATTTTTCCGTAAAGGGAAAGGTGCGGTGATCACCGATGACGACTTCGACGTTGAGCGGCTTGGCGCGGGTGCGAACGATGTCGATCGTCTGTGGATGGCATTTTTCCGAGACGAAAAAGCGGGAGGCGTCATGGCTGTCGCCGAGTTTCACGCGGTGGGCGAGCATCATGGCTTCGGCGGCGGCGGTGCCTTCGTCGAGCATCGAGGCGTTGGCGATCTGCATGCCGGTGAGATCGGTGATGAGGGTTTGGAAATTCAGGAGCGCTTCGAGCCGGCCTTGCGAAATCTCGGCTTGGTAAGGCGTGTAGGCGGTGTACCAACCGGGATTTTCGAGGATGTTGCGTTGGATAACGGCGGGCGTGAGGGTGTCGGAGTAGCCGAGGCCGATGCAGCTGCGGTAAATATTATTGCGCGAGGCAATGACGCGGAGTTCGGCGAGGGCGGTGGATTCGCTGGCGGCGGGGGGAAGTTGGAGCGGACGGGCGAGCCGGATGTGCGGCGGAACGGCGGAGTCGGCCAGCGCGCTCGGCGAGCTGTAGCCCACGGTGCGGAGCATGGCGGCGACATCGGCGTCGGCGGAGCCGGTGTGGCGGCGTTCAAAGGTGTCGAGTGGGGCGAGCAAGTCGCGGGACGAAGACATGCGCGACGCTAGGAAGGCCGACGGGTGGCGTGCAATGAAGATTTAGGCAAAAAGGGCGGGAATTATGCATTGTTTCGCGGATGAAAAGCCCCTCTGTTCGTCCACGGTCTTGTCAGTGCGAGAAGCGGAGCGACGCAGCAATCCAGCTGGATCGCCACGGCCCGCAGGGCGGACCTCGCGATGATCAATACTTATTCAACCAAGCAGGCTCGCGCGGATTATATCGACCGGCGGCTGGCCGTGCTGTACCCGGAGACGCCGATCCCGCTCGATCATCGTGATCCGTACACGCTGCTCGTGGCGGTGCTGCTTTCGGCGCAATGCACGGACCGGCGGGTGAATCTGGTCACGCCGGCGTTGTGGGCGTTGGCGGATAATCCGGCGGATATGGCGGGCGTGCTGGTGGAGAAAATTCAAACAATCATCCGGCCCTGTGGGTTATCACCCCAAAAGGCGAAGGCGATCAGCGGGCTTTCGCGGCAGTTATTGGAGCGACATGGCGGGTTGGTGCCGCGGACTTTTGCCGAGTTGGAGGAATTGCCCGGGGTGGGGCACAAGACGGCGTCGGTGGTCATGAGCCAGGCGTGGGGTGAGCCGGCGTTTCCGGTCGATACCCATATTCATCGGCTGGCGCAGCGTTGGCAATTGACGGCTGGTCGGAATGTCGAGCAAACGGAGGCGGATTTGAAACGGGTGTTTCCTGAGGAGCATTGGAACAAGCTGCACCTGAGGATTATTTTTTATGGTCGTGAGCATTGCACCGCGCGTGGATGTGACGGAACAGTTTGCGAAATCTGCCGGACGTTGTTCCCGGACCGGAAACGGGCCTTGAAGACAAAGAAATAAAACAGGATTGATTCGCGGCGTGTGGCCGGTAACGGTTCGCGCTTCATTGGGGACGCTTAGCTCAGTTGGTTAGAGCACCTGCTTCACACGCAGGGGGTCTGCGGTTCGAGTCCGCAAGCGTCCACCATTTATTTACCCCGCTATCTTGCTGTAAGATGCGGGTTTATTTTTGGACTGGAACTCGGTAAACTGACAACAAACTTACAACACCGCGCTAGGGTTAGTATGGTTTCTGTGGTCAATTTGGTTTCTGGTTTTGGAGCGATTTTTTTGGAAATATGAGTACCAACAGGTGTTCGCGCGGTGTTCAAATCTCCGTTTGAAAACCGTTCTGGCGGGCCTAGAATTTCAAATTTGGGCTGTCAAAAGCGAGGCATCTCTCGATCACCCCAGATTCAATAGGCCGGCTCAAAAAACTTCGCGACGAAACGAAATTTGAGGAGAAAGGCCACTACCCTGGTGCACCAGATGAATCGATGCGTGTCCGCTGTGAAGGCCTCATCGATGCGCTCTTGGATCGACTTATCGCCGGCGTCGCAGCGGCTCAGCAGAAGTGCTACGTAATCTCCTGGTTTCTCACCGCTCTGAAGGGGTTTTAAAATGAAGACACCGCAGGGTGCATCTGCCGGTTGGCGGTGGGCCAAGGTCCCCTGAGGGAGAGGTTTTAGAGCCCACGAAGCCGAAACTCGATCTGAACGTATCGGCGTTACCGCCAACCGGCAGATGCGCCCCTCTCCGCGCCCTCCGCGTTAATTGTATTTTTTTCCGATTCGCGGCGGAGTCGAGTTCACCCTAATTCCTCGGATCAGGATGTCTCATCCTGCACTTGGTACACTCCTTCCTCCTCGGGGTCGAAGAGCCTGGCCTGTCGAATGGGGCCGCGCTCTGTGCCCTCTGTGAAATGGATTTTTCTTTGTTCGGGTGTGAATTATTCGGGCTAAACACCGATTCGGCAACTATGGGCGCTGAAGCCCGCACCAAAACTGACGAGCCAGAAATCGCCGTCGGGTCCGGGCATTGCAGTTCGCAGGTTTTCCTCCAAGGCAAAGAGCACTGAAGGACTGCTCATATTGCCGAAATCGCGCAGCACCCGCCGGCTGGCGCTGAGTGAGTGGGGCGCGACCACTGGCTCGAGCGCGTTGAGTACGTCGCGCCCACCCGTATGGGCCACCACCGAGGAGACAGGACGTGAACTTCGTTCGCGCCACAGTTGCGCGACGGCGTCAGCGGCGAGCGCCGGAACAGTTCGGTCGAGGAGATTGCGCAGTTTCCCGTCACGTTGCTCGAAACGCAGCTTGTCGCGATCAGCCGGCAGGTGAACGGTGTCGAAATCGAAACAACGCAAACCCGTGGGGCCGGGAGTCGAGCGCCAGATCGTCGCGGCGGCACCGTCGCTAAACAGGCACGCGCTGATGATGACACCGGGATCGTCGTCGAGATAGAAAGCGGCCGAACAGATCTCGAGGGCAACACACGCAACCGTCGCATCGGGTTGCGCGGCCAGAATGGCATTCGTCGCGCGCAGCGCGGGAATCGCTGCGCCGCAGCCGAGACCAACGAGATCCTGGAGAAACGTGTTGGGCCGCATCCCGAGCAATTCGGCCACGTAGCTGGTCAGGCCGGGGCAGAGATAACCCGTGCAGGTGCAAATGAGCAGGGCGTCGATTTCGGCCGGTTTCACTGCGGCCTTTTCCAGCGCGGCGGACAGCGCGCGCGCCGCCAACTTCGGGCCCTCGGTGCGGAAGGCGGCGTTGAGTTCGTCGGCCGTGCGGTCGAAGACGCCCGCGATGTCGGGAATGGCGAAATGACGCGTCGCGACGCCATGGTCACTTCGCAGGATGGTGCGCAGGATGAGCATCGTGCGCTTATGCAGGCGCTCGCGCACGGAGGAATTCTTCACGAGCTCCCAGCATTGCTCCTGGGTGAAGGTGGTCTCGGGCACAGCAGTGGCAAGGGCGTGAAGGTACATGGGTCAGTGTAGGATGGAATAGATGGAACGAAAGGGGAGGACGCGGATCCGGGCCAGAGCACCGAGCCAGCGTTGGCGCGAACTCTTCAGCAGATACGGATGGAGCAGCCGAGCGGACCCCAGCCGCAAGCGGAAGCGATGACGCAGCCGAGTGCGGATGAGCAATCTCGTGGTGCGCCAATCACTGCGGTCGTGCGCGTAATCGAGCAGGGGAGTCAGGGCGGTCTCCGCGCTCTGGAACGCCATGGCCATGCCATTGCCCGTGAAGGGAGGAATCATGGCACAGGCATCGCCGAGTTGCACGCGAGGGGAATCGGTCACGCGATTATCAAAACCCAACGCGGCGACCGCACTGAACGATTCGGCATCAACCTTCGCCGCGCGTAAACGCGTGGCCAGAACAGACAAACCTGCCGCATCGAGATAGCGCAGGATCAGCTCGACACCGGGAGCGGCGAGTTTGCGGCGACGGAACAACCCGCAGACATTCACGCGACCATCCTCGACGCGCGAGAGACCGACATACGCCTGATTGCCGAGATGCAGTTCGAGATCGCGTTCGAGTGGCAGTTCCAACGCGTGAATTTTCAAACCGAGCCAAGGCGACGGGACGTGCCGCCGACCGTTCGTAAAGATCCGCCCGGGCAGCGCCGTGTCGTCCACCACGCGGGAGTGCAGGCGCAGATTTCCGCCGGCGGCGGCGAAGGCCGTGGCTAGGCGCGCATCCAGCGCGTACCGGCTCAGGCCCAAGGCGGGCGACGGCAGCGGTTGGACGTGGGGCGGTCGGTCGTCAATGAACCACGCGACTTCATGGTGCGACAACGCATCGGCGAGGAAGGGCCCGAGTTGCAAACGCGTCATCGTCGCGGGCTCCAGTCCGGTGATGAATTCGCCGCAAACCCGGTGCCGGGGGTAGCTGCCCGCCTCATGAATCGTGACTGGCACGCCCTCACGTCGGAGCGCAAGACCGAGCGATAACCCTGCGAGTCCACCCCCAATAATCTCAATTGGTTTCACGGCATTCATGAGCGGGGCAACCTCACCGCCACCATCCGATACGCACCCAGTGCGGTGGAGTGGCATTGCCAGCTCCACATCGTCGGATCCAGTCCAAGCAAATGTGGCAATTCGTCGCCTTGGAATCCGGCGGCGATACTGACGCGCGCATCGTGCAGCGTCACGTGATTGGCCCGGAATAGTGGTGCGATCAACGCGAAGAGCCGTTGGGAGAATTCCCGGCGTGATGGTTCGCAGGCGATGATCACCCGGACGGATTCCCGCAGTCTCCCACCGAGCATCGCCAGTTCATCAACCGAGAAATGATGAAAGATCAGGTTACCGATCACGGCCTCATAACGATCGTAGCCGTCGAAGGTGAGTAGGTTGGCATTATGCCAGTCTTGACATGGCGGCCAATTGGCCGGCGGAGGAGAGAGATCGAGTCCGGTCACGCACTGACCTTGGGCTCCAAGCCGCCGGCTCAGTTCACCGGTGCCAGCGCCAAGCTCGAGCACGCGCTCGGCGACGCGCAAGACCGCGGGCAGTGTGCGCGCCATCCAGCGGTGGTTGCCCATGATGAAGTTGATCACACGCAGGTCGCGTCGACTATGTACGGCGTCGGGATGCCGAGATGGCAGGGCATCGAGCAGTTCGGGATGAAGCTCGCGTAGCATGGATGGTACATAGGTAGCGTGACCGCCCCCGTCAATGGCATGGAAGAACGTCCCTGAGTCTCCTAATGCCGCAAAATTTGTCCGGGAATCAGATAAGCAGTCACGGTCGCGATGTACTCCACGTGTTCTGCAACGATGTACCCCTCGTGTTTTGCAATCCACGGGATGATCTGAGTGTCCTGCCGTAGCGTGATTTTGTCTGGCCATTGTTTAACGGGCCAATGCCGCGATCGCCATGTTCGAGGCGATCCAAGCTGAAGCGCACCAGCGAAGTTTCCGTTTCATATTATTTGCGGAGACATTTTTCCATTCGCTCTACAATAGTCGGAAACCCGGTGGGTCAACTATGGGGTGTTGCCCTAGCACTGCGCCATAGAATGAAAGGCGCTGAACGCCTGCCCGCTCTGACTCTAACAAAACGCGCATCCACTCGGGGGCTGGCACCCAGCGTGAATGAGGGCAACGTTGGCCCGATATGATTCACGCACTGCCTGGCATGGGAGGGGTCGGCGGATGTATCCGGCACCGCGGTCGATCCTGCCTGAATTTGTGGCGCACGATTGGCCGTCGCATTCAAGCGCCACGAGCCTCGCCGCTCTTGCGGCGGTGATGTGTGCCGTGCGGGGAATAAAAGACGGCGACACCCTGGTCGGTTGCTCGCTGGGCGGGTTGGTCGCGTCCTAAATCACGAAAATCAGAAATATCACAGCTTTCTATTTGATCGGCAACGCCAGGCGAAAGGAAGAGATCGGCGTACTCCTCGCCACTCTGTGCTCGCTGGCCCGAGTCGCCCCGTTGGGCTGGATCAGGGTTGCCGCAGGAAAGATTCCAAACGAAGTGACCCGGATGTTCGCCGGAACCGAGCCTTCGTTTATCCGGGCGCTGCGCCAAGCCATTCTCACATGGGAGGATTGGGCGATACCCGAACGAGGATATATCGGATTCACGGCAAACACGATTGCCTGATCCCGCCCCCTAACCGAATCGATCTATTGCTGGATGGCGGGCATCTCCTGCTCATGACACATGCCCAGCAGTGTTCGGAGTTTGTCAGAGGGCGCGCTCAAGGATGAAGCTGAATGTCCAACCTGAAGCAAAAACGTGAGTATCGGAAACCAGCCGTAGTCTGTAGTCATACCTCGGTCAGAGCCCATGAAGCTCAGCCCCCAACGCGGGACCGGCTTGGAGGTCCC
>JBBQCM010000011.1:0-80820 GCA_038318725.1 Chthoniobacterales bacterium
CTCGGCCCAGCGGGCGGTGTATTTTTTCCAGTCGATGAGTCCGTCGCCGCAGGCCGTCCATTGCACGGTGGCTCCATCGGGCGTTTCCCAGACCATGTCGTCGCGCAGCGAGGAACAGATGGTCAGCGGGCCGAGCGTGGCGAGCACGTCCATCGGGTCTTCAAGCGTCCACGCGGCGTTGCCGGAATCGATGTTCGCGCCAACGAAATCCTTGCCGGCTTCCTCGATGAGCCCGGCGAGTTCCCACGAGTGCATGTCGCCCGCGTGGTTCTCGATGGCGATCTTCACGCCCGCGTCTTTCGCCTTCGTCTCGCAAGCTTTGAGCACCTTCACGGTGTCGGTCATGCGCGCCTTGATGCCGCCTTCGGTCTTGCGGTCTTCGGCGGTGCCGAGAACGACGCGAAAGACCGACGAACCGGTGGCTTTGGCTACGCGGATGCCAGTCGCGAGATGTTCTTCGGCGGTGCCCCATTTGTTTTTGAAGGACTTCGACGTGGGACAAATGCTCCAGCTTCCGACGAAGAGATCGATGCCGAGATCGCGCGCCTTTTTGCCGATGTCGGCGAGGTAGGCGTCGTCGAGTGAGTCGTAGGCGTCGAGGTCAGAAATGAGGAGCGCGTCGAGTTTCAGCGAAGCGGCGTAGTCCAGCAGTTGCGCGGCTTTCCAGCCCATCGCGCGGACGGCGAAGTTGTCCATGCCGAGCTTGATTTTGTATTTCGCCGCGGCGTTTTCCGCGGCGAAAAGCGGAGCGCCCAGGGTGGCAGCGGCCCCGCTGGCGGCGAGAGCTTTGAGGAAGGAGCGGCGGGCGAGGGGGAGCGGGGACATAGGCGTGGTAGTGGCTGGCGGATTAGACGAGCCGCGTCCGGCGCGGTCAATCGGATTTGGCCGGGACCTGTTTCGGCAGGGAATTTCTCGCCAATGGCAGGGGAGCTTGTTTGCATGCGCCCAAGCCCCGCCGCGAATTTATGACCACCTTTAACCTCCGAAAAAACGCCCCCTCTCTGGTATGAGCGCGCCGGAATCGAAGGACGCCTGGCTCCAACCCGAGCGGGGTGAGCGCATCGTTTTGCAGGGTAATTTCCGGATCGGCCGGGCGCCGGACAACCAGCTCACGATCAACACCGCGAACGCCTCGCGCTATCACGCCGCCATCCATGCGCAGGAGCCCGATGAATTCTGGCTCCTCGACCTCGACAGCGCCAACGGCACTTTCCTCAACGGCCACCGCCTGCTTCGCGCCACCCGTCTGCGCGACGGGGACCGCGTCATGATCGGCGAAGCCACGCTCGTCTTTCGACAGGCGGTGACGCTCGCCCACGACCGCGGAACAGCGACCCCCAGCACGGCGACGATCGTCGAGTTCAAAGAGCAGCCGACCTGGCTGCTCATCGCCGATATGAAGGGCTACTCCGTGTTGTGTGGCAACGAGAAGACGCGCGATGTCGCCGTCCGACTCACGGCGTGGTTTCGCGCCAGTCAGCGCCTCATTGAGCAGCGGGGCGGGCGAATTGGGAAATACCTTGGCGATGGGTTCCTCGCCTACTGGACGCTGTCTGACGGCGGGACCGAGGCGGTGGCGGAAACGCTGCGGGATCTTCATCGTGAGGAACAGAACGAGGAGCTGACCTTCCGCTTCGTCGTTCATCATGGTCTGGTGACTTTCGGCGCGGCGGCGAGTTTGGGCGAAGGGATGATGGGCACGGAGGTCAATTTTACTTTCCGGCTGGAAAAGCTCGCGGCCCAACTCGGCCTCTCTTTTTGCCTCAGCGCCGCGGCGCAGGAAAAGCTCGCGCCGTTTCTGCCGACGGCACCGGTCGATGGCGCGCATGCCCTCAAAGGCTTTCCGGACAGCCACTGCTGTTTCCAGATTATCTGGCCCTAGCCCGGATATTTCATCGTCCGGGCAAAAAGTTAGCGAAGTCCGCGGTGTAAACCGCTACGATTGAAGTTGTTCAAGCCAACAACCGAAAGGACTTCGCTAATGCCAGACTGTAACGACGAACTCTTTGTTTTTCCAAGCCTTGATCGGCGCAAGATCGAAGCGAGTTTTTCCGGCGGCGATGTCTCCAGCGACGGCGGTGTGATGGTGCTGCGCACGGTTGATCGTCGGTTGGGCTTGGTGCGCGCGCTTGATGCGGTGATCGCCGATCCGCGCGACCCTGACCTCGTCACGCACGCGCAGTTCGATCTTTTGCGGCAGCGCATCTACGGGATTGCGCTGGGGTACGAAGACCTCAACGACCACGACACGCTGCGCAACGATCTGGCCTGGCAGAGCGCCGTGGAGCGTGGCGAGGAACTGGCCAGCAGTCCGACCTTGTGCCGGCTGGAAAACCGCGCCGACCGGCGCACGGCGGTGGCGATGTCGCGGGTGCTGGTCGAGCAGTTCATCGCGAGCTTTCAGGCCGCGCCGACCGAGCTGATCCTGGATTTCGATGCGACCGATGACCGTGTGCATGGCGTGCAGGAAGGCCGCTCTTTCCACGGCTATTACGGGGACTGGTGCTTCCTGCCGCTCTACGTCTTTTGCGGCGGGCAACTGCTGGTGAGCTATCTGCGCCCGAGCAACATCGACGCGGCCAGGCACGCCTGGGCGATCTTAAAGTTGCTGGTCGCCCGCCTGCGTACGGCCTGGCCCGGCGTGCGCATCATCTTTCGCGGCGACTCTTAGTTTTTGCCGCTGGAAAATGCTGCGCTGGTGCGAGCGGCACGATGTGGACTACCTCGTCGGCCTGGCTAAAAATCCGCGCCTGCTCGCGCTGGCCGGGGAGTCGATGCAAAACGCCGCCGCGCAATTTGAAAGCACGCAGGAAAAGCAGCGGCTCTTCGGCTGGCTGGACTACGCCGCGGACACCTGGGATCGCGAGCGGCGCGTCATCGCCAAGGCCGAGCACAGCGCACAAGGCGCCAACCCGCGCTTCGTGGTGACGAGCCTCGCGGGTGACGCGGGAGAACTCTACGACGAGGTTTATTGCGCGCGCGGCGAGATGGAAAACCGCATCAAGGAACAGCAACTCGGGCTCTTCGCCGACCGCACTTCGTGTCATGGTTGGTGGGCCAACCAGTTCCGGTTGCTGCTCTCGGCCGCCGCCTACGTGCTGATGGAGTCCATCCGGCGCGTCGGCCTCTGCGGCAGCGAACTTGGCAAAGCCCAGGTGACCACCATCCGGCTCAAAGTGCTCAAGATCGGCGCTGTGATCCTGCGCCACACGCGCCGCATCCGCCTGCTCTTTTCGAGTGCCTATCCTTACCAGGAACTCTTCGGCACGATGCTGCGCAAGCTCAGCTCAGCCTGAACCCGGTCCGGTGCTGTCCCCGGCACCAGAAAAACAATGGGGGTCAGGGGGCTGTGTCCCTCAATCGCACAAAAACCATTCCGCGAACCAATCGTCAGCACCGGTCCCGGCCACTTTCGTCCCGGGATGCTCTCCCCAACGCACGGTGAAATATCCGGGCTAGCCGTGACGCCATCGTTGCAGCGGTCGTCCGAGAAGAACCGAATGCGCCCGGCAATTTTTCGGAGCCGCCGCCCTTGCTACGATGAGGCAACCGTACATCTGATGATATGAGCGAGCCAAGCAGTGGCCGATTTTGCTACCGTCCGCACATGACATCTCCCACGACTATCGGTGACTACCTCATCCAGCGGCTCGCGGCGCACGGCGTCGGGCATGTCTTCGGCATTCCGGGCGATTATGTCCTCGGCTTTTATGAGCAGCTCCAGCACAGCTCGCTGAAGACGATCACGACGTGCGATGAGCAGGGCGCGGGCTTCGCGGCGGATGCCTATGCGCGTGTCCGCGGGCTCGGTGTGGTCTGCGTCACGTATTGCGTCGGCGGGCTGAAGATCGTGAACCCGGTGGCGGGCGCGTTTGCGGAGAAATCGCCGGTCGTGGTCATCAGCGGGGCGCCGGGGATGAATGAGCGGGAGCGCAATCCCCTGCTCCACCACAAGGTGCGGGAGTTTGACACGCAGCGGCGGGTTTTCGAGCAGATCACCGTGGCGAGCGCAGCGCTGGAGGATGCGGATACGGCGTTCGCGGAGATCGACCGCGTGCTGCACGCGGCGCTGCGCTACAAGCGGCCGGTGTATCTGGAACTGCCGCGGGATATGATCGGGGTGCCGGGCCGGAGCGGGCACCGCACGCGGGAGCTGCATGAGCAAAGCGATGCGCACGTCTTGCAGGAGGCGCTGGCGGAGGCGGTGGCCATGATCAATGCGGCGCAGCGGCCGGTGGTGATGGCGGATGTGGAGGTGCATCGCTTCGGGCTGCATGAGGAAGTCCTCGCGCTCATCGAGCGGGCCAATATCCCGGTGGCGGCGACGATCCTGGGCAAGTCGGTGATCTCGGAGCAGCATCCGCTTTATCTCGGCGTGTATGAAGGCGCGATGGGTCGCGATGAGGTGCGGGCGTATGTGGAGGCGAGCGATTGCGTGATCCTGCTGGGCGCGTTCATGACCGACATCAATCTCGGCATCTACACCGCGCAGCTCGACCTAGGGAAGGCCATCTACGCGACCAGCGAGAAGCTGGCGATCCGGCATCACAGCTTCGAGCATGTGCGCTTCAAGGATTTCCTCCGCGGCCTGCTCGCCGCCGAGCTGCGCAAGCATGCGGACGGGCCACGCCCCGCGCCGCCGGCGCCACGGGAGTTTGTCCCGGCGATCCCTGAGGCGCCGGTGACGATCGCGCGGCTCTTTGAGCGGGTGAATGAGTACGTCGACGACCACACCATCGTCATCGCGGATGTCGGCAATGCGCTCTTCGGCGCGGCCGATCTCCTCATCCGCCATCGCACCGAATTCCTTGGCCCGGCCTACTACGCTTCGATGGGCTTCGCCGTCCCCGCCGCCCTCGGCGCGCAGATGGCGCGGCCCGAGCTGCGCCCGCTCGTGCTCGTGGGCGACGGGGCTTTCCAGATGACGGGCGTGGAGTTGAGCACGATCGCCCGCTACGGGCTGAACCCGGTCGTGATCGTGCTGAACAACGCCGGCTACGGCACGGAGCGCCACATCCACGACGGGCCCTTCAACGATGTGCTCGCGTGGCAATACCACCGGCTGCCCGAACTCCTCGGCCACGGCCGCGCTTTTCTCGTCCGGACCGAGCGGGAGCTCGACGTCGCCCTCGACGCCGCCACCCAGCACACCTCCAGCTACTGCCTGCTCGATGTGCATCTCGACCCCTACGACAAGAGCGCCGCCCTCGGGCGCCTCGCGGAGCGGATGGCAAAAAATATCTGACCTCTGGCGGGCGGCGCGCGGCTATTCCCTCAGCAGCCGCTCGACGGCCTGCTCAAGCGCAGGACCGCGCAGGCTGCTTTCGCGGAGCCTGCCCTTCTTGTCGATCAGCCAGGTGGTGGGGAGGGAGTCGATGCCGTAGCTGCTGCTGATCTTATTCTTCAAGCCCCCGCCGTCGAAATGCTGCCGCCACGTCATGCCGAGCGCTTTCGCGGCTTCCTGCATCTTGCCTTTGTCCTGATCGAGGGAGACACCCACGACCTCGAGGCCCTTCGGGCGGAGCTTTTGGTAAGCAGCAACAATATTGGGCATCTCCGCCATGCTCGGCCCGTCCCCGCTCGCCCAGAAGCTCACCAGCACGACCTTGCCTCGCATGAGGGCAAGATCCACGTCCTGCCCATTCGTCGCGGTGAACTGAAGATCGAGGGGCCTGATCCTTATTTCCGCCATGCGCTCGCGCTTTGTGAGGATGCCCTTGGCGGCTTCGGCCTGCTTGGCATCGGTGCCGGCGGCCATCTTTTTCAAAAGCTCCGCGCCTTGCGGGGTCGGGTCGTCGGCGAGCGCGCGGAGTTGCGTGGCCTGGATCTGCCCGAGAAGCTGGTGCGTGGGATACTTTACGCTAAAATCCGCCACGGCTTGGTGAAAGGCGATGTAGCTCTCGGGCTTGTTCTTGAAGTCCGCCGTGTAGGTCATCGCCCGTGTGAAAGCGGCGTCGGCCTTCGTCTGGGCGGAGGCGTCGGCGGCATTGATGATTTCATCGAGTTTGGCGCGTTCCACCTCGGTCGGGCCGGGCTGTGGATTGAACCGCCGCAATTGCAGGCCGGCACGCAGCGCCAGCAGCTTCGCCGGCCAGCGGCGCGCGTCCTCGGGGAAGGCCTTGACGAACGCCTCCCCGGCCTTCTGCTGGGCCGCAAACCAAGCCTGCGCCTGCGCCATCCCCTCCTCGCGCGTAGCGGGCTTTTCGGTCGGCTGCCTTTGCAAAACCCCGAGGTGCTGCCAGAATTCATCCGCAGTCTTGAACGCGGAGAAATCCCCATCCGGCGCGGCGGCGGCGGGCTCCGCGGCGGGCAGGGCGGCGAAAGCGGTGAAGACGGAGGCGATGAGGAGAAGCGAGAGTTTCAAGACCGTGGTCGGTGAAAGGCGAAGTTATTCGGCGAGCAATTTCTCCACACCAGCGACCAGGGCGTCGCCGCGCAGGCCGGTTTCACGGAGGATGCCCTTCTTGTCGAGCAGCCACGCGGCGGGGATGGACTCAATACCGTAACCGGTGCTGATCGTATTTTGCCAGCCCTTGCCGTCATAATACTGCGGCCAGGTCATGCTGTGCTTCTTCAGCGCGTCCTCCATCTTGGCTTTGTCCTGGTCGAGGGAGATGCCCACGATCTCAAAGCCTTTGTCATGCAGCTTCTTGTAGGCGGCGACGACATTCGGCATCTCGGCGATGCACGGCCCGCACCAACTCGCCCAGAAGTCCACCAGCACCACCTTGCCGCGGAGCTTGGCGACATCGAATTCCTTGCCATCCACCGCGGTGAATTTCAAATCGAGCGGTTTGGATTTGACGTCCGCCATCTTCTGCCGCTGCGCCAGAATCTCCTTCGCCCCCTTGGCAATCTCCGCATCCTTGTCTTCGGAGAGCTTTTTCAAGAGCGCCTCGGCCTCGGGCGTCTGCGTCTGCGAAGCCACCTGCATCTGCGTCTGTCGCATCTGCGGCGCGAGCTTGTGCGTGCCATGCTGCGCGAGGAAGGCGTCGGCCGCCTGGAAGAAGGCCGCGGCCGTCTCCGGCTTGGCCTCATCGAGCGCCTCGGTCAGCATCATTGTTTTAATGAAACTCGCTTCGCCCTTCGCCTCGGCAGGCGCATCTGCCGCAGCGATGATGGCCTCGATCTCCTTCAGCACCTCGTCCGAGCCTGTCTTGGTCGCCGGATCGGCACCCGGAACCTGCGAAAGCTGCATCGCCGCCTGGAGCGCAACAAGTTTCGCCTCATAGCGCCGCGGGTCCGCCGGATAGGCTTTGCCAAACGCCTCCGCGGCCGCCCGCTGATTGCCAAACCACACCTTGACGATCCCGATCAGTTCCTCCTGCGATTTCGGCTGCATCTTCGGCTCCTCGCGCAGCTCGCCGAGGTGTTTCCACAGCGCATCCGCCGTCTTATATGGAGTGAGATCGTCTGCCTTCAGCACCGCGGGCGCACTGGCGGGGGCGGGCTTCTCCTCGGCCGCAGAAAGGCCGAGCGTGAGGGTGAAAAGGGCGGCTGGGAGCAAGAGGTGGGTTTTCATGGGATGAGGACGGAAACGGTGACAGCGCCGCTAGGGCTGTCCAGAAACTTTTCCGCGGCGTGGCTCAGATTCAAAACGCACGGTCATCCCGAAGATGACAAATCGTTGAGCCATCACCTCGCCTTGCCGCGCCGATTGACAGCCTCCGCTCCCCCCACTAGCTTCCGCGCAACTTTTTCCGAGCCCCTATCCCATGCTCGATCGCCAAGTCCTCGTCCTCAACCGTCTCTGGCAGGCCATCAATGTCTGCACAGTCCGCCGGGCTTTTACGCTCATCTGTCAAGGCCACGCCCAGGTCGTCTTCGCCGCTGCTGGCAATAACTTCCGCACCCACGACTTCGAAAGCTGGCGCGACTTCTCCCACCGCGAACCCGAGACCGAGATGGTCCACACCATCGCCTTCAAAATCCGCGTCCCCCGCATCATCGTCCTCATGATCTTCGACCGGCTCCCGAAGAAAGAGGTCAAATTCACCCGCGCCAACATCTTCGAGCGGGACAAGAACACCTGCCAGTATTGCGGCAAGCTATTGGAGAAGCGCGACCTCAATCTCGACCACGTTATTCCGCGCGACAAAGGCGGCCTGACGACCTGGGAAAATATCGTCTGCTCCTGCATCCCGTGTAACACCCGCAAAGGCAATCGCCTCGCGCACCAGGTCCACATGCAGCTCATTCGCAAGCCGGTGCGCCCGAAGTGGCGGCCGTTCATCAATATCACCTTCGACGGCCAGCATCACGAAAGCTGGCGGCACTTCGTCGATCTGGCTTACTGGAACGTCGAGTTGGGCGACTGAGGCGGTGCGGCCATGCCCCAAGGCTGCGTCTTTTCATTCGTAACGGAGCGAGTCGATCGGGTCGAGATTGGCCGCCTTGTAGGCGGGATAGCTGCCGAAGACGATGCCAATGAATGAGCAAATCATCAGACCGATGATGGCCCAATCCACGGGAAAGGCGGGCGGGAGTTTCAAAAGATAAACCGCCAGGGCGTTCGCGCCCGCCATCCCCAGCGCCACACCCATCAGGCCGCCGATCTCGCAGAGCACCACCGCCTCCATGATGAACTGGGTCATGATGTTTCGCTTCTTTGCGCCGATCGCCCGGCGGATGCCGATCTCGCGCGTGCGCTCGGTCACGGAGACGAGCATGATATTCATGATGCCGACGCCGGCCGCGAGGAGCGCGATCCCGCTGACCAGCGAGAGCCCGGTGCGGACAGCGAAAGTCACCGTCTGAAATTGCTTGATCATCGAGTCGCTGGAGACCATCTCGAAGTCATCCTCCGCGCCCGGCAGGACTTTGCGGACGGCGCGCATGATGCCGCGCGCCTGCTCCATGCTGTCCTCGATGACAGCGGCGTCGGGCGCCTGCACAAACATGCCCACGCCGCGGCGGCGTCCGTAGCGGTTCAGGCCAGTGGTCAGCGGGATGATGACCTGGCCGTTCGTGTTCTCGCTGGAAGCCGTACGCTCAAAAACGCCGGTGACCGTGTAGCTGATCGCCTGGACTTTCACCCGCTGGCCCACCGCGCTGCCGCGCGGGAAGAGCGTCTTCGCGACATCGGCGCTGAGGACGCAGATGTCGCGCGCCGATTCCACGTCGGAATCGAGGAGGGCGCGGCCTTCGGTCAAGGTCCAGTTGTTCGTCGCGAAGACGCCCGGCGTCGCGCCTTCGACCGAGACATTCGGTGGCGTCTTATCGTAGCGCGAGGTCACCTCACCATTCCAAAAACCCGATTGCAACCCGACCGCCATCGCGAAGACGGCCTTCCTTTTGAAAGCCATGGCTTGGGCGAACGTAATGTCGTTCCGGCGCATGTATTTCATGAAACCCTCTGGGCCGCCGAAATAGGCGCCCGGCATTTTCTGGATGGCGAAAGTCCGGCTCCCGAGCGAGCCGAGTTCCTTCTCGATGTTGTTCTGCATCGCCCGCATCGCCGTCATCACCAGGATGATCGAGAAGACGCCCACAAGCACGCCAAGCAGCGTCAGCGCCGAACGCAGTTTGTGTGTCGCAAGGGCGCTCAGCGCCATCCGAAAGCTTTCGCCGAGTTCGGGGAGGAGGCGCTTCATTGCCTGTTTCTTGTCACAGGATCATCTGTTAGCCACCTCGCCATCAGCGAACAAGCAATTCCAAAGGGTGTTGAAGGCCGGCCGCCTCAGCCCGGCGGGCCAAGCGAAATCAACCGGTGGCGTCAACCACGGGATTCGGTGCGAAACCGCTCCAGGTTTGGCACGAACCGTCCGTCGATCTCGCCGATGTCCCTCGCACGCCGCGTCGAGATACGCCGCGCGTTCCGCGGAAACCCGGAGGCACCGAGGACACAGAGATGCACCACGGATGGCAGGTCGCCCAACCATTCACCGAATTCGCGGACATCTCTGTGCCTCTGCGTTTGGAAGTCATTATCCTTGCGCGTACCGGTGGCGGCGTTGCAGCAAGGCCACGCTCCCGATGGCGAGCATCAGGGCTGTGCCCGGTTCCGGCACGACGACAAACGGCGCGGTGATATTCCAGCCATTGCCAGCGGTATCCCGCAACTCGACCTCGTAGATGTAGTCTCCTTCCGCCGCGAACCCGTAGAAGTCCGCACTGTCGATGTAGAACTGGGGAAAGTGGCTGTGGCCATCGACGCTGAAAGGCGGATTGAGGCTGCCATCGAGCGGCGGTATGTAGAGCGTAGTCGCTGGGTCCAGTCTTACCCCGTCGTTGTATCTTACTCCCGACCCTTGAATGGGGAACATGCTGTTGCGAATGATCGGGCCAGAGGCGAAGTCCGGCGACGACCCTTGTGCGGCGGGGATGACGCCAAAGCCGGGCACATTCATCATCGCCGAATAGATGCCATTGGTGCCGGTAAAGTCTGCACCGTCGAAGATCGTTTTTTCCAGAAAGCCGGAACTCACCAACCCGTCGGCGATCTCATGCGTGTAAGGCCCCGCGTGCGGATCGCCCGGACCGATGAACAAATCGGGATGAAAGCGATGATTCGGCTCCGGCAGGACCGCCTGCAGCGAAGTGAGCACCCCGTCATAGTTGGGTGCCGATCCGATCGGTGCGACGAAAAGGTGAATATCGGTGGGCTGCCAGGCGGGCGTGCCGACTGGCGTGGCGGTGGTTTGCGCCGAGCAGCGCGGTGGCGGCGAAGGCAAGTTGGGCGATGTATTTGGTGTTCATGGTAGGGGTTTTGTTGGTGTGAATAATGGGTCCGCTCCTTCCTGCGACAAACGGGGTCGCGGCATTACAGGTGGTGGTGGCGAAATATTAATCCGGGGCGTAAATGCGACTACGGTGGGCGGCTGCGGGAGTTACCAATGGCGCTTTGACGACCGGCCATGTGACGCAGCCCCCCGGTCTGCGCCACATGCCGTCCCGGCCACGGGCCACCCGGCAGATCACTTCACTTTCACGATGTAGGTGTAATCGAAGGCGTATTCCTCGCCGAACGCGTCCAGAATGGCATCGCCATCAAGGACGAAGCGGACCGTGACGGTGTGTGTGCCCTTCGTAAACGGCGTCAGAAACGCGCCGACCTGGATGAAATGCGATCCGCCATCAGCCAATCCCGGAGTAGAGACTGGGCCGGCGACATACATCGGGCCGATGCAAGTGGTGTCGCCGTCCACCTCGATTTCCATGTGCGCTCCCAAATACTGCGGATCGAAGAAATAGCGGGCGGCCGAGGTCGAACCGTCGGGGAAAAGGGTCGGCGGGATCGGCGTATCAGTGGTGTACACAATGGGCACGAAAAATCGCGTGCCTGTCTTCACTTGAAACGTAGTCGGTCCCGGATAGACGCCGTAGTCGATGGATAGAATCTGGAAGGGCGTATCGGGATAGTAGGCCGGGTCATTGCCACTCACGCTAAAATAGGCGAGTTCCTCGGCCATGTCGGTCAGGCTGTAACCCGCCGGTTTTGCATTTGGGGGCTGCACGTTGCCGCCGCCCGCAAAGGCGGATACGGGAGAGAGGGTGACGAATGCCAGGACGGTCGCCATGGCGGAGTTAATGAGGCAGGTTTTCATGTTGTTTGGGTTTTTGTTTTCTATCTGCTGGCTTGTTTTCTAACGGAAAGTTTTGAAAGCGGTGCCGTTCGGCAATGCCACGCATCGTTTGTCATGTATCAAACGGAATGGCCGCGGCGTCTCCCAAAGAAGAACACTAACCCCGATCCCATCATCAGTGCCGCAGACGAGGGTTCAGGGACATTTACGCTCGCGACGCGAAAACCAAAAAAACCGTCGTTGTTCGTTGGTGGGACACCGACGCGGTCCGACGACCGGAGCCAGGCCTCGGGACCATTTGAGCGGCCACTACGGAACGCGCGATTCTCAGACGCGGAATTATTGACTCCATCAAAGGCACTTTCCAGCCACTCATCCACGTTCCCGTTCTGCCCCCTCGTCCCGTAAGGACTCAGGCCGCCGTTGTCATTCACCCCTGCAACCGCAGCGGTCGCAGAATTATACACTGCCGTGCCAGGAGTCGTCCCACTCCCCACTGCTACCGGGATGCTGTTGCTTCCCAGGGCGTAGTCCCAGTAGTTCGCTGTCACTCCATCGTTCTTGTGAAAGGCGGCTTTATACCACTCGTCCTCACTCGGCAGGAAATAATACGCATTCTTGTGTCGATACAGATTCTGCCCGCCCGCCTGCCACGCATCTACGCTGCTCCAAAGCGTAAGCGCTCCCGCCGTGCCATTCAGATTATACGCCGCCTGATGCCCCGTGCTCGTGTTCAGCCAATTCACAAACGCCGCCGCTTCATACCACGTCATGCTCGTCGCCGGCTGGCTTGGACCCCAATCTCCTGCCGTGACGTTGGTCAGCCCAAGCGCCGTCGCCTTCGTGATCCAGTCCTGCGCGGCCTCCGTCATCCCCATCCGGTACGTGTAAGGCACCCCGCCGTATGGTGAAGAGTAGATGCCGCCGCCCGCCCCGGCATCGTCTGCATTGCCGGCATTGCCAATGTTCACGAAGTCGATGGTGAAAGCGTTCGCCCCGCTGCCAAAGGTGTCCGCTTTGGCCGACGCGCCGACGACCGCGAGCACTCCGGCCAGGACCCCAAGTTTTAAGGTCATTGACGCCTCAATGTCTTTCCTTTTTGTATCGCAAGCTGATGCCGCCTTGGCCTCGACCTCCGCAAGAGCAGGCCCAGTCCGCCAAATCCGAGCAGCAGACCGGCACCCGGTTCCGGCACCACGACGAATGGCGCGGTCACGTCCCACCCATTCCCGGCAGTGTCTCGCAGGGAGATGGTATATTCATAAACCCCTTCCGGTTCGACGCCGTTGAAGTCGGCGTTGTCGATATAGAACTGCGGGAAATGGCTGTGGCCATCCACGTTCAAGGGATGGTCCACGCCATTGAGTGGCGGGATCGAGCCCGAGCTAAACGCCGGCAGCGGACTTCCATTGCGAAAGGTGGTCCCGATGGTCGTGATCGGAAACAGGCTGTTCGGAATGATGGGTCCAGAGGCAAAGTCCGGCGAGGAGCCTTGCGCCGGCAGAATCAGGCCGAAACCCGGGACGTTCATCATGGCCAGATAGATGCCATTGGTCCCGCTGAAATCGGACGAATCGAAAATGGTCTTTTCCAGAAACCCGGAGCTCACCAGACCATCGGCAATTTCCGAAGTATAAGGTCCGCTGTGCGGGTCGCCTGGACCGATGAACAGGATGGGATCAAAGCGATGATTCGGCTCCGGCAGGACCGCCTGCAGCGAAGTGAGCACCCCTTCATAGTTGGGTGCCGACCCGAGCGGTGCGACGAAAAGGTGAATATCGGTGGGCTGCCAGGCCGGCGTGCCGACTGGAGTGGAGATGATTTGCGCCGAGGCGTGTGCGCCGAGCAGCGCAGTGGCCAGCAGGGTAAGGCGCGCGGTTGATGATAGGTTCATGGATCCGGTATTTGTGGGTGGTTGTTTGATGGGTTCGCTGGTTCCTACGACAAAGCGGGGCGCGGCATTACAAGGAGCGCGAAGATTTCTTGCGGGGTGATCCGCGCAAGGAGCGGCGACATTCCTGTCGCCGTCGTCCCCTGCTGCGGAGCAGCACACATTTGGGAGCGCGGTGACTTCGACCTCCGCACACCGGGGAGATTGGGCGTTGCGCGCGTTGGTTTTTCGACGGCGACAGGAATGTCGCCGCTCCCTGGTGCCGCCCTGCGTATTCGTCGGTTCGCGGCCAACCGCCGCCGTTGCGCTCCACTTCCTCGATTGCCTCCCACGAAGGCGCGCGCCAGAACCGGAAGCTGCCCCGGACGTCGGGTGATCCGATGAGCAGTGTGCTGCCATCATCCGTAAACTCTGCGTAGTAATTGACTGAGCCGAACCCAGGCAGCCTCAGCAATTCCTGCCGCGTGGTCACATCCCAGAGTGCGTCGTCCGCCAGTGCAAGGCGTGTCCCGTCAGGGGAGAACGCAAGGCTTAACGAGGCACCGCCTCTGCCGTTCAAGGTCGAGAGCTTCCGCGGTCCTAGAGTGTCATAAAGAGTCACTGTGCTTGGTTCACTCGCGATCGCAAAAGTCCGGCCATCCGACGAAAACACCCGGTCTGTGACCGAACCCGCTGGCCAAAATCCCACGGGTGTCGTTCCAGTCTGTACCGGGCTGCGGTTCGCGGTGCCGGGCGATGTGGCGTTGGCGATCCAGCGAAGAAGCGTATCGCCGCGCGCGGCGTTGGCGTATTTCCCAAAGATGGGAACACTAAAAGGTGAGAAATAAGTTTCTGCCGAAGGCACTCGGCGCTGACCCGGTATGTCCCAGACTCGAGCCACATGGTTAGGGCCCGTAGCCAGGAGAAAGCGGCCATCCGTCCCCGGTAAATAGATCAATTCGCTCTCCGGGCCGATCCAGGCTGGTGAGGTGAATCGCCTTTTCAATGGCAGTCCAGGCAAGGAGGCGTTGCTCCGCGCAGTACGCAAACGGGCCTCTCGGTTCGATTGGCAACCCGGCGACGAGGGTGGCTCCGGCGGCAGTGAGCCCGTGCAATTCAAAGAGATTCGGCTCCATCTGCACTCCAATGAAATTGCGTGACGCAAACACGGCACGTTTAGTGGGCGAAAACGGCAGCCTCGTCTCGTGGAGAGTCGCAAGATCGAACAGTGAGAAGTTTCCTTTGTTATCGCCCAACAGCACCGTCTTACTGTCCGGAAGAGCCCTGGCGAAAAGGACATTCCCTGGAAAGTTCTGATGTCCGCCAATGGGGGTTTGGGCGCGCGTGTCCGAGAGCATCACCAACCCATCTTTGCCACCGGTCACGATGGTTTGGCCATCGGGTGCCACCGCAACGGCAGACACCTTCTCTCCGTGTCCGCGAAACGGCGGAGCCCGTTCCTGCCATCTCGTCGTATCCCAGAGGCGAACCGTCTGATCGTTGGACGCTGAAGCAAGGGTCTTTCCATCGCGTGAAAACGCCAACTGGGTGACGTAGCGGGTGTGCCAGCAGTCGAAGGCTTCTGCGGTTCTTGTTCGCGGATAGTACGTCGGATTTCATCGAGCCCGTGGCGCATCAGTTCCTCGGGATCGAAGGGCGTGCGGCCAGTGAGCAGCTCGTAGAGCAGCACGCCGAGCGAATAGATGTCGCTGCGGGTATCAATATCCAACCCACTCATCTCCGCCTGCTCGGGCGACATGTAGAGCGGGGTGCCGATCATTTGCTCGAATTGCGTGAAGAGCGTCAGGTCGGTGAGACGCTGCTGCTGAGTGGCCTTGGCCACACCGAAGTCGATGACCTTCGGCACGGGCACGCCGTCGTGCAGCGTGACGAGAATGTTCGAGGGCTTGAGGTCGCGGTGGATGATGCCTTTTTGATGCGCGTGCTGCACCGCCTGGCAGACGGCGATGAAGAGCTGGAGCCGCTCCGCGGTCGGCAGGTTGTTTTGGTCGCAATATTCGGTGATGCGAACGCCGCGCACCAATTCCATGACGAAGAAAGGCCGCCCGTATTGCGTCGCGCCCGCGTCGAAGATCTTCGCGATGTTGGGATGATCCATCATCGCCAGCGCCTGCCGCTCCTGCTCGAAGCGCGCCATCACTTCCTTCGTATCCATGCCGAGCTTGATGATCTTCAACGCCACGCGCCGCCGCACCGGCTGCTCCTGCTCCGCCATCCAAACCGTGCCAAAGCCGCCTTCGCCGATCTGCTGGAGCAGCTTGTAATTGCCGATGCGCTCGCCGCCTTCCTCCGGCTTCAAGCGCGCCAACTCCGCCTCGATTTCCGGTGGGACCGTCTCGTCCGCGGGTTGTCGCAGGAGCGCTGCGATGCCGCCCACCCCCAGCATCCGCTCGATCCGCGCGCGCACCTCCGGCTGTCCCTCACATGCGGCGCACAGATATTCCGCGCGCTCCGCCGCGGGCAGCGCGACAGCAACGCGGAAGATTTCTTCCACGGGGATTGGCGAAGGTAAGTCTGGCGCTGGCATGATGACTCCCTGATGCGCTGGCAGAGTGTCGCTTCTATTTACGAAAGCGAGGCTGCTGGCATTACCATGTTTCGCTGAATTCCCAAGGTGCGGTTGGAAGCGTTGCAGGCACCATCGGCGCGGCGGTCAAGGAACGGCGTCTTTCCCGAGCGCCGTCCCAGAAACCCCGCGCAGCGGCCAACCTCTCAGGCGCGGAGATGAGCCGTTTTGCGGGCCCGTGGGTCGGCGCTTGGGAAAGACGCCGTTCCTTGCGCTGCCATCGTCTGCTCCGCTTCCAGTTCGGCCCGAGGCGCAACGCCGGGTTGACAGCGCACCCCCGTCGCTGGCCTAATCCCTTCCATGCCGGATCGGGAGAACCACGCTGAGGCTTTCCGAACCACCCGCTGGAGCGTGGTGGCATGTGCGGCGGAGCCGTCCCACCCGCGCGCGCAGACGGCGCTGGCGGAGATGTGCCAGGATTACTGGCCGCCGCTTTATGCTTTCGCGCGACGGCTTGGGCACTTGCCGCCAGATGCGGAAGACCTCACGCAGAGTTTCTTCGCCTCCCTCATTGAGAGAAACACGCTCGCCGCGGCAGACTCATCGCGAGGAAAGCTGCGCACGTTTTTGCTTGCCGCGTTTCAGCATCACATCGCCGACGCAGCCAAACGAGAGCACGCGCTAAAACGCGGCGGAGGAGCCGAGGTGCTGAGCATCGACGCGGCGGCGGAAGAATGTTTCGCGGGCGAACCCGCGGAGCGCGAGACACCCGAGACGCTCTACGACCGCCGCTGGGCCACGATGCTGCTCGAGCGCGCCCTCGATCAACTTGAGCACGAGCGCGCCGCGGACGGCCATAGCGCGGAGATGGAAGTGCTGCGGCCCTTTCTCAGCCTCACGGTCTCGGGCGCAGCCACGTATGGGGAAGCGGCGGAGCGGCTGGGCTGGACGGTGAATGCGGCACGCGTGACCGTCTTTCGCCTGCGCGCGCGTTACCGCGAGCTGCTGCTCGATTCCGTGTCTGCGACATTGCAGGACGAAAGCCCCGCGGCGGTGGAGGGGGAGATGCGGGAACTCCTCGGCGCGCTGGAGGGATCTTAAACTTCGCGTTCGCGCATGAGCCTTCAACTCGACCAAATCATCCCGTGGGGGCGTTCCCGACGAGAGTATGAGTTGATGTTCAATCTCACGGAATCGGATTGCCGCCGGCGAATTCTCGGCTGCGGCGACGGCCCGGCGAGCTTCAATGCGGAGATGACCGCGGAAGGTTTCACCGTCGTTTCGATTGATCCGCTTTATGCATGGACGGGCACGGAAATTCAGGCGCAATTCAACGCGACGGCGGAGCAGGTGATCTCACAAGTCCGCGCGACTCCGCAGAGCTGGACATGGAGCTTTCACCGCGATCCCGAGGATCTCCGCTCGAATCGCCGCAAGGTCATGGCGCGGTTTGCCGCCGACTACGAAATCGCCCGCGGCACCGACCGCTATCGAGTCGCCGCGCTGCCCAGCCTTCCGTTCTCCGAAGAGGCATTCGACCTGGCCCTGTGTTCGCACCTTCTTTTTTTGTATTCGGGACTTCTCTCCGAGAAATTCCACGTCGAGTCGGTGCGCGAGCTATGCCGCGTCGCGCAGGAGGTCCGCATCTTTCCATTGCTCACCCTTGCGGGCGAGCGATCTCCCCATCTGCCAGCGGTGCTCCAGTCAGTCGACGCTCTCGGGATTCGGAGTGAGGTGGTGCCCGTGAATTACGAGTTGCAGCAAGGTGGAAACGAAATGCTGCGCGTATTCCGCGACTGATCAAATGGAGTCCGATTCCCTGCCACCCAAAGGCTCAGGCACCCTTCGCGGCCTTGATCCGCGCGAGGTATTGCGCCGGGCGCTGTCGCCGGCGCGCATCACGGGCGGTGCGGCGGAAGCTTGGGAGCCGCCGCCGGTCGAGGAACTCGCTCGGCAATTTCCCGGATACGAAATGCTCGCACTGCTCGGGCGGGGCGGGATGGGTGCGGTGTACCGCGCGCGGCAGCTTTCACTG
This sequence comes from Chthoniobacterales bacterium, assembly GCA_038318725.1. Taxonomy (GTDB): domain Bacteria; phylum Verrucomicrobiota; class Verrucomicrobiia; order Chthoniobacterales; family Chthoniobacteraceae; genus Chthoniobacter. The sequence continues at coordinate 17,958 of JBBQCM010000011.1, forward strand.
GCGCGGCTCGTGGCGATCAAGATTCTGCCGCTCGAATTGAGTTTGCGCGCGGAGTTCGCGGAGCGTTTTCGCCGCGAAGCGCAGGCGCTCGCGCGGCTGGCGCATCCGCACATCGTCGGCATCTACGACTTTGGCCAGACGCAGGACGGGCATTTCTTTTTCGTGATGGAATTGGTCGAAGGCAGCGACTTGCAAATGCTGATGCAGGACGGCCCGCTCGCGGTGCCGCGAGCAGTCGAGATCGTGCGGCAAGTTTCCGATGCGCTCGAAGCAGCGCACGCGGAGGGTCTCATGCATCGCGATGTGAAGCCGTCGAATGTGCTCCTCGACAAGGCGGATCGCGTGAAAGTCTCCGACTTCGGCCTCACGCGGTTGCTCGGCGACGGCGCGCGCGCGGCGCTGCCGACGATGACCGGCGCGGTGCTCGGCACACCCGAATACATGTCGCCCGAGCAGGCACGCCAGGAGGCGGTCGATCAGCGCGCGGACCTCTACAGCACCGGCGTGATGTTTTACGAAATGCTCACGGGGACGCTGCCGCGCGGCGTCTTCGATCCGCCGTCCAAACGCACGCGCGCCAATCGCGCGGTGGACAAAGTGGTGCGGCGCGCGCTGCAGAGCGAACCGGAGCGGCGCTATCAGCGGGCGGGTGAAATGCGCGCCGATTTGCGCGGGGCGGGCGAGCGCCCGCGGCGGATGCGGACTGTTTATTGGGCCATCGCCAGTGTCGTCCTCGCGAGCGCGGCGCTGATGATTTTGCAGCCGTGGAAAAAGCGAGACCTCGGAGCTAAGTCGACGGTCGCGAAGTCAGACGAACCGTTCAACAACAGCCTCAGCCAGCGCTTTGTGCCCGCGGGGACACCGGGCGTGCTCTTCTGCATTTGGGAAACGCGCGTGCGCGATTTCGAGGCGTTTGTGAAAGACACGGGCCACTGGGTGCAGCCGGGCTACGATATCAACGAGGCGGGCGAATGGATCAAGAACGGCGCTCAGGATTGGCGGGCACCGCCTGGCTACGTGCAAACTCCCGATCATCCGGTGATCGGCATCGGCTGGAATGACGCCGTGGATTTTTGCGTGTGGCTGACCAGCCGCGAACGCACTGCGGGCTTGATCGGACCGACTGATGCCTACCGTCTCCCCAGCGATTTCGAGTGGAGCATCGCCGCCGGGCTGCCGCCGGATATTGCGGGCGTCATCCCCGAACATGCCGCGCAGGCGCCGCGCATTTACCCGTGGGGCCATGAGTTCCCGCCGACGCTTTACGCCGGAAATTTTGCCGGAGAAGAAATGCGCGAAGCCGGCTGGCCGGAATCCGCGCCCATCATCGCTGGCTACCGCGACCGCCACACTGGGCCGGCACCCGTCGGCAACTACGGCGCGCAACGGCATGGACTTTTCGACCTCGGCGGGAACGTGACGGAATGGGTTGCGGACAGCGGTCCCACTCGACCCGGCGATCGTCTGTTGCGTGGCGGCTCGTGGTCGGTCGGGGATGAAGTGCTGCTACGCAGCGGCCGTCGCTGGGCGTATTCGCCGGACGTTCGCGCCACCGCGATCGGCTTCCGCATCGTCTTCGCGCGCGGGCGGGAAGCGGCGCGGTGATGGCGCGCGCCGGAGGATGCGGAAGAACTCTCGCAGAGCTTTTTCGCCGCGCTCATCGAAAAGAACACGCTGGCCGCGGCGGAGCCAGCGCGCGGGAAACTGCCCGCGTGCTCGACCGTCTCGAAACCGGGCGCGCCGCGGATGGACACGGCGCGGAGATGGCGATGCTGCGGCCTTTCCTCAGCCTCACAGTCTCGGGTGCGGCCACTTACGCAGAGGCGGCGGACCAGCTCGGCTGGACCGTGAACGCGGTGCGCGTGGCGGTGTTTCGTCTGCGCGCGCGCTACCGCGAAGTGCTGCTCGACCTCATCGCCGCCACGTTGCACGACGAAGACCCCGCAGCATCTCGAGTCGGAGATGCGCGAATTGCTGGCGGCGCTTTCGTAGAGGTTGTGAAACAGCCCGGCGAGGCAGCCCCCGACTTTAGAGCGGTTATCCCGCGGCCCACGCTGTTGCCGAGTGAAGTCGGGGACTACTTTGCTGCCCTGCGGCGCGAAGCTTCATTCATTGCGCAACGCCTCGACGGGGCTCATGCGGGCCGCGCGCCAGGCGGGGAGGAAGCCGGAGACGAGGCCAGTGACGAGCGCGACGGCCAGCGCGAGCAACACGACGGAGGGCGAAAGGGCGACTTTCATCACGGGCAGAAACTGGCGCGCAATCTGGACGAGGCCGGCGGCGACGGCGAGCGCGATGACGCCTCCGAGCAGGCAGATGCTGGCGGCCTCGATGAGGAATTGCAGCAGGATGGTGCGACGTTTCGCGCCGATCGCTTTGCGGATGCCGATCTCGTGGGTGCGCTCGGCGACGGAGACAAACATGATGTTCATGATCCCGATGCCGCCGACAAAGAGCGACAGGCCGGTGATGAAAAAGCCCGACGTGGCGATGACGCCGGACACTTTCCGGAACTGCGCGAGGAGCTGCTCCTGCTGGTTGATGGCGAAGTCGTCGTCCTGCCCCGGCGGCACTTTGCGAATTTTGCGCAGCAGGCCGCGCAATTCCTCGCGCGCCGCGGCGACGCGCGCGGGATCGCCCACTTTCACCTGGATGGTGCAGCTCGGATCCCAGCGGAAACCGCGGAACATCTTGCCAATCGGGATGATGACTTGGTTATCGAGGCTCATCTTCCCAAGCACGCTGCCGCGCTTCTCCAGCACGCCGATGACTTCGAGCGACTCATTGCCCGCGCGGATTTTCTGCCCGAGCGGCGGCTCGTTGAGGAAAAGTTTTTCCGCGACGTCCCAGCCGATAACGCACAGGTCGCGGTTCCCGCTGGCCTCGGCTTTGGTGAGAAAGCGGCCGGCGGTAAGCGTGACACCGCCGGTCACGAGAAACTGCTCGTTCGTGCCGATGAGCATGACCATGCCCGAGTTGCGGTTCTTGTAGCGGACGGACTCGATGCCGTGCATCACGGTCGGCGCGACGCCCGCGGTCATATTCATCGCCTGCTCGACGGCGCGCACCTGCGGGAGTGTGATTTTGCTGCGCTTGGCGACGGCGTCCCACTTTGTGTTCGAGTCGATGAACCACTCGCGCTGATCCACGTAGAGCACGTCGGTGCCGATGAACGAAATGGCGTCGCGAAAAGCGCCGTTGAGCGCCTCCATCGCCGTGGCCATGAGCGTGACGGTGACGATGCCAATGACGATGCCGAGCGTAGTCAGCACGGAGCGCAGCAGGTTCGCGCGGATCGCCTCCCACGAAATGCGCGTCCCCTCGGTGATTTCGGCGAGCAGATTCATGCGGCGGGATGCACGCCGGATTCGTAAAGCGCACCGCAGTTCGCGGCAATTTCAAAGAAGGGAATCCAGGGGTCGGCGATTGCGTCGAGCGGTCCGCGGTTTTCAATCCATGCGCGGCACGACGGCCTCGTCGCTCGCCACCAGGCCGTCGCGGATGCGGATGATCCGCTGGGCGTGCCGGGCGACGTGTTCCTCGTGGGTGACGACGATGAGCGTGTTGCCTTTGTCCGCGAGGCTTTGGAAGAGCTCGAGGATTTCCTCTCCGGTGCGGGTGTCGAGGTTTCCGGTGGGTTCATCGGCGAGCAGGATGGAGGGCTTGTTGACCAGCGCGCGGGCCACGGCGACGCGCTGGCGCTGGCCGCCGGACATTTCGTTGGGCTTGTGGCTGACGCGGTCGGCGAGGCCGACATCGCGCAACGCGGCGAGGGCGACTTCGCGACGCTCTTCGAGATCCATCCCCGCGTAGATGAGCGGCAGCTCGACGTTGCGCAGCGCACTGGAGCGGGCGAGCAGATTGAAGGTCTGAAAGACAAAGCCGATCTCCCGGTTGCGGATCTCGGCGAGTTCGTTGTCATCCATTTCGCCCACGCTATGGCCGTTCAATTCGTAGGTGCCCGAGGACGGCGTATCGAGGCAGCCGAGCAGATTCATCAGCGTGGATTTTCCCGAGCCGGATGGCCCCATGATCGCGACGTATTCGCCACGCCCAATGGTCAGCGAGACGCCGCGCAACGCATGCACCGTCTCGCTGCCCATGTCGTAATGGCGGCAGATCGAATCGAGATGGATGAGGCTCACTTAGGTTCCTTGCCGCTTTTCATCGCCTCTGCGCCAACCTTCACTTTCTTGCCATCTTCGAGGTCTTTGCTGATGGCCTTGTAGCCGCCCGAGACGATTTGCTGGCCCTCGGTCAGACCGGAGACGATCTCGAAGTAATCGCTGTCGCTGATCCCGGTTTTCACGGGAATCATTTTCGCCTTTTCGCCGTCGAGCGCGAAGACGACTTCAATGGGTTTCACCGGCTCGGTTTTACCCGCGCCCTTGTCGCCCTCGGACTTTGCCTGGTCTTTAGCCAGCCCGGGCAAAGCGCCGCCGACCGGCAGGCGCGTGGTCACGCTCTGGATAGGCACCGTGAGCGCGCCGGTACGCGCGCGCGTCTCGACCTCGGCCGTGACCGACATGCCGGGGCGAAACGCCTCCTTGTCCTCCACACGAATCCTGACCTCAAACTTCGGTGCCTCCTGCGACTGGCTGCTGCTCATCTGGCCCTGATTCGTGCTGCCGGAACCTTTCGCCGCGTTGGCGATGGCGGTGACGGTGCCGGTGAATTTCCGATCCTTGAACGGGTCCACCTCGATGCGCGCCTTTTGCCCGACGGCGATGAGCACCACGTCGATTTCGCCGATGTCCACGCGCGCCTCCATTTCGTCGAGCCGGGCGATGGTCATCATCTCCGTGCCCATGTTGAACGACGTGCCGAGCACGCGCTCGCCGAGCTGCGACTTGAGCTTCGTGACGGTGCCGTCGATCGGCGAAGTAATCTTGGTTTTCTCCAAATCGTCGTTCGCTTTGTCGAGGGCGAAGTGCGCCTGATCGGCCTGATGAATCGAGTTCGCGAGCCGGAGCTTGGCGAGGCCGTAGCTAGTCTTGAAATCCATGAAGACGCTGGGCGAAATCAGCCGGCTCTTGATCAGCTCTTCATTCTGCCGGAAATTCGACTCGGCTTTTTCCAGCTCGGTCTCCGCCTGGCTGCGGTTGCCCAGCGCGGACTGGTAATTCGCCTCGGCGGAATTGCGGCCCGCGAGATAGTTTTCCGGCTTGATCTGCACGAGCAGGTCGCCCTTTTTCACCAACTGTCCCTCGACGACCGGCAGGGCCACGATCTCCCCGGCTACCTCGGGGCTGATCATCACCTGCGTCACCGGCTGGATGCGGCCATTCGCAACGACCGTCTCCGTCAGGTCGCGTCGCGTGACTTTGTCGATCTGCACCGTGATCACGTCGTCCGTCTTGCGAAAATACCGGTAGGCGAAAACGCCGCCAGCCGTGAGCGCGAGCAGGAGTACGATGATGAGTTTTTTCCGGCGGGGCTTTTTACTTTTTTTCATGCGGCGGGGAGGCGTTGTTCTGTCAGAGCATTGAAAAAAGCGCCAATCATCTATTCGCCGCTTTCGTGGAGCGATGGCGCGTGACCGTCGGCGTGACTTCGGCTTCATTTTGCGCCGCATGAAACATTTTGTCCCCGCCCTCCTGCTCCTCTCCCTCGCCCGCCTCCACGGCGCGTTGGAGGTCTCGCTGAAAACACTCGCCGCCGTGGGCCGCGAAGGCGCGGGCAATGAGGCTGCGAGCGTGGCGTGGAAGGACGTGGTGCAGGCCGGGCCCGCGGCGCTCCCCGCGCTGCTGGCAGCGGCTGGGCAGGGCAGTCCGGTGGCGGACAACTGGCTGCGGCTCGCGGGCGATACCATCGTGGACAACGCCCAGCGCTCCAAACAGCCGCTGCCGGTCGCGGAGTTGGAGGCTTTCCTGAACGACTTGGCGCACGCCGCGGCGGGACGGCGGCTCGCCTTTGACCTGCTCCAGCAGGCCGACCCGGCCAAGGCTGACGCGCTGGAACCATCACTGCTCAACGACCCGGTGCAGGAACTCCGGCGCGGTGCCGTGCAGCGGCTCATCGACGCGGCGAAAAAGCCCGATGCGGCCGACGCGAAGGCCACCTACCTCCAGGCGCTCGACGCGGTGCGCGACGAGGACCAGACGAAGTTCATCGCCGACGAACTCAAGAAGCTTGGCGTGCCAGTGGACTTGCCGCGGCACTTCGGCTTTTTGATGAAATGGCAGGTCATCGGTCCTTTTGAAAATACGGAGCGCAAAGGCTTCGACGCGGTATTTCCGCCGGAAAGAGAGATCAAGCTCGACAGCGCTTACGAGGGCAAAGGCACGCCGGTGAAATGGCAGCCTTTTGAAAGCAAAGACCCATCCGGGAAGCTCGACTTCAACAAGCCGCTCGGCATGCAGAAGGAAGCCACCGCCTACGCCGTCGCCACCTTCGACGCACCCGCCGGGCGAGACGCGGAATTGCGGCTGGGCTGCAAGAACGCGTGGAAAGTTTGGCTTAACGGCGAGCTGCTTTTCGGCCGCGATGAATACCACCGCGGCGCGCAGATGGATCAGTACAAACTCAAATGCCGGCTGAAAAAGGGCCTCAACACCATTCTCGTGAAGTGCTGTCAGAACGAGCAGAAGGAGGAGTGGACGGTGGAGTGGGAATTCCAGCTCCGCGTCTGCGACAGCACCGGCACCGCCATCCTCACCGCGGCAAAGTAACCTTTCTCACCATGACTATTCGGAAATTCCTCCTCGCGCTCGCGACGCTTTCTTCCTTCAGCCTCGCCGGCGACTGGCCGCAGTTCCGCGGTCCTGACAGTACGGGCGTTGCCGCCGACGCCACCATCCCCGCGAAATTGAAGATCGACTGGAGCGTGCCGCTCCCCGGACGCGGCCTCGCCAGCCCGATCGTGGTCGGCGGGAAGATCTTCATCACCGCCTCCAGCGGACCGAAGCAGGAGCGGTTGCATCTCCTCTGCTTTGCCGCCGCCGACGGCGCGAAACTTTGGGAGCGCCAGCTCCAGGCGACCGGGCGCACGATGTCGCATCCGAAAACCGCCGTCGCCGCCTGCACGCCATGCAGCGATGGGCAGCGCGTTTTCGCGCTGTGGAGTTGCAATGATCTCGCGGCTTTCGACCTCGACGGCAACCTCCTCTGGATGCGCGGCCTCACCGCCGATTATCCCAACGCGAGCAACAGCCTCGGCATGGCCTCGTCGCCCATCGTCATCGGCGAAACGGTGGTCGCGATGATCGAGAACGACAGCGAAAGCTACTCGCTCGGCCTCGATGCCAAAACCGGCCGCAACCTTTGGAAACTCGACCGCCCGAAAGTCGCCAACTGGACCAGCCCCATCCAGTGGCGGGCCGATGCCCAGTCACAGCCGCTCGCCTTGCTGCAATCCTCGAAGGGCCTGCTCGCCGTGGATGCGACCAGTGGCAGCCGTGTGTGGGAATACACCGACGGTGCTTCGACGATGAGTTCCAGCGTCGTTGCCGATGGCACCATCTATGCACCGTCCAACGGCACAACCGCGCTGGTTCCTCAAAGCAGCGGCAACCCGCCAAAACAGCTCTGGCGCTCGAAGCAGCTCAACCCCTCGACGATCAGCCCGCTCGTTCTCGATGGCCGTATTTTCAGCGTCAACGGCGCGGGCGTCATCGCCACCGCCGATATTAAGACCGGTGACAACGGCTGGAAGCTGCGCCTCATCGGTCCGTTTAGTGGCTCGCCAGTCGGGGCCGGTCAGCGCGTGCTCGCCGTGAATGAAAAGGGGCTCGTGCAAGTCGTGGACGTCGCCGCGCCCGAAGGCGCCGTCATCGGCCAGCTCCAGCTCCCGCTGAAAGAAGAGACGAAAGAAATGATCCTCTGCACTCCCGCGCTCAGTGGCAGCCACATTTTCGTCCGCACCGACAGCACGCTCTGGCGGCTCGGCGAGTAAGGCCGCAGCAGGGGAAGCTGCCAGCTTCCCCTACAGCGCCCGCGGTTCCGATCACCCGCGACGCTGACCGTCCCACCTTTTCGAGAGACGCGCAGTCGGCACCGCCGGGATGGCCAGGCCCGCCTTGTCGTAATGCGAGGTGTCGTTGAAAAATGTGCGCCGCGCGCAGACGGGGCCTTTGAAATCGACGACGTTCAGCGCGGCGCGGCGCAAGGCAGGCTCGAATCTACCTGCGCAGCCCGGCGCATTTCTAGGTGACGGGTTCCGGCTCCGCGCGTGGGCCAAGAAGGAAATGCGACTCGCCCGCGCCATCGCGCTGATTCGCCAGCCAGAACGGAGCCGGTGACTCCTTCCGGCCAAGAATCTGCCAGCGATGATCCACCACATGCACGCCGGGATACGGTGGCGAAGTCAGGACGAGCTTCGCCGGAAGCCATGATGCCGGGATGCGACCGTCATCCTCACAATCATCCGACGAGCGATTGATGACACGCCGGAGGGATGCAACGCGGCCGCTCTTGAGGAACACTGGAGTTAGTCAGCTTCAAGAGCGGATGCGATGCGCGCCGCCGTCCGCGCGCTCCGCGTGCGCGTGAGCGCGCATTCCCACACGCGTAGGACGCGCCAGCCCGCTTTGCGCAGAGTGCGCGTCACATGACGGTCGCGTTGCGCGTTCCGCGCGAGCTTGGCTTTCCAAAACGCGCGGTTGTTCGCGGGCATCGTCGCGTGGCGGGGGCAGCCGTGCCAAAAGCAGCCGTCCACAAACACGGCGAGCTTGGCGGCGCGGAAGACGAAGTCCGGTTTGCCGAATACGGGCGCATTCCGCCGCCAGCCAGTGATGTCGTGCTCGCGCATCAGCGCGATGAGGCGCAGTTCGGTGGCGCGGTTGCCACGCGAGCGGATGCGCGACATGACTTCGCTGCGCTTGGACTTGGTGAAAATGTCCGGCATGAATTCCTACCCTACGTCTCGCCCGCCAGACGCAAGACCTCGCGCACCAACTCGGGTGCAGCGTAAAACCGCGCGCGCGCGAGCAATTCCTCCACGACGGGCTTTACCGCCGGGAGATGCCCCTGTCGCTTTGCGCGGATCGGCGTCAGGCCGAGTTCGAGCGCTCCGGCGCGCCCGGTGGTTTCATCGATGAGCACCGCGTCCGCGTGCAACTCGAGCGCCAGCGCCAGCGCCTCCGATTCGCCAGCGTCGAGCGTCGCATGGCGGGCGATGGCCGCGGAGACGGACTGCGGCTCGCGAACTTCGATCCACGCCGGCAGCCGCAGCCCGGCAAAGCGCCCGTCCGATGCCGCAAGCCTCGTGAACTCCCGCAGCACGGCACGCGCCACGATCACCTCGCGAAAAAGCGCAGCGAGCAATCCATCCTCCCCGACCAGGGCGAGATTGATGAGGACCGACGTGTCCGCGACGACGATCACGCCCCGAGCAGCCGGTCGAGCGCCGCGAGATCGTCGTGCAAATCCTTCACGCTGCAATTCCGCGGGATGCCTGCTCGGCGAGCAATCCTTGAAAGCGGATCAAATCCATCCCCGCGAGATGTGAGCCCGCAACGGCGGAGATCTTCCCTTCTCGATAAAGCTCCAGCGCCAGCGCTTCGCGCGCCCGCCGTTCGCGTTCCTCGGCTGTCGCGCCAAGTACGCCGGCAAAGTCGTCGGGAAGGGTGATTGCGAGGATCATGCGCAGCGACGCTACCCGGTCGGACGATTGGCTGCAACCTGTCCCACAGCTCACGCCGCCCGCCGGAATCGGTCGAATTCCTTCGGCAGTTTGACCAGCAACTCGCCCGGTTCCAGCGCGTAAAGATCCCACGTCACGTCGATCTGGTTGCAGAAGTCGGCGATACGGCGGGCGGTGCCGCGGGATTTTCCGCCGCCGCCGCGCTTCGGCTGGAGGGTTTGCGGATCGACATAGAGCGTGGTTGCGGCGGCGAGAAAGGCGCAGTTCGTCACCAGCTCCTGCCGCGAGGCGAGTTGCTCGACGAGATCGCCCGGCGTGTGCAGCGGCTGGCAGAGCACCGCCAGCGCGCGCTCCGGATCGTCGAGGTGCGTGCGATAGATGCGCCACGGCCCGGCGAGCAGATGGCGGTAGTAGCGGTGGAAATTCGCCACCTGCAGAATGTGCCGCGCCGGTTCGCCTGTCCCAAGTCACCCGTTCCTTACACCTCACGGGATTCCATCCAGCGCGGCCACCGCGAACATCTCGACCAGCACACGCAGCTTCTTCAGTCCGAGGCCCGGCTTCATGCGCAAATCGGCCCAGTCCATCGACGCGAACGAAGACACGGTTTCGCGGCGATACTTGGGTGCCCAACTGCGGTTCGTGTAGGTCTCCAACCCTTCGATTGTGCGCGCATCGTTGATAAAAGCGCCACGCACTTTCTCCCACTCGCCAGCCAGCGCTTCCTCATTCGTCGTCGGCGCGATGAATGCGTGATCCGCCCATTCCCGTTCCCACGCGGCTGGGAGGTCGATGTCGCGATCCCGAACTCGTTCCAGCACCCGTCACGCTTGGAGATTTCGCCGGGGTTTCCCTCGCTTCCGGAAATATGCTCGTGCGCGGCAGCACAGACACTTTCCAGCGCTTTCACCAGACCCGGCGGCAGGCGTTGCTCGCTCCAGATCCGCTCGAGATCGATGCGCCGCCCTGACCTCTCCGCCAGCCAGGCAACCGCGTAGGCGCCGCTGTTCGCGTGGTAGCCCTCCAGCTCCTGTGCCGAGAAAACCTTCTCCGCCGTACGAAAGAGAATCGCCTTCGCCACGAGCTGCTGAAAGTAGTTCAGATCGACGAGCGGCTCGCCCTAGCGGCGCGGGCAGGTAGGCGAGGAAGGTGCGGTATTCGCCCGTGGCCGCCGCAGTCTGCAGACACGGGATCGCCCCGTCATAGTTGTTTGCAAAATCGAGCTCCATCAAAACACTGGCTGCGGTCCGGGCTCCCGGCTCATACTCCTTTCAATTCCCATGAAAATCATCGCCGTCCTTCTCCTCCTTACCTGCCTGCTCGTTCTCCCCCTGCCCGCCGCCGAAAAGCCGAAGACCAGCAAAGGCAAGCTCACCTCCATCCAGGGCATCGCCGCCGCGACGGAGGCCAGGTTGAACACCGCAGGAGTCACCACCGTGGATGAACTCCTCGAGAAAGGCGCCACGCCCGCGGGCCGCAAGGACCTCGCCGCAAAGAGCGGTCTTGGCGAGTCGCAGATCCTGCGCTTTGTGAATTGCGCGGACCTTTTTCGCATCAAAGGCATCGCCGGGCAGACGGCCGAATTGTTCGAAGCCGCCGACGTCAACACCGTCGCCGAACTCGCCCAGCGCAACGCCGCCAACCTAGCTGCCAAGCTGAAGGAAGTGAACGACGCGAAGAAGCTTACCGGCAAAGTTCCCGCCGAATCGCAAGTCGCCGGCTGGATCGAAGCCGCCAAGACCCTGCCCAAAAAGGTCACCTACTGACCACCCGCAGCCGGCGCCGGGAAGGAGACCTTCCCGGGGGTTCCCATTCCGAGCGCCCGCCGAGAAGCAGGAGGAGACGGATGACGGATCGGGTGCAGGACCCGCGTCACTCGCCGTGCCACACGCCGCCAGTGCTTCGCCGCCAGATCGCACTCCCACACCCGGACCACGCGCCACCCCGCCTTCCGCAGCGTCTTCGCCACGAGTAGATCACGCTCGCGATTGCGCCCCAGCTTTGCCGCCCACCACGCCGCGTTGTTCTCCGGCAAAGGCTCATGCTTCGGTTTCGGGCAGCCGTGCCAAAAACATCCATCCACAAACACCGCCAACCGCGCCGCGCGAAAGACAAAGTCCGGCTTCCCAAACACCCGCTGCTGCCGCCGCCAGCCCGTGATCCCATGCGCCCGCAGCAGCGCCATCATCCGCAACTCCGTCGCCGCATTCCCGCTCCCCCGGACCGCCGCCATCACCGCGCTGCGCTTCGCCTTGGTGAAAATGTCGGGCATGCTCCGATCCGTGCGCCGTCAGTCCTTCACGGCTTCTATCCGTTCGGCATACACATTCACCAGCTTGTGCTCCGGTAGCAGCGCTTCGATGCGCGGCCAGAGCCGGGCGAGCAACGCGTGAAACTCCCGGCAGCGCAGATTGCCAAAGCGCAGATGCACCACCCACGGAGGCGGCGTCGCGATCATCATGCGGTGCGAAAAGTCCGCGTCCTTCGACACGATCGCCAGCCCGTTGCTCCGCGCGTGCTGCCAGATCGTCGTGTCGCTCACGCTCGCCCCGAGATCCCGCGCGTGACTGACCGGCAGTGCCGCCGTGAAGGTCACGTTCTGCGGAATGTTTTCGTCGAGCAGGAAACCTTTCACGCGACCCGCTCGAGTGAGAAGTGATGCTTCATCAGCTCCGACGAAAGGCCGATGCACGCCAGCACATCCTCACGCGTCAGCGCGGGATACTCCGCCAGCACGTCCTCCACCGCATCGCCCGCCGCGAGAAACTCCAGCACCGTCCGCGCCGCGATCCGCGTCCCGCGAATGGTCGGCTGTCCGTTGCAAATGTCCGGGTCGATGACGATGCGGTTCATACCCGCACGCTATCAGCCCCTTCGGATTGCCGCAACGTCAGGGTGCCGGCTGAAACCGCTGAAACTCCTTCGGCAGCTTGACCAGCAGCTCGCCCGGCTCCAGCGCGTAGAGATCCCACGTCACGTCGATCTGGTTGCAGAAGTCGGCGAGACGGCGGGCGGTGCCGCGGGATTTTCCGCCGCCGCCGCGCTTGGGCTGGAGGGTTTGCGGATCGACATAGAGCGTGGTTGCGGCGGCGAGAAAGGCGCGGTTCGTGACCAACTCCTGCCGCGAGGCGAGTTGCTCGACGAGATCGCCCGGCGTGTGCAGCGGCTGGCAGAGCACGGCCAGCGCGCGCTCGGGCACGTCACGGTGCGTGCGCACGATCCGCCAGGGGCCGGCGAGCAGGTGGCGGTAGTAGCGTTGGAAATTTGCCGCGTCGGGAATGTGGCGCGCGAGTTCGCCGGGCTTGCGATGGCCGCGACCGTCAGCCGGGCAGACCGTGTCGAATAACCGGAGCGACAGCCACGCCCAGACACCCTTTTCGCGCGCTGGGTCGGGCAATGCAGCGCTCTCCAAAAGCTGATTCAGCCAGCGGCCAGCAGCGAGGCGGTCTGGAAACGGCATCGGCCACACGGCCACGGGCGCGGCTTCCTCAGAAGTCGCTGGATCATCGAGCAGCGCCACCGGTGGTGCGAGCGCCGGCGTCGTCTTGAGCGCGAGGAGATACTCTGCGAATTGCCGCAAACCTTCGTCGTTGAGCCGGCGTAGATTCACGATCCGCCCTCCGCGAGGAACGCCTCGAATTTTCCTAGCAGCCCGTGCTTTCGCGAAAACGCCGCCACCGCTTCCGCGACCCAAACCCCGACGTCATCCGCATCGTCCACGCCAGCCTCGGCCTTCGGCGGCTCGCCCACGCCGAGCACCTCGACGGCGAAGCGCACCCAGCGCGAATAATCGCTCGCCGCATCGTCGAAATCGCGGTGCCCCTCGACATACACGATGCGCCACAGCACCTCGCGCATCGCCGCCGGATACACGAGCGCGATGAACGCCGGGTGCAGCGTGAACTGCTTGTAGTTCCCTGCCGCGCGCAAATTCACCAGCAGCCGCGGACGCTCGTTCTCGAAGCTCACCTTCCACAACTCATCGCCCAGCTCCGTCGGCACCACGAAGAAGATCGTGTCGCGATTTTCCTCCGTCTCCTCCGGCCCACGCAGCCGGATGCGATCGGCCTCCGCGAGCAGCAGACCATGTTCAAAATCTCCCGTGCCTGGTGCCGTCACCCGCACGCGGAAAAGGATGTCCTCCGTCGAGTCGAACTCTGCCAGCGTCCGCTCCGTGGGCGCTTGCGGCGCACCGACCGTGCCCCACGCCCACCGCATCCACACAGTCTGCCGGTAAGCCTCGACGAACACGAGCGACTCCGGCGGCAGATCGTAATCCGCGAGATCGAGCACCGCGTCGAAGCTCCACTTCCCGCCGTTCTGCCTGAGCGAAAAGCGCGCGTCCGCCTGCAGGATGCGCACGCGGTCGGTGTAGTTAAACCTGCGCTGCATCCTCCGCCTCCTTCACGTTGATGTTCACCAGCACGTCGCGCTTCTCGTCGAAGCCGGTCACCGACAGCACGAAATCGCGGTCCAGAACTTTCACCACCATTCGGTTTTCGCCTCCCTCAGTAACCTCAACGCCGCGCCCCTCAATTGTAAAATCCTTGTCCGAAAGATCGAAATCCGCCGGGTCGTATTTCTTCAGGGCGTTGCCGCGGCGCACGTCGTAGGCAGTTCGGATTTCGATGAGTGCCGGCACGTCCGCATCCGGGTCGCCGGTGCAGACGCGAAAACCACCCGCGACCTTTTCCAAGCGGTAGCGTTTCTTGCGTGGCTCCGGCAGCGGTTCCGGGTCGGGAGCGACGGGGCCTTTGGGTTTCCTCCGGTATTTCTGCCGCGTCTGTTGCGCGGGAGTTTTGGGGAGGTAAAAGTAGTCGATAAGCAGGCGATCGTCGGGCGTTGGTGTGGTCGGTTTCATGGCAGTCGATGTTCTAGTTGAGAACACGCTTCAAGCCTAGCCCTGGTATCCAGGCGCACGTCATGCCCGACCCGATCAACATCATTGGTCCGCGCGTGCGCGAGGCTCGCTCGTCGCACAAGCCCCCGCTCACGCAGGACCAGCTTTCTGGAAAGCTCGCCGCAATCGGCGTCAGCGTTGACCGCGCGGGCGTGTCGAAGATCGAGATCGGAGCGCGCTCGGTTCTCGACTACGAGGTGAAGGCGTTGGCGAAGGTGCTCGGCGTCACCGCTGGCTGGCTGCTCGGCGAAAGGAAGTAGCCAGTGCCGGCATATTATCGAGCAACGCTGGCGGAGTTTCTTGCGGATGAACCAGCGCGGATACTCGGTGTGCTCGCGTCGCGCAGCGAGCAACAGGGTTTCACGGATTTGAAGCAACGCCAGATACGAGCCTGGGAAGTGGAAATCGCTGCGCTCCGTGCGACAGCCACAGAACTCGCGATGAGTCAGCCGACGAGTGGCGAATGGGGGTTGCTGCTGGAGTATCCGATTCCACGACGGCAGAAGCGCATTGATACCGTGCTGCTTGCTGCCGACGTGATTCTTTGCGTCGAGTTCAAGACGGAAGAACGAGAACACACCGCACAAGCGCGGCAACAGGCGGAGGACTACGCGCTCGACCTTCGCGACTTTCACGAGGAGAGCCACGGTCGCCGGATTGTTCCTATCGCTGTCTCGTTACGTGCGGGTGCGACGCCAGCAGCCACGACCGCGAGCGATGTAGAGCCTGTGCGTCCAACTCTCACGACGAATGGCGGCGAACTCGCGCGCGTCCTCGCCGAAGCTTTCACCTCCGAAACGAGTGGCGGCGGGCAGATCGACGCAGGGCGATGGGACGCCTCCGCCTACCGGCCTGTGCCCACGATTATTGAAGCGGCGGAGTCTCTGTTCGCCGGGCACGACGTTCGCGAGCTTGCTCACTCGCACGCTGGCGCAACGAATCTCACCGCAACCTCAACTCGGCTGCTGGAAATCATCCACGAAGCACAGACACAGCGACGGAAGGTGGTTTGCTTCGTCACCGGAATTCCAGGCGCGGGCAAGACGCTCGCCGGCTTGAACGTCGTCCACAATCCATCACTGCGTGCGGACGGACGCGCGCCCGGAGTCTTTCTTTCCGGCAACGGGCCGCTGGTGAAAATCGTTCGCGCGGCAATCGAGCGAGACTTCAAGCGCCGGGTGCGAGAGATGGGAGCCGAGCGGACCAGCGGCACGTTCATTCAGAATGTTCATGAGTTCGTTCGCGACGCCCTCGCCAAGCCGGACAAACCGCCTGCCGAAAACGTCGTGGTGTTCGACGAAGCGCAACGCGCCTGGGACGCGAAACAGAACGCGAAGAAGATGGGGCGCGAGGAATCTGAGCCGCAGACCGTTCTTGGCATCATGGATCGGCACAGCGATTGCGCCGTGCTCGTCGCGCTTGTCGGCGGCGGACAAGAAATCAACGTCGGCGAAGCGGGGCTGTCGGAATGGGGTCGCACAATTCGCGATCACTTCCCGCACTGGCAGATTGCCGTGTCTCCAAGCGCGCTCGCTGGTGATGCCAGCCTTGCCGGACATCGGCTGTTTGCCGACGACTCCCGCGGAGCAACGATCATTCACGAAGAACCAGCGCTGCATCTCGATGTGAATTTGCGGGCGTTCCGCGTCCGCAAGCTAACCGAATGGGTGAACGCAGTTTTGTCCGGCAACGCGGCGCACGCAAAAGCGTTGGTGGGCGAACTCGACAAGTTTCCACTCGCGATGACCCGTGACCTTGCCGTCGCTCGCGCGTGGCTGCGCGAACGAACGCGTGGACTGCGCCGATGTGGCCTCGTTGCAAGCTCCGGTGCCATCCGCCTTCGCGCGCACGGACTGGAACTCTCGTCGGGTTTCCGCCAAGGCAACCGCGACTTGTTCGTGCATTGGTTTCTGAATCTGCCGCCAGATGTTCGCTCATCGAATCAACTCGAAGTCGCCGCATCGGAGTTCGAGTGCCAGGGCCTCGAACTCGATTGGGTCGGATTGTGCTGGGGCGGGGACTTATCAATTGATCCGGCAACGTCAGCCTGGTCGTTCCGCCATTTCGCCGGAACAAAATGGCAGGCTGTCGCGTCGCCGATTGACCGCGCCTATTTGCTCAACACCTACCGAGTCCTGCTCACGAGGGCACGCGAAGGCGCAATCGTCTGGATTCCGCGCGGTGACGCGAGCGACGAAACACGAGCGCCGCACCATTTCGATGCAACGTCAGATTTTCTCCGCAACTGCGGACTGACCGAATTCTGAACCAGTCGGGGAAGCTCTGGATGCGCGCGGCTTCGCGCGGGGTGAGCGAGCGGTTCTGTGTTGGGTGGATGAACATCAGCCCGTCCTTGCTGAGATGCGCGACGATGGTGCTGCACGCTTCGCGGCGGCTCTGGCGGGTGTAGCGATCCTTGAAGCTGGTCTTGTCGTAGGGGAACTCGAACCCGATCCCGCGGCGCATGGCTTCGGCGGAGTTTTCGCCCTCGCGCAGGAGCGCGAAGTCGCGGAGGTCGCGCTCGCTGTGCGGGCGTGCACGATGGGCGGTGAGCTGGCCGGCGCGCTTCACCTCCAGCACGTCGAAAAGGTAGCGGCGCGCAACTTTGCCCCAGCGCGTGAGGTGCTCGCGGCGGCGGGTGGAATCGTAGTCGCGGCACTCCCACCCATCGCCCGCCACGACGCGCGGAAGATCGCCTATGGCCGGACCGAGCGTGGTTCCGGCAAACGCGCGCGGTGCTGGCGCGAGCACCGTGGGAAAAAATCCGGGCAAATCGCTGCGCACGCCGATGATGAGCTGGCGTCGCCGCTTTTGTGGTACGCCGAGCGCAAAGGCATCCGCGATTTGCGAGACGACGCGATAGCCGAGCATCCGCGCTTCGTGCTGCACGCGCGTGAAATACTGGCCGCCGGCCGCCGATTGAATGCCGAGCACATTTTCCATGACGAAGATGCGCGGCTGAAAGAATTCCACATAGCGGAGGAATTCGAGAAAGAGCAGGCGGCGCGGATCTTCGATGAAGCGCTCACTGCCGTGATTGGCCCCGTCGCGTTGCCGCGCGGTGCTGAAGCCCTGGCATGGCGGCCCGCCGGCAATGACATCGACGCGTTCGCTGCCGATGATTTTAGCGAGATGTTTGGGACGGAATTCTGTGAGGTCTTCCTGCCGCACCCTTTCGTCGCCGAGTTGCGGAAAGTTCGCGCGGTAGGTCGTGACTGCCTCCGCATTGAAATCAATCGCCGCAACGCAGCGAAATCCGGCGCGCTCCATACCGAGCGAGAACCCACCGCAGCCGCAGAAAAGATCGAGGAATGTGGGTGCGGGACTCACGCCGCCACCCCTTTGCAAAGCTCATCCGCGTTGACGCGCAGAGCCCGGCAGAGCTTGAGCACGGCTTTAATGCCGGGATTGCGCACGCCGCGCTCAATGCCGCTGAGATAGGTACGGTCGATGTCCGCCTTCTCGGCGAGTTTGTCTTGGGAGAAGCCGCGGTCCGTGCGCAGACGCGCCACATTGCGGCCAAACGCGGTGAGGGTGGAGTCCCGTTTCGGCATGGCACATCATGCCTTCCGATCGGTTTTTGGTCTGCGGACGATCGGCTACAAATGTTCCAGTTTAGAACATCGCCCTTCGCATCCCACCGCGGCCCCGTTATTTCAGCCAGACGATTTTAACGTCCCGCACCAGCGCCTTGAAGTCCGGGTCACCGGTGACGAGCTCGGCTTTGCGCTCCTTGGCCAGCGCGGCGGCGAAGGCGTCGGCGAGGCTGAGTTTGTAGCGGGCTTTGAAGCCGGCGGCCACGTCGGCGAGCGCGCGCGTGGCGGGGTGAAACTCGATAGGCAGCGCGGGGAGTTCGCCGGCAATTTCCTCCCAGCAGTCGTTGCCGTCTTTACGAATGACGACGTATTTGACCTCAGCGTAGTTCACCTCAGTCATGTGCAGCGGTTCATCGCGGAGGCCGGCGCGTTCGAGCAGCGCGGCGACTTTTTCTTCGCCGGCTTCGCCGCGAAGAAACGCCAGCAGCGCGAAGCTATCGAGAACTACGCGTGGTGCGCTCATACTTCGCCTCCTCCAGCGCCTTCTCTCCCGCAGTGTGTTCGGCCCAATCCTCAGCGAGCGGTTTGCCGCCCGGCTTGCGCTTGAGAATGCCCCGCAAACGCGCGATGGCGTGTTTCGTCACTGGTTTGAGCAGGATGCCCTCGGGCGTGGACTGGACGACGGCGCGCGTGCCGTTCTCTATATGGAACTCGCGCCGCAGCCACGCGGGAATGACGATCTGGCCCTTGGTGGTGAACCAGACGGAATCAGGCTTTGATTTCGGATTGATTCTGTGAAGTCTTACTTTTCAGAAAAGTCTGTCAATGCCTAATTTCGCGGCTGGAAACGGCAGCAGGCGTTTTGACTGACCTCGGCAAACACGTCCCGAAACTGATGGAAGCAAGGTCAGCCCATGAATCGCGCTTTCATCCTACTTGGGTGGGCGGTTCACGCGGAGAAGTTGGCTCCGGGTTTCGCCGGCAGTGTTGAGGGCTTCGTGGATGCAGCGGGCTTGGCCGGGGAGGTCGGCTTCGGTGGCTTTCATCGTGGGAGTAAGGTGAAACCTTCGATCTCGGCGACGCGGGATTGGATTACATCGAATGTCAGAAATTCGCCCGAGCCGCTTTCGAGGGCTGTGGCGATGTGGAGCAGGTCGATGGAGCGTGCGTCGTGGCGGACGGTGTGTTGGATGGTGAGATTCTCGGCGCGGGTGAGGATGGATCGCCGGTCTGGGGCGCCGAGTTCCCAGATGCCCTGATCGAGATCGAGATCAAATGTGGCGAGCGCGCTTTGCGCCTGAATCTGGGTGATTCCACGCGCGTCGCCGTTTTCCCGCCGCCAGACCTCGAACCACACGGCTTGCAGGAATTCGTAGCGGACGATGGTGGAGATGCGAACCGGGGCTGGCGCGTCTTGAAGATAATCAGCGGCGCGGGCTGACCCGTCTCGCGGGAAGTAGATGCCGAAGACGAAACTGGTATCGGCAAACGCGCTCAAAACCGGCGTTCGCGGCGCAGTTCCGCGAATTGCTCGTTGACGGTTTCGGTGCTGTGCAGCGCCTCCGGCCCCCACATGGCGAGGAGCCGCGCTTTGAAATCAGGACGCTCCTTGGGCGGGGATTTTGGCTGCACCGCGGGGTGTGGGATGACTTCAGCGATGGTGCGGCCTGAACGCGTGATTTCAATGCGCTCGCCCGAGTCGAGTAGCGCGTCCAATCGATAAGGATCGGTGTGGATGTCGTCGAGCGTGAGCGTTTTCATCGGACGCATGGGTATCACGGGGCCGCGGGGATTCACAGCATTTGTCTCGGCGGTAATGAACCTCAAGAATCTGCGGGGTGAAGGGATTGACTGAGTGCGGCGAACTCCATTCCGAAGATCATGCTCACATCCACGATCAAAAGCGTGACCCTCGCGGTGCTGTGCGGCTCCGCTTTCGCCGCCGAGCCGGTGAAGACGGACTCGCTGAAATGGTTCACGCCGGATCGTGATTTCAATGGGGTCGAACCGGCAGCGTGGGTTTATGAAGGTGTGCAAAAGGCGTTCGTCGGCGACTTCGCGAATCCGACGACGCTCCCGTATGTCGATGATCTCGCGACGGTCGGTGTCACGGTGATTCACACCGGTGGGCCGGACCCGTATTTCCCCCTGCGGCGCGAGGGCGGTTCGGGCATCGACGTGAAAGAGGGCGCGCTCATGCAGACGGCGTTCGCGCGGATGCGCAGCCACGCGATGCGCGTCGTCATCGGCGTGTCCCCCTACGCACCCGTCGAATATGTGAAGCAGCATCCCGAGTGGCGGAACAAACTTTCCCCAAATGAAAAGCCGCTGGACCTCGCGCTCGACCTCACGAAGCCCGAAAACGTCGCGCTGCGGAGCCTGAGCCTGAATACGCCTTACGGCGACTACCTCATCGAGAATCTCGCCGAGATCTTCACTGACTATCACGTCGATGGCATCTCGTTCGATGGAAACTACCACCCGATGATCAACTACACTCCGCACGACATGGAGCTGTACCGCCAGGAGACGGGGCGCGAGTTTCCGGCGAAGATCGATCTCGCGAGTGACGACTACAAAATCTACCTGCTCTGGGCCGACACGAAGCTGGAGAATTGGTATCGCAAACTCCACGCGCGCCTGCGGCAGGTGAACCCGCAGGCGGCGGTCTATACGTGGACGACAAACGCGGGACGTTACGGGCATTTTCTGACGAGCCCGCGCGTGATGTCCGCGCGGATGAATCTGCTTTTCGATTCGCCGGTGCAGGAATGGTGGCTCGATGAGGTGAACCTCGGCGCGAGCGTGGTGCCCGCGTTCGGCGCGGCGTATGTGCGCGCGCTCACCGGCGGGCGCACGGGTGCGAGCGAGCCTTACATTATGTCGCACGGAAATCCCTACAGCACGTCGAGCTTCCCGCGGCACGAGCTTTTTGTGCGCTGCATGATGGCGATGACGAATGGCTCGATCACGCCGCTCGCGGTGCCCACGGCCGCGGGCAAGGAAGCGGGCGATGACACGCTGCGCGAAATCGGGCGCCGGAAAAAGTGGGTCGTCCGCACGACACCGGAACCGTGGGCGGCGCTCCTCGTGAGCGAGCAGACGCGGCAGTTCTACGCGGGCGGACAGATCATGGAACGCTTCCTCGCGCACGCGCTCGGCGTCTTCCGCGTCGGGTGCGAGGAGCATCTGCCGATCACGCTCATCACCGATCTCGATCTGCGCGCAGAACGGCTCGCTCCGTATAAAGTGCTCATCCTCCCAAACGCCGCCGCGCTTTCCGATGCGCAGGTCGCGACCATCCGCGAGTTCGTGCAAAACGGCGGCGGGCTCGTGGCGACGTGCGAGACTTCGCTTTTCGACGAACTCGGCCACCCACGCGCGAACTTCGCCCTCGCGGACCTCTTCGGCGTGGACTACGCGGGCCGCCCGAAAGCACCGACGAAGCGCGCCGAACTGGATGTGAACTTCGCCATCGTCGTGGATGACAAATACTGGGCGAATCGCCAGGGCACGGCGGAGATGCGCTGGGGCGCGGGCGATTTGCAGACGAGCGAACTTATCGCCGATCCGCGCCTGAAGCTCGTGACCAACGGCGTGCAGGCGAGTTTCAAAGGTCCAATGGTGCTGATGAGCGAGGCGCGCCCCCCGATGAAGCGCGCGATGTTCATGTTCCCCGAAGGCAAAGACCCGGTGCCCGCCGTGGTCATGGGTGAGCAGGGAAAAGGCCGCGTGGTCTATATGGCCGCGGGCTTCGACGCCGCGAACTACAGCTACGGCTATCCGTACGAGCGCATCATTTTCGCGCAGGCGATCAAGTGGGCCGCGCACACTCCGCCGCCCGTCGCCGTCGAAGCGCCGATGTGCATTCAGAGCACGGTCTTCCGGCAAAAAGACGCCGCCGGCGAGCGCCTCGTCGTCCATCTTTTCAACGGGCTAAACACGACGAGCGATCACGGTTTGCCCGAGGTGGATGTGCCGCTGCGCGAAGAAGCCGTGCCCGTCGGCGGCATCAAAGTGCGCTTCCACAAACTGACTCCCAAACGCATCCATCTCGAACCCGAAGGCGTGGACCTCGCGCCCGTCCAGCAAGGCGAGTGGACGGAAGTTGCCGTGCCGCCGCTCGCCGTTCACTCGCTGGTCGTCGCGGAGCTTTGAAAAAAGGCGGCCAGGCGGCCCGCGACCGCGTCATGCAGCCCGGTGTGCCCCGGCGAAAAAACGGATGGCGCGCAGGCTGGGGAGAAAGAAATACGCGCCGCCGCGCACGGTGACGAACTGCGGGAGGCCCGTAACACGACGCCGCACTCCGGCAGCGTCCGGTATGGTGAAACCGTCCGTCACCGGGCAGCCGGGCAGGGTGTTGCGAACCCCGAGCAACGGGTCGCTCTCGCCGGTGAGGCCGGAGAACTTGGTGCTCGCCATCCACGCGTTCTGGAGGAACTCGAACTGGCGCGAAATATTGGCGTTGAGGCAGATGAAGTGCAGTCCGCGCGGCGCCTCGTCGTCCGGTCCCGGTGTGAGCGCGTCTTCCGGTTTCAGTTCGCGGCCATACTCGCGGCCGCGGCGCAGGAGGCGGTGAAAGCGCACGGAAGACATCAGGTCGTCCCGGAAGCCTTTCGGACCAAAGCCGAGCATGGTGATGAGCTTCTTGAGGAGACTGGCCGGGCGGCCGGGATAGTCGGCATTGCGCGGATTTGCGCGGCGGACGTGGGCGCCGAATGGGCAGCGGGCACCCGCCGGATCCTGGTCGAAGGTGAATTGGTTTTTCTGAATCTGCTCCGGATCCGATCCGATTCCGGGAATGGCCGCTTCCTGAATCGGCACCAGGGGATTTCCGTCTCTCGTCCGACCAACCATCGCCGCCGCCAGTTTCTCCGCCTCCACGGCATTGTCGCCGGATTGCTGGTGGATGAACTGCCAAAACTTCCGCACATCCTGGTCCAATTGACGCATGACCAGATACGTCCCATTCCGGCCGAGATCCTTCTTCTCCGGCGCATCAGTCGCGGCGAGCAGTTCCGCGCTCGCGGCATCGGAGTCAAGCAGGGGCCGGCCGGTGATCTTCCCGTATTCGTTGGGATACCCGAGGAGGAACTCACCGAGCGCGACGATGTTGGTATAGTCAAACTCAGCATGAGTCGTCTCACGCTGCTGCTCCCAATCGATCTGCGGCTGGCTGACGCCGTCGGCGAAGCCGAAAGGTTCGATGCCATCCAGGTCCGCAGTCGGGAGAGAGCGCAGCATCTCGAACGCCTCCGTCCACGCCGCGCCGGTGGAGCCTTGCACCAGCGCCTCGAAACAGCCGGGCTCGGCAAAAAACATCACCACGAGATGCGGCTCGCTGGCCGGGCCGCCCCAGTCCCACCACTTGGGTGCATTGCTTTCCACGTCTCCCAACTGGCGGGCCCGGCTTTCCTGCGCCATGCCGCCACGGAACTCGTGCGAGAACTCCGCGATCACCGACTCGGCGACGCCGAGCGCTCTGAGGCCCGGTGCCGTGAAGGCGACCTGCACGGCGGTTTTGGGCGGCGGGTCCAGCGCCACCGCGCTGGTGATCGGAGCCGAGCGCAGCCAGGCGCGCGCCGCCGCGGGTTCTCGCACACGCAGGAGCGCATAGGAGACTTTCGTCATCCGCTTGTAGCCAAAGCGCACCAGCCCCTGCACGTCCGCGAAGTCCACTTCACTCATAGCAGAGCCACCCATTCGCGGGCTTCTTGATCGTTGAGAAACGAAGACTCCAACCCCCGGCGGATGCGCGTGTTCCTTTCCAAATCGATCGCTGTCAGACCGGGATACGCCTTGTACCACACTTGCGTTGGCACTGTGTGGCGGCGGAGGAACTCTTTATATTTTTGCTCGTCGGCGCAGCCATCCATGACCAGCCAATTGGTTCTGGGATAGCCGATGCCATTGCTGAAAGAGGCATTCAGACCGAACCCGGTCTTGTTAATGAAATCGTCCATATAGCTTTCGACGCTGCCGTCATAATTGCTGAAAAAAACCATCCGCTGTTTGCCGTCAAGAAACACCCAGCGCGCGAAGTGGATCGTGCGGATGCGACCCAGCCGGCCGGCTCGGACAATATGCCGCGCCGCAAAATCAACGGTGCTAAGCACGCCGATGGTCGTCAAAAGCCGCACGAAGCCGGGCTTGAGACTGCCCATCGCGCTGAACTGATTCGTGACAGCGTGATCCTCGGAGAGCGCCAGCTCTTCGGTGTGTGCCTGCTCGACGGTGGGGCAAACTTCAGGATCGGTTTTCTCCAACTGTCGAATGCGCAGCAGATAGAACGGTGCGGCCACGAGGAGCAGCGGTAGCGCGAGGAGCAGTAGCACGAGTCCGCCGATGAAATGCAGCCCATTGCGGATGCACCACCCGATGGGAGTGGGACTCTCGTCAGACACGGTGAGGCGTCCCGAGGATTTCTCCGCCTGGACGAACTGGCGCAACTTCGCGTGGATCTCTCGCGGTGAATTAGGGTGGAGCGGAGATGCATGGTTTGCTAGATAGCTTTCGAGCGCGTCGCGCAACGTCGCCTCTTCGCGAACCTGGCGCACGGTCCGCCCGCGGCAGTTCACGTAGTTCGCAATCGGAGGACTGCGATGCTGCTTCATCCAAACCATTATATCGGTGTTCGCGGCGAACCCCTGACAGCATGAGAAAAGCGCACGCAGGCCATCGGGCGCGCGGCGCGCCAGTTCATTCAGAAAGGCATCCCCATCGCCGTCCATATCGCCAAGAAACGCGAGATAGAGGGGATAAGTCCGCGGCGACAAACCATGAACGCGCACGTCCTCACCGGTCTGGTCATCGAGGATCAGTAAACGCGCGAAATGCAGCGTGTCGAACTGTCCGAACGGGATGAGAACATTGTTCGCGTTCACCCGCCCGGGCGCTTCATTCATGGAGGCGAGCAAGCGGCGAAGTTCCGCCTCGCGCTTCAGATCGACTGGCGCGAGGACCATGAAGTTCGACTGCGGAGTCATGACCCTCTATTCGAAGACTTCGTCTCCCGTCGGTTCGAAATGGGGTACGGAGTTCATCGTATGCCGCAGCTTCGAGAGTTCGTAATACATCCGCTGGCGCGCCCGGCTTTGATTACCCAACGGACGATGCTCAGCAATCGTGTGCCACGGATTGTAGGAGAGCTTTTTGGCAAACTCCAACTGCGCGGGGGAATCGAACTTCTGCCTCGGAAGACGCAGCGTGGCCACCGAGACGCGAGGCGAAAGCTTCTCGGGCCAGAGCACGGCGTTGTTCTCCAGCGGCATCAGGTGCGGATCGGTTTGCCGTTGCAGGCGAAAGTCGAGTTCGACATCGCCCCCGGCGAGGGACGCAACCATGGCGTCGCGGAGATAGTCATCCGGCGGGCGGAAAGGCAGCCGCGGAATCGGCGTGCGCTTTTTCGTTTTCGGCCAGACCGAGTATTGCATCGCCCGGCCTTCGCCCAACAGATAAGGCACGCAGCTAAAGTAAGGTGCCTCCAGCGGACTGCTCTGCGTCTTGATGAAGAGCGACTGCATGATCAGGTCGAGGACGTGCGACCGGTGGAAGTTCAGAAAATAGAAGATCTGCGCATTTTTCAGACTCTCCTTTTGCAACTGTGCATTCGCCTTGGTGTCCGGAGTCACGAAGGTCGGCGGAGAAACGCCAAACATGTCGATGGTGTGTTTTTCCTCCTCCATCAGCTTCGGCCCGGGCACTCCCATCAGTTTGATGCTGACGCTCATGAAACCCACGTCGTCGATGTCCGGCGTCACGTAAGGACCCGGCCCGGAAAAGCGCACCCAGGCACGGAAGGTTTGCGGTTTCGCGTAAATGCCATGCCGGAACTCCGGCGGGAGATTGTCGTGAACGATAAACTCCCCACGCACGATGCCATGGGTCTTCGTGTTGCCGCCGCGCTCGACCCCACCGGGCTTCCAGAGTTTGCGCATCTGCTGGCCGAAGGTGTCGATAATCGACTGGAGAAACTCCTCCTCATCCGGCAGCAGCTTTTCCTCGGCGATCTTCAGGCCATCGTTCGAACGCTGGCCATTGATCAGCGCCGTGGTGAGCCTCGCGAGCGGATCGCGCAGCACCGCATCAAACGCTGGACGGACCCACGGATCAAACCTCCGTTCGAAGCGCAGGAGCGCGCCAAAAGTGTCGCTGATGCAGTTGAGGAGCGTCGAACCGGTATCGGCGCGCGGCTGCGGGCGGCTGGCGTTTGAGTTCAAAGTGAAGGTTCTTGGGCGGCGCGAGGTCCGCCTACTTTTTCACCGGCACCTCCAGGGCGAAGTGGATCAGCGGCTTATTGCCGTGGCCATAGACCTTGCCGAGGTAAAGTCCCGGCTGCACCTGGCGGAGTTCATCGCGAATCCACCCGGCGACTGTCGAGGTATCGGAGTAGTCCAGCACGATGCACTCCTGGCCATCGTACAGGCTCTTGTCCTTATAGACCTGCGCGATGATCGCCTCGAAGCCGAGGAGCGTGAGCTTGTTGCGCAGCGTGGACCGAGTCGGATCTTTCTTATCGCGCTTGAAGACTTTGCCCTGCCATCCGAAGTGGTTCACAAACTTCGCGATCGCGCTGCTGAATTTGGTGCCCGCGGCGATGATCGCGGTCCCCTTGGTGTCGCCCTCCGGGATGTTGCCCGGTTTGGATTTGGAAAAAAGCGCGTCGAGTTCATCCTTCGACATTTTCAGGAGGTCGTTGGCGGTCATGGTGTGGTCCTTTCTTGTTGGGTTATGGCAATTGCGGCGCGGAGTTACCGCCCGGTTAGAACGTCTTGAGGTACTCGATGAGCGCGAGTTTGTCGGCATCGGGCCGGTCGGCGCCAAAGGTGTGGCCGCGGTCCTCGATGAGGTCCGGGCACATGCTCACATTTAAAAGTGCCGGAGCGACTTCGCGTTTCATCACTTCCTTCGCCGCGTCGCCTTCGAGCCCTTTCACATTGATCTCCAGCAAGGCGCGTTTCACCTTCACGCAGAGCGCCGCGAAATCGCCAAACGACGCGCCGGGATTCACGTTCGCCAGCAGATTGACCGGCGTGCCTGCAGGAATGTGACCGATGCGGAAGAACCCGTCCGGGTCAATGTCTTCGGCCAGCGCTTTCTTCAGCAGATCGGGCAGATACTCGGCGTTGAGCGTGAGCTGGCATTCCTGCGCAGTGCGCCAGATGGATTTTACGCCGTCGCGATCCTTCGGCCAAAGCAGCTTGTGCGCGGCATCGTCGAAGGCTTTCAGGCGTCCCGCGACCGACGGATCGCCGGTGAATTCGCCGAGGGCGTTATTGTGGAGAAACGGCGCGGACGACCAGCACGAGATGAGCGACGGCGTGCGGTAGTAGCCGGTCCCGCCAGCGGGGATGGCGAAGGTTTCCTCCGCCTCGGTGTAAGGGTTCCAGAAATCGATGCTCCCCGGCGATTCGAGTTTCTTGTAAGTCTCCGACGAAAACCAATTCCAGACATGTCCGCGCTTCGCGTTCGTCCCGAAAGCGCGCGCCGCGTTCGTCTTGATCTTGGTCACCGGATGCCGCTGCTCGTCCGACAGGAAGTTTGCCGTCAGGAAATCCGGCTTCATTACTTCCTCCGCAAACCACTTGTCGGAATCGCTGCCTTCCGGCGGCTGTTTGCTGGAGTGGCACTTCGCGCATTCTTCGGCAAAAACCAACTTCCCGCGCGTCAGCACCGCCTCGTCCTTGGTCAGGAACTCGCTGCCGTTCGGGGCATCCGCCAGGCGGTAGGACTTGAGCCTCTCGAAGAACTTCGCGACATTCCCGACCTTGTCCTGGGTGGCGTTCCAATAGACCGAGTTTTCCTGCGCCGTCTTGATGCTGAAGGGCTGTTGCAGCGTCAGTCCGAGGAGCGGCTGATGCTGCTGCATCCAATGCTGCGAATACATGCCGATGTTGATGTACACGCGGATCGTCGCGCCCGGCACGCCCACGGAATCCGCGCCATCCTTGAGAATGAAGGGCACCTTCATCTTCTTTTCCTCTTTGGGGATGAGCAGCGTCTCGCCAACCATTTCCTCCTCGTGTCCGGCCGCGGAGCGGGCGCCCAACTCGAAGATCGCGTTGATCGCGTTCGGGTTGTTGATGTGATCGGTGGCGATGCGGGAGGTGTCGGAAGTCCCGCGCGGCTGCGTCCTCAGCATCTCGAAAAAGAACCCGCCTTCCTTCACATTCGGCGCGAAGACTTTGCCCTCGGCGATGTACTGATTGCCGATGGCCGATGCGAGGTTTTCCCACTTCGGATTGTTCACATCCGCCGGCGGTTTCGTAGGGTGAAAGGCGATGTGACAGGAGCCGCAGGACACGCCCACGCGATACGGGCGCACCAGCCCCTTCTGCGTCGCGTATTTCGGATCAGTGTCATACTTCACCGGATCCCACGCCTTCACCGCATCGCCGGTGAACTCGGGATTGTCGAAGAGCCGGAAACCCATCACCCCCGTCGGCCGGCCATAGACCTTCGGATCAATCCCCGCCGGCTCCCCTTCCACCGCCTCATCGATCCACAGGCCGTATTTGTCCGCTTTCGTCGCCTGCTTGAACCCCGGCTGATTGATCAGCCCGAGTTCCTTAAAGCGTTCGTCGCGGCGCCGGGAGTCGATCGTTTTGAGCAGATCGAAAAGTCCGAGCGCCTCTTTGGCCACACGATCCCAAAACTGCTCATCGCCACCGCACCACAGATTCCAGGTGTTGCGGCCTTTGATTTCGTCGGGCTTCAGTTCAATGCCGCCGTCCATCGGTTGAAAAACATCCAGCGCCAGCTCGGGAAAATCTCGCGGCTTGCGCCCGCCGCCGTCATCGGCGAGCGAGCTCTGCGCTGGCGTGACCTTTTTGTCACAGCCGGTTCCGGCGAAGCAGAGCGCCGCCAGGAGAGCGCCTCCGGTGAGCAGTTTGGTTGTCGCTTTCATCATGAATGACCTCCGAATGGTTAAGTGAACGGATCCTCTTCTTTCGCGCCGCTGATCGGTTTGGTGCCTCGACGATCACTCGTCATGGGCAACTCCAGCGGTTCATAACGCCGGCAGCCTGCCGCCCCAAACCCTACCTTGGCAATCCCAAAATGCGCGCCTCCGCCGCACCGCGTGCTGATCCCCCCGCGTCCGCTACTCCGCCTTTTTCTCGCGCTTGTAGATGATCAGCAGCAGCGGCGAACCCTCCTTCGTCGCCAGCTCCTTGGGCCGCTCCGCACCCTCGAGCGCATAGCACACCCGCAGCGTGTCGCCCGCCAGCTCGTAGATCGCCTTCGTCACCTTGCCCACGTCGGCCCCTTCGGTATCCGTCCCGTCCATCGCCTTCGGCTTCTGCGACTCATCCAGCTTCAAGGTCCCGGCGTCCATCCTGTCCTTTATCCATATTTCGTAACGCTCGCCCGCGATCTTCACCACGATTTCCTTCAGCTCGTCAAACTCCACCTTCTTTCCACCCGCCTCCGCCGACTCAACCTTCCACGTCCCCTCCATCGCCTTCAGATCATCCGCCTGCGCCGCCGGAGTCAGGAACAGCAGGAACGCCGCAAGGAGGGCGGCCAAAGAGTGGTGTTTCATCCCTCGCTCGATACCCCCTTGCGGGAGGACTGTCGAGCGGCGAACGCGCCGGGATGGACGATGCCGTGAGATTGTGGGAGCTGAAATGAGCGCAGTTGTTCCGCAAGCGCGGGGCTGCCACCATGTGCACCATGTCCGAACACCGCGCCTTCATCACTTGGTCGGCCTCCACTCCCGATTTCTGCGCCGGCAAATATTCGCGCGAGCATACCTGGCGCTTCGATGGCGGCGCGACGATCGCCGCCTCGTCCTCGCCATCCGTCGTCCCCGCGCCGTGGTCGAACCCGGCGTGCGTTGATCCCGAGGAGTCGTTTGTCGCCGCCGTATCCAGCTGCCACATGCTCACCTTTCTTTGGTTCGCGGGGCGCAAAGGCTTCGCGGTCGGGCGCTACGAGGATGAGGCCGTCGGCGGCATGGCGAAAAACGAGCGCGGCGTGCCGTGGGTCAGCGCGATCACGCTGAATGTGCGCATCGCCTACACCGGCGCGAAGACGCCCACGCCCGAGGAAGAGGATGCGCTGCACCACCAAGCGCACGAGCAGTGTTTCATCGCCCAGTCCGTGCGCACGGTCATCACCGTGCGCAACGTGCATCGGGAAAGCTGACGGCTGGCCGACGGTTGGCCGTCATCGTGCCCCCCGAACGCTGAGGAAGCGCATCAAAAATGGTCACTCCACTGGCAGCCCGAGCAGCTTCACCACCACACCGCCCGTGCCGGCGGGTCCAGGCGCCGCGCTCCCGCAGAGGTAAATCTCGCCCTGCGCGTCGAGGCCGAATCCTTTCAACAGAAAGCCGAGCTCGCGGTCCTGGCGGCCGATGCGCAGCTCACGGATTTCGCCGTTCGCGAGGTCGCCGACGAAGAGCCGCCCGCTATTCATCTTCGATCCGCTGCGGTAGTCGCCGAAGACATATTTTCCGGCGAGCGCGGGGAGCGCGCGCCCGCGATAGACATGTCCGCCGATGATCGAGGTCCCTTCGTCGTGATCGTACTGCAGCACCGGGCCGGTGAGGCCCGGCGGCAGGCTGGCGTCGGGCGGCTCGACCGTCCCGTCCTTGTTGAATTTGAACGTCCCTTCTTTCAGCCGCCAGCCGTAGTTTCCGCCGCGCTCGACGCGATGCACCCATTCGAGCTTGCCCTGCCCCACGTCGCCCACGAGCAGCGCTGCGCCGTCGAAGCTGAACCGCCACGGATTGCGCAGCCCGAGCGCGAAGATCTCCCGCACGCCGCCGCTCGCGGCGAAGGGATTGTCGCGCGGAAGGCCATACGCGCGGTTGGCGGAATCCGTGCCATTCACATCGATGCGCAGGATTTTGTCGAGCACCGTGGTCTTGTCCTGCCCATTGCCGGTTTCCGGATTGTGCCCCGGCCCCAGGTCGTTGCCCGCGCCGCCGTCGCCCAGCCCGATGTAGAGAAAGCCGTCCGGCCCGAAGGCGATCATCCCGCCATTGTGATTGAACTGCGGCTCGTCGATCCGCAGGAGTTCCTTGCGCGACGCGGGATCGACGCGGCTGCCATCCGCGCTGACGCGCCACGACGCGACCACGCCCTGGTGGTCCGGCGGAACGTCGCCAGCGTGCGGATTCGGGAAATCACCGCGCCCCTCGACACGCTCGCTCGTGTAGGTGAAAAGCCGGCGGTGACCCGCCGCTTGCGCATCGCCGAAGGCCGGATCGAAGGCCAGCCCAAGCAGCCCGCGCTCATCGAAATCCTTGTTCAGCTCGGCGAGCCGCGCCGTGACCTCGAGGAACGGCTCCGCGCGCAACGCGCCTTTCTCCACGACCCGCACCAGACCCGCCTGATCGACAATGAAAAGCCGCCCAGTCCCGTCCGGTGCGGCGACGAGGAGGACCGGCGAGGCGAGCCCTTCGGCGACCGTTTGCAACTCTACGCGGAGGTCGCTCTTCGCGATGCGGGCGGGGATCGGATCGGCGACGGGCTCGGCGAGGGCGACGCTGGCGTTCAGCGACAATCCGAGAAGAGCGGGAAGATGGAAAAAGGAGCGCATCGGTTTGAAAAGATTCGCATTGGACACCGCGCCCGCGCGCCTGTCGATGAGGCACTCGGGGCACACGGGTGCCAAACGGGCTTTTCGATGGGAAATGCGGCGCGCGCTTGCGGCGCGGGCGGCGATTCGCGAACGTCGGTGAATGTCCGCCGATTCGTTCGTTCACCTGCATTTGCACACGGAGTATTCGCTGCTCGATGGGGCGGTGCGCATCCCGGAGCTAATGGCGAAGACGAAGGCTCTGGGCATGCCGGCGGTGGCGATCACGGATCACGGGAATCTTTTCGGGGCGATCGAGTTTTACCAGGAGGCGGAGAAAGCGGGGGTGAAGCCGATCATCGGCTGCGAGGTGTACATGGCGGCGGGCTCGCACAAGGATCGCGGGACGGGCAATGGGAGGGACACGGCGTTCCATTTCACGCTGCTGGCCAAGGACAATACGGGCTACGCGAACCTCGTGAAGCTGGTCTCGGCGGCGCATCTGGACGGGATGTATTACAAGCCGCGGATCGACAAGGAGCTGCTGGCGAAGCACGCCGCGGGGCTGATCGGGCTGAGCGGGTGCCTGAAGGGCGAGGTGGCGCAGGCGATTGTCGCGGACAATTACGCGAAAGCGCGGGAGCTGGCGGGGCAGTATCGCGACATTCTGGGGGCGGAGAATTTCTACCTGGAGATGCACGATCACGGGATCGAGGCGCAGTTTAAAATCAATTCGGCGCTACCGCGGCTCGGGCTGGAGCTGGGCCTCCAACTCGTGGCGGCGAACGACGTGCATTTTCTCGAACGCGCGCATCACGAGGCGCATGACGTGATGATCTGCATCGGCACAGGCGCGAACGTGACCGACGAGCGGCGGATGCACTACACGCCCGAGCTATATTTCAAATCGCCGACGGAGATGGCGGAGCTTTTCCGCGCGCACCCGGAGGCGGTGGCGAACACGCTGGCCATCGCGGAGCGGTGCCACGTGGAGATCGAATTCGGCGTGCCGAAGTATCCGAACTACACGCCCCCGGAGGGGCTGACGCAAAACGGCTATCTGCGGCAGATCGTGGATGCGGGCCTGCGGGCGCGTTACGGCGAGCGGGCGATGGAGGACACGGTCATCCGCGAGCGCGTGGAGCGGGAGTTGGGCCTGCTGGAGTCGCAGGGGTTTGTGAATTACTTCCTGATCGTCTGGGATTTCATCGACTGGGCGCGGCAGCATGGAATTCCGGTGGGGCCGGGTCGCGGTTCGGCGGCGGGGTCGATGGTGGCTTACGCGATGCGCATTACCGACATCGATCCGATCCACTACAAGTTGCTCTTCGAGCGCTTTCTCAATCCCGAGCGCGTGAGCCCGCCGGACATCGACGTGGATTTTTGTGTGAACCGACGCGGGGAAGTCATCGACTACGTGCGCAACAAATACGGCGAGCGCGCGGTGTCGCAGATCGCGACTTTTGGCACGATGGGCGCAAAGTCGGTGGTGCGCGATGTCGGGCGGGTGCTGGGGTGGTCGTACGGTGACGCGGATCGGCTGGCGAAGATGATCCCGAATGAACTGGGGATCACGCTGGCGGGTGAGGACAAAAAGAACAAGGATACGGGCGCGGTGGAGCACGTCGCTGGAGCGATCGACAAGAATCCCGAGCTGAAAAAAGCCGTCGAGGAAGAAAGTGCGACGAAGCAGATGTGGGAATATGCGACGACGCTCGAAGGGCTGACCCGCGGCGTGGGTGTGCATGCGGCGGGCGTGGTCATCAGCGACCGCGATTTGTCGGAATACATCCCGCTGACGCGGGCAAATGACGGCTCGATCGTGAGTCAGTACGCGATGGGGCCGCTCGGCGATCTCGGGATGCTGAAGATGGATTTTCTGGGGCTGAAAACGCTCACGGTCATCACCGACGCGGTGGTGCTGATTCGGCAGAAGGAGCCGGACTTTGACGTGGATAAAATCCCGCTCGAAGATCAGGCCACATTTGATCTGCTGAACCGCGGCGAAACCATCGCGATTTTCCAGCTCGAATCCGGTGGCATGACGGGCTGGGCGCGGCAGTTCGACATCCGCGACATCGAGGATTTGAACGCGCTCATTGCGCTCTACCGACCAGGGCCGATGGACCTGATCCCGGACTACGTGAAACGGAAAAAGGGGCTGTCGAAGGTGAAGCCGCCGCACAAGCTGCTCGAGGACGTGACGAAGGAAACTTACGGCGTGCTCATTTACCAGGAGCAGGTGATGCAAGCCGCGCAGGTCATGGCCGGCTATACGCTCGGCGGCGCGGACTTGCTGCGGCGCGCGATGGGCAAGAAGGACAAGGAGAAGATGGCCAAGGAGCGGGTGAAATTCTGCGAAGGTGCGGCCAATCTGCATGGCGTGAAGGAGGACGTGGCGAACGAGGTGTTCGACACGCTGGAAAAATTCGCGGGCTATGGTTTCAACCGTTCGCACTCGGCGGCGTATGCGTGGGTCAGCTACCAGACCGCGTACTTGAAGGCGAACTACCCGGTCGAGTTCATGGCGGCGGTGATGAGCAACGAGGTCGCCAACACCGACAAGATCAGCATTTTTGTCAACGAGTGCATTCGGCTGGGGATCACCATCCTGCCGCCGGATGTGAACAAGAGCGGGCTGAAATTTGTGCCCGAGGAAGTGAACGCCGCAGGCGTGGCCGCGGCGCAGGTGGTGCGCAAGGTGAAGCCGGCGGCGGACGCTGCGGCGATCGAGGAGGAACAGGTGCGCTTCGACGACCTGCCGAGCGCCGAGGGAATGGCGGCGAAGCCTGATCTGGACCTGGTTTTGGGCGGAGAGAAAATCCACGTCGGCTCGATCCGCTACGGTCTCGCGGCGATCAAAAACGTGGGCGAGGCGGCGATGGAATCCGCCGTCGCCGAGCGGGAGCGGAGCGGGCCATTCAAATCGCTGGAGGATTTCTGCGGGCGGATCGACTCGAAAAAGCTGAACAAAAAATCGCTCGAATGTCTGGTGAAGTGCGGCGCGTTTGACTGGACGGGCAGGGAGCGCGCGGAGCTTTTCGCCGAGGTCGAAGGCGCGTTTGCCGCCGCCGCCTCGGCGCACCGCGACCGCGCCTCGGGGCAAGTTTCCCTCTTCGGCGCCTTCGACGCCGCGCCCGCACCGGTGAAACGCGGCAGCACACCGCGGGTGCCGCCGTGGAGTATCGCGGAGAAGCTCGCGTTTGAAAAAGAACTGCTCGGTTTCTACGTCACCGGCCACCCGCTCGACGACTACCGCCCCGCGCTGGAGAGCGGCAAGTACGTGCCCATCGCACGGCTCAGTGAGCAGGAGGACAAGAGCACTGTGACCATCGCGGGCGCGCTGAGCACGGTGGACAAAAAATTTACGAAGAAGGACAGCAAGCCGTTCGCCGTCGTGGTCATCGAAGACCTGACCGGCCCGCTCGAAGTGATGATCTGGAGCGAGGCTTTCAGCAAAGCGCAGAACCTCCTCGTGCTCGGCAATGTCGTCACGATCACCGGCCGACTCGACCGCCGCGAGGAAGCGCCGCGCATCTCCGCCAACGACGTGAAACTGCTCAAGAGGCCCGCTCCCGCCGACAAGCCCGTCGTCCTCTCCTTCCAGAAAGGCAGTACCGAACAGGATCTCGCCGCCGTGCGCGAAATTGTTGCGCAATTTCCCGGCACCCGGTGCTTGGAACTGCGTTTTCTCGACGCGAGCGGCAATCGCCTGCGGATGCGCGCGGGCAAAGAGTTCGCGCTATCCCTCACCGCCGAGGCCGAGCAGCGCCTCGCGCCTTGGTTGACGCGCTGAGATTTCCCCGCAAAAAAGAAAAAAGCGCCGGGATGTTTCCATTCCGGCACTTTCACGATTTTTGAGGCTTGAGGCCAGGCTAGAACACGAAGCGGACGCCGACACGTCCTTGGGCGGAGTTTGCCTGGTTGCCAGCCCAAGTGTAACGCCCTTCGCCGAAGACGCCGAACGACGGAGTAGCACGCCATTCCAGCCCGCCGCCCGTTAGCCATGTTCCGGAAGTCAATCCATCGAATTGCGCACCGCCACCAACAAAAATGTAAGGCGCGATGCAGGTGCTGCCGAGTTCGAGCGGATAGCGGGCGAGCAAGCGACCGCCCAGATTCCAAACGCCGTTGGCGTCGCCGTCGAAGACGTTGCCTTCGATGCCGATGCCGATGTAGCGGTGAAAAAAGTAGTTCACCGCGACGCCGCCACCGAAACCATCGTTATACGGGCTGCGGTTGACGCTGTCGGTGTAGCTGCCGAAGAGATCGACTTGGAGTTCCTGGTCCTTAAAGCAGGGTTCGACGGGGGATTTGTAATCCTTACTGGAGACCATTTCGCGACCGGCGAAGACGCTGGTGGCGAGGCCGAGGCCCGCGATGAGAGTGAGTGCGAATTTTTTCATGATGTGTTTCTTGGTTTGTTGGTTGGGTCCAGGCGGGGAAGCCGGAACGCGGACGGAAATAGGGATTTTGCCCGGTGCTGTAAAGGGGTTTTGCAAATTTTGAAATTGATAGGCCAAAACCCCGGAACGGCTTGCCGAGTTTGGGGTCCTGAAAACCCCACCAGCCGCACTCATTTTCAGGCCCGAAATCCCCCTGAAAAAGCCCCGGCATTTTCCGTTTGTGTTTCAAATGAAGCGGCCTAGAGTCGCCCTCCCATTTTTCCCGACCCCATGTTTCGCTCACAAACAGAGATGAAGATTTTCTGCGGCTCGGCGCATCGCCAGCTTGCGCAGCGCATCTGTGACTTTGTGGGCGTGCCGCTCGGGGATGCCACGGTCAGTTCCTTTCCCGACGGCGAAACCTTCGTGAAAATCAACGAGAACATCCGCGGGCGCGATGTTTTCCTCGTCCAGCCGACCTGTCCGCCGACAAACCAGAACCTGATGGAATTGCTCATCATGGTCGATGCCGCGCGGCGGGCGAGCGCGGCCCGCATAACCGCGGTGATCCCGTTTTTCGGTTACGCCCGCCAGGATCGCAAGGACCAGCCGCGCGTGCCGATCACGGCGAAGCTCGTCGCCAATTTGCTCACCGCCGCAGGCGTTGATCGCGTGCTGACGATGGATTTGCACGCACAGCAGGTCGCCGGCTTTTTCGACATCCCGGTGGATCACCTTTTTGCCGCGCCAGTGCTCATCCGCTATTTGCGGGCGAAGGAAATCGTCAACCCTGTGGTCGTGTCGCCGGACGTGGGTGGATTGAAGATGGCTTCGGCATATTCGCAGGCGCTGAATGCCACGCTAGCCATCGTGGCGAAGCGGCGCAAAAGCCCGACGGAGATCGAGGCGCTGAACGTCATCGGCGAGGTCGATGGGCGCGACGTGATCCTCGTGGACGACCTCACGGAAACCGCTGGTACGCTCTGCAGCGCGGCGAAGATTTTGAAGGAACGCGGCGCCGCCCGGATCATCGCCGGCGTCTCCCACGCGGTGCTATCCGACCTCGCCATCGAGCGCTTGAACAAATCTGGCATCGCCGAACTCATCACCACCAACAGCGTCCCCGTGCGCTCGGGCGACGGCTTTCCGATCACCACGCTCTGCATCGCAGAGCTGCTTGGCGAAGGAATCAAGCGCATCCACGATGACGAATCCGTGTCTTCTCTCTTCCGCATCAACGAAACCGAAAAAATCTAAATCCTTATGGCCAAACAACTGAAACTCATTGCGCAGACCCGCCTGACCACCGGCCGTTCTGCGGTCAAAAAAATCAAACAGCAGGGCCTCGTCCCCGCCGTCGTCTATGGCGGGCAGGACCAGCCGCTCAGCCTTACTCTGAACGCTCGCGAAATCACCCGGCTGCTCTCGCATGCAAGCAGCGAGCATCTGCTCGTCGATCTCGAAATCATCGACGGCAACGCGACGACCAACCGCCTCGCCCTGATTCAGGAAGTTCAGCATCACCCCATCCGGCGCGACATCCTCCACGTCGATTTCCATGCGGTCAACGCGGACGAAATGCTGCATTCGGACATCCCCGTCGAACCGTTCGGCGAGGCCAGCGGCGTCAAAAACTTCGGCGGCATCCTGGAAATCAACATGCACTCCATCGAAGTCGAGTGCCTCCCGAAGAACCTGCCGGAAATCATCCGCATCGACGTTTCCGCGCTCGAGGTGGGCGATGCGATCCACATCAAGGACATCCAGTTTCCCGCCGGCGTCACCGCGCGTGGGGATGGGGATCTCAGCGTCGTCCGCGTGGCCGCGCCGAAGGTTGAAGTCGAACCCGTCGCCGCGGCGGAAGTGGCCCAGCCGGAAGTCCTCAAAGAAAAGAAGGATGACGTCGCCAAGCCTGCCGCAGGGGCCAAACCCGCGGCCGGTGCAAAGTCGGTGGACAAGAAATAGCCGGGCTCCCTCGCGCGTGAATGAATGTCTGCGAACCCCGACGGTTCAGAAATCCGCCTCATCGTGGGGCTCGGAAATCCCGGACGCGAGTATCGCGACACGAGACATAACGTCGGCTTCATGGTTGTCGATCGTCTGGCCGCACGCGCCCGCACCACCTTTCGCACTGAGAAAAGCTGGCAGGCCGAAGTGGCCCAAGCCAGCGGCTTGCTGCTCTGCAAACCGCTGACCTACATGAATCTCAGCGGCCAGTCCGTGCGGCCCCTCAGCCAATTCTACAAGCTCGCCGCCGCGCAACTGCTTGTCGTCCTCGACGACATGGCGCTCCCGCTCGGCAAGTTGCGCCTCCGCGCGGATGGCTCCGCCGGCGGCCACAAAGGCCTCCAGTCCGTGATCACGCACTTCGGCACGCCCGCCATCCCGCGGCTTCGCATCGGGATCGGTGTGGCCCCAGGCGAAGCCATCGGCCATGTCCTTGGGCGATTTGCCTTGGAGGAAAAGGCCGCGCTGGAGCAGAGTCTCGACCTCGCGGTGGAGGCGGTCGATTGCCTCCTCGAACGCGGGCTCGGAGCCGCGATGAACGCCTTTAACTGACCGGCCCGTCCATTCACCAAATAACCACCAACTCCAAATCAAATAACGCATGAAAAACCGCTACGAAGGACTCCTCGTCCTCAATGTCAAAGGCAACGAAGACGGGGCCAAGGAAGTGATCGAACGCCTCGAAGGAGAGTTCAAAAAAGAAGGCGCAAAAATCGAGCAGGTCCAGAAGATGGACCGCCGCCAGTTCACCTACAATGCCGGGGCGCTGGACAGCGGCTACTACGTGAATTTCATTTTCAGCGCCGACCCGCAAGCCATTGGCAAGCTGCGCGCCAAGTTTACGCTCGACGAAACCGTCTATCGCCAGAATTACCTGAAGCTTCGCACCAAGAAGTCCGACAAACCCGAGCGGGCCGCCAGGACCGCCTAAGCACCTTCCCCGGAACCCGAGGCGAACCTATGGCCAGCTACAATAAAGTCATGCTCATCGGCAATCTCACGCGGGATCCCGAGATCAAGTACACGCCCAAAGGCACGGCCATCGCCGATATCGGCCTCGCCGTGAACCGCAACTACACGACGGACAGCGGCGAGAAGCGCGAGGAAGTCACCTTCATCGACGTGACCCTTTGGGGCCGCGTTGCCGAAATCGTGGGCGAATATTGCAAAAAGGGCCGGCCGCTTTTTGTCGAGGGACGCCTCCAACTCGACACTTGGGACGACAAGGCGACCGGCCAGAAACGCAGCAAGCTCAAGGTCGTCGGAGAAAACATCCAACTCCTCGGCTCACGCGAAGGCGGCGGCGGTGGGGGTGGAGAGCACGGCGAAGGCAGAAGCGAAGCACGTCCGCAACAGAGCCGGCCCGCGGGCCGACCGGCATCCCCTCCCCCGCGTCCGCCAGCAGACCCGGACTTGGACGCTCCGGAAGACGACATCCCTTTCTAACCGCGGCCCCCTTTACTCCTCGCGCGGCAGGGTTAATTCGAAGACGGTTTCGGCTTCGTCGGCGCCCTGGCCGGGCCGTGGCTCGAGGTTGAGGGTGCGGTAGGCTTGTTCGAGAGCGGCGGGGTTGTTGCGGAGTTCGGGGAAGACTGCGATGAGGCGCTGCTTGATCCAGCGCCGCGCCATGCCGTGCTCGACTGGATGGATGGCCGGCCCGCTGCGGAAAGCGCGCTTCACCATGGAAAAGAGCCCTTGTTTCATATTGCCGGTAACGTCGCACGAGCAGGGATTGTTTGAAGAAAATAATTGCCGTTCGATCAGCTGCGGAGGTAGCGGCCGAGATTTGCCGCGAGAAAGACGGCGTTGAGCAGGACAAAAATCGCGATGGGGAGAAAGGAGCGGGCGGGCCCTTTCGGCACCATGCTTTCCTCACGCAGCGCGAATGTAAGCACGCCCACAACCGCGAACCACGCCGGATAATACGTCCAGGGCGGAGTGAAAAGCGGCGGCTCCCCCACCAGTGCCGCGCGCCAGAACCAGAAGGCCCGCAACTTCGCCGCGACGGGCTCGAGATTGAAGTCCGTGAGCATCGCGAGCGTGCCGGTGCCAATGGCGAGTTGCCATTGACTGGCACCACGCCAGCAATGCAAGACCGCCTGCCGCGCGCCGATGACGATGGCGAACCAGAGCAGCGGCAAACCCACCGGGATCGGACCGAGTTTCATCCCAAGCTGGCGCGAATATTGGATTTCGCCGAGCGGCCAGCCGCTCCACGCACCCAGCAGGCCCAGCGCCGCCGCACCTCCACCGACGATCCACGCCCAGCGTCGCGCTGTCGCAAGACCTTCCGTTTCCGCGAGCCAGAGGTGGATATTGGCGGCGGCGAGGGTGATCCACGCGATGTCGCCGATTCCGATCAGCCATTCGAGTGCGGCGCGGAGGTCGCGGTTGCCGATCCAGCGAACCAAGGCGGCATCGCCGATGGCAAAGCTCCAGACCCACGCTATCCCGGCCGTCCAGACGAGGAAAAAAATCCACATCCCGGCGACCAGCGGCTCCAGCCAGCGACCCAGCGAGGAAACGCGCGCACCCATTGGAGAAATGGACGTCCACCCACCAGCGGCAGAAAGTCGCCGGGCTAAGCCGTGGGCTGAGCGTGCGTCAGTTCGTGATCGCGCAATTTGAGGCTGGCGATGGCGGCGCGGGTTTCCGCGCGCAACTCCGCGAGCATTTCACGGCTGATCTCCATCTGCGTGGCCTTGAACTGCGCCCACTCCGTCGCCGTCGCCTGCAGGCTCTCGTAGATGCGGGTAAAGTAAGCGCGTGCCGCATCCGTGAGGTGCGGGCATTCCAGCTTCATTTCCATGCGGCGTTGGGCCTCCCCAAGTTCGGCGAGCAGAATTTTTTCTGACGGCACCCGGCGCAGATTTTTCGCGAGACCCACGCGGTTTAAAGTCCAGATGATCCACTTGGTCGGGTCGAACTGCCAGGGCTTCACGCCGTTCCGGTAGTCGTGCTGAAATTCGTGGTGATAATTATGGTAGCCCTCGCCGAAGGTGACGATCGCCGTGATCCACGAATCCCGCGCGCTGCACCGTGAGGAGTAGGGGCGCTTGCCGATGTAGTGGCAGAGCGAATTGATGCAGAAGGTGCAGTGCTGAAGGAAAACCACACGCGCCACGCCGGCGATGAGAAAGCCACCGAGCGCTGCCGACCATCCATCCCAAGCGTAGCCGATCGCCGCAGGCAGGATGAAAGCGGCCAGCACGCCGATCCACTGCACATAGCGGTGCTGCCACATGACGAGCTTGTCCTTTTGCAGGTCGGCCACGTTTTCGTAGGTCAGCGGCGGGCGCAGCTTGAACATGAGCCAGCCGACGTGCGCATGGAAAAGACCCTTCGAGATATCGTAGGGATCGTCATCGTGATCCACATGCTTGTGATGAGTGCGGTGCTCGCAGGACCACATCAGCGCCGAGTTTTCAAACGCGCCGGCCCCAAAAATCAGCGTGAAGAGCTTCACCGACCAGTGCCCCTGGAAGGCCAAATGAGAGAACATCCGGTGATACCCGAGCGTGATCGAAAATCCGCACGCCGACAGCATCGCGAGGAAGAGCGCGAACTGGAACCAGTCGATCCCGAACTTCCACAGATATACCGGCACCGCGGTGAGCGTGAGAAAAAGCGTGCCGATGAGGAAGGAACTGGTGACCCAGTTGACGCGTTCGAAGGGGATGTTTTTAAACATGGAGTGAGTGGAGTGAGGTCCGAGGCGGGATTAAAGCGCGCTCTAATAGAGTCTCAGCAGGCGGCGTGCAACCGGAAAAAGCCATTGCGGGACGAATCCCCCTTAACCTCGCTCCCTCCTTACTTTTTAACAAATTCCAGAGGGGCGCGCCACGCCCCCACAACGAGCCACAGCTTGGCAAACTTCGCCAAAGACCGTCTCTGGCGAAATCATTCGCAGGCATTTCAAATCAAACGGGCACGGCTCCGTCATCCAGCACGGCGCGCAAGCGACGCCGCTGTAGAGCGCGCCGGCGAACGGATACCCGTAGCCGGCGGGCGATTCGTAGCCGCCGAAGATGATGACCGACGGCACGCAAAAGGCGTTCGCAATGTGCATGCCGCCCGACGACGGACCGACGAAAACGCTGCCCTGTCCGACCAACCAGACGAAATCCGTGAGCGTCGTGGTCCCGGCGAAAGTGTGAAAGCGCAGCCCGAAATCGTGCCTTGGAAAAAGTGGCTGCGTGCCGACTTCGATGACCTCAAAACGCTCGGTGAGTTTTTCGATGAGCGATTTCCACGACGCCGCAGGCCACGCCTTATTCGGCGTCCAGTGGCTCGACCGCGGTTGCACGAGAATGCGCGGCCCGGGGATGGCCGCGATCTTTTCCCGCAGCTCCGGCGATGGCGAGACATCCGGCGGATCGAGTTGCTCGGAGCGCAGTTCGAGCCCCACGCATTCCGCCATGAGCGTGATCAACGGACGCGGCGGCGGCAGAACCGGCAGGTAGGTGAGCTGGAAAGCCGTGCGGCATCCTTTTGCGGAAAAAGGCTCGACCGTGTGGAGATGCGGATTCGAACGAAACATCCCCGCGTGCCGCGAGAGAAAGGTGATGCGGCACGCTGGATTGCGGCGGCGGATTTCGCGGAAAATCGGCGTACACATCAGCTCATCCCCCACCCCACCGCCGCGCGAGCAGAGCCGGATCGCCGCGCGCTCCCACGGCTTGCTCATCGGCCACGGCCAGCGCCAGCGGATGTAGGCCGCCCCGCCTTTGCGGATAAAGCGCCCGCGCACCGCCAGGGTCATTTTTTCCCAGCGCCACGCCACGGCGGCGGAAAGCCGCTGCGCGGGGTTTTGAGAAAGTGGCGGGGCTGACTGCGGCACGGGAAGCCGACAATGAAAATGACCCGCCGCGCGTGTCCAGCCCCAACGCCGCCGCCCTCGCGGAGAATGCGGTTTCCGCTGGCCACCGTCTGTGATTACCTGCCCCGCCTTTCCCGCCCATGCTCGCCAAGCTCTCCCGCATCGCCGCCGATCCCCGCCGCTACCTCGCCGCGGCGCGCGCGCGCGCGCTGCATCAGCTCAAGCGCTGGGAGCATCACCTCACACCCGCCTTCGCCCGCACCGCCTACTTTCTTCAGGGGCAGATGGACATCCATCCCACCTCGCGCTGGTACCGCCCGGATTTTGCGAAAGAGACCGGCGGCTTCTTTCTTCCCGACGATCCCGTGGAGCGGGGGATCACCGAATTTCACACCTGCGACCTCGTCCGCCGCGACATGCTCATCCTCCTCCTGCGCACGATCTTGGAGCACAAAATCCCCGGCGACCTCGCTGAACTCGGCGTCTATCAGGGCCACACCGCGCGCCTTTTCCACCACTACCTCCCCGAACGCCCGCTGCATCTTTTCGACACCTTCTCGGGCTTCGCCGAAAGCGACATGCGTTCCGAATCCGCGGTCACCGGCCTGAAAGTCGCCGCCGAATTTGCCGACACCAGCGTCGATGTGGTCCTCCGCCGTATCGCCCCGCGGCAGCCGGAAAACATCATCGTCCACGCCGGCTTTTTTCCCTCCACCGTCCCGGCAGGCTGGGAGGAAAAGCAGTTCGCCTTCGTCCACATCGACGCCGACCTTTACGAGCCGATCCTCGCCGCGCTCCACTACTTTTACCCCAAAGTGCCCGCCGGCGGCATGCTCGTCGTCCACGACTACAACGCCTGGCCCGGCTCCCGCCGCGCCGTCACCGAATTCCTCGCCGGCAAACCCGAACCCGCCATCCCACTCCCCGACAAATCCGGCTCCGCAC
Organism: Chthoniobacterales bacterium; assembly: GCA_038318725.1. Taxonomy (GTDB): domain Bacteria; phylum Verrucomicrobiota; class Verrucomicrobiia; order Chthoniobacterales; family Chthoniobacteraceae; genus Chthoniobacter. The sequence goes on from JBBQCM010000011.1 coordinate 61,660, forward strand.
TGATCGTGAAGCAGTAACGCTCACCGCCCAAACCACGCCGGCGGCATGCCCGTCACCAGCGTCCGCAAAACCGCACCCAGCCACGCACGCCGCGGACGGACCAACGGCGCGAGTGCCAGCTTTTGGAGCAGGTAGCGCAGTGCCTCGCCCCGCCGCCCCGCCGCGAGCAGGGTGTAGGCGGTCGCCACGAGATAGTCCGCCTCGTACTCCCGCAGCCACGCCTCCGCCTGCCGCCGTTCCTCCGGCGCGAGCTGCTCGCCGTAGCGCGCGAGCAGCGCCCAGTCCTCCACGATGACCCGCGGCGAAAGGCCGCCCGTCTTGCTCCCGCCGTGGACTCGAAAGCACGCCATCGGTTCCGGGATCACCGTCATCACAAAACCCGCGAGCAGGCTGCGAATCCAGAAATCCTGATCGAAGGCGCAGTTCAACTGCGTATCGAGCGACCCGACTTTCTCGATCAGCGCGCGCCGCCAAAACATGCCCGGCTGGTAATAACCACAATCTTTCCGCCCGAGCGCGCGCGCCAGCGGCGTCGGCGCGGCCGGGTGGCGTTTGTGAAACACACCCGCGACATCCACATCATCCACCGCCCCGCTCAGCCACGCGACCGCCGGCTCCGCCGCGAAGCCCCGCCCGGCCGCCACGAGCGCGCCGGGATGATACCAGTCGTCGCTGTTGATCCACGCGAGCACCTCGCCGGTCGCCCGTGCCCAGCCTTCATTGATCGTCGCGGACTGCCCGGCATCCTTTTCGCAGCGCCAGCCGGCGAGCCACGGCTCGTATTTGCGGATGATCTCCCGCGTTCCATCCGTACTCCCGCCATCGAGGATGAAGTATTCAAGATCGGGATAACCCTGAAGCAGCCCCGCGCGGATCGTCTGCTCGATAAAGCCGCCCTGCATGTAGCTCGGAGTAATGAGCGTAATCCGCGGCAGCGCCTCGGCGCACGGCGCGCACTCCTCCGTCCACGGCCAGCCCGTGCGGCCCGGCGGCGGTGGCGGCAGTTCAGCGAGCGAGGGGCAGCTCATCCCAGTTTTTTCGTCCAGACACCCCACCACGTTTCGCGCAGATGCCGGATATCGTAGCCCTGCTCGCGCAGCCGCACGCACGCGCGATAGCTGCCAAACAAATGCCGCCGCATGCTCGGATGCGTGTCGTGAAAAACAATCACGCCACGCTCACTCATCCACGGCAGTAGCTTCGAGAAATCGTTCATCACAAACTCCGTGTCGTGGCAGGCGTCGATGATCCCGAAGTCGATCCGCGTTTCTCCGAGATACTCGCCCATTTCCAGATCCAGCGTGTTGGCAAAAATCTGCGTCACCCGCGCGGCGAAACCGTGCTGCCGATAGACCTCGCCGATGCTCTGTTTCGACAGCTCGAAAGTCGTGATGTCGCCGGTCATGTCCTCGGCGGGCGCGTTCACCGTCCAGACGTGCGCGTCCGGGCAGAACTTGCACAGATTCGCCACGGTGCTGCCGTGCGCCGTGCCGAGTTCGACAATCGTCCGCGGCTGTGTCGCCTGCGCGATGGCGAGCAGCGGACGGATGTCGTCGTGGTCGTTCATCGTCGCATCCTGAAAGGCATGCGGCGGCATGCACATCTGGTCCATGATGAGTTCGCCGGAAAAGGCGTGTGCGCCGATCAACTCCGTGAGCGTCACACCCGGCAGCATGAAGGCGCTGCGGCGGTTCACTTCGCGCCGCGCGTCCGCGCGCCGGAGCGTCTGCCGCCACACCGGAAGCACCTCGTCTTTCACGTAGTAGTAGGTCAGGCCAAAAGGTCGCTTGATCGTCTTGTAGAAGCTCATCGGGGGGCGGGATCGGCGGGGGCCAGCGACCATTGGTTTTTGATGATGACCGCCGCCGGGTTGTGCGTCTTGCGACCGTTGCCAAAGAAGTCGCCGTCTTCCATCTCGAAATCGAGCGCGCCCGGCACATGGTCCGCAGCCTCTTCGTCGATGAAGGCCACGAGTTCCATCTGATAGCGGCCCGGCGTGAGCGCAAAGTGCGGCGGAATCTCCAGGACAAGCGTGCCCGTTTTCGGAAAGAGCAGCGGTAGCGCGCGGTCGGTGAAGCTGTCGAGCGCGAAGATCCGCACCTGGCTGCTGTCATAGACATTCACCACAAAGCGGATCGGCAGATTTTCTTCCACCGCCTCGTAGGTTGCGCGGATCGTAAGCCCTTCGCCCACAACCGGCGCCGCGATCCGGTCGCGCGAAAAGACTTCGAGGTTCGTGAACTTCACCCGCCCCGAGCCACGAACCTCGCCGCGGCGAAAGCCGCTCTTTTGCCCCGGCGGCAGCGCGTCGCGCATGTAGGTCTCGACGATTTCCTGGACCGGCCCGAGCGCCTTGAGCCGCCCCTTTTCGAGATAGATGCCGCGCAGGCACAGCGAGGTGATCGCCGCCATATTGTGGCTGACAAAAATGACCGTTCGACCCGCGCGCGCGACCTCGCCCATCTTGCCGAGGCACTTTTTTTGGAAGGCCGCATCGCCGACCGCGAGCACTTCGTCGATGATCAGAATCTCCGGCTCCAGATGCGCGGCGACGGCGAAGGCGAGGCGCGTGGTCATACCGCTGGAGTAATGCTTCACCGGTGTATCGAGGAAGCTGTCCATCTCGGCGAAGGCGGCGATTTCGCCAAACTTGCGGGCGATTTCCGCACGCGTCATGCCGAGGATTGCGCCATTGAGGAAGACGTTTTCGCGACCCGTCAGTTCGGAGTGAAAGCCCGTGCCGACCTCCAGCAAACTCGCGACCCGCCCGCGGATGCGCACTTCGCCCTCGGTCGGTTCGGTGATCTGGCTGAGGATTTTCAGGAGCGTGGATTTGCCCGCGCCGTTGCGCCCGATCACACCGACGATGTCGCCTTTCTCGATCTGAAAACTCACGTCCTTCAACGCCCAAAATTCCTGCGCCTCTTTCTTCGCTCCGCCGCGAAACAAGCCGGCCAGTTGATCGCGCAGCGTGTCATGCGTCTGCGCGCCGAGCCGGTACTTTTTGCCGAGCTGGCTGACGGTGATCGCGGCCATCAGATCACGTCGGCGAAGGTTTTTTCCGTGTTCCGAAAATAGACCATGCCGGTCACGAGGAGCACCACAGTCACCGCCACACCCAGCCAAAAGCCCGGCCAGTATGGCTCGAAGCCCGGCCCGAGCACGCACCAGCGGAAGCCGTCGATGATCCCGACGAGCGGGTTCAGGCAAAACCACAGCCGCCATTTCGCGGGCACCCAAGTCGCCCACAAAAACACCACCGGCGTGACATACATCCCCAGCCGCGTGATGAACGGCACGACGTAGCGCACATCGCGATACTTCACATTCAGCGCGCTGAACCACGCGCCCGCCGCAAACGTGATCAGAAACGTGAGCGCAAAAAATACCGGCAGCAGCAGCAGCGTCGGGCGAAAGGCGACGCCGTAGCACGGCATGAGGATGAAGAGGATCGCCAGCGAGATGACCGCCTCGACCACGCCGCTGCAGACCACGCTCGCCGGGATGATCAGCCGCGGAAAATAGACGCGCGAAATGATCCGCGCGGAAGCGACCAGCGAGTTGCTGCTTTCGCCGAGCGTATTGGCAAAGAACTGCCACGGCAGCAACGCGGCAAAGACGATGATTTCGTACGGCGCACCGTTCGTCGGAAACTTCGCGAAACGCCCAAAGAGCACGGTGAAAACGACCATCGTCAGCACTGGCTGGAGCACCACCCAGGCGACGCCGAGGTAGGTCTGCTTGTAGCGCACGAGGATGTCGCGCCACGCGAGAAAGCCGAACAGTTCGCGGTAGCGCCACAGTTCGCCGAAATCGACGGCGATGAAGCCGCGCTGCGGGCGGATGACGCGCTCGGCGTCGAGCGCGTCGTCAGCGGGCATCGGCGATTTCGTGATGCCGGGTTGGCTCCACAGCCGCCGGCGCCGCCGCGGCTTTCCGTCCCACGACCACCGTCGAAAGCCCGCTCGTCGGCAGGATCGCATCAAGCACGCGGAAGACTGGCGTCAACATGCCGTAGAGCTTGAGTTGCCAGGGCTTCAGCGCTTTTTGCCCGCCGAGCGTGTTCGCCGCGTACCAGGCGAAGATGCCGAACTTGTTGAAGTAAAACTGCTTCTCCACCTCAAAGCCGGCCTCGCGCATTTTGTCGTCGAGTTCGCCTTTCGCGTAGCGCCGGAAGTGGCCGAGCGCGCGGTCAAATTCGCTATAGAGCTTCATGTTGAACGGCACGAGCACGACCACCCGGCAGCCCGCCGGCACTGTCTCCATCAGGCTCCGCAGCACGGCGCGGTCGTCTTCGATGTGTTCGAGCACGTTGAGAAAAACCACGCTGTCCGGCGCGAATTCGCGGAGCTGTTCGTAGTCCTCGCGCGCCGTCATATCGAGTTTGCCGATCTTCAGATGACGCTGCTCAGACCATTTGCTTTGCAGCTCGGTGAGGTAGTCGATTCGGTAATCTGTGAGCAGCACATGCTCGTGGCGGCGGATGTGTTTGCTCAAATTTCCGCGCCCCACACCGAGTTCCGCGACGCGTGCGCCAAGCCACGGCTTCACGCTTTCATACATCCACTCGTTGAACTGCGGGGCCTGCTCCATCGCGTCGAGCGTGACCTTGCCGGGGTCGGAATAGTTGCTGGAAAAGCGGTATTTGAAAATGAACCACAGCGCCGCCGCCCCATCGCGCCAGGTGATCTTTTTGCCCTCGTCGTAGCGCCGTCCGTTGTAGCTGATCGGCACCTCAAACATCCGCAACCGGTTGCGCGCGACTTTCGCGGTGATCTCCGGCTCGATGCCAAAGCGATTCGACTCCAGCGGGATCGCCTTCAGCGCCGCGCTCACGAACGCCTTGTAGCACGTCTCCATGTCGGTGAAGTTCGTGTCATTGAGCATGTTTGAAAGCAGCGTGAGAAAGTTGTTCGCCTGCGAGTGCCAGAAGTAGAGCACGCGGCGCTCTTCCCCGGCGAACCGGCTGCCGAAAACCACGTCGGCCTTTCCTTCGAGAATCGGCCGAAGCATCCGCGGATAATCGTTCGGGTCGTACTCGAGATCGGCGTCCTGGAAAATGGCGAGGTCGCCGGTGGACTCGGCGATCGCCCGGCGCAGGGCCGCGCCTTTGCCCTGATTCGGCGTCTGCTCGAAAGCGCGAATCTCCGGGTGCTCGGCGGCGAGTTCCTGCGCCACGCGCCAGGTCCCGTCCTTTGAGCCGTCGTTCACGATCACGATTTCGCGCGTCAGCCCGCCGGGCAGGGGCGCGGCGAGCACCGCCTCCATGCTCGCGCGCAGGCTTTCCTCCTCGTTGTAGGCAGCCACGAGGATGGAGAGCTTTTGAAACTTCGGTATCGGAGTCATCGGGCGAGGATCGGGGAGGATGCGCCAAACCCGGCGCGGGCGAAAATCAATTTCTGCGCTGGATTTTGTAAAGCTTCACTGGCGCGAGCTGCCGCTCGCCGTCGCGGGTGATCTCGGAACTCGCCACCGCCCAGAAGTTATCGGGGTTCTGATCGATGACGCGTTTGAGTTGATCCTGGTGGGCGCGACGTTTGTCGTCCGGCACGGCATCATCGAGCGCCACATACTGGATTTTCCCGCTGAGCAAAAAGGCGAGGAGATCCTCGTCGCTTTTGTAGAGCGGCGCATAGCCCCGTCCGCTCCAGGTGCTGGTCGCCAGCGCTTTGCTGGCCCGCTGGATGACGTGGCCGGGCCGCGCCTCGCGCATGGCGACCTCGGAAATGAACATCCCCTCCCCACGCGCATCGGAAGACACGAGCACGACATCCGCGGGGCCCGACTCGGCCAGCATCGTTTCGGCGAGCGGAGCGAAACCGACGAAACCTTTCTCGGAAAACGGCCACAGCGCGGAGCCGAGGACGAGCACCGCGGCCAGCCCGGCGGCGGCGGGCCCGCGCGATTGCGTGAGCGCCCCGAGTCCTGCGACGACGAAGAGCATCGCGGCGGGCAGGGCCGGGAGCAAATGGCGCGCTTCCAAACCAACGGGGGCGATGGATTGAAAGACGATGACCGCAAGGACGAGTGCACCCGCCGCCGCCCAGCGGCCCCGATTTTCCGGAGGCGTGCGAAACTTCAACACCACCCCGATGCAAAACAGGAGCAACACCAAGATGCCGAGGCTGAGGCCAAACTTCCCCACATAATAGGGCAGCGCCTCGCGGGTGAAATGCCACGAGGGGACCGGTTCCTCCCAGCCGCCCTTTCCGAGGTTGCGCGTGGCCCAGGTCCACGGGCCGGCAAGGACGGCGACGATCATCACCGCCAGCCAGAGCGCCGGGCGTTTCAGCAGGTGCCAGCGGCGCGTGAAAAGCAGCGCGAGTGGCGCGGCGAGCGCGAGCGCGAGGCCGGTTCCTTTGGTCAGAATGGCCAGCGCCGAGAAGAGGCCGAAGCGCAGGGCGTCTCCGCGCTTTTCACGGTCGAGGAAATCGCCGAACGCGAGCACCGCGCCGAACATCAGCAGCGTGCTCAGCGTCTCCGCCATGACCATCCCGTAATAACTGCGGACCAGCGGCAGCGAGATCCAGAGCCCCGCGCCAAAGACCGCCGGCCACAGGCCAAACTCCTCGCGCAACACCCGAAAAAGCTGCACCGCCACAGCCGCAGCGAGCGCACACATGAGCAGCAGGAGGGAGGTGCGGGAGGGCGAAAGCGGCAGCGTCCACGCCGCCTGCACTACATAGAAAAACGGCGGCCACACGCCGAGGCCGACCTTCGGATAGTGCGCGTAGTAGGTCTCGGCAAAAATCTTCGCCGCCAGAAACTTGGCCCCCGGATTTTTTTCCGCAGCGAACTGCGGCAGCGCCGCCACGGCGTCGCGGATGAAAAGCCCCGTGACGTAGTGCCCGGCCTCATCCGGGTGCCCGCCAAATTCGCTCCGCTGCGCGCCGCCGACGCGTTGCCAGAAAAACGCGAGGTCGAACGCGAGCACGAAAACGACCCCGAGGACAATCCACGGGCGGTTCTTTTCTGGGGGGAGCTGAGGATCTCCGGCAGTCATTTTTCGGGGCGAGGTTCGAAGCGGGCGAGCACGGCTTTGTGCTGCGATTTGCTGCCCGGCTCCGGGCGGCACTCGACGGGCCGCCAGCCGCGGCCGGCGAAGAGAAAGTCCAGCCGCAGCCACGGACCGAAACCCGCGATTGGATTGCGCGTCGTCCCCGGAAAGGTCAGCCCCCAACCGCGGCCCGCGGCGTCAAAGGCATCCGTCATTTCCCCCGCGAAGAGATGATAGATGTAGCCGTGGTCGGGCACGTTGAAATCGCCCGCGACCAGAAAAGGCTGCGTTTCGTCGTGAAAGACCTTTGCCAGCCCGCGGGCGAGCTGGATGCGCTGCGCGAGCCACTCGCGAAAGTTGCCGAAGCCCGGCTCGCGGTGCCTGCGGCCCACGAGATCGCCGAGGATGCGCCGCCCTCCGAGGAAGCGTGCCAGTTCCTCCCGCGGCGTCGGCAGATGGACACTGTAGAGGATCAGCGGACGGTCTTTGACCAGCACCTCGAAGCGCGCCGCGACCGGCTTCCCCGTCCAGTTCGGCTCGGTGACCGGCGCGGATTTCTGGATCGGATACCGGCTCACGAGCACGAACTCGCCATGCCCGGCGACAAACATCCCGGGCATCTTCGCCGCGAACTCCGGACCGCGATGACGCGCGTCCTGAAGCAGGATGAAATCCGGCTTTTCGCGGTCGAGGAATTCCGCGAACTGCGGGCGGTTGCTTTCGCCAAAGTTGAAGGTCACCGCCGTGATCATCCGTTCGTCGCGCCGCGCCGATCCTGACCAACTGAAGGTCATGTAACCAAAGGCCAGCACCAGCACGCAGGCCAGATGCCACCGGCAAAGCCGCGGACGCGCGAGCAGGCAAAGCGGCGTCAGCACGAGCAGCGGCAGCAGCAGCGTCTGCGCGGGCGCGTAAAGCAGCAGACTGAGCACCCAGAGCCGTTCGCCCCACCACTCGAGCGCGATCATGCCGAGGAGCAGGCCGCCGGCGTACGAGAGCGTGAGCCATCCGAGCACCCGGCGCAGCAGCACCAGCGCACGGCTCAGCGTGCCCGCGGTGATTTGGAAAATCACCGGGTCCGGCGGGAGGGGAGCGGCCCCGGGCCCAGGCTCCCTCATTGGTCCGGGGTCGGTGCGGGGGCCGCGGGTTCGCCGGGCGCGTCGGGCGGGGTGGAGAGCAGACGCCTGCCCACTTCGCTTTTCCTAAATTTCTCGATCTCCTGCAGAGCTTTGCCAGAAATCTGCCCTTCGCCGAGATCGTAGGCCTTGCGGAAATATTTTTCCGCCCGGTCGAGCTGGCTCCGCATTTTAAAATGCAGGCCGAAGTAGGCATAGACGTTGCCAAAGTTTGGATCGCCCTCGAGAGCCCGCTGATAGACCGCCTCGGCCTCCTCGAAGCGTCCCGACAGGTCGAGCGTCTGGCCGAATTTCAAAAGAAGCCGCGTGTCCTGCGGAAAAAGCTTCAGGCCCTCCGCGTAAGCCTCGGCCGCCTGCTCGTGCATCGCGGCCAAACCCACCGGGTCCTCCACTCCGAGCGTCAGATAATGCCGGGCCTCGCCGAGCGTGAACCAGATGTTCGGGTTCTTCCGCTCATAAGTGAGCGCGCGCTCCGCGAGCGCGCGGGCCTCCTCATAGCGGCGGTCGCGCTGCGCCCGGCGGGCCATTTCGCCAAAATACTCCCCCGGCATCAGCGGAACGGCCAAAACCAGCAACGCCACTGCCGACGCCGGGGCCACCCAGACCAGCCACGCCGGACCGAACCGGTGCCCGGCACCAGACGGCTCCGCACTCGGCGTCGCGAGGACGGCGAAAAGGACGGCCCCGAGCAGCAGATTGGCCGGCAGGTGAAAGTTAAAATCGAGCAGTGAGTGAAAGAGCAGCGCCATGATCCCGGAGAGCGCACCGACCGCCAGCGCCAGTTCATTGCCCGTGGTCTCCCATTCCAGCTTCAGTTTGCGATCGACGATTTTTTTCAAACCGCCCAGCCCGGCTCCGAGATGGAGCAGCAAAAAGACTCCGCCCAGCGCGGCTCCGATCACCCCATACTCGGCCAGCAGGTGCAGGTAATCATTGTGGACAAACATCGGATCGTTCTGCACATACGGCGAACGAAACTGCCGTCCGTAGTAAAGATACGTCCCGCTCCCCGTCCCAACCGCCGGGCTCAGTTCATACTGCTGCAGCGCCGCCTTCCACATGAAGATGCGCATGTTCGTCGGCGAATCCATTGGGGCTCCGATGGGGCGCTCGCCCAGAATCGTCGTCAGCCGCTTCTGGATCAGGTCGCTTTTCGCCATGAAAAAGACAACCCCGCCAACCAGCAGCCCCAACCCAATCAGGACCGCCGCCATCATGGGCCAGAGCCGCTCCGGTCGGAGCTGCCGGACCAGCCACAGACTGAACACCACAAAAAAGAATAAGCCCACCACGGTGCTCAGATAGCCTCCTCGACTCCCCGTCAGCGCGATCCCTGCAATGCTCATCAGCGCGCACCAGCCCGTGAGAATCCGCACCCCGCTGGACACGCGACCCCAGCAGCAAAGGCCCAGCGCGATCATGCCCAGCATTTCGAGGAGGCCCGCCAAATGATTCGGGTAGATATAAAACCCGCTGGCCCGCCAATCCCACTCCGAACGGATGATCCCCGGCAGCAGCATGTAATTGTCCTCCTGCTTGAACTGCACCACCCCGATCCCGATATGCACCAGCGCCACCGCCAGCAGCGCCCCCACGAGGATCAGCCGGTCGCGGGTGCGGACGAAGTGGCAGCTCACCGCGAAGTAGGCCACCACCGCCCCCAGCACGAGGAAAAGATCCCAGCGCGCGAGGTATTCGACGGGTGAAAACTGCGTGCGAACGATGACATAGCCCGCCAGGAGCAGGACCGACAGTCCCGTGCACAAAGACATCGCGCCCCGCGGATTCTCCCGCTTAACGAAAGCGAGCGAGACCCCGGCCAACCCCAGTAGAATGCTCCCCGGCAGACTGAAAACCAGCCCCGCGCCGCCGAGGAGAACCTGCATCAGGATCAGTGCAGCGATGAAAAGTGTCAGGGAGAGATAGCGCATTGGGAGGTGCCGAAACTAGCCCTTCACGCCGCTGAATGAAGCCGAAAATTGGGGGCGTTTGCCTCGTCGTCTGAGAGGTGCCCTGGGCGGCCTCCGGAGCGAGGCTTGCGTGCGCCGGCGGTCACCGAGCGAAAGAACCGCGCGCGGCTTGAGCGGCGAACGATAAGCGAGAGGAATCCCGCACCGCCAGCATGCAACCCTCCAAAACAAAAACCGCCGCCGATGCTTTGACCGGCCTCTGGATGCTCGCCCTCACCTCCTTTATCGTGGGGGCGCTTTATTTTGCGAGCGAGCTCCTCATTCCGCTGGCGCTGGCGTCGCTGCTCACCTTTCTCCTCGCGCCGCTCGTCACCCGGCTGGAGCGCTGGCTGGGCCGCATCGGTGCGGTGCTCCTCGTCGTCACACTCGTCGTCACCGGCACCGGTGCCGCGGGCTATGTGCTCACGCGCCAAGTCATCGATCTCGCGACGAAGCTTCCGGATTACAAGGACAACATTCGCGTCAAACTGCGGCTCTTTCATACTGAGAAAGACGGTAAATTTTCGCGGTTTTCGCAGACCATTCAGGAGTTGAAGAACGAGCTGCCCGGCACCGAGACACCTGCGCCCACGGTGACGCGACCGACCGACTCGCCGCCTGGCGAGTCGGTGCCCGTGGTGCCCGTGAAGGTTGTCGAAACCTCGAAGGACAACCCCTTGGACGTCGCGCAGTCGATCATCCCGGCGCTCATCAGCGGGCTCGGCACGGCCGCGCTCGTGCTGTTACTGGTCATCTTCATGCTCCTGCAGCGCGAAGATTTGCGCAGTCGGCTCATCCGGCTCATCGGCCAGGGCCGCATCAGCGCGACCACCCGCGCCATGGACGACGCCGGGGCCCGCGTTTCCCGCTATCTCCTCATGCAACTCATCGTGAACGTCACCTACGGCGTGCCGGTCGCGGTGGGCCTCTATTTCATCGGGGTGCCGAATGCCGTGCTGTGGGGTGCGTTTGCCACCGTCCTGCGCTTCATCCCCTACGTCGGACCTTGGATTGCGGCCGCTTTCCCGATCATCCTGGCTCTCGCAGCCTCGCCGGGCTGGACGCAGCCGCTGCTCGCGATCGGGCTTTTTGTCGTGCTGGAACTTTTGAGCAATAACCTCATGGAACCCTGGCTCTACGGAGCCAGCACCGGCGTCTCCTCCATCGCGCTGATCATCGCCGCCGTCTTTTGGACGTGGCTCTGGGGGGCGGTCGGGCTCGTTCTGGCCACGCCGCTCACGGTCTGCCTCGTGGTCATGGGCCGGCACATTCCCCGGCTCGCCTTTCTCAGCGTGGTGCTCAGCGATGAGGAAGCGCTGACGCCCGCGGAAGATTGCTATCATCGGCTTCTCAAGGTCGGCGAGAATGACGAGATGGAGTTGATCGACGGCTATTTGAAAGCCCATTCCCTCACCGAACTCTACGACACCGTCCTGCTCCCGGTGATCGTCGCGGCGGAGGCCGATCATCGGATCGAGAGTCTGGATGACGAGCAACGCGCGCAAGTTGCCCTGAACCTGCGCGACATTATTGAAGAACTCGGCACCCGGCCGGCAGTGCCGACAAAGGTGGACGAGGAAAAAGCGGAGGCCGCGGCCGACGAGACCGCACCACCGCCGCCGGCGATTGCGCCGGACTGCCGCGTTTACTGCCTGCCAGCCCGTGCGGAGCGCGACGAACTGGCCGGTGTCATGCTGGTGCAACTACTGCGTCAGCAGGGCTTCGGAGCGCAAAATGCCCCCGCCAAACTCGTCGCCGGAGAGTTGCTCGAACTGGTGGAAAAAGCCGGCGTGGATGTCGTTTGCATCTCCGTCGTAGCCCCTTCCACCGTCATTCATGCGCGGTATCTCTGCGTGAAGTTGCGTGCGCTTTTGCCCAAACAAAAAATCGTGATCGGTCTCTGGGGATCCACCGAAGATCTCACCGAAACGTCCAAGCGCCTGCGCGACTCAGGCGCCGACGAAGTGGTCACGACGCTGGCCGAGGCGCTGGTGCAGATCGCGAAGCTCGCCCCGCCGATGACTGACGAGATGACGCCCGCGCCCATCCCCGAGGACGAAGAGGAGCGCCTTGCCGCGCTCGTTGCGCTCAACCTCCTCGACACAGAACCCGAACCGGTTTTCGACCGCATTACGGCGAAACTCGCGCGCGTCTTCGAAGTGCCCGTGGCCCTCATCACCTTCATCGATCGCGACCGGCAGTTTTTCAAATCGCAGACCGGCCTGCCCGAAGAGCTGGCCAAGGCGCGGCAGTCGCCACGCAGCCTCTCCGTCTGCGGACACGTCGTCGCGAAAAATCAGGTGATGGTCATCGAGGACCTCGCGCGGGACCGGCGTTTTGCCAATAACCCGCTCCTCAAAGAGCATGGCATTCGTTTCTATGCCGGGGCTCCCATTCTCGCGCCCAATGGACAGCCGATCGGCTCACTTTGCCTGCTGGACATGAAGCCGCGCCAGCTTAGCGAGCGTGAAAAGCGTCTCCTCCTGGAATATGCCGCCGAGGTCTCCGAGGAAATCGCCCGTCGCCGTCCTGACCTCGAGCACGTCCCCTCACCCGCATTGGCACCCGCGTGAGAACAGGGGCGCTCAGTTCTTCTTCTGCTGCGCGAGTGTGAACCAGTCGGGGCCTGACGGGGCACCCGGCTTGCCGCCGCCGCTGCCGGTGTAGCGCTGCACGTCGCGGTTACCGGCTTCGGCTTTGCGGTCGCCGCGGGGGCCGATGTCGACTTTCGTTTTGAGCGAAAGGGCGATGCGTTTCCGGGCGTGGTCGATCTCCATGACGGTGGCCTGCACGCGCTGGCCGACCTTGAGGACCTCGCTCGGGTTTTTCACGAAGTCGTCGCTCATCTGGCTGATGTGGACGAGGCCGTCCTGATGCACGCCGATATCCACGAAAGCGCCGAACGCGGTGACGTCGTTATTGTCAGTCGAGATACGGGTTTGGTGATCTCCACTTGGTGAAAACCTCGGGCCGGGGCTTGCGGTCACGTCGGTCACCGTCCGCTCGTTGCCGTGGTCGTTCGTGGTGATGTTGGTCAGCGTCGAAAAACCGGCTTGTCACCACGGCGCGCCCGGGACCGGCCGGGCATTGACCGGGGCCGCGGGCTTGGACGCCATCGGGATGCCGTTCACGGTTACCGCGAGTTTTTCGGTCACCGGCGTGATCGGCTTTTTGTCGAGCACCTTGCCCCGGCTGACCACGGCGACGCTGCGCGGCTGGCTGGCCTCGGGCACGTTGACGTGAAACTTGTTCATGTAGCGGCCCCCGAGTCGGTAGTTGGCGAGGCGGAAGCGCAGCACGCCGGTGCGGGTCTCGACTTGCAGCTCGCAGTCCGCGGTGTTCAAGGTGCTGCTGTCGTCGCCGTAGCAGAAGCCGTAGGCGCCGTGCAGCGCCGGGTAGATGTAGGTCCGTTGCTGGCCGAGCGGGTCGTAATAGCCGACCAGCGTGACCACCGGCACGCCGAAGGCCTGCGGCTTGCGTTCGAGGCCGCGCTCGGCGGCGGCACCTTCGTTCCAGCGTTGGCCGTCGGAGGTGTAGCTCTTCTTGAAACCACGCGCGACGTTGACCTGCTGGCCATTGGCGAAAAGGACGCTGGCATAACCGGCGTCGTGATTGATCGCGACGACGCGCCCGCGGTGCACCGCCGCGGCGGGCGGGAGGTGAATGTCATGGGTCCAGTTGCCATCGCCCATCGCCACGGTCACGAGATCGTATTCCGCGAGCAGGGCGGCGAGCGCGGCCTCGCTGAGATCCTTCCCCGGCGCCGTGATCTCGCGACTCACCTCGACGCTGTGGCGGTAGGGCTCCATGCGCGCGGTGCTCGCGTTCCATTTACTGAAGCCCGTCGGCGAGCCGGCATCGAAGACCGCCTTGCTTTCGAGGAAGCGCTGGATGATCGCCGCGGTATTCGGCGTGTAGAGCGTGAAACGGTTGAAGCCCGAAAACGGCGCGCCGCCGGCCATGGCGTCGAGCCCGAAGGAGCGGCCGTCGAACGGCGGCTGGCATTCCTTTTCCACGCACGTCTCCTTGCCGCTGCGGATCGGGGAGAAGTTCGGGATGAAGCGCCCTTTGTCGGCGTCCCAGCCCCATGTGGAATTGATCTGGTCGGCGGGGCGATGCACCGAGCCTTTGAAGCCATCGACGTAATGCCCGAGCCCGTAGTTGTGCCCGACCTCGTGGCTGAGTTCGTTGCCGATCGACTGGTCGAGCGTCACGATCCCGCCGCCGCCCGAGCCGCCATGCACCTGGATGCCGTTCGCGTATTTGCCGCGGTTGTTGTGCGCGGCGAGTTGCGCCACCACATACGGGTGGCTCTTCTCGCCCTGGCCCGAGGTGCTGTTCAGCCCGTAGTTCGCGTTGTCGATGCCGTGCGAGATCAGCTCCTTGCCGATGCTCTGGCGCATCGTGCCGGTGTGCCAGCCGCCTTCGCTCTCATCGAGCTCGGTGAGCAGTGTGCCGGAGGGCAGCATCACCTCGGGGAGGGAAAGCGGCGCGTATTGCGCCACGATGAGCCGGCTCGTCGGCACGGTCTGGAAATACTCGCGGTGCGCTTCGGGGTCCCTGGCAAATTCAAAGGCGCCGCGCGGCGGCGTGAGCATGCCGATGTCGATGGTGTGGATGAGGAGCTGGCTCGGCGCGCCCACTTTCAGCGCGGTGAGTTCGCCGGTGAGGTTTCCCTGGCGAAACTGGAGCGTCAGCCCGGGCGCGATCCATTCCGCCGGCAGCACGCCGCTCCAGGTATTGCTCGCGTAGGTGATGGCGTTGTTCTCCAGATCGCCCTCGCGAAACCACCCGCCATTCACGCATTTGAACTGGAGGCTTTGCCCACGCGACAGCGCCGCCTGCCGTCCGCTGTAATAGACCGTGGAACCGTAGCCCGCCTGCGACTTCGCGCGGACCATCTTCCCGTCCAGCGCCTTGTCCTGCGGCAGGTAAATGTCGCGCACCCATTGCCCATCGGCGGTCTCGATTTCCACCAGCGCATGCCGGCGCAACTGCCCGAGCAGGAAAGCCCCGCTCCGGTCGCTCAGTTTTTCCAAATCGCTGCGGTCGCGCACAGTGCCGGTGGAGCCGCTCTTCGGCGTGAAATCGATCGTCCCTTCCGGCGCGCCATCGACAAAATAGGCGGTCTTCGGCAGCAGATTTGGCGGGTTGAGATTCAACGAGCCGAGCGGGCGACCCTGGCCATCGCGCGCGACGACCGACATGGGCGTTGTGTCATCGGGTTTCACCGGTCGCACCAGCAGCAGGCTTTTGCGCAGGCTCGTGAGGTAGGGCTGATTGTCCCCCTCGCGCGGATGCGCCGGCAGGATCTGGCTCTGGGCAAAGAGCACCTGCGCCGCGAGCGAGCCTTTCAGGTCGTTCGTCGGCGGGGTGCTGTTGAAGACGAGCGGACTGGCCGCCTGCAGGGGCGCGGGCCACGAACCGTTCAGGAGCGCTGCGGTCATTAGGCCGACGATCGGGAGGAGATGCTTGGTCATCATGGGGGGCTGGGGGATGGTCAAATCTGTGGCGAGAGTGCACGCCCTTAACGCCCTCGCCAGATTTTTTTGCGCCCGGACTCCAGCTTTGGAGTGAACAGTCTGGATCCCGGTCACGAGTGCAAATGCTCAATGACGAACCCCACCCGAACCTCGCTCCACTCGACATCCAGTTCCTCCGCCGCAAATCGGCGCAGCGATTCCACGACCTCAGCCTTTTGTTCCTTGGAGAGGGGAAGATTCAGCCCGCGAGCATGCTGCCCTCACTCGCGCCTGCGAAGGAGAACTTCGGTTCCGTTGGCGCGCTCCCGAGTGCAATTTGGGAACGAGAGGCCATGAGGGCCAACTTTAGGCTATTTTAGGTTTTCGATGTTCTTCCCTGTTTCGTTCCACCATTTCGCCCACTGCGTCTTGTCTGAACCAAAGTCCTGGCCGGTGAGGATATGTAATGCTTTAGCGATATTTTCGGAAAACATCGCGGGTGTGTTGGCACGCTTCCAATCGGACTTTCCCGCAAAGTCAGCATCGAAACATTCGATGAGTCCCGCCACGACCGCCTTATAGCGGTAGGCGGAAAGCACGGTGATGGATTGATTGACGACAGCACCATTCAAGTCCGATTTCACCAGTGAGAGGAGAGGTGAAATGGCGCGAGGATCTGGATGCGAGCCGAGTTCCCACACCGCTTCCCGCCGCTGCGCCCACTCCAAGGACATATCCTGCGTTACGGCAATCCACCTCGGCACGGGGTCGTCCGGTTCCAGTTTGATCAAGGCCATCCTCGCCGCAAAGCTGCGCTGCTGAAATCGAGCTGCCCAAGTATACGGGTCGGGATCCACATGGCCGTGGGAAGCCACGATTCGCCGCAATGGCTCGATGGCCCTTTCATCGCCGATCCCACCCAACGCTTTTATGACATGTTCAGAATACAGGTAGTTCAAGAGCGTGGGCACAGCGTCCTTGGCCTTCAATCCCGCCAGCGCGCCGGTCAGCTCTTCCCGGGGCGCCGAGTCACTCGCCTTCTTTGCATTGATCGCCGCATCCTCCTGCGCGAGGAACTCGAGACAAATGGGAATCCCGCGCGGATCGCCGATCCTACCGAGCGCCTGGACCGGCCCCCGGCTGCCGTCGGTTCGTTTTGCCATTTCAATCAGCACCGGAACCGATTTCCGATTCTTCGCCGTCCCCAAGTCGTAGGTAAGAAACGTTTCTTCGTCGGCCAGATACGAAATCTCGAATTGCTGACCGCGCCCCCAGCGCGATTTTTCCATTCCGGTGGCGATACGCGTGTCTCCGAGTGCCTGATGCACCGCCTCGAACACCCATTCCGGAGGATGCGGCGCATTGACCAACGGACGAAGCGCGTAAAGCCGGCTAATCGTGGTCTCATAGTCGATGTTCTCCGCCATCTTCAGGATGAATTTTCCAGACTCCTCGTGCCCTCTTTCCGCCGCAATCGAGGCCAGGAGTAATTTGATATGCACATCCTGCTCCTTTATCATCCGCTCCCCAAAAACCGCCGCGATCGAGTCCGGGGTGTAGCCATCGAGTTGGCGCAACAACTTGTAATTTACCGAGAAGAGTTTCTGGACCTTGGATTCCATCCCCGAGCCATTGCTCGTCAGCCAATTCGCATCTTCGTTTCGGTTGAGCTCGGGAAAATCCGCGGGCAACGCCATTTTGACGACAGCGTTTTCTGCGAGAGCCGCCGGATTGACTGTGCTGCAAAAAATGGCCGCGAAGGAAACGAGGAGAGCTTGAGACAGGCGCGTCTTCATTGGGGGAATGAGTGCTTGGTTTACGGAGATAGTCATCGTGCATTCTTGCACGGGCGCCAGAAGAACCTCTTACGTTCTCAATTCTTCTTCTGCTGCGCCATGTCGAACCAACTCGGGCCACTCGGTGCCGCCGCTGGGCGGGAGCCGCCGCCGCTGTCGCGGTCCTGGAATTTGCGCACGTCGCGGTCGCTGCCGGCGCCTTTGGGGCGGGCGTCGCGCGGGCCGATCTCGACTTTCGTTTTGAGCGAAAGGGCGATGCGTTTCCGGGCGTGGTCGATCTCCATGACGGTGGCCTGCACGCGCTGGCCGACCTTGAGCACGTCGGCGGGGTTCTTCACGAAATCATCGGACATCTGGCTAATGTGGACGAGGCCGTCCTGATGCACGCCGATGTCCACAAACGCGCCGAAGGCGGTGACATTCGTGACGATCCCGGGGAGTTTTAGGCCGGGCTGGAGGTCTTCCATTTTCTCGACGCCTTCGGCGAAACTGAACGCCTCGAACTGCTGGCGAGGATCGCGGCCGGGTTTCGAGAGTTCGGCGAGGATGTCCTTCAGCGTGGGCAGGCCGACTTCGGCGGTGACATAATTCTCAGGGCGAATCTTCGCGCGCTTGCCGCTGTCGCGCAGGAGATCGAGCACGGAGCAGCCGAGATCGGCGGCCATTTTGTCAACGAGTTCGTAGCGCTCGGGATGCACGGCGCTGGCGTCCAGCGGGTGGGCGCCGTCGCGGATGCGGAGGAAGCCCGCGGCTTGCTCGAAGGCCTTCGGGCCGAGGCCGCTGACCTTCGCCAGTTCCTTGCGCGACTTGAAGGGGCCGTGTTCGTCGCGGTGCGCGACGATGTTCGCGGCGACGCGCGCGTTCAGGCCGGAGACGTAGGTGAGCAGATGCTTCGAGGCGGTATTGAGTTCCACGCCGACGTTGTTCACGCAGCTCACGACCACGTCGTCGAGGGTGCGCTTGAGGGCGTTTTGATCCACGTCGTGCTGATACTGGCCGACGCCGATCGACTTCGGATCGAGCTTCACCAGCTCGGCGAGCGGGTCCATCAAGCGCCGCCCGATCGACACCGCGCCGCGCACGGTGATGTCCTTGTCTGGGAACTCCTCGCGCGCCACATCGCTCGCGGAGTAAATGGACGCGCCGCTTTCGCTGACCATGACCACGGGAATGGCCGCGGGCAGGCCGAGCTTTTTGATGAAGGTCTCGGTCTCGCGCGAGGCCGTACCGTTGCCGATGGCGATGGCCTCGACTTTGTATTTCGTCACCACGGCCTTGATCATCTCCGCCGCCTCGGCCAGATCGCGCGCGCCTTTCTCGGGATAGATCACATCGTTCGCGAGGAGCTTTCCCTGGCGGTCGAGCAGCACCACTTTGCAGCCGGTGCGGAAGCCGGGATCGATGCCGAGCGTGACCTTTTGACCGAGCGGCGAGGCGAGCAGGAGTTCGCGCAGGTTGTCGGCGAAGACGCGGATCGCTTCCTCGTCCGCGCGCTTTTTGAAGAACGTGCGCGCCTCGCCTTCCATCGCGAAGCCGAGCAGGCGCTTGAAGCAATCCTGCACCGCGAGCCGCACCTGTTCCGATGCGGGTGATTTGCCTTTGACGAAGAGCCGTTCGAGCAGGCTCACGGATTCGATTTCATCCGGCACGAGGCGGGAAAAGAGGAAGCCTTCCGACTCGCCGCGCCGGATCGCGAGGATGCGGTGCGATGGCTCATTGATAACTATGTTGATGTAAATACATTGAATCTGTTATGTAAAAAAAATATGGGTGTAAATGTTGTAATAGCAACAGCTAGTAAGGGAAATTTATCGGCTAAAG
>JBBQCM010000012.1:0-77787 GCA_038318725.1 Chthoniobacterales bacterium
GGGCGGCCCGCGGGGGGGGCGCGGCGGCGCGGCCCCCGGGGCGCACCTCCGGGGCCGCCGCGCCCCCCCCCGCGACCTGCCGGGCGCTCCCGCGCCTGCATCATCACACCTTGACCGACTTATTCCGTGTCTCTAAGTTCCCGCCCATGAGTTCAGTGATGCCGCACTTAGCTTCACTGACTCAAGCGCTGCACAGCCCTGCTCCGAGCGTGACCTCCAATGAACATGCTTGAGCTTATCGATGGTATCATCGAACTGCTCTCGTCGTGGCGTTACTATTTGTATGTCCTCGTCGGCTTAGGGCTGGGTGCCCTCATCCTCAGCCTCATAGCTAATCAGCTACTTGCGTGGATTCTCGCGGGCGGTGTCGGGCTGTGCTGCTTTGTTGTTGGCTGGCGCTGGGACAGTTGACCGAGAGCCTGCCAAGCCGCTCCCATGAAAGCCTACCTCATCACGACCGGCACGGTCTTTGGCCTGATCGCGCTGGCTCATGTGGCCCGGGTCTTGGTGGAGCGGCCCTTGGCGACGGACCCTTGGTTCGTGCTCCTTACGCTGGTGGCGGCGGGGCTGAGTGTCTGGGCCTGGCGGTTGCTGAGGGGCTCGTCGCGCGCACCCTAGCGGGTGGCGGTCCAGTCGAGGACGACTTTTCCGCAGCCGCCGGAGAGCATGGCGGCGAAGCCCTGCTCGAATTCGGTGTAGGGGAGGCGGTGGGTGATGGCGGGGGTGATGTCGAGGCCGCTCTGGATCATGACGGTCATCTTGTACCAGGTCTCGTACATCTCGCGGCCGTAGATGCCTTTGATGGTGAGCATATTGAAGACGACTTTGTTCCAGTCGATGGCGATGTCTTCGCTGGGGATGCCGAGCATGGCGATTTTGCCGCCGTGGCACATGGCGTCGATCATGGAGCGGAAGGCGGCGGGGTTGCCGGACATTTCGAGGCCGACGTCGAAGCCTTCGCTCATGCCGAGCTGCTTTTGGACGTCGGCGAGGGAGCCGGTGGAAACATTGAGGGCGACATCGACGCCCATTTTTTTGGCGAGGGCGAGGCGGTGCTCGTTCACGTCGGTGATGACGACGAAGCGGGCGCCGGCGTGGCGGACGACGGCGGCGGCCATGAGGCCGATGGGGCCGGCGCCGGTGATGAGGACGTCTTCGCCGAGGACGTCGAAGGAGAGGGCGGTGTGGACGGCGTTGCCGAGGGGGTCGAAGATGGCGGCCACGTCGAGGTCGATGCCGGGGCGGTGGTGCCAGACGTTGCTCATCGGG
Source organism: Chthoniobacterales bacterium (assembly GCA_038318725.1). GTDB lineage: Bacteria > Verrucomicrobiota > Verrucomicrobiia > Chthoniobacterales > Chthoniobacteraceae > Chthoniobacter. Next base: position 1,270 of record JBBQCM010000012.1, read on the forward strand.
AGCGCGAGGTACTCGGCGAAGGCGCCGGGCCGGTTGACGCCGATGCCGCTGGTGTGGGCGCAGAGGTGGCGGCGCCCGGCGAGGCAGTTGCGGCAGCGTCCGCATACGACGTGGCCTTCGCCGCTGACGATCTCGCCGGCAAAGAAGTCGTTGACGTTTTCACCGGTGGCGATGACGCGCCCGACGAACTCGTGCCCGACGACCATGGGGACGGGGATGGTCTTTTGCGCCCAGGCGTCCCATTTGTAAATGTGCAGGTCGGTGCCGCAGATGCCGGTCTTGAGGACTTCGATGAGGACGTCGTTGAGGCCGCACTTCGGGTCGGGCATGTCCTGCAGGGTGAGGCCGGGTGCGGATTGGGCTTTGACGAGGGCTTTCATGGCGGGGAGGTATCAGCGGAAAGGTGGGAGCCGCAAATCGAATCCGCCTTTATGACAGGCTCACCGGTCGGTGCCGGTGAGGGGGAGGGGGCCGCCTTCCTGGACGAGCTGGCGGTAGCTGCGCGGCGGGATGCCGTAGGCTTTGCGAAAGGCGCGGGAGAAGGCGTAGAGGCTCTCGAAGCCGCAGCGCACGCCGATCTCGGAGACGTTGAGGTCGCCGCTCTGGAGGAGCTGGGCGGCTTCAGAGAGGCGCGATTCGCGGATGTATTTACCGAGGCTGACGCCGAGGCGGTCGCGAAAGACGGCGCGCAGGTGGCTGACGCTGTAGCCGAGTTCCTCGGCGATGTCGGCGATGGAGACGGCCTGGCTGAGATGGGCGCGGACGTAGCGGTTGATGCTCTCGAGGATGACATCGCGCACGTCGTCGCTGGAATGGATGTCGATGCGCTCGGCGGGGAGGGAGGGGCAGCCGAGGAGGTGGAGAAGGAGGCGCGAAAGGAAGTAGGAGATTTCGAGGGTATCGGGCTGGGCGGCGCGGGGTTGCTGGGCCTCGCGGACCAGCGCGTGGAGGAGTTCCATGGCTTCGCGATCGAGGACGCGCGGGCTGTTGTGCAAGGCGCGGATGGCGTCGGAGCAGCGCAACTCGAAGGTGATGAAGAGCCACTCGATGCGCCCGGCCGGGACATCCATGTAGTGGTGGAACTGGTTCGGGAAGGTGACCACGCATTCGCCGGGGTGGAGCAGGTAGGTGCGGTAATCGACGCGGGCCGGCGCGGCCTTTTCGAGCACGACGGTGAGCTCGAAGCGGTGGTGGTAGTTGGCGGTCACGCCCTCGGGCTTGAGCGCCGCGGTGTCGGAGCGCTGGAAGAGGATGATATTGTCCGGCGCGAGCGATTGCGCGATCTTCAGCCCGGAAAAAAGGCTCGCCGGCAGGGCGATCTCGCGGATGAGGCGGCGGACGCTTTGGATGGTTTTGCTTTCGGGTGGATTCACGTTCCGTTTTTCGGTCAATGCGGCGGCAGAGCGCCGCCGCACGGCCCCGCGTTTGTAATCTGCGCAGCCAAAAAGGCATCAATAATCGGTGGCGTGCGCGGGCTCGCGGCCGCGGGAAAACACCGCTTGCCATCGCCGCACGGCCTGCCTACTTTCCCGCCCTCGTTTCGAGGAAAGCGCGGTTAGCTCAGTGGTAGAGCACCTCCCTGACACGGAGGGGGTCACAGGTTCGAACCCTGTATCGCGCACCAGCTCTTCACTACCGGTCGGAGAACCGGGCGGTCTAGTAGCGATAGTGGTTCGGCTTGTAAGGGCCTTCCACCGGCACGCCGAGATAGGCAGCCTGCTTCGGAGTGAGCACGGTGAGTTTCACGCCGGTCTTCGCGAGGGGCAGGCGGGCGACTTCTTGGTCGAGCTTTCAGGTTTTGGCACCGGCGACGGCGTGACCTGCGCTAATTGAATCGCGCGCTGGGGATTCTCTCTGCACACCCCTTCCCCGCCATGCGCCTTCTCCTCTCCTCCCTTTTTTTCGCTTCGCTCGCTTGCGCGGAGCCTGCGAGCTTCGACGTCCGCTCGGTGAAGTCCGGCATGTGGTCGAACGCGGCGACGTGGAGTGGGCATGTGCCGCAGGCGGGCGAGCGCGTGCAGGTGCGCGCTGGTGACGTGGTGACATACGACATGGAGAGCGACGCGGCGTTGCGGATGATCCACGTCGCGGGCACGCTCACCTTTTCGCGCGAGAAAAACACGCGGCTCGAAGTGGGATTGCTGCGCATCACACCCGGCGATCTGTGCAGCGAAGATGGTTTCGACTGCCTCGACGATACGCCCGTGCCTCAAGGTGGCGTGATGCCTGCGCTGGAGGTTGGCACATCCGACGCGCCGATCCCGGCGGGGATTACGGCAACCATTCGCCTGCGGTATTTCGAGGGCATGAATCCGGAGACACTGCCGGCCATCATCGCGTGTGGTGGACGCTGGGACATCCACGGCGCGCCGGTGCCGCGCACGTGGTTGAAACTCGCCGCGATAGCGCCGGTCGGCACGAGTGAAGTGGAGTTGGAAGCGGAGCCCGGCTGGCAGGTGGGCGATCGCGTCATCGTCACCGGCTCGCGAGAGGAGCAGGACTACGCGCGAGCGGTGAAGAAGGCGCCGCACGGAGAATTCGCGGGCGCGACGGAGGAGCGGGTCATCACGAAAATCGACGGCGTGCGGCTCACGCTGGATCGCCCGTTTGAATACGTTCATTTCGGCGAGGGCCTCATGCGCAGCGAGGTTGCGCTGCTTTCTCGCAACGTTGTCGTCGAAAGCGCGGAGCCGGGCGGCGTGCGCGGACACACCATGTATCACCGCGATTCCGCGGGCGGGATTAGCTACGCGGAATTCCGGCATCTCGGGAAGCGCGGCGTGCTCGGCAAATACCCGATCCATTTCCACCTCGTGCGCGACACCATGCGCGGCAGCGGCGTGCTCGGCGCGAGCGTCTGGGATTCGGACAACCGCTGGATCACCATCCACGGAACCGACCATCTGCTCGTGCGCGATTGCGTCGGTTACCGCTCGCGCGGCCACGGCTTTTTCCTCGAGGACGCAACCGAGCAGTGGAACGTCTTCGATCGCAACCTCGCCGTGCAGGCCATCGCCGCAAAGCGCCTGCCGAAGCAGGTGCTCCCCTTCGACGCCAACGACGGCGCGGGCTTTTGGTGGGCCAATGGCCGCAACACTTTCACCCGCAACGTCGCGTGCGAGAACGAAGAATACGGCTTCCGCTTCGAGGTCACCAAGGCCAGCAACTTCAACCCCGTCCTCCGTCTCCGCGGTGACGACGGCACCCCCACGGAGCGCGACGTGCGCACCGTGCCCTTCCTCCGCTTCGAGGACAACGAATCGCACACGGAGGGTCTCTACAGCTTCAACTTCGGCGACGACAAAAACGGCTCAGTCCACGGCGACCGCGCCCATCCCTTCATCGTGCGGAACCTGCGCGCGTGGGAGACGCACTATGTCCTGCGACCCAACGTGCAGTTCTTTTTGTGCGAGGGCTTGCGCGTGAAAAACAGCGTCTATGGCGTCTATCACCCCGACTACGACGCGCACGTCTATCGGGACCTCGATTTCGACAACGTCGTCAGCGAGCCGATCAACCGCGGCCACGACGACGACAGCATCCAGTACGGCGATTTCACCTACGAGCGCGTGCGTCTCGCCAATTGCCGCATCGGCCGCGACCCGCTCATTCAAATGGCCTGCACCGCGCCGAAGCCGGGCGTCGCGGGATACTTCAAGGACCTGCGGATCGAGAACTGCCGCTCGCAGGCCAACGTCGTCGATCTCGGCGGTGGCCCACGGAACGACAAGCTCGAGAACCCGGTCCGCTACTATTTCATGAATGCCGACACGAGCACCCTTGCCTTGCCCGAGCCCGTGCAGGGCGATCTCCTCGTCGTCAGCACGAAGTTCCCCGACGCCATGGCCCAGCACGGGTTCCGCGAATTCGCGCACTGGACCGGCCCTGACGTGCGCGCCGCCATCTTGATGCCGCGAGTATTTCCCAAGCTCCTCGAGCCGATCGACGACGTGCCCCCCGCCACGCTCATCACCGGTGTCCGCCGTGATGGCGCGAATCTGCACGTCCGCGGCGTCGCGCACGACGACGGCAGCATCGCGAGCGTCACCGTCAATGGCACCGCCGCGCGTCTCCTCGCGCAGCAAGCGGGCGTCGCCGAATGGGAGATCACGCTACCCGCCACTGACACCCTTACCGCGCAAGCGCGCGACGCCGCCGGCAATACTGAGCACCTGCCGCACCTGTGGCGTTCGGCACGCCCATAAGGCCAGCCCATCGCGCGGGCACGCGGCTCCTTCGCGGGCTTTGAACTTCGCCAGGTGCGAAGTGCCTTGCCGGCATGAGCCGGGCGTGTTTGGATGCCGGCCGTGGTGGGGCTGGTGGTCGCGGGAATTTAGCCATCGTCCGCACACGCTTATGAGCGACATCTTGTGCATTCTTCATGCGATCGATAACGGCGAGCCGGGTGCGGGAGAGGCATTGCCGCGGCTGCTTTACGACGAACTGCGCCGACTGGCGGCGGCGAAGATGGCCCGCGAGCAGCCGGGGCAGACGTTGCAGCCGACGGCGCTCGTTCACGAAGCCTGGCTGCGCCTCGGTGATCAGAGGTTCGAAAACCGTGCCCATTTTTTCGCCGCGGCGGGGGAGGCCATGCGCCGCCTCCTTGTTGAGCGCGCGCGGCGCAAACATCGTGAGAAGCGCGGGTGCGGTGCGGAGCACGTCGATGTGGCGGCGGTCGAAATCGCTGCGCCACACGGCAACGAAGAGGAGTCGCTCGCGGTGCATGAAGCCCTTGATTGCCTCGCTGCATTGGACGCGCGCAAGGCTGAGGTCGTGAAGCTGCGTTATTTCGTCGGCTTCTCCTTCGAGGAAACCGCGGAAGCTCTGGGCATCTCCGTGCCGACGGCCAAGAGAGAGTGGGCCTACGCCCGCGCCTGGCTGCACCGGGAGATCGGCACCGACCGGCCACTGGAATAAAAATGACCCGATTTCTCCGGCCACGGCGCATGAAGGAGTAACGATGCCAGAACCCGACGCTCCCCTTCCGATCGACGAAGAGGCCATCTTTCAAGTCGCCGCGGCGCTGCCCGCAGCGGAGCGAGCTGACTACCTGCTCGCCGCATGTGCGGGAAAACCCGCTCTCCTCGCGAGCGTCGAGCGCCTGCTCACGGCGCACGACGACGACGCCTTTATGCAGCACCAGGCGGATCGCACGGTTTCGCCGGAAATGAAGGCCGAGCTGGCCCGGCTCAAGCCGGAGGAAACGGGCGACCGCATCGGACCGTACAAGCTGCTCCAGCAGATCGGCGAGGGCGGCTTCGGCACCGTGTGGATGGCCGAGCAGGAGCGGCCCGTGCGGCGGCGGGTGGCACTCAAGATCATCAAGCTGGGGATGGATACGAAGGAGGTCATCGCGCGCTTCGAGCAGGAGCGGCAGGCGCTGGCGATGATGGAACATCCGAACATCGCCAAGGTGCTCGATGCCGGCGCGACGCCGACCGGACGACCCTACTTCGTCATGGAATTGGTCCGGGGCATCAAGATCACCGACTACTGCGATCAGGCGAACCTGCCGACCGCGGAGCGGCTCCAGCTCTTCATCGCCGTCTGCCACGCCGTCCAGCACGCGCACCAGAAAGGCATCATCCACCGCGACCTCAAGCCCTCCAACATCCTCGTCACGCTGCACGACGGCGTGCCCGTGCCGAAAGTCATCGACTTCGGCGTGGCCAAGGCGATCCAGCAGCAGCGGCTCACCGACCTCACGCTCTTCACGCAGTTCGAGCAGATGATCGGCACGCCGCTCTACATGTCGCCCGAACAGGCGGAGATGAGCGGCCTGGACATCGATACCCGCAGCGACATCTATAGCCTCGGCGTGCTGCTCTATGAACTCCTCGTGGGCCGCACGCCCTTCGATCCCGCGGAACTGATGAAAAAAGGCGTCGATGAAATCCGCCGCACCATCCGCGAACAGGAGCCGCAGACGCCCTCGATGTTCGTCCGCACGATGGCCGCCGACCTGCGCACGAACGTCGCGCAACATCGCCACTCGGATGGCGCGAAGCTGATCAGCCTGATCCGTGGCGACCTCGACTGGATCGTGATGAAGGCACTCGAAAAAGACCGCGCGCGCCGCTACGAGACGGCCAACGATTTGGCGAAAGACATCGAACGCCATCTCTCCAGCGAGCCCGTCCTCGCCCGCCCGGTGAGCCAGCTCTATCGCTTCCGCCGGCTGGTGAAGCGGAACAAGCTCGCCTTCGCGGCTGGCGGAGCCGTCGCCACCGCGATGCTCCTCGCCGTCATCGATCTTGTCTTCAGCAACGCCAGAATCCGCAACGAGACGAACCAGAAGCTTCTCGCGTTGCGGGAAAAGGGTGCGGCTTTGCTCGAGGCGCAAGCCAGCGCGCAGGCCGCCAAGGAGCAACGTTTCGTCACTATGGTCACCCGAGCGAGCGCTTCACGCCATAGCGGCCAAATGGGTCAGCGATTCGATAGCCTGGAAGCTCTCGCGGAAGCCGCGCGCATCCATCCCGATGAGCGGCTGCGCGACGAATCCACGGTCGCCATGGCGCTTCCTGATGTGCATCCGGGCCCTCACTGGATTTCCGATCGAAACGTGGCAGTCGATGGTTCTTACACGTTGTCTGCAAAAGCCGACGCCGAAGGCATCATCATCGTGCGGAGCATTCCCGATCGCCGCGAGCTAGGGCGCGTCGAAACGGGATGCCAGATAGGAGATGGAGGGCTGATCTTTAGCAAGGACGGCCACCATCTTCTACAGCTAGCTTCGGATGCGACATGGCGAGTTTGGCATTGGGAGGACGCCCGTTTGGTGTTGGGTCCTCTGCCGCATGCAACCTGGGGTGTGGACTTTAGTCCAGACGGTCGCCTCTTAGCCATCGGTCAAGCTGATCACATCATTATATTCTCCCTCGCGACTGGGCTAGAAGTAAATCGCTGGCGGGTGCGCGAACCTCCAACAACGCTCGCTTTTCATCCCGACAATCGAAGGCTCGCCATCGGTTACAATGCCTCTGAAGTAGTTTGCATTTTTGATTCGGAAACTAGAAAGCACCTTGGCGATTTCCCTATCGGTCCCGTTCACGCCCGAGTTCTTGCCTGGCATCCGGACGGCGTCCGCCTGGCCATTGGTGGTGCCGATCCGCGAATCCAGATTTGGAACGTGAATACCTGGCTCAAGGTGGCCACTTTAGATGGCCATGTGAATCAAGTATCACGGTTAACCTTTCATCCCGACGGTGAGTTGCTCGCGTCCGACGGATGGGAAGGAGTTTGCCGCATCTGGCAACCGTCGTCCGGTCGCCAACTCATGCAGTTTTCCGGGCTTGGGCCATTTTCTTTCAGCAAGGATGGGCGGTGGCTCGGTGGGGATGGATTAGGTGACAGAGGGCGCCTTTTGGAAGCGGCCTCTTCCCCAGAGTATCGTACCGTTGTGAGCAGCCTCGGAATGGGAAAAGGCGATTATCTTGAAGGGGATATAAGTCCTGATGACCGACTCCTTGCATTTGGGATGGGTGATGGTGTCCGGATTTGGGATCTATCGACTTTGCGTGAACTGGCCTTCCTGCCCATCGGTAAAGCTGAGTGCGTCATTTTTCAACCTGACGGACGTGAACTCCTAACTTGCGGCGCACAAGGATTGCAACGCTGGCCAATACAAATCAGTTCTGACGCTCCGAATGCCGTGCGCCTCGGCCCTCCGACCAGGCTATCGCTGCCTTTCACTCCCACACGCGCTTGCCGCAGTCCGGATGGCAGGACGCTCGCTGTCGTAAGCGACTCCGGCGGCGGCATGATCATTAATCCCGCCACTGGTTTGGTCACGGGCCAGTTCCTGTCTCACGAAAGCGCCGGCTATGTCGGACTGAGCCCGGACGGAAAGTACGTGGCAACTTCGGGCTGGCACTCGGACCGCTCCCGGCTCTGGGATGTTGCAAGCGGCTCAATGGTTCATGAATGGATTCTCGGAGAACAGATGACCGTCGCCTTTTCGCCCGACAGCAGAACACTGATTACCTGCCGTGCTGAAGAGTTCGGTTTTTGGGATGTGACATCTTTTCAACCGGTTCGCCGCCTGCGCAGTGAGAGGGGGGATGCGCTTCGTCAGGCCGTATTCTCGCCGGACGGCAGGCTGATGGCGGCCGCGCACGCACCTGCTGTGGTTCATCTTGAGGAAGTTGCATCGGGTCGAACCGTGGCGAAAATTGAAGACCCCCACGGGGAACGTATTACATGGATTGGATTCAGTGCGGATGGCAGCCAGTTGCTAACCGCCTCTAACTATAGCAAGTCGATCCATGTCTGGGATCTCCGGGCGATCCGCGCCCGGCTGAAAGTGATGCACTTGGATTGGGATTGGCCCGAATTTCCTCCAGCCAGCGAATCGCCATCGCCGACCACAAAGCCGATTCGGAGTATCGAGGTCGTCGCCGGTCCGCCGGTGGTCCAGGCAATCCGCTGGGATGAAGCGCTCAAGCTGGGCGAGGAGACGCTGGCGCTCCGCCGCAAGGCGCTCGCTCCTGCGGACCCAGCCACCCTCGGGATGATGGGCAACTTGGCGGATTCCTACGACGTCGCTGGCCGAAAAAAAGAAGCCGATACTCTTCGCACCCAAATCCAGACAATCAAAGAAGAGGCGCTTCCGCCACTCCCGCAAATGCAACCGGGCGATCTTCCAACTCTTCGGACGAGGACTGAACACCGCGCCCGCCTCGGCCGGTGGAAAGAGGCCATCGCCGACCTCGCGCGCGTTCTGGAACTCGATTCCTTGAATCACTACGATTGGTATCTACTCGCACCGCTGCTCCTGGAGGCGGGCGATGTGGATGGCTACTACAAACACCGGCGCGAGATGCTTGCGAAATTTGGCTCGGCAACGGACCTGCCCATCATGGAAAGGATCGCCAAAGCCAGCCTGGTGCTCCCAGCCGACGGGGTTGAACTGGAAACTGCCGGCAAGCTCGCCGACGCAGCGGTGACGCTCGGCAAGGACCACGAATTCCTGCCTTACTTTCAATTTGCCGACGGTCTCGCCCACTATCGGAGTGGTCAGTTCCGCGAGGCCGTCGCGATGCAGCAAATGGCGATCACTTCCCCCGGGGTGCCTGAGCGAACCGCGCAGGCTTATGCGGTGCTGGCGATGGCGCATCATCGCCTCGGCGAAGCCACCGAAGCCCGCGCCGCGCTCGTCAAAGCGGAGGAAATGGCGGTGGCTTTGCCGCCCAAGCCCGACGACCACGACCTCGGTCGCAATTGGCAGGATGTGCTGATCGCACGGCAATTGGTCAAAGAAGCTGAGGCCTTGCTCGGAAAGCCCGCCGCGCCACCGCCGTGACCGGGCCGGGGCTCTCCGTCATCACAGTGGCCGTGGGGCTGGTCTTCAATACCGGCTTTCATATTCAAGCGAACCGAAGCCTGACAAAGTAGGCGAGGTTGGAAACCTCGCCTGCTTTGCAGCTCTCTAGCTAGGGTTCGCTGCGGTTTCATCGAAACGGTCCGATTTTTCAGGCATTGGGAGGAGATTGCCGAACGCGCGAAAAATTTCTTCGCCGCGGATGATACGATTCTCCGGGCCACGGCGCATGAAGGGGAAACAGCCGGCGTCACAACGGCGTCGCCGAACTCAACGGCACACCATGCAACCTCACTCGATTGATCCCAAAATGAAAACGTCCCTACCCATTCCCGCAGCCTTCATCCATCGCTCTCGCGCCAGGTTAGTGGCGGCAGCGCTTCTCCTCACCCTGCCGGTCGCCCCTTGGGCGAAGGCGGTTGGATTGATCGAGGACTTCACGTATCCGAACGGCAATCTCACCACGGTCTCCGGCGGTGCGTGGCAATTCTGGGAAGCTGGTGCCGGCGATGCCTCGGTGGCCGGCGGCGCGATGCGTTTCGACGGAACGACCGACGTAATCCGCACCTTCCCCGCAGTGCTCACGGCACCCGGCCAGTTTGCGACCATTTCGTTCACGATCAACGTCAACATCGCCGATACTTCGGAAGGCTACGCGATGGACTTCCTGCCGTCCTCCGCGCCGTTCAGCGCGAATACGAACTATGGCAACCAATTCTCGTTGGGCTTCGACTATGAGGCCTTCGCCAATCAGGGTGATGGGAGGGCATCGATCGACGTGGCCGAAGGCGGCAGCATGAATCCTTTCGACCGCATCGGCTCGATGAGCGAAAACGCCACGCATAACATTCGGGTCGAGCTGGCACGCGGAGCCACGAACACGAGCTATTCACTGTACGTGGACGAAGCTTTCCTCCATTCCGGCACGTTCCTGCTCACGGATGCGCGCGGAATGAACGCTGTCGAACTCGAACAGTCCGGTGCCTCCACGCCCAGCGCCACTGGGTTTGCCACGGTCGATAACCTCCACATCGTCCCCGAGCCGGCAATGTCCGCATTGCTGGCCACGGGTGCCCTGGCACTGACGACCTTCCGTCGCCGCCAGACCAATCAGTAAAGAAACCAAGCAAACAGATAAAACAACCCATGAAAAACCAAACTAAACGGAAGATAGCGTCAGTTCTCCTGCTGCTTCTCGCGGCAGTATCCATCCAGTCGGCAATCGCCGACCAAGATACCCTGTACGTCGGTGATACGGGCACCAATACCGTAGCGCGATTCAATGCCGGCAGTGGCCAGCCCATTTCTGGTGGAAGCCCTAACGGCGTCTATGTCGCCCCGAGCAGTGGCGGCTTATACGGCCCGCGAGGGATGTTCACTAATTCGGGCAGATTGTTCGTTGCGAATCAGAATGTGAACCAGCCGTTTAACGGGGAAGTCCTCGTCTATAAGTTGAACAACGGGGCCTTTGAGAAAAAACTGGTCGCGGCTTCCGATGCCCATTCCCCCTACGCTCCGCAAGGGATGGTGAGCTGGAAGGGAGTCGTCTATGTCGCTGACTTCACCGGCGAAGTTTCGGACTCAGGAAAACTGCTCGCGTTTGACGAGAAGAAGGGAACTTTTTTGGGGGATTTTACTCCCCCTGCAGGGTTTGCGTATCCCTTCCATCCACGCGGGCTGGTCATCGGCGAGAATGGCCTTCTCTATGTTTCCAACGTTCCGACATTTCCTCCCGCCTTGGGCGGCCAGGTGCTGGTGTTTGACCCGGAGACGTTCGATTTCATCGGTGCTTTCGTTTCGGACGCGGGCGGCGTTGGGCAGTTGAATCGTCCCGAGGGGATTGTCTTTAGTCCTGACGGCGATCTATACATCACGAGCTTCCGCGGTGATCCCAGCGATACAGATTCCATTCGGATCTACGACGGTTCGACCGGCGTCTTTAAGGGTAAGATTGAGTTGTATGCGTCCGGCCAGCCACGGGCCTACGCGCAGGTATTGCTCTTCGGTCCCGATGGTAAGTTGTTTGTTCCAATCACGGGGCCGGTTGGCGGGGCCGCCCAAGGGGAGGTCCGGCGGTACAATGTGACTGACGGCAGCTTCGATGTGTTCGCCCGCGTGACTCCAGTGCCAGACAACCTGGGCCCTTGGTACCTGACCTTTGGCCGCACGGACCCAGGAACGCTGACCTACGACGGGCACGGTCATCACGGCGATCGGGATTGAAGGCAGGACGTTGCCCAAAACCCCGTTGGCGTAGTCAGCCCGCCGCGCTCACAGCGCGGCGGGCTGCACGGGCGAAGCCGGGCTTTGCCAACCAAAGGCGGCAGCAGCCACTCTGCGGGCAGGGCTCGCAATCTGAGAGTCGAGTATCCCGGCGCGATTCATTCCAGCAAGCGCCCCGGGGGTAAAAAAGAAAACCGCCGTGGTTTTCCGCGACGGGTTTCGTAAATCGCCTTTCGACCGCTGCGTCTAGTTTAGTAGCGGTAGTGATTGGCCTTGTACGGGCCTTCCACCGGCACGTCGAGGTAGGCGGCCTGCTTGGCGGTCAGAACAGTCAGTTTCACCCCGATCTTCGCGAGGTGCAGGCGGGCACCTTCAATTCCAACTCAGACAACGACATCTACGCGGTGGCGATTCAGCCAGACGGGAAGGTGCTGGCCGGTGGAGCGTACGGCGTCGGCGGCAGTGGACGCGTCTATTTCTCACGGCTCAATGCGAACGGCACGCTCGACAGCGTCTTCAATCCCAACGCAAACGGCAGCAATGTAAACGGTGCCGTTCATGGGGTGGCGGTGCAGGCGGATGGGAAGATCATAATTGGCGGCGAATTCTCTGCCGGGTTCACCCGGCTCAACGCCAACAGCACGCCCGACAACAGCTTCGTTCCCGCGAATACGAATATAAGTACGTTCGCTGTGCAGGCAGATGGGAAGATCCTCACCGGCGGCAATGGGCTGAGCAGGCGGAATAACGACCCTGCCACTCAGAGCCTCACCGTCCCGAGCGTCAATCGGGTGCAATGGCTGCGCGGCGGCGCTTCGCCGGAGGTCGGGCAGGTGAGCTTCGAACTTTCCACTGACGGCGGCAACACTTACAACGCGCTCGGTGTCGGGACGCGCATCGCCGGTGGTTGGGAGAAAACCGGTTTAACTTTGCCCGGCAGCGGGGAGATTCGCGCCCGGGGCCGCACCGCCAGTGGCAATGGCTCGGGCGTGGTGGAGACGCTGGCCGCATTCGGAACTGCGGCTCCGGACATCGCCGTCGAGCAACCGCTGGGCACCGACATCGCTGATGGCGGCATCGCGAATTTCGGCGACGTGGCCGTTGGCGACACCCTCACCCGGACTTTCACGATCAAAAACACCGGCACCGCCACGCTCGCCGGCCTCTCCATCACGAAGGACGGCGCAGACGCGGCTATGATGACGATCACCGCCAGCGCCAGCCCGATCCCGCCACTGCCCGGCGGCGGCAGCACGACCTTCACAGTGCGTTTTGCGCCGACCAGCACCGGCGGCACGACGGCCGCACTCCACATCGCGAGCAACGACCCCGACGAGAACCCCTTTGACGTTACCCTCACCGGAATCGGCACGCTCAGCAGCAACGCCGATTTGGCCGGTCTCAGCTTGAGCGCTGGCACATTGACTCCGGCGTTTGCCGGCGGCACGACTAGCTATGGTGCGAGCGTGGCTTACGCGATCAGCAGCGTCACCGCGACGCCGACCGTCGCGCAGTCCACTGCCACGGTTCGCGTCAATGGTGTCACCGTGGCTTCGGGCAGCCCAAGCGCACCGCTCAGCCTGAGCTTTGGCGCCAATGCCCTTGCTGTCGTGGTGACCGCTGGAGACGGTGTTACGCCCAGGACCTACAACATCACAGTCACGCGCGCTGCACCCGCGCCGGGTGATGTGCAGACCGACTTAACCCCAAACCCGAACGGCAGCGTTCTTCCCGTCGCCGTGCAGCCGGATGGGAAGATCGTCATCGGAGGTAACTTCGCGACCGTAGGCGGCCTTGCGCGCAGCCGGCTCGCCCGGCTCCTGGCGAATGGGACGGTGGAGAGCACGGCCACCTTCAATCCCGGCACCGGCGCGAACGGCGAGGTCTCCGTTGTGGGAGTGCAGGCGGACGGGAAGATTCTCCTCGGCGGCTCTTTCACCACCGTGAATGGCCAGACGCGCAATCGCCTGGCCCGGCTCAACACCGACGGAACCCTCGAGAGCACAGCCACCTTCAATGCCGGCACCGGACCCAGCGCTGCGGTCTACGGAGTGGCATTTCAGACCGATGGAAAGATTCTCCTCGCGGGGGCCTTTACTGCTGTGAACGGGCAAACGCGAAATCGGATCGCCCGGCTCGATGCGAGCGGCGCCGTCGAGGGGACGGCGACCTTTGATCCCGGCACCGGCGCGAATAACACCGTTTACAGCGCGGCTCTGCAAGCGGATGGGAAGATCCTCCTCGGGGGAATCTTCACAACCGTCAACGCTCAGACGCGCAACCGGATCGTGCGGCTCAACACCGACGGAACCCTGGAGAGCACTGCCACCTTCAATCCCGGCACAGGAGCAAACGGCGAGATTTCAGCCGTGTGCGTGCAGGCGGACGGGAAGATCCTCCTCGGTGGGGCTTTCACCAGCGTGAATGGCCAGGCGCGCAATCGCATCGCCCGGCTCAACGCGGACGGAACCCTCGAGAGCACTGCCACCTTCAACGCCGGCACCGGCGCGAATGACAAGGTGCTGACCGTGGGATTGCAAGCGGACGGCAAAATCCTCCTCGGCGGACTCTTCACGACCGTGAATGCCCAGACGCGCAACCGCATTGCGCGGCTCAACCCCGACGGCAGCATCGAGAGCACCGCCACCTTCAACGCCGGCGCCGGGGCGAATGGCGTCGTCAATGGCGTCGCGGTGCAGGCCGATGGGAAGATTGTGCTCGGAGGAAGCTTTTCCAGCGTCAACGGCCAGCCGCGCAGCAATCTCGCCCTGCTGTTCAACGATGCAGCCACCCAGAGTTTCGCTTTGCCCGATAGCACGCGGGTGCAGTGGGCTCGCAGCGGCACCGTGCCCGAGGTGGAGCAAGTGACTTTCGAGCTTTCGCTCGACGCCGGGGCGAGCTGGAGCCCGCTCGGCTCCGGCACGCGCATCGCCGGGGGCTGGGAGCGCACCGGCCTGAGCCTCCCCGCCAGCGGCTCTATCCGCGTCCGTGGTCGCACCGTCGGCGGCATGTCCAACGCCAGCACCGGCTCGATCGAACAGTTGGTGCTGTTCAACACGGCCACGCCGCTCCAGCTGTGGAAGCTGTTGCACCTCGGCGATGCCGCTGCGCCCGATGACGGAGACCCCGATGGTGATGGCTTCCTCACTCTTGCCGAGTACGGCCTGAATCTTCTGCCCGAGGCGCCCAGCGTCGCGCCGGGTGTCACGCTTTTCAGCTATGCGGAAGGCGGGCGGCTGCGCATCTTTCTCCAGCGAGATCCCGCGCACGATGACGTGACCATCGAAGTGCAGGCTTCCGGGAGCCCCGGCGGCCCGTGGACCCCTGTCGCCACGAGCGTCCTCGGCGCACCGTTCTCCGGGGCGGGCTATGTGAGCGGCGACAGCGCGACGCCCGGCGTGAAGACCATCGAAGTGCGTGACATTGTGAACATCGCCGACGCCCCGGCGCGATTTCTTCGAGTGCGCGTGAGCCACTAATCGGGTTCCGACCACAGGAGTTGAGGCGGCTGCTTTGCCGCCAACGCTCGCGATCTGGAAGTCGATTATTCCGGTGCGATTGCCCCCACTCAACGCATCTGTGTGGAAAAAAAACCGCCGCGGTTTCCCGCGGCGGTTTTCGTGAATTGGCAGACGAGCGCTCCGCTTAGTAGCGGTAATGGGCCGGCTTGTAGGGACCTTCCACCGGCACGTCGAGGTAGGCGGCCTGCTTCGCGGTCAGAACAGTCAGTTTCACCCCGATCTTCGCGAGGTGCAGGCGGGCGACTTCTTCGTCGAGCTTCTTGGGCAGGACATAGACGGCGGGCTTGTAGGTGTCCTTGTTCTTCCAGAGGTCGAGCTGCGCGAGCGTCTGATTGGAGAAGCTGTTGCTCATCACGAACGAAGGATGGCCGGTGGCGCAGCCGAGGTTCACGAGGCGGCCTTCGGCGAGGAGGAAAACTTCCCGGCCTTCCGCGAAGGTGTACTTATCGACCTGCGGCTTGATGTTAGTGCGCTTGATGCCGGGATAGTTCACGAGTTTCTCAACCTGAATCTCGTTGTCGAAGTGGCCGATGTTACAAATGACGGCCTGGTCTTTCATCTTCGTCATGTGCTCGATGGTGATGACATCGACGTTACCAGTGGTAGTGACATAGATGTCGCCGCGGCCGAGGGTATCTTCGATGGTCGTGACTTCGTAGCCCTCCATCGCCGCTTGCAGCGCATTGATCGGATCGATCTCGGTGACGATAACGCGAGCGCCTTGTCCGCGCAGCGATTGCGCGCAGCCCTTGCCCACGTCGCCGTAACCGATGACGATGGCGACTTTACCGGAGATCATCACGTCGAGCGCGCGGTTGAGACCATCGACGAGCGAGTGGCGGCAGCCGTAGAGGTTGTCGAACTTGGACTTGGTTACGGAGTCGTTCACGTTGAACGCCGGGATGAGCAGTTTGCCCTGCTCATGGAGTTTGTAGAGGCGATGCACGCCGGTCGTGGTTTCCTCGGAGACGCCGCGCCAGTCCTTCACGATCTCGTGGAAGATAAACGCGTTCTCCGCGTGGATTTTCTTGAGCAGATCCTTGATAACCTTCTCCTCATGGGAGCCGGACTCGCTATCCACCCACTTATCGCCCTCCTCGAGTTCGTAGCCTTTGTGGATGAAGAGGGTGACGTCGCCGCCATCATCGACGACAAGCTGCGGGCCTTTGCCGTCGTTGTTCACGATGGCCTTCCAAGTGCAGTCCCAATACTCCTCCAGGCTCTCGCCCTTCCACGCGAAGACCGGCACGCCGGTGACGGCAATGGCCGCGGCGGCTTGATCCTGTGTGGAGAAAATATTGCACGAAGCCCAGCGCACATCCGCCCCGAGGGCGACCAGCGTCTCGATGAGCACGGCCGTCTGGATGGTCATGTGCAGCGAGCCGGTGATGCGCACGCCCTTGAGCGGCAGGCTCGGCGCGTACTGTTTGCGGATGGAAACGAGGCCGGGCATTTCCTGCTCGGCGATCTCGATCTCTTTGCGGCCCCAGTCGGCGAGTTTGATGTCGGCGACTTTGTAGTCGGTGAATTTGGTGGTCAGGGTGGTGGTGCTCATTGGTGAATGTTTATTGGTTTGCAGAAAGTAAAACGTCGCCGCGGTGCAGACAGACGCATTGACGTATCAAGATTGGATGATGGATGGTATGGAGAACCGGGCGGGCGTCAAATTGAAATTCCGGCGCCGACGGGGTGGCTATCGCCGCAGAGTCAGCATCTGCTTTTCTTGACGGGAAAATTGCGGTAGTGGCAAAAATGGCACGGGCGGTGTCCTGCTCCATCGCCGCCCACCTGCGGGAAAAAAGCCGCGCTCGCGACCGCCTAAACTTAGCCACCCATCCCATGCCTGATCGAAACCCACAAACCCCCACCGACGAATACCTGCTGCTCATTCGCGGAACGCACTGGAACACCGCGCTTTCACCCGATGAACTCCAACGCGTGATGACTGATTTTTACGCATGGGTGGATGGTCTCGTGCAGCGCGGCGTCCATCGCGGCGCGCAGCCGCTGATGGAGGAGGGAAAGCTAGTCACCGGCGCACACGGCACGACCGTGACCGACAGCGCGTTTGCCGAATCGAAGGAAGCCATCGCCGGTTACTTTCTTCTCGCCGTGCCGAACATCGCTGAAGCCGTGCGGCTCGCGCAAGCCTGCCCGATCCTCGCCTACGGTGCGCAGATCGAAGTCCGCCCTGTAGCCGATCTCTGCCGCCCGATGGCCGAAGTGAAAGCGATGACCGCCGCCTGAAATCCGAACCTCAATCGCTATGATCGACACCCCAAAAATCATTCAGACCACCACGCAAACTACCGCCATGATCCATCTCTCGGACCTCACCCGTGGCGACTACGGCTGCACTTTCAGCGTGCCGCGCATGACGTGGCAGTGGCCGGGGAAGGTGCAGAGGTAGGGATATTCGCCGGGCGTTTGGGCGTCGAATTTGAGGACTTCGACTTCGCCGGGGTTGAGCAGCTTGCTGGCGCTGACGATGTCGCCGACCGCGGGGATGTAGTTTTTCGCGATGGCATCCGGCTGGGCGGCCATGGCATCGGCAGCGGTGCAGCATTTCTCGATGCTGCCGGGTTTGACGACGATGAGGTTGTGCTGGAGCTGGTCGGCGTTCGTGAAGACGAGCGCGATGGGGCGGCCGGCGCTGGCGGTGACGTTGAGCACGTCGTACTTCAGGCCCTCGACGGATTTGATCTGGATGATCTGGTGCGTCTTGGCTAGGGCTTCGAAGTTTTCGGCAACCTTGGGTTTCGCGGGGTTGCGCAGACCTTCGGCGATGGTGCGGGCGGTGGCGCTGGGTTTGGAGGCGAGGAGCGTGTTCAGCGCGGTGAGCTGGGTGGGCGTGGCGAGACGGGCGAAAGTGCGGGCGATGGCCGTGACATCGCCGCTGCCAGCACCGCCAGCGATGGGGCCGCCGCTGCTCGGGCCGATTTTGGTGCAGGCGAGGTCGTCGAACCACGCCTTGCCGGTGCTCCGGCCCCAGCCGCCGAAGAGCAGATTGAGCGAGATGCTGTCCTGCTTTTTCGTGCTGATTTTGAAGGACACCTGCTGCCAGTCACTCGTGCCAGTGACGGCCTGGGACTTGGGTTGTTCGCCGTTGAGACTGTGGATTTCGAGGAGCGCGCCGGTCGCGCCTTTGAGGCCCTCGGTTTTGATCCAACCGGAGATGAGGTAGTCGGTGTCGGTCTCGAGCGCGATGTCCTGGAACCAGCTCGTGTCTGCTCCTTCGGCGCTGGTAACTTCGAGGCACCAGCCGCCGTTGCGGCCCGGCTGGACGACCGTGTGTTCGGCTTTGCCGGTGTAATCGCGCGGTGCCCAATTCAGCGGCTGCGGCGGCACGCTGCGGGTGAGCGCGGCGAGGTCGCCATTCTTGATGAGGTTCGGCGCGGGTGCGGTGGGGGCCGCCGGAGCCGCGGCGGGATCGGCGGCGAGCGGGGTGGCGGCTTCGAGCGCGGCGGCGAGATAACCATTGGCGTGGCGGCTGGCGGCGATGGTCAGCGCCGCCGGGAGATTCTTGTCTTTGGCGACCATGTCGTCTTTACTGAGTCTGAAAAGTTCCGCGCCTACGAGATCGCTCGGCGGATGGTCGGCGAGAGCGAGGAGTGCGGTCAGGCGAACGAGCGGGTCTTTGTCGGCGATCACGCCGCTGTCGAGGATGGCCTGCGCGCTTTGCAGGGAGCGCGGGAGCGTCCGCAGTGCCGCGCGGCGCACGCCAGCGGCGGGATGTTTCAGCGCTTTGATGAGCGTTTCCACGTCCGCCGCGCCGAGTCCGTGCAAGGTCCAGATGGCGTGATACGCCCCACCGGCGACGCCGACGGCGTCCATCGCCGGATCGGCGGCGAGCGTCTTGAGCGCGGGGACCACATCGTCTTTCGCGCGCTCGGTGAGCAGCCGTTGGGCGTGATTGCGCCAGAGCAGGTTGTCGCTCTTGAGCGCGGCGAGCAGCGTGGGCGCGTCATCCTTCGAGAGGCGGAATTGCTTCGAGGGCGTCATCCCCTTCCAGCCAAGCCGCCAGAGCCGCGCGCGCTGGGTGTCGCGCAGGTCGGAGATGAAGGCGTTGCCCTTTCCTGTCTGCCCTTTGAAGCCGCCGCGCTCGGGGCTGGGCGTGGGGTTGTGCTGAATGATGAAGCTGTAGAAATCGCTCACCCAGATCGCGCCGTCGGGACCGGTCTTCGCCGAGACGGGCGCGAACCATTCGTCATCGCTGGCCATGAGATCCCAGCCATTTGCCGTGGTGAAACTCGTGCCGGTGGGATCGACGAGGCCTTTATACAGGATGTGGCAGGTCGGCTCGCACATCAGCGCCACGCGGTTCCAAAACTCCTTCGGAAAGGCGCGCGCAGTGTAAAAATTGTGACCCGCTTCCGAGGTGAAGCCGCCCATGACATCGACCTGTCGGATGCGCTCCATGAGCAGCGGGGCTTTGCGATTCGTGTCGATGCCCGGGATCTGCGGCGCGTCGAGGCCATCGACCATGTCGTAGTAGCGCTTCGGGATGGCGAGGTAGATGGACGGCTGGTTGTTCGCGGTGCTGCCGAAGATGTCGCCGTTTTCGTTGAAGGCGAAACCCCAGGTGTTGTTCGAGCTTTTGCCGAGGTATTCGAGTTTCGAGCCGTCGGGTTTGAAGCGGTAAAAACCCTGCCCAAATTTCACCTGCTCGCCACCGACCTCACCGTTGAAGCCCGCGTAGCCCATGCAGCCGTAAATCCAGCCGTCCGGGCCATAGTGCAGGTTCGAGGGACCGGCGTGCGTATCTCCCGTGCTCCAGCCGGAGAAGAGCGTGCGGCGCTCGTCGGCCTTGCCGTCCCCATTCGAGTCGCGGAGGAAAAGCGTGTGCGGGGCCTGCTGGACGATGATCCCGCCGTTCGCAAAAACGAGCGAAGTCGGGATGCTCAGGTCGTCGGCAAAGACCGTGGCTTTGTCGAGTTTGCCGTCACCGTTTGTGTCTTCGAGAATGCGGATGCGGTCGTGCCCGCCGGCATCGGTGCGCTCATTCGGATAGTCCACGGTTTCCACGACCCAGAGCCGTCCGCGCTCGTCCCAGTCCATGTCGATGACATTGGCGATGGCCGGCTCGCTGGCCGCGAGCGTGAGTTCGGCATCGACGGGAATCTGGATGTGCTTGCGCGATTCCGCGGGCTCGAGTGGGAGTTGATAGAGCGGCGCAGGGGTGCGCTTTTCGTAGTTGGGGACGCTCTTCGTCGCGTCGTACTGGAAAGGTTTGATCGCCAGCGCGGCGAGCTCCTGCGCGGCGTCGCCCACGGCCCACATGATCCCGCGCCGGACGAGTTCCTGGAAACCGTCATTGCCAAAGGTCCGCTCGTCGTGCCCGTAAGCCGTGTAGAAAACGCGGCCTTTGCCCTGCGTGCGCACCCACGTCCACGGCTCCTGGTCGCGCATCTGGAGCACGGTGCGGTCGCCGGCGAGCGTGTCGTGGACATACGTTTCGTCCCATGTCTTGAAGCCGGGGAAACCCTGCATAACTGGGTGATTCGGAGCGACGATCTTTGTCTCAAAATCCCCCGTCCCGTGGCTTTTGAAGCGCCCGCCGACCAGCGCGAGAAAGCGCGGCGAATTGCCAAAGCACGCCGACGCGCAGTGCAGCGGCACGAAGCCGTGCCCGCTTTCCACGTAATCAATGAGCGCCTTTTCTTGCGCGGGCGTGATCTGCGTCCAGTTCGCGTAGAGGATCAGCCCGTCGTATTTCGCCAGCGTCGTCGGGTTCAAGTCGGCGAGATTTTCCGTGTAGGTCAGATTGATCCCACTTGTGCCGAGCGCCGCGGAGAGCTGGAAGAAACGCTCCGCCGGTTTGTGTCCAGCTTGATCGCCGAGGAATAACATCTCGATACGGCGGCCGGCGGCGAAACCGTGGACGGTGAGGATGAGCAGCGCGAGGAGGGCGAGGAACTTTTTCATGGCGGGTCGGGGATGGTAACGCAACCAGCCGCCAACAGGAGGAGATTTTGTGTGTTTCCCTGAACTTTTCCCCGCGCCGTGCCCGCCCCGACGACTTGCTGCGGCCGGTCACGATGCCGGCTGAAACTTACCGCTGCACCTTCCAGCGGGTCTCCGGCTGGAGATTGATGTCCTCCTTTTTCACCTCGAAACCGCAGGCTTGGAGCAGGTAGGTCACGCCCTCGGTACTGCTCATCGTCTGCTTCAGGCTGTGGGCGAAGAGTTCGATGTATTCCTTGTAACTCTCCAGCGCGAGGCTGCCCTCGCTGACGTAGCGGGCGAGTTCCTGATCGTGGCTTTCGATCATGTCGAACAGCGCGCGTCGCAGCCGCACCCGCATCACCGGATCGACGACGAGCTTGAAGGGATTCGCGCCGGGGTCGGACGGCAGCGGTTCATTGGAGATGTCGAAGTTGACGGTGGTCAGGGCGGTGTCGGTCATGGCGGCGTGGTATTCTGAAATCGAAAGCGCGGGATGCTAGCTGTTGTACCTCGATAGGTTGAACGAAAATTTGGGGCGGTCGAGACGATGTGCTGGGGCTTAGAGGCCCGGGAGGGTGCTCTGGGTGCAGCGGGTGATGTGGGCCTGGTGGTTGAGGAAGCTGTCGGCGACGTGGGTGTGGATCTCGGAGACTTGCCGCAGGAGGCGGCGGAGCAAGGGCTCGAGGGAGGAAGTTTCTCCGATCGCCGCGGGGAGCAGGGGCGGCGGGGTATCCTCATCGGCGGAGGGGGCGAGATGGCTGGACCAGTGGAGTCGCGGGAGGGTGCTGAGGAGGGCCTCGAGGGCGGCGGGTGCGCCGGCCTGTTCCGGGGCGACGCTTTCGCGCAAGTGCAGGGCACATCTTTCCAGGCAGCGGAAGACGCTGCGCGGGACCTGCGGGTGCTGGTAGAGGAGCTCGAGGACGGGGATGGGTTCGGCGCGCATCTGGTAGATGCGGCGGTAGGCATCGCGGCAGCCGAGGAGGCGGAGGAAGGCGGACAGCTCGATCTCGCTGGCGTGGCTGGCGGCGGTGGCGGCCTCGAGCGCGGGGGCGATGGAGAGGACGCTATTGGCGGTGATGACGGCGCGCTCGAGGTGGAGGCCGATCTGGCAGAAGGCCCAACCGTCGTCGGCGAGCATGGTGCCGGTGGCGGTGGCGAGGAATTGCGGGATGAGTCCGGTGACGTGGTCGGCTTGGCGCCGGGTGACGCGGGCGAGCTGGTCGGCGGCGATTTTTTCGGTGAAGCGGGTGCGGGCAAAGGTGGCACGGAGCCGGGCGAGGGTGGCCCAAGCTTCCGGGGAGAGGCTGTCCTGGACGCTCTCGGCATTGAGCATGGCGCGCTGGAAGGTGCGCAGGACGCTGCCGGTCTCGGGCGCGAGGAGGAGGCGATAGCGGTCGAGGCGGTTGGCGATGGAGCGGCGGGAGGTGCCGGCACTTTTCTCGAGCGGGGGGAGGAGCTTGTTCCAGATGGGGCGGTAGAGGCGGCGCTCGGCGTCGTTCAGCTCCTCGGTTTCGAGGGCCTCGATGGTCTGGATGAGGTAGGCCTGGTGGTGGGCGCGTTCGAGGTAGCGGCCCATCCAGTAAAAGCGCTCGGCCACGCGCGAGGTGACCTGCCGAGTGGGCAGGGCTGGGTCGGTGCTGCGTCGGGCGGAGGCGGTGGAGAGGTGCGTGGGGTTGCCGGGTTCGTCGAGCACCCAGGAGTCTTTGCTGGTCCAGCCAAAGCCGAATTCGCCCGCGGGATCGGCGCGGGAATAAACGCGGGTGAGCGCCCCGGGAAAGACCTGCACGCTGTCGCTTTCCCCACCCGCCCGCACAGCGAAGACGATGTGATCCTGCCGATGCTCGACGCGCTGCCCGCGCTCGTAGCAAAGCGTGAGCGCGCCTTCCTCCCGCGGCTGGGCCACGAAATGCGCGGGCTGCCGCCGGACTTCGGCGAGGACTTGCGCGGGATCTCGGGCGGCGGCGCGCTCCCAGGAGCCGCTGGTGTCTTCGCGCGAAACGGGGCGGATGCGGTAGGCGTCGGGTTCGTCGAGGACGAGTTCGCGCTGGTCGATGTCGCCGAGCCAGAGCGTGGGGACGGTGGGGAGGAGGGGATTTTCGCCGAGGTAGAAGCGGATGATCTTCGGCGCGAAGGCGAGGAGGGCGCGGTCGTCGGCGAGCTGGGAGCCGACGGCGTTGAGCAGGGCGACGGTGCCTTTGCGCAGGCAATGGATGAGGCCGGGCACGCCGAGGTAGCTGTCGCTGCGGAAGACGAGCGGATCGAGGTAGGCGTCGGCGACGCGATTGTAGATGACTTCGACGCGTTCGAGGCCACGGACGGTTTTGAGAAAGACGCGGTCGTCGAGCACCAGCAGGTCGCCGCCCTGAACGACGGGAATGCCCATGCGCCGGGCGAGGAAGGACTGTTCGCTCGAAACCGCCGAACCCGCGCCGGGGCTGAGGAGGACGACCGTGGGATCGGAGTCGGCGGTCGTTTCGCGCAGGCGTTCCATGATCGCGAGGGGCATCTCGGCGAGGGAGAGCACGGGGGTGTCCTGAAACATCTCGGGGACGACGCGGGCCAGGGCACGGCGGTTTTGCATCATGTAGCTGAGGCCGGTGGCGTGGCCGAAGTGATGATGCTTTACCTGAAGCTGGCCGCGGGCGTCGCGCGCCAGGCACAGTCCGCTGAGATGGAGGAAGCGCCCGTGCGGCAGTGGCAGGCCGCTGGCGGCGTGCTGAAAATGCGGGCTGCCGAGCACGGCGTGGATCGGAACGATGCCGGCGCGGAGGATGTCCCGCGATCCATAGACATCGGCGAGGAAGAGCTCGAAGGCGTGCAGCCGCTGGCGGAAGCCGCGGACGATCAGCGCCCAGTCCGCGGCGTCGAAAAGATGCGGCAGCAGATCGCAGGTCCACGGCTGGCGGCCCCACGGGTCGCTGCGGGTGATGTCGAAGTTTACGCCCATCTCGCGGAGCGTGGCTTCCATGCGGTCGTCGAGCACGCGCAGATCCTGCGGGCGGAGGTCGCCGAGGTCGCGCAGGAGCTTTGCATAAAGCGGGCGGGGGGAGCCGTCCGGGAAGTGAACTTCGTGCCACGAGGGCGGCAGGGCGGCGGTGGCGGCGGGCATGGCGCGGCGGAGAGTCCGCGCCGCGCGGAGCGAGGTCAAGCGGGATGCGGGCGGATTTCCCGACTAGCGCAGAACCGCAAGGCGGAAGCCGCCGGGCGCAGATCCGCGGGCGGCGATTTGCAGCACGCGGCGGAGCGGCGCTTCGCCCTGCTCGGTCGCGAGCATCAGGGTCTTGTCACCCACATTCCACATGGCCACCGTCCACGACCCTTCGCGCACGATCCGCGGCGGGCCGTCCGGTGGTACGCCTGCAAGCCCAGCCCGGTCAGTGGTGAAAAGGTGAACCAGTTCGCCGCCGCCGAGGTTGAAGCAGACGAGGGACATCTTGTGCCCGTCCCACGCGATCGTCTTGCAGCCGAGCGGGGCCTTTCCGCCGAGCGCGGCTGGCGGCGGAACACCATGAGCGTGCAGCCAGGCGGTCAGTTGTGCCGGGTCAGGCTGCGGAAGATCGAAGGTCTCGCGGCCCGCAATCACGCCGGACAACACCGCCAGTCCATGTTTCTGCCAGTCGGCCAGACCATCTGCCCTGCCCAGCCACAGCCCCGCGACGCCAAAGAACAGCGCGAGCATTGCCGCCAGTGCCCAGACGCGGGGCGCAGCCCACCACGAGCGCCGTCGGCTGACTTTCGCCCCGGCGAGAATTTTCGCTTTCAAATCCGCCGGCACGACCACCGCGCGCAGCCGCTCAGCGACGGCGCGATCAAATTCCTGCTGCTCTGCGAGCCACTGCGCGAGCGAGGGATCGTTCTTCGCGGCCTCCAGCGCCGGGGCGAAAGTCGGGTCGCTGGTATCCTGCCCGTTGGGCCGGTAGGCGCTGAAAAGGAGGCGGGCTTCGTCGTTCATGCGGCTCCTTTCCCCGCCGCGGGCAGCGGAATGATTTTGCGTCCGACGTCCGCATTGGCGTCGAGCAGCAGTTGGCGGAGCTGCGCTTTGCCACGCGAGAGCCGCGACATCACAGTGCCAATGGGAATCGCGAGCACGGCGGCGATTTCCTGATACGAAAGCTCTTCAAGATAGAAGAGCGAAAGCGGTGCGCGAAAGACCTCATCCACCCGCGTGAGCGCAGCCACGACGGTGCCGCCGTCGATGTCATTGAAGATCGACGGCGCGACGCTCGGCATCTCGTGGGAGACATCTTCGAGTTCGACGTGCGGGAATTTGGTGCTGTGGCGGTAGGTGCTCACGTATTCGCGGTAAAGGGTGGTGAAGAGCCACGATTTGACCTTCGCGCGGTCGCGGAGTTGGTGGCCCTTGGCCGCCCAAAGGTAAAATGTCTGCTGCGTGAGATCAGCGGCGTCGCTTGCGTTTTTCGCCAGAGAGATGGCGAAGCGGTAAAGCGCGACGTACTGCTGATCCACGAGTTCATTGAAGTCGATCGGGCGCACTGCGGATGGGAGGGGTTCGCTCATGGATTATTCCCGGATTTGTGGCAGCCCAGCAAAAAGGCGGTGAGCTGTCGAGCCGCACCAATGCTTGACCGGCGGGCCACCAAAAGGGTGAACAAATCCGTTGACACCCCTGAGTGAGCTGCCTAGTTTGCCCGCCCTTTTCCGAAACGGAGAACAGATTTTCATGAAGACATTTTCAGCCAAAGCCAACGAAGTAAACCGCCAATGGTGGCTCATCGACGCTGCCGACCAAGTCCTCGGACGCGTCGCCGTCAAAGCCGCCACCCTGCTCCGTGGCAAAGAGAAGGCGATCTACACGCCGCATTGCGACACCGGTGATTTCGTCATCGTCATCAATGCGTCGAAAGTCCGCGTGACCGGCAAGAAGGAAACGGACAAGAGCTACATGAGCTTTTCCGGTTACGTCGGCGGCCACAAGAGCGAGACCGTCAAAGCCCGCCGCGCCCGCCGGCCCACCCTGCTCGTGGAGCGCGCCGTCAAAGGCATGATCCCGCACAACAAGCTGGGCCGCGCAGTTTATACGAAACTCAAGGTCTATGCCGGTGCCGATCATCCGCACGAGGCGCAGCAACCGCAACCGGTCAAAGAGATCGTCTAGTTCCTTTCCAGACCCACTCCTCACCTCTCATGTCTCAAGAATTCATCGCCACTGGCCGCCGCAAAGAAGCCGTCGCCCGCATCCGCATGTCACCCGGCACCGGCAAGATCGAAGTCAACGGCCGCGCGTTCGAGGACTACTTCAAGACGGTCAATCTGCAGAACACCATCCTCCGCGCCTTCGAGGTGGTGAAGGTCACGAACACCTTTGACGTGAGCGTGAATGCGACTGGCGGCGGCCTCAACGGCCAGGCCGGCGCAGTGCGGCTCGCGATCTCCCGCGCGCTCACCGAGGTGAACCCGGAGTTCCGCGCGATCCTCAAGCCCGTGGGTTTCCTGACTCGTGACCCCCGCATGAAGGAGCGCAAGAAGCCCGGCCAGCCTGGTGCCCGCAAGCGTTTCCAGTTCAGCAAACGCTAAGAGCCTTCCATTTCCGCGAAAGCGAACCGCTTTCCTCCTCGAGACCCGCGCTGCGCGACCCCCATAAAGATCACGCGCAGCGCGGGTTTTCTTTGCCCCGGCGCGGACACCTCGTCCGGTGGTGCGTCTCGTTCGAACGTGCTGACGCCGCCGGTTTCAGCGCTTTTTCGCGGTGCCGCGTCCAGAAGGCCCCCATTTTTCGAAGCGGATCACTGTTGCTTCAGCGCTGACTTGACCGACGCGCTTTGTTCCTCCTTACTGCTGCGCTTTTTTGAACACGAAACACATCATGACCAACCAGGGACTGCCGGAAAAACAGGGGCTGTACGATCCGCAATTCGAGCATGACGCCTGCGGCGTCGGCTTTGTCTGCCAGATGAAAGGAAAGCGCTCGCACGAGATCGTGGAGCAGGCGTTAACCATCCTCGTGAACCTCGATCATCGTGGCGCGTGCGGCTGCGAGGCGAACACCGGCGATGGCGCGGGCATCCTGATGCAGGTGCCGCATGGATTTTTGAAGAAGGTCGCCGGGGCGAAAGGGATCACGCTTCCCGAACCGGGGCAGTATGGCGTGGGCATGCTTTTCTCCTCGCCGAATGTGGGCGAAAGGGCGGAGAGCGCGCGGCAGTTTGCAAGGATCGCGGCGGAGCAGGGGCAGACGGTGCTCGGCTGGCGGGACATTCCGACGGATAATTCCTCGCTCGGGGCCACGGCGCGGGCGAGTGAGCCGTTTATGCGGCAGGTTTTCATCCAGCGCGGCCCGAACTGCGTGGATGAGCAGGCTTTCGAGCGCCAGCTCTACATCATCCGCAAGCGCGCCCATGTGGAAATTCGCGCGGCGAAGGTGGACGACTTCTGGTATTCGGCGAGCCTCTCGTGCAGGACGGTGATTTATAAAGGCATGCTCATGCCCGAGCAGGTGGGCAAATACTTCGCCGACCTCCGCGACCCCGATCTCGACACGGCGCTGGCGCTGGTCCATTCGCGCTTTTCGACAAATACTTTCCCGAGTTGGGAACGGTCGCACCCATACCGCTACATCGCGCACAACGGTGAGATCAATACGCTGCGCGGCAATGTGAATTGGATGCGCGCGCGGCAGGCGCTGCTCGAAAGCGAGCTTTTCGGTGACGACCTCAAAAAGATCCTGCCGATCGTCAACGTGAACGGCTCGGACTCGGCGATGTTCGATAACGTTTTCGAGTTGCTCGTCATGGGTGGACGCTCGCTGCCGCACGCGATGATGATGATGATCCCCGAGCCGTGGGCCGGCCACGAGTCGATGAGCGACGAGAAGAAGGCGTTCTACGAATATCACTCCTGCCTGATGGAGCCGTGGGACGGCCCGGCGTCGGTCGCTTTCACGGACGGCAAAATGATCGGCGCGACCCTGGATCGCAATGGCCTGCGCCCGTCGCGTTATTACGTGACCAAGGACGACCTTGTGATCATGGCGTCGGAAGCCGGGGTGCTGCCGATCGCGCCGGAGCGCGTGGCGTTCAAAGGGCGCTTGCAGCCGGGGCGGATGTTCCTCGTGGACATGGAGCAGGGCCGCATCATCGCGGACGAGGAGATCAAAAACAAAATCGCCGCGGAACAGCCGTATCGCGCGTGGATCGACGAGCACATGGTCGAACTCGCGTCGGTCAAAGACGCGCCGGAAATCCCCGAGCCGGATCACAAGACTGTGCTCCAGCGCCAGCAGGCGTTTGGCTACACGTTTGAAGACCAGCGCATGTTGCTCCTGCCGATGGCGGGGACGGGCGTCGAGGCCGTCGGCTCGATGGGCACGGACATCCCGCTCGCGGTGCTCTCCGACAAATCGAAGCTGCTCTACGACTACTTCAAGCAGCTCTTCGCGCAGGTCACGAACCCGCCCATCGACTGCATCCGCGAGGAACTTATCACCTCGGCGGAAACGACCATCGGTTCCGAGCGGAATCTTTTGCAACCGACGCCGGAAAGCTGCCATCTCATTGAGTTGAAGTCGCCGATCCTCACCAATGGCGAACTCGCGAAGCTCAAGCATGTGGCGCAAGGCGAGTTCAAATCGGTCACGATCCCCACGCTGTTCAATCCGAAACTCGGCGCGCGCGGACTCGAAAACGCGCTCGCGGAAATCTGCGCGCAAGCCGACCGCAGCATCGCGGCCGGCGTGAACATCCTCATCCTCAGCGACCGTGGCGTGAGCAAGGAGAACGCCCCCATTCCTGCGCTGCTGGCCGTTTCTGGGCTGCACCATCATCTCATCCGCGAAGGCCAGCGCACGCGTGTCGGCCTCGTGCTCGAATCGGGCGAGCCGCGCGAAGTGCATCACTTCTCGGCGCTCATCGGCTACGGCTGCGGCGCGATCAATCCGTATCTCGCGTTCGAAACGCTCGACGACATGATCCGCCAGGGCTTGCTCGTGAACGTCGATCACCAGACCGCGTGCAAGAACTTCGTCAAAGCCGCGACCAAGGGCGTCGTCAAAGTCGCGTCGAAGATCGGCATCTCGACAATTCAAAGCTATCGCGGCGCGCAGATTTTCGAGTGCGTGGGGCTTAACCAGGCGGTCGTGGACAAATACTTCACCGGCACCGCCACGCGCATCGAAGGCGCGGACATGGACGGCATTGCGGGCGAGGTGCTGGTCCGGCACAACCACGCCTTCCCCGACCGGCAGGTCAATGGACACACCCTCGAAGTCGGCGGCGATTATCAATGGCGCAAGGAAGGTGAGGCGCACCTTTTCAGCCCGCAGGTCATCCACGCCTTGCAGAAGGCCGTCCGCACCGGCAACTACGAGACTTTCAAGCAATACTCCGGGTTGGTGAACGAGCAGGGAAAGAAACACTTCACCCTGCGCGGCTTGCTCGATTTCAAAAAGCGCGAGCCCGTGCCGATTGAGGAAGTCGATCCGGTGGACGCGATTCTGAAACGCTTCAAAACCGGTGCCATGAGCTACGGCTCCATTTCGAGCGAGGCGCACGAAGCGCTCGCCATCGCGATGAACCGCATTGGCGGAAAATCGAATACCGGAGAAGGCGGCGAGGACCCTGAGCGCTATACATGGACGAACGATCGTGGCGACTCGAAGAACAGCGCGATCAAGCAGGTCGCCTCAGGCCGTTTCGGCGTGACGAGTCTTTACCTGTCCAAGGCGAACGAACTGCAAATCAAGATGGCGCAGGGCGCGAAGCCCGGTGAGGGCGGACAGCTCCCCGGAACCAAGGTGTATCCGTGGATTGCAAAAGTGCGCCACTCCACGCCGGGCGTCGGCCTCATCTCGCCACCGCCGCACCATGACATCTACTCGATCGAAGACCTCGCCGAGCTGATTCACGATTTGAAAAACGCGAACCGCGCCGCACGCATCAGCGTGAAGCTGGTGAGCGAAGTCGGCGTCGGCACGATCGCCGCCGGTGTGGCGAAGGCGCACGCCGATGTGGTGCTCATCGCGGGCTTCGACGGCGGCACCGGGGCTTCGCCGCAGACCTCGATCAAGCACGCCGGTCTGCCGTGGGAACTCGGCCTCGCCGAAACGCACCAGACGCTCGTGCTCAACAACCTCCGCTCGCGCATCGCCGTCGAGACGGACGGTCAGTTGAAGACGGGCCGCGACGTGGTCATCGCCACGCTGCTCGGGGCCGAGGAGTTTGGTTTCGCCACCGCGCCGCTGGTCACACTCGGCTGCATCATGATGCGCGTTTGCCATCTAAACACCTGCCCCGTCGGCGTCGCCACGCAGGATCCGGTGCTGCGGGCAAACTTCACCGGCGACCCCGAGCACACCGTGAACTTCATGAAGTTTATCGCGCAGGAAGTCCGCGAGATCATGGCCCAGCTTGGTTTCCGCACGATCAACGAAATGGTCGGACGCACCGACGCGCTCGAACCGAAGAGCGCCGTCGAGCATTGGAAAGCGAAAGGCATCGACCTCTCGAAGCTCCTCTACTCGCCGGTCACCGCCCCCGACGTGGGCCGCTACTGCACCGACATTCAGGACCACAGCCTCGAGAAGTCGCTCGACATCACGACGCTGCTCGACCTGTGCGAACCTGCCATCGAGCGCGGCGAAAAAGTCACCGCCAAGCTGCCGATCAAGAACACCAACCGCGTCGTCGGCACGATCCTCGGCAACGAGATCACCAAGCGCCACCCGAAGGGACTGCCCGACGGCACCGTGCATTTGCAGTTTGAGGGCAGCGCCGGCCAGAGCCTCGGCGCGTTCGTTCCGCGCGGCGTGACGATCGAGCTCGAAGGCGACGCCAACGACTATGTCGGGAAGGGCCTGAGTGGTGGACGCATCATCATTTATCCACCGACCGCTTCCACGTTTGTCGCCGAAGACAACATCATCATCGGCAACGTCGCGCTCTACGGCGCGACCGACGGCGAGGTTTTCATCCGCGGCATGGCCGGCGAGCGTTTCGCCGTCCGCAACTCCGGCGTGAACACGGTCGTCGAAGCCGTGGGCGACCACGGCTGCGAATACATGACCGGCGGCAAAGTCGTCGTCCTCGGCCCGACGGGCCGGAACTTTGCCGCCGGCATGAGCGGTGGGACCGCCTACGTCCTCGATGAGGCGGGTGACTTCGCCACGCGCTGCAACATGCAGATGGTCGCGCTTGAACAAATGGAAGCGGCGGAAGCCGAGGAAGTGCGCCAACTCATCAAGCGGCACGCCGATTACACCAAGAGCCAGAAAGCGTTCAAGGTGCTCGCGCTCTGGGAGGAGATGCTGCCGAAGTTCGTGAAGGTGATGCCGAAGGACTACAAGCGCGTGCTCCAAGCCTTGAGCAAAGCGCAGGCCGACGGACTCAGCGGCGACGACGCGCTCAACGCCGCCTTTGAAGCCAATGCCCGCGATGTCGCGCGTATCGGCGGCGGCTAGTTAGGGAAATAACAGGGAACAACAACGCCAAGACACCCATGGGAAAACCAACCGGCTTCATCGAATATCTCCGCGAAATCCCCGCCGACCGCGCGCCGCTGGAGCGGGCGCGGGATTGGCAGGAGTTTCATTTGCACATGCCGGAGGACAAACTCCGCACGCAAGGAGCGCGCTGCATGGATTGCGGCATCCCGTTCTGCCACACCGGCACGCTGATCAGCGGCATGGCGAGCGGTTGCCCGATCAACAACCTCATCCCCGAATGGAACGATCTCGTCTATCGCGGCCTGTGGAAGGAAGCGCTGGAGCGTCTGCACAAGACGAATAATTTCCCCGAATTCACCGGTCGCGTCTGCCCCGCGCCGTGCGAAGGCTCGTGCGTGCTCGGCATCAATGCGCCGCCCGTCACGATCAAAAACATCGAGGTTTCGATCATCGACAAAGGCTGGGACGAAGGCTGGGTGAAACCCGAGCCGCCGAAGATTCGCACGGACAAAAGAGTGGCCGTAATTGGCTCCGGACCAGCGGGTCTTTCCGCCGCGGCGCAACTCAACAAAGCCGGCCACACCGTCACCGTGTTCGAGCGGGCGGATCGTCCGGGCGGGTTGCTCATGTATGGCATCCCGAACATGAAACTCGACAAGGAGCAGGTCGTCCTGCGCCGCATCAAGCTGCTCGAAGACGAAGGCGTGACGTTTCTTTGCAATACCGAGGTCGGCAAAAATTTCCCCGCCGAGACGCTGGCCGCGGAGTTCGACGCCACGGTCATCTGTACCGGCGCGACCAAGCCGCGCGATCTCCCGATTGAAGGCCGCGCGCTCAAGGGCATCCACTTCGCGATGGACTTTCTCACCGCGAATACGCGCGCCGTTTTGGATCAGCACAAGAACGGCAACTTCATCACCGCCGAGGGCAAAGATGTGATCATCATCGGCGGCGGCGACACCGGCACGGACTGCGTCGGCACCTCCATGCGCCACGGCTGCAAGTCACTCGTGCAGGTCGAAATTCTGCCCAAGCCACCGATGGATCGGGCGCAGGACAATCCGTGGCCGGAGTGGCCGAAGGTTTATAAAATGGACTACGGCCAGGAGGAAGCCGCCGCCAAATTTGGTGACGATCCCCGCGTTTATGTCACGACCGCCACGAAGTTCGAGGGCGACGAAAACGGCCAGGTCAAAGCCGTCCACACCGTGCAGGTGGAGTGGGCGCGCAACGACAAGGGCCAGTTCATTCCGAAGAACGTCCCCGGCACCGAGAAGGTGCTGCCTGCGCAACTCGTCCTCCTTGCGATGGGTTTCCTCGGACCAGAACAGCCGCTCCTCGACGCTCTCGGCGTGGAGCGCGACGCGCGCAGCAACGTCAAGGCCGAGCACGAGAAATACACCACCAGCCTTCCGAGCGTCTTCGCCGCCGGCGATTGCCGCCGCGGCCAGAGCCTCGTCGTCTGGGCCTTCAACGAAGGCCGTGGCGCTGCTCGCGAGTGCGACCGGTTCCTGATGGGCGCGACGGATTTGCCGTAGGAATGTTCGCCGCCTGAAACACAGCTTCCCAGTTAATCGTGTATTCAGAAGCCCTCAGCGTCGGAACGAAGGGGGAATTTTAGTTGAGTTCCCCTACTTGCCGACCGCCGGCGCGGAGACGGTTTTGTTGATGAGGTCGCGGAGGCTGGTGCCGGTGAGTTCGTGGTAGGCGGCGATGATCGTCGCAGCGTTGGCGCGGTTCCAAGGCGTCTCGCGGATTTTGGCGATCCAGGTTTTGAGGAAGGCTTCCTCGCGTCCTTCCGTGGCAGCGAGGAGGACGCGGGTGGCGAAATAGTAATGAGCGTGGGTGAGCGAATCGTCCTTTTGGGCAGGCTCATTTTCCACAGTCGGCCAAGCCGCGAGATCGATTTCCGCGGCGCGTTTGCCCAAGGAGGCGGGGTCAAAAAGTGACTCGAAAACCTTGAGCCCGAATTTGCCGCCGGGTTCGCCGAGCTGTCGGTCGCACGCGCGGATGGCCAGCAGATTGGCCACGCCTTCGCAAAACCAGCGACGATCCGCGCTCGCAATGACCTGCTCGACCAGCGTTGTCTCGACGAGTTCATGCACGCTGGAAAAAAGCGCCTGCTGGGCCGAGAGCCCCAGACCGTGCGACAGCTCGCCGCCCCCTATTCCAAGCTGTTCGGGGGTAATGGTTCCCGCGGCTTGAAGAAGCTGAATGGTGAAAGGGTCTTCTTTGCGGATCGCTGCCACCTGCGCATCGGCATCCTTGATATCCGCGATGCCGTGCTCGTTCAAAACGATGGCGTAAACTGGAGGCTGCTGGCTCGCCAGCATCTCCTTAAACGTATCGAGCGTCAGTGGTTTCTGCGCGTCGAATTGTCCCTTCGCTACGGTGGTAAATTTATAGATGCCTTTGTCGGTCACAGGATCATAGGAAAACCCCGGAATCTCCCGGCCCGCTTTGAGCAGCGCTTTGAGGTCGTTTTTGAACCAGACCTGAACCGAGCTGCCGTCGAAAATACGGACGAGGATTTGGGACGCATTGGCCAGCATCGCACCCTGCATCGCATACATATCCGCTTGCACACGGCTCGCCTGTAAACCCACTCCGCGGATGCTCTCAAGCGTGGCATCGGTGATCGGAACGGGCGGCACGAGATCCTTGCCGAAACGCTCCTCGATGCGCTTGCGCGCTTCCTTGCTGAGCCCGGCCAGCTCGGGCCCGAGTTTGGCGACAGCACCCCGCAAGGCCGCTGGATGGGTGATCGTCAGGCCGTCAAAAACCTGGGTTTCGCGATCGGGCAGCGGTGGGGCCGGGGCGACCGTTGCCGGCGCTGGCTCCACCTTTGCGGCGCTGGCTTCGATCTTCTTTTTCAAAGCCGCCGCGAGTTCGGCGCGGGCAGCCAGAAAGCTGTCTTTGAATTTGGCCGGGTAGGCCGCTTCGACCGCCTCAGTGAAGCTGGCGACACTCTTGAAGCCGTATGCGGGAAGAGTGCGCTCGCTGCGCAGCTTTTGCAAAATGGGGCTGCCATCGTCGTCGCCTCCTTGGGCCAGCTTGAACAGCGTCAACGTAACGATGCGGCTGGCCGCGACCGCGAGTTGAGCCGAAGCCGGGTCTGGTTGCGGAAGTTTTCCGGAGAACGGGTTGAGAGATTCGAAAGCGCGGAGAAATTTAGCGGCGGCCTCCGGTTCTGCCGGAATCGGGAAAAAGAGGAGTTCTGAAAGCTTCTCACTCAGATTGTCGTCGGTGATCTTTCCCGAGGATTTGAGAGACGCGAAAAGGTAAAGCCGCGCGAGGGCCCGGATGAGCGTCTCCCCCTCGGGCGTGGACGCAGCCGCCGGAGTGAAATACCCGGCTCTGATCTCCGCTTGGACGACGGCCTCGGTCAGACACGTCTGAGAGGTGCTGGCGAGTTTTGCGACGACTTTTTGGAGGGCTACCGGCAGTTGACCAAGAAGATCGCGCTGGATGGAGGCCAGTTCCGCAGCCGAAGCGCCGGATTTGTAATAGAGCGGCAAATCGAGTCGAAAAGGCCTCAGTGCGGGCGGACGCAGGAGGTCGATGCCGATGGCCTGCCGAAATTGGGGCGGCGTGATGGAGAACTCGGTTCCTCCGGTCTTTGGGTCCGCGCCATAGCTGATCTCGGGGAAGACGGCGCGCTGATCCTGTTCGTAAATCTGCCCCGTGGCGTAGTTCCAGAAATTCAGCGCGCTGAGCTCGCCCGACCACTTTTCCCATTGCCCGATAAACGCGACGACCTCCTTGAGGGCCGCGTCGAAGCGGGCATCGAACGCTTTTTCATCGACCACCTTCAGAGCGATGAGGCGGGGGATTTGCGTCCGGTAGTTCTTCCGGAGGGATTCGGCGGAGATCGCCTCAATCACGGCTTCCGCTTCCGCTTTCGCGCCTTCCCGCCGCACGGCCCGATATTTCGCGATGGCCGGGAGCAGCAATTCAACGACGTCCGCTTCGTCGGCGGGATAGGTGATGGTGAGGCCGTCCACCTTCCGCGTGGCGACTTTGGTCGTGCCGAGATTCTTGGTGGTATTCGACAGCGTAAAGGTCTGCCCCGGCGCTGACGCAACCATGGCCAGCCCGACGAAACAATGCGCGACGACAAGGACAGCGAGGGAGGTGATTTTCATTCCAGAGGAGTCTTCGCGATGATGTACAACGCCGAAGGCAACTCCACCATCGCCAAAGCCCGAACCCTGCCGAAACGCGGCAAGCCCCACAAGTCCGACCGCTACCTGATGGGCGGGACGGATCTCCCGTAGCCCGACTTACGCCACGCGGACTTTTTCCTTCTTCGCTTCGCAGTCCTCGTTCACCCGGCGGATTTCGCGGGAGAGTTGCTGCTCGAGTTGGGCGACGTCCTCGTATTTCCCCTCGGAGAGTGCTTTGTCGATCTGCCCTTTCAAGAAGAGTTCCTGTTCGGCGATCTTCGCTTTCGCCGCGGATTCGAGTTCGGCGATTTCGGCTTTTTGAGCCGCGGTGAGGGTGTGGGAGGGAGCCTGTTTTTCAAGGCGTTCCATGGCGAGTTCGTAAGCGCTTTTCATGCGGAAAGTTGGGGTTGAGGGTTGAGAGTTGAGAGCCGCAGCATACGGTGCGCGCTCTCATGCAGGAATCCTCGCCGCTCACCATCCAACACTCAACCCTCAACTCTCCGATCAAGCTACTGAGCACGGACTTCGACGGGACGGTGGTAAACCACGATCAGCAGCCCGCAGTGGTGCCGGAGTTTTTTTCGGCGCTAATAGAAATGCGCGCGCGCGGAGTGCAGTGGGCGGTGAATACGGGGCGGGTGCTGTGGCACATCGAAGAGGGGCTGCGGGAGATGAATTTTCCAGTCGAGCCGGACTTCGTGCTGACTTCTGAGCGGGAGGTTTTTCACCGCGGAGCGGATGGACGATGGCTGGATTTTGGCGACTGGAATGCGCGCTGCACGGCTGCCCACGACACGCTTTTCGCGCAGGCGGAGACGCTGCTCGCGGACATCGAGGCGTATCTGGCGGCGCATACGCGGGCGCATCCGATCTATGAGGGCGCGCGGCTCATCGGGCTGGCGGCGGAGTCGGACGAGGAAATGGACGGGGTGTGCGCGTTTCTGGAGAAGGAGGTCGTGCGGGTGCCGGGATTCCAGTTCATGCGCAATACGATCTATGTGCGGTTTTGCCACGAGGACTACAGCAAGGGGACGGCGCTGGCGGAACTGGCGCGGCTGACGGGGTTGGAGCGCGGGCAGATTTTCGCGGCGGGAGATCACTATAATGACCTGCCGATGCTCGATGGGCGGCATGCGCAGTGGGTGGCGTGTCCGGGGAATGCCGTCGAGGCGGTGAAGCGCACCGTGAAGGAGGCGGGTGGCTTTGTGGCGCAGGGGGCGTGCAGCGCCGGGATTCTGGAGGCGCTGCGGCATTTTGGAGCAGTTGAGAGTTGAGATTCGAGTCCGCGAGAAGTCAGGTGGTTCTGCGGTGACAATCGAGAGTCGAGAGCCGCACAATGCGGGCTCACGCATCGTCCGGCCAGGGCCGCGCGGTTCGCCCTTCAACCTTCAACTTTCCACCTCCGCTTTGAAGCAGCGTCTCATCCAGCAAGTCGGCCGCAGTGCGCGGCTGCGGGTGCTCAACGAGCTGAAGCGGACGCAGGGTCTGTGCGTGACGGATTTGGCGGCGCGGCTCGGGATGAGTTACATGGGGATCAAGGACTTGTGCGTGGATTTGGAGAAACGCGGGCTGCTGGATACCTGGCGCTCCGCGCAGCCGCTGGGCCGCCCGCAGATGCTCTACCGGCTGACCGAGCGGGCCCATGATCTTTTCCCGACGACGAGCAATGCCATGACCATCGACGTGCTCACGGCGGCGCAGAAGCTTTTCGGCACGACCGCGGCGGAAAAGCTCCTGCTCGTGGCCTTGCAAAAAAAGACGGAGCAATACGCGGCGCGCCTGAAAGGCGCCACGCTCGCCGAGAAAGCCAAATGGCTGGCGCGCCAGCGCGATCACGACGGCCACATGGCGCAATGCGTGGCCGAGAAAGACGGCACGCTGCGCATCGTCGAGCATCATTCGCCAGTGCTGGATTTGCTGCGGGAGTTTCCGCTCGTCGCGCGATTGGAGTCCGAGATGTTTGCGCGACTGCTCGGCGTCCCGGTGCGGCGGGAGGAGGCGAGCGTGTCCGGGATGTTTCGGGCGACATTCGTCATCGGCGAGGGAGCGACTTAGAATTACTAGAATAGGGCACCGCGACTGCTTCCAGTAAGGCGTGTACGCCCGCTGGAAATCAGACGATGAATACTCCCCGCTGCTCGGAGCCGAGAAACCCCCGTCCTCGCGCATCGAACTGCTCCCGTCGCCCACGCTTGATCTCGAAAGCCAGCTCAATGCGGAACTCGACGGGGCGTCGTGGGCGGTCATCGCGTTTGCGCCGGAGGACGCGCTATGGGCGGACTGGCTGTATCGCAATCTCAATGGCTACCCCGTAGCTGCGCCGATCATCAAGCTGCCGACGGTCCACGGGCTGCCGCGACCAGACTGTCTGTCCATTTTTCCCGACCGCCGCGACCCGCACCATGCCGCGCACTATCCGCAGGCGCTGGAGAAAAGCGGATACCTCGTGGTCGTCTGTTCGCCCCGCTCCGCGCACTGCCCGGAAGCGGACGCCCAGATTTGTGCGTTCAAAAAGGCGGGCGGCGAGGAGCGGATCATCGCGCTCGTGGTCGAGAGCGAGCCGGAGGGGGTGCTGGAAAAGATGCCCAAGACCGCGGCGCCCGAGTGGCTCCCAGCCTGGTTGCGCTGGCGTTTGAGCGGCGATGCCTTTGCCGAAGCCGACTCCAGCGAACCGCGCATCGTGGACGCGCGTCCGGGCCGCGCGAGTCTGAAAGAAGTGCGCGACATCCTGCTCGGCACGCTGCTCACCGTGCATGCGTGGGAGCTGGAGGTGCTCGGTGCGCTGATGCGTCCGGTGGAAACCCTCCCCGCCGTGCCCAAGCCGGTGGTCATCGCGCGTGCGGTGGCGGCCCCGCCGCCCGTGGTTGCGGCCCCGCCGCGGAAAGTGGGACCGGTGGTGCTTACGACCGCCATTTGCGTGAGCGTGACCCTCGGAATCGCCTGGTGGTCCTTCGGACGGGTCGAAAACGACAAGACCCGTGCGCTGGCCGCACCGGTGCAGATCCTCGCGCCAAAAATCGCCAAGCACCTTTCCGAAGCGCCCGCCGAGGCTCTCCCTGCCGAAGTGCCTGCGCCCGTGGTCGAGGCCCCGGCTCCGCCGGTGGTCGCTTCCGTCCCGCCAGCCGCACCACCGCCCGCACAGATCATCGTGCCGCCCGTTTCCTCCATCCCGCCTCTCGCGGTCGAAAGTGCCGGGCCGGCCGAGGCTCCCCCCGCCCGTGCGCTGATGATCGCTCTTCACCACCGCGGCGACGCCGCCGTCGGTGAGCGCCAGCTCGACGAAGCGCTTGGCTTTTACGAGGAGGCCATGGAAAGCGCCCGCGCCACCACCCCGCACGGTACTGCCGCAGTCAGAGCTGAGGCCGCCATCCTTTGTCGCAAACTCGGCACCCTCCAGCTCCAGATGGCCTCCACATCGGAGGCGCGCGCCAGCTTCGTCCAAGGCCGGAAAATCCTCCTCCAGTTGAAGAAGCAAGGAGCTTGGAACGCCGAACGCG
Organism: Chthoniobacterales bacterium; assembly: GCA_038318725.1. Lineage (GTDB taxonomy): Bacteria > Verrucomicrobiota > Verrucomicrobiia > Chthoniobacterales > Chthoniobacteraceae > Chthoniobacter. The sequence continues at coordinate 40,338 of JBBQCM010000012.1, forward strand.
CCAAAGTGCTCGCCGAGATCGAGGCCAGCCTTCGCCGCCTGCCGCGCGACTGATTTCCGCACGCCCCGTCCGGAGGGAAATTTTCCCCCAAAACCCGCTTGCCCTTTCATCCTTGCCCGCTACTTTCGCCGCCCCATGCCTCGATCCATTGCACGTCGCAAGACGAAAAAGTCCGCCGTTAAGCGTATCAAAGTGACCGGGACGGGCAAACTCATGCGCCGCAAAGCCGGCCTGCGCCACCTCGCCTCGAGCAAGAGCTCGAAGCGCAAACGCAAGCTCGGCAAAGACGGCGAGATCCACGTCACCCAGCGGGATCGCATGAAGGAACTGCTCCCGTTCGCGTAAGCGCGCACGCGGCATCCTCGATCCCGCCACCTGCTCCGCCTCGCGGGGTGCCTCAGCGAATGAGGTCGGCGGGATCATTCACTTAAACGAACAATTCGCTGAACCTAACAGGAGGCCCGGGCAACCGGGTTTTTAACCAACTATGGCACGCGCCACCAATGCCCCCGCCAGCCGGGAGCGCCGCAAAAAAGTCGTCGATCTCGCCCGCGGATACCGCGGACGCCGCTCGAAGCTCTTCCGCTACGCGAAAGACGCCGTCTATAAGGCCCAGCACTGGGCGACCCGCGATCGCAAGACGCGCAAACGCAATTTCCGGATGCTCTGGCAGCAGCGGATCAACGCCGCCGCCCGCGCCCAAGGGCTCACCTACTCCCGCTTCATGGAGGGGATCAAAGCCGCCGGGATCGAGCTTGATCGCAAGATTCTCGCCGACCTCGCCGTGACCGACGAGGCCGCGTTCACCGCGATCTTCAACAAGGCCAAAGCCGCGCTCGACGAGAAACACGCCGCCGCGAAAAAGGCCGCCTAGAGAGCCCGCTCAAAACCGTTTTCCGCAGCCTCGAATACGCCCGCGTGTTCGAGGCTGCGCTGTTTCAATGACCATGACGGAATGAGGAATGACGAAAGAAGCCTGAATGACGAAAGGCCGCGCTGAATTGTCATTCGCGCTTCGACATTCCTTCGTCATCCCTCATTCCTTATTCGTCATTTTTCCACATGGATCAGCAACTCGACCAACTCCGCACCGAAGCTCTCGTCGCCATCGCCGCGGCCGCTGATGAAACCGCCGTCGAACAGGCGCGCATTCGCTTCCTCGGCCAGTCCGGCGCGCTCACGGCGCTGAGTAAGGGCATGAAGGACGTGTCGAAGGACGACAAGCCGCGCCTCGGCAAACTCCTCAACGACGTGCGCAACGCCATCACCGCCGCGCTCGACGAGAGCAAAGCCGCGCTGCTCGCCAATGCCGATGCTGCCGCCTTCGCCGGCGTGGATGTCACGCTGCCCGGCACCGCCCCGCGTCCCGGTTCGCTGCACCCAATTACCCAACTCCAGGACCGCGCCATCCAGATCTTCCGCCGCATGGGTTTCGCCCTCGCCGATGGTCCCGACATCGAAACCGAGTGGCATTGCTTCGACGCCCTCAACACCCCCGCCGACCATCCCGCGCGCAATGAGCAGGACACCTTTTACATGCCGGACGGCCGGCTGCTGCGCACCCACACCAGCACCATCCAAATCCGCACGATGGAAAAGTGCGCGCCGCCCATCCGCATCATTGCGCCCGGTGCCGCATACCGCCGCGACGAAGTCGATGCCACACACCTCGCGCAGTTCAACCAGATGGAGGGTCTCTACGTCGCCGAAGGCGTGAGCGTCGCCGACCTCAAAGGCACGCTCGAATTCTTTTTCCGCGAGCTTTTCGGTCCGGACGCCCAGTTCCGTTTCCGTCCGCACTTCTTCCCCTTCACCGAGCCCAGCTTCGAGGTGGATATCAAGACCCGCGCGCTCGGCGCGAGCGACCGCTGGCTGGAAATCGCCGGCTGCGGCATGGTCGATCCCGCCGTCTTTGAAAGCGTCAACGCCCGCCGCGCCGACACCGCCTTCGACCCCGAGCGCTTCACCGGTTTCGCCTTCGGCTTCGGCCTCGACCGCCTCGCCATGATCATGTCCGGCACGCCGGACATTCGCGCCTTCACCGAAAACGACCTGCGCTTCCTCGCGCAATTCTGAGTGCGCGTGTCACGCGCCAGGGGCTCCTGACTCAACACCGCCTGCGCCGCCCGGTCAGGAGCAGCGCCCCGCCGGCGCAGAGCACCGCCGACCCCGGCTCCGGGACGCCGACGGCGAAAAGCACAGACTTGTTGATCGCATACGTGGTTCCGTCCGGCCCGATGACCGTCGGCGTGTAGGCTTCAAACGCCCCCAGCGCTTGCAATTCGATGGACTCCGTGAAGGTGTTCGTCACCAAGTCCCAGCGGTAGAGCCGGCCGTCCTCGGAATTGACCAGCACCGAATTGGTAAAAGGGTCCACCGCTGCCGTGTTGATGCACCATTCCCTCACGAAGGGCAGCGTCGGATCGGGCGTCACCCCATCAACCTTCAGCACTTCTTTCATCACCGGCTGGCCGATCACGGGATCGATTTGCGTGTCGTTTGGATCGAGGATCGCGAGCTGATTGATTCCGGTTCCGCCCACCTGCTTGTAGTCGTTGTATTTTGAAAAAAGCAGGTAATCGGAAGCGCCGCTGTACGACGGCACCATCGACGCGGGCACGATCGACACCGTTTCATCCCAGCCGAAGGAGCCGGACGTAAAGGTTTGCGCCAGGTCCGCCGAGTAATGCCGCAGCTCGCCCCGAAAGTGGTAGCCCGGCAGCACGCCGAAATATACGTCGCCATCCGGCCCGATCGTCGGTGACGACGTGCCCGCGTCGGAGATCGTCCCATCGAGCGCGACATGATACTGCGGGGCCAGCGTGATGCTGTCGATCGCCGCCAGATAGTCCGTCGTCCCGTTCAACCCCACGTAGAGCTTCGAGCCATCGAGCGAAAGCGCCGGTGCGCAATTCGTGCCCAGCCGAAGCCCGCTCGCGCCGACCACGCCGGACGCCACATCGGCCGAGATGGATGTCGCCGTCCCGTCCGGCGCAATCCGCGCGATGCCGCTGGTCAGCCCGCCCGGCGCTCCCGCCGTCGCCTCGTAGCCAAAGTAGATATTGCCCGCGGCATCGGAGGTTAGCGGTGTGCTGATGAAGACGCTGCTGTCGTAGGCCGCCTTGTTGGCTGCGTAATCGCTCAGAAAACTCATTTGGACCGGCGCGACCACGCCGGCGTTCGGATCGTCCACGCGATAGACGGTCCCGCCGATGCCTTGATAGTACAGCCGGCCCGACGGCACCAGCGTTGGCGAAAAGCTCGGCACCCAGCCGCCGGTCGCGTTCGCGTTCGCGTAGTCGGTCATCACGTCCCACAAAAGCGATCCGTCGCTCCCGCGCCGCGCATCCACACAATAGACTCCGCCCGCGCCCCGCACCGGCACGACCACCGTATTCGCCAGCGTGATGACCGGCGACCCGTAGTGAATCAGGATCGGCTCCGCCGGCGGCTCCTCATCCACTGGCGCGGTCCAGCGGACGACATTCAGCGGCTGCGAAGCCACCGACGAAAGCCCCGTGTGTTGTGCATCGCCCGCGTGTCCGTTCCATTGCGCCTCCATCGGCGTGGAAAGCAAGCCCGTGACGAGCGCGGCGAGGACGGCGAATGGACGGGAGGGCATTTGGAAATTCGCGCGCATCGCCCGAGTAAAGCCTCATCCCACCGCAAAGCGCACGGCAAAAACCGCGTCTCCGCGCGCGCTCTTCGCTCGCCGGTGCCGCGCCGCTGCGCTAGACCGTCCACTAATGAAACACCTCCGCCAACTCCTCCTCGCGGATCGTTGGCAGGACTACCAATTGCTCGACACCGGCGACGGGCTCAAGCTCGAGCGCTGGGGCGATGCCATCCTCGTCCGGCCCGACCCGCAAATCCTCTGGCCGCTGCACGAAGCCGCCGCGTGGAGCGGGTGGGACGGCTTCTACCATCGCAGCGAAACCGGCGGCGGGCGCTGGGAATTCCGCCGTGCCTTACCCGATTCCTGGACCGTTCGTTACGGCGACCTTACCTTCAAAATCCGGCCCACGGACTTCAAACACACCGGCCTCTTCCCCGAGCAGGCGGCCAACTGGGACTGGTGCTCGCAAAAGATTCGGGCCGCGGGGCGGAAGGTCAGCGTGCTCAATCTTTTCGGCTACACCGGCGCGGCCACCATCGCCTGCGCCGCCGCGGGCGCGAGCGTCTGCCATGTGGATGCGGCGAAAGGGATGGTTCAATGGTGTCGTGAGAACGCCGCCCTCTCCGGCCTCTCCGCCGCGCCCATCCGCTTCATCGCCGACGATTGCCTGAAGTTTGTCGCCCGCGAAGCCCGCCGCGGTCGGCGCTACGATGCCATCATCATGGACCCGCCGGCCTACGGGCGCGGCGCGGCCGGGGAGATGTGGAAGATCGAGGTGCATCTGTGGAAACTGCTCGCCGAGTGCCGCGCCCTGCTCAGCGAACAACCGCTTTTTTTCCTGATCAACGGCTACGCCTCCAGCCTCTCCCCGCTCGTCCTCGGCAATCTGCTGGACGAACTCTTCTCCGCTCGCGCTGGCACTATCCGCGTGGGCGAACTCGGCTTGCCGAGCCAGCGCCACGGAAAGATCTTGCCCTGCGGTATTTTCGGATGCTGGGACGCAGCGGAGGCCGCCCGCACCACAACCAGTGGGCGCAGCGGCAACGCCCAGTAACCCGGAGCCCTTCATAAATATTTGCGACTCTGGAGCGCCTCTGAGCGGGTACCGCGGGCGTTTTTGACAATCCCTGTCCGCCGGTCAAGCTAACCGCACTCACATGAGTAACATAATAATCGGGTTGGGACTGCTGGCAGCAGTCGTTCTCTTGGGGCTTTGGATCGTGGGTTTGCGTTACATTCCGCATCAGCGCGTGGGCGTGATCGAAAAACTGTGGTCGGCGCGCGGGTCACTGTCCGAAGGCCGCATCGTCGCGCTCCATGGCGAAGCCGGTTTCCAGACCCAACTGCTCCGGGGCGGTCTGCAATTCTGTTTTTTCCCATGGCAGTATCGCATCCACGAGACGCGTCTCGTCACCGTCTCCGAAGGCCGCATCGGCTACGTCTATGCGCGCGACGGTGCGCCGCTGCCGCCCACACAGACGCTCGGCGCGGTCGTGGAAAGCAACACCTTCCAGGACGCCGCCGCTTTCATCCAAAACGGCGGCCAGCGCGGACGCCAGCGCGCCATCGTGCGCGAGGGCGTCTTCGCGATTAACCCGGCGCTCTTCGTCGTCATCACCGAGGACGGCGTCTATGGCGGCCTCGGCAGCGACAAGCCCGAGGTCTATGCGCAGTGGCAGGAAGAAATCGCCGGCATGGACGGCTTTCGCCCCGTGCTCATCGGCGCGGGAAAAATCACGCGCAACTTTCCGCCCGCGCTCCCCGAGAGCCACGTCGCGAGCGAACTGCTCCCGACCGACACCATCGGCGTCGTCTCCGTGCATGACGGGCCGACGATTCCCTCCGGCGAAATCATCGCCCCCGAAATCGTCGCGCCTGATGGCGAAACCGATCACAACTACTTCCAGGACACCGAGCGTTTCCTCGCCCTCGGCGGCAAACGTGGACGCCAGCTCCAAGTGCTGACCGACGGCACGTTCTTCATCAACCGCTGGTTCGCGACCATCGAGGTCAAGCCGAAGACGCTGATCCCCATTGGCTTTGTCGGCACCGTCGTCAGCTACTACGGCGCGCAGGGCATGGACACCACGGGCGCGGCGTTTCGCTACGGCGAGCAGGTCGATCCCGGCTCGCGCGGCGTGTGGCGGCAGGCGCTCGCGCCGGGCAAATACGCGCTCAATCCCTACGCGCTGAAAGTCGAACTCGTGCCGACGGTGAACTTCGTCCTGCGCTGGATCACCGGCCAGATGGAGGCGCACCAGTACGACAAAGACCTCGCGAGCATCGAGATGATCACCGCCGACGGCTACGAGCCCCTGCTCCCGCTCTCGCTCGTGCTGCACATCGACTACCAAAAAGCGCCCAGCGTCGTGCAGCGATTCGGCGACGTGACGCGGCTGATCACGCAGACGCTTGATCCCATCCTCACCGCGTACTTCCGCGACGTGGCGCAATGCTCCAACATGCTCGACCTCCTCACCCACCGTGAGGAAATCCAAAAACGCGCAACTGTTGAACTCGGCAAACGCTTCGCCGAATTCGACATCAACTGCGTCGCCGTCCTCATCGGACGTCCCGAGACAGGCCGCCTTCAGCCCGGCGGCGTCGATCCCATTGAGACGCTCTTCGACCAACTCCGCGTCCGCCGCCTTGCCCAGGAGCAGCGCGAAACCTACGCGAAACAGCAGGAGGCTGCCGTGCATTTGAAAGAACTCATGCAGGCCCAGGCCGCCGCCGAAAAACAATCCGAGCTGACCCAATCGCGCATCGAGATCGACGTCGCCGCCAATCGCGGCGAAGCCCAACTCGCCGAAGCCCAGCGCCTCGCGAAACGCGACATCGTGCTCGCGGAGGGCCAGTCCCAATCGCAGCGCCTCTTCGGCGAAGGCGAAGCCGCGCGCATCTCGCAAACCGGTTTGGCGGAAGCCGCTGTCTTCCTGCAAAAAATCAAAGCCTATGGCGACGCGCGCCTCTTCTCGCTGAACCACCTCAGCGACCAGTTCAGCAAGAGCACCCAGCCGCTCGTGCCCGAGCGCGTCTTCATGACCGGCGGCAGGGACGGCGAAGGCCAGTCGCTCAACCTCATCAACACGCTCGTCGGCCTGCTCATTTCCGAAAAGGGCGGCATCCAAATCGCCGAGGGAAATTCCGACCAGTCCGAAGCTGGAAAAACCATCACCGACGCCAAAGTGAAAGCCGCGGAAGCCGCTAAGGTGAAGGGTTAACTGGCATTCCAACCGCTGGAGGGGAAGTCGAGGGCTTCCCTTCCAGCGCAGGCTTGGGCTCCGCGAGCAGCGGCATGTCCACTACTCCAAAGCTCCGCACGTCCTCCGCGACGAAGTGCCACCACTCATCGCGCAACGTCCAAAATCCCGCGTGGGACATGGCGCGCTGCAGCTTCAGCAGATTCGCGGCGATGACCGGATTGCCGCCGCGATAGATGCGCCGGGCGGCGGGCGTGAAGTCGTCGAAATCAGTCGGCATCTGTTGTTCGCGACCCTTCGCATCGACCAGCGTCGCATCCACGCCCACGCCGTAGGCATGCAGCGAACCGCCGCGCGCCGGCTCACCGACGTACTCGGGATTGCGGACCGCGTCCCACAACATCTGCTGCGCCCACGCCGGCCGGTAGGCGTCCCAGATTTTCAGCCCCAGCTTCTGCGCCTGCAGCTCTTCCTGCGCCTTCTTCAGCCGCAGCGCCACGCTTTGCCGCACGAGGCAGCGTGCCTGCGGCGGATAGATCGCCCGGCCAGTCACGTTCCGCTCCGTGGCGTAGCGCAGTTCGATGAGGATCGACGGGCAGACCTGCGACAGCTCGACCATCGGCTCATTCTTCCGACTTCCGGGCACGGGCGTGGCCGCTTTCGGCGTGGCGGTTTTTTCCTGCGCGCTGGCGAAAGGGGTGAGCGCCAGCCAGGCGAGGACTGCGCGCCGCGAACACTGCGTTTTCTCCGACGAAAATACCATGCAGGCGTGGAGGCTACGGACGTCCGGACCGCAGGGCAATTTCCTTGTCGCGCCACGCGGCGTTTCTATCATCCGCGCCCGCATGCACCGCCCAGATTCACCGTGGTTTTTGCGCGCGGCCAAAGGGCTGCTCAACGGTGCGTGCTTCCTCGCAGCACTCGCCGCGACCGCCTTGTCCCTCGGCCGATGGCTGCCCTTTCCAGACGTGCCGGACATCGCTCCGAGGTTTCGTTACTTCGCGGAAAACAAGGATCGCATCGACACCGTCTTCGTCGGCTCCAGCCGCTTCCGCCACCAGGTCATTCCGCGCCTTTTTGACGAGCAGACCGCGGCCCTCGGTACGCCGACAAAGTCAGTCAATCTCGGCTATTCCGGCATGTGGCCGCCGGAGAATTTCTACTTCCTGCGCCAGCTTCTCGCGCTCCGGCCCCCGCATCTCAAGTGGGTCTTCCTTTCGTTGATCGATGGCTCGACCCGGATGGACGAGCGCGACGCCGCGACGCTGCGCACCGTGTACTGGCACGACTGGCGGCACACTTGCATCGCCTGGCGCATGGTTTGGGCCTCCGCCTCTCTCGCACCCGCGGAGAAGCGCCGGTTGACGCTCCTCCACGCCCGGATTTTTTTACGGCAGTCGCTCCACCTCGGGGGGGGCGCGGCTTGGGTGGAAAAGCGCGTCAAACCGGCAAAAATCCGGCGTCCGCCAGCGTGGATCGAGCAACGCGGCTTTGACCCGGAGCCCGAACCCGGCACGCTCACCGGGCCGGTGCTCGCGGACTATCTCGAAAAGCTCGAAAAACTGCGGCAGTCTCGGCCTTCGGCTCATTTTCGTCCTGGACTGCTCGAGGAATTGCGGAAAATCCAAGCCGAGGTGCGCGCGGTCGGAGCCGAGGCCATTTTCGTCCTCCCACCGACCATCAATCCAAACGAAAACTTCACGGCGCCGCCCGCTGGATTGCCGGCTCTGCTCTTCAGCGATGTCCACACCTATGCCCGCCTCTATGAACCCGAACTCCACCACGACGCCGGGCATCTGAACACGCGCGGAGCCGAAGAACTCACCCGCCGGCTCGCCGAGCGCTTCGCGAGCTGGGAGCGCGCACGGCGCTAGCGGCGTTCCGGCCAATTTCCTTGTTGCCCGACGACGCCTTTCTATCATCCGCGCCCGCATGCACCACCCCAATTCCCGCTGGCCCAGGCAGCTCGTAAATGGGCTGTTCAACGGCGCGTGCTTCACCGCCGCCCTGGTCGCGAGCGCCTTTCTCATCGGCCAGCTCCTGCCCTTCCCGAAAGTCCCAGCCATCGCGCAGAAATATCAGTATCTCGCGGAAAACCGGGAGCAGATCGACACCCTCTTCACCGGCTCCAGCCGCGTCTTTCACCAGATCGACCCGCAGCAGTTCGATGCGGAAGCCGCCACGCTCGGCACCCCCACCCGCTCCGCAAATCTCGCCTACGACAGCATCTGGCCGCCTGAGAGCTTTTACTTTCTGCGCCGCCTGCTCGCGTTGCGACCGCCTCATCTGCGCTGGGTTTTCATCGAGCTCATGGAGATCAACGTGAATCTCGAGACGCGCAACGACCGGACCCTGCGCACGGCCTACTGGCACGACTGGCGGCACACCGTCCTTGCCTGGCGCGACATCCTCGCCTCCCCGCGGACCTCGGGCGAAAAGTGGCGGTCGGCCGTCGAGCACGCGGCTATTTTCATCCGCTGGAATGTGGGCCTCGGGCGCGGGGCGGAGTTGCTCCACCAGGGGCTGCTTCCGACGAAACCGGAGCGCCCGCCGCGCTGGGCTGAGCGCGCTGGATTCTCGCCCGAAACCCAAAAGCAATTTCCCGTCGCCGAACTGCCCGCTTACCTGGAGGGCGTCGCCGGCTTGCGCCGCGCGCTGCCGTCGAACCCCGTGAGCGCGCACTATTTCGAGGCGTTGCGGGCGCTCGTCGCGGAGGTGCGGCAGGCCGGAGCGGAGCCGGTTTTCCTGATCACGCCGTCGCTCTCCTGGCGGGAGAATTTCACCGGCCTGCCGGCGGATGTGCCGGTCTTTGCCTACAACGATCCCGCGAAACATCCCTCGCTCTACGAGCCCGATCGGCACTACGACGTCTGGCACCTGAACGAAAAAGGAGCGGCGGAATTCACCAGCCTGCTCGCCCGGCAGTTTGCGGAGTGGCAGCGCCGCGCAAAATGAAGGCCGCTTCGATTCTTCGCGGCTTTGGCTATGCGCTGCTCTTCGCGGCGGCGTTCGGCGGCACTTGCTGGTTGGCGGCGCGCTGGCTGCCTTTTCCCGACGTGCCCAACGTGGCAAAAAAACGCGCCCACCTCGCAGCGCATGGGGATGAATACGACGCCCTCTTCGTTGGTTCGAGCCGCGTGGAAATGCAGATCATCCCCGCGGCCTTTGACCAGCGGATGGCGGAACTCGGCTCCCCCATCCGCTCCTTTAACGCCGGCATCTCCGCGATGACCCCGCCGGAAGACGCGTTCCTTTTTGACGAGATCGCCCGCGGTCCGCATCGCCGCTTGCGCTGGGTTTTCATTGAGCTGGATTCCCTCCGGCTCAAAGCCGATCGCGCACGCCGCGAAGGTGGACGGCTGACCTACTGGCACGACGCCGGGCGCATGCAGCTCCTGGGGCAGGCATTTCTCGTCGAATGGCGGCGAACCCAGGCCAAGCTGGCAAAGAAAAGCCACAGAAACCGGCCCTGGTCCGAACGGCTCGAAATCCGACTCATTCCGGTGGAAGATCTACTCGAACACCTCTCCGCCTTTTTCCAAAATCAAACCAACCTCGGCCGAGGTGCCGCTTTGGCGGCCAATCTATTCGAGGCCAGCAGCGCCAGTGCGACCGATTCATCCATCGCCCACGCAGGCTGGGGGCGGTTTGTCGGCACCATGCCCGAAAAAGATCGAGAGGAATACGAGCGCACCTACGCCGCACGACTCACCACCCCGCAGAGCCCGCTGCAGCCGAACCCCGCGGGAACCGAAGCGCTCCGCCGCCTCGTGCAACGCGTGCGCGCCATCGGAGCCGCCCCGGTGCTGCTCGTTTCCCCGACCACCCGGCGCACGCAATTCATGCCGCCCGAAGACCTCGCACGCTCCTGCCTCATCCTCAATTTCTCCGACGTGCGCGCCTTCCCCGATCTGTTCCGGCTGGAGCATCGTCTCGATGTCGAGCATCTCAATGAGCACGGTGCGCCGTTTTACAGCCGCCTGCTCGCCGAACGCTTCTTTGCGGCCACGCGCCCGCCTTTGCCTCACTGACCGCCCATGCTCTTCGTCGAATTCCGCTTCTTCGTTTTCTTTCTCGTCGTCTTCTCCGTCCACTGGGCGCTGCGCGGCAACACCGCGCGCAAGGCGTGGCTGCTGGCCTGCGGACATTTTTTCTACGCCTGCTTTTTCATCGGCGATCCGCTCGTCTTCCTCGGCCAGTTGCGCGCTGGCGAGTGGGCGAAAATGCCCGCCGGCTGGTGGTTCCCCGCGGTGCTCTGGGGCTCGACGATCATGGACTACATCGTGGGCCGCGGCCTCGGCGCATCGCACGGCGGGCGTGCCCGCAAGGCCTGGCTCGTGGTCAGCCTCGCGGTGAATCTCGGCGTCCTCTGCTGCTTCAAATACTTCAATTTCTTCGTCACCTCCGCCGGCGCGTTTCTCGACTGGTTCGGCCTGCACACTTCGCTGCACACGCTGAACATCATCCTGCCCTACGGCGTGAGCTTCTACACGTTCCAGTCGATGAGCTACTCGATCGACGTCTATCGTCGCCGCCTCGCACCCGTCCGCAGCTTCCTCGACCTCGCCTTCTTCATCTCGTTTTTTCCCCAGCTCGTCGCCGGCCCCATCGTCCGCGCGATGACTTTCCTCCCGCAGGTCGTTGAAAAGCGCGTCTGGGCGCGCGTCGATGTCCGCGCCTGCTGCACGCTCTTCTTCATCGGCTTCGTCAAAAAAGCCTGCGTCTCCGAATTCGCCGCGCAGATCGCCGACGCCTTCTTCGCCGAGCCGACGAAATACGACCACCTCAGTTCCGTCCTCGGCGTTTGTTTTTACGCCGTCCAGATCTACTGCGACTTCAGCGGCTACACCGACATGGCCATCGCCTGCGCGCGGCTGCTCGGCTACGAACTCACGCCGAATTTTGACTTCCCGTATTTCTCCCGGAGCATCACCGATTTCTGGCGGCGCTGGCACATCTCGCTCAGCACCTGGCTGCGCGACTACCTCTACATCTCGCTCGGGGGCAACCGCGGCTCGAAACTTTTCACCTATCGCAACCTCCTCCTTACCATGCTGCTCGGCGGCCTGTGGCACGGCGCTTCGTGGACCTTCGTCATCTGGGGCGGCATGCACGGCGTCGCGCTCATCTTCCACCGTGAGTGGCTGCGACTCACCGAAAACGCCGGCGCGCTTTTCAAGACAGTCATGGCCTGGCTGGCCGTACCGCTCACTTTCTACTGGGTCTGCCTCACCTGGATTTTTTTCCGCGCCGCCCCGCTTCTCGACGAAAAGGCCGGCACCGTCAAAGCAACCAGCCTCGAAATGGCCCAGCGCATTTTCAAAGCGTTCACCCTCTTCGGCAAACACGGCGCCAAATCCTTCGGCTTCTATTGCCTCGTCGTCCTCCTCGTCCTCGCCCTCATCCACTGGCTGAACAGCCGCCGCGTTTTCACCGCTGCCTGGCAGCGCCTGCCCAACTGGGCCGCCGCCGCGCTCCTCGGCGTTGGCACCGAACTCGCGATCCTTTTCGTGCCCGTAAAATACAAGGCGTTCATCTATTTCCAATTCTGACCCCCTGCGGCCGACGGCGGCGTGTTTGCGGCCTTCTACAATGGCTCCGTCCGCCGCTCCCCCCCGCGCGCGCCAAGATTGCCGTAGCGGTGATAGGCGTGACTGACCGACTGCTCGCGCACATACCAGAGCAGTTCCACACGGCCCTCCGTCAGCACTGGCGCATCCGCGAGAAACACGCCCGCCTCGTGCGCGGCTGTGCGCAACTCCGCCGGCACGCGATCCGCAGCTGCAAAGCGCACCCGCTCCACGGCACCAATGCGGATCGCCGCAGCGAGTTCGTCATCCGTTTCCTCGATGAACTCGATCCCCGCCGCCCAAGCATCCGTCATTTCATCCAGCACCTTCACCGCTCCGTTGGTGAAATCCGACGCGGTGCTCATCGTCACCCGGCAGCCCGCCGCCCGCGCCGCGCACGGGCGGGCGAAGACCGAAAAAAACGAGTCCCGCGCATCCACCCTCACGCGCACTGATGAAATAGGCAGATAGCGCCGCACATTATCCTCCCCGAGCAGGCGAAAGTGATCGTGCTCCCGGTCGAATTCCTCGCGAAACACCCGGTCGTAACTTGCCATCGCCGCCAGCACCCGCGCGACTTCCCCCGGTTCCGCCTCGACCTCCACCGCCAGCAACCGCTGGCGCAAATCTTCGAGCGCGCCATTCGCCAACGGCTCCGCCTCGAGCGGCGCGAAACGGTCTTGAAACTCCATGAACTGCGCCACGTAATTCGGCCCGCCTGCCTTCATTCCCGGCCCGAAGCAGGACTTGCCCATGCCGCCGAACGGCTGCCGCAGGACGATCGCGCCGGTCGTTGGCTTGTTGATGTAGAGATTACCCGCCCGGATGCCCGCCTTCCACTGCGCCTGCTCGCGGTCGTCGAGCGACTCCAGCCCGCTCGTCAGCCCGTAACCTGTTGCGTTCACGAGCGCGATGGCCTCCGCGAGCCTGGTGAAACGCATCACGCCCAGCACCGGCCCGAAGAACTCCGTCAGATGCGTGAAGCTCCCCGCCTGCACGCCATACTTCACTCCAGGCGACCACAGCTTCGGATCGCCTCCGATCTGCCGCGGCGTGACCACCCACGACTCGCCCGGTTCAAGCGTGGTCGACGCGCGGTGGAGATCGCCGGATGGTGGACGGATCAGCGGGCCGAGTCGCACCGGCAGTTCCCACGCGGGGCCGAGGGTCAGGCTTTCGACCGCGTCGCGCAACATACTTTGAAAAGCTGGATCGTCATAAACCTCCGCCTCCAGCAGGAGCAGCGAAGTCGCCGAACACTTCTGCCCGCCGTGGCTGAACGCCGAATGGACGACATGCTTCACTGCCTGCTCGCGATCCGCGAGCGCCGTCACGACCGTCGCGTTCTTTCCACCCGTTTCCGCAAACAGCCGCATCTCCGGCCGCGCCCGCAGCATCCGCAGCGCGGTCTCCGTGCCGCCGGTCAGGATCACCGCATCCACGCCGGGGTGTGCGACCAACTCGCGGCCCGCGCCACTGCCGGGACCCGGGAGAAATTGCAGCGCGTCGCGGGGAACGCCGCCGCGCCAAAAGCACTCGCACAATTCCCGCGCGATCTGCACCGCGTCGGAGGCTGGTTTGAGGATCACCGTATTCCCCGCCGCCAGCGCCGCGGCGATGCCGCCGCACGGAATGGCGATCGGAAAATTCCACGGCGACACCACCACGACCACGCCGCGCGGTTTCGCCTGCACCTTCGGCAATTCGTAAAAATAGCGCGCCGTGCTGCGGTAGAACTCCACGAAATCCACCGCTTCGGAAACCTCGGGATCGGCCTCGGCGATGGTCTTGCCGCCTTCGGCCATCGCCGCGCGGATCAGCGTGCCGCGGGCGTCGCGGAGCTGCTGCGCGACTTGGCCGAGGATGGCGGAGCGGGTATCGACGGACATGGAACGCCAGCCAGCAGGATCGGTCTGGGAGGTGGCCACGGCGGCTGAAACTTCCGCGACCACTCCGGCAGGCTGGGATGCCTGCCCTGCCACTTGCGCCGCAAGCTTCGCCGCCCACTCGCCGTTCTGCGGAAGCGCGAAATCCGTGTCCGGCTCGTTTTCAAACTTGGTCCAGATCATCTCCGTGCGCGGCTTGCCGGCGAGCGGGTGCCGGCGGTTTTGCGAGCGGCGCGGCGCGTCGGAGAAGGCCAGGTGAAAGACGGCGCAGAAGTCGTTTTCGAGCGCCGCCCATTCGTCGCTGCCCACCCGGAGCTTAAAGGCGTGCCGAAGGAAATTCTCCGGCCCAGTGTTTTCATCCAGCCGCCGGATGAGGTAGCCGATGGCGTGGAGAAATTCCTCCTTCCGGCAGGCCGGCGCGTAGAGCAGCAGGTTGCGCGAGTGTTCGAAAAGCGCCCGCCGCTGATGGTTGGCCATCCCTTCCAGCATCTCGAACTGCACCCGCCCGCCGGCCTCCGCTTCCGCCGCCAGCACCAGCCCGAAGGCCACATCGAAAAGATTGTGCGACGCCACGCCGATCCGCACCGCCGCGAGGTTCTTTGGCGTGATCGCCTCCGCCAGCATGCGTTTGTAATTCGCATCCGTCTCCGCCTTCGTCCGAAACGTCGCCTGCGCCCAGCCTCGCAGTGACGCCTCGACGCGCTCCATTTCCATGTTCGCGCCTTTCACGATCCGCACCGTGATCGCCGCGCCACCCCGAGCCACCCGCCGGTGCGCCCACGCCTGCAGTTCGCGCAGCACCCGCGCCGAGTCCGGGACATAGGCCTGGAGGGCAATTCCCGCCTCCACCTTTTCCAGCCCAGGCCGCCCCAGCGTCTGCATGAAAGCGTCCGCCGTCAGCCGCAGGTCGCGATATTCCTCCATGTCGAGGTAGATGAACTTTGCCACGCTCACGCCGTCCGCCCGCACAAACCGCAGCTCTGCCGCGGCCCGATATAGCAGCTCCAGCCGGTCGCAGAGGACACCCACCGTGTGGTCACGCGCGAGCGCCGAGATCTGCGAGTAGATCGTCGAGATTTTCACCGACAGGCACTCGACCTCTGGCAGCCGGAGCGCTTCGAGATAGCGGTGCAACCGCCGCCGGGCCTCCTCTTCGCCGAGCAGCGCCTCGCCGAGAAAGTTCACATTCATGCGCAAGCCCTCCGCATGTCTCGCGAGCAGATGCGCGGCCAGCACCTCGCGCTCCGCCGGCAGTACTACGTTCGCCGTTTCCTGCTGCATGTGCTCCCGCACGAGCGGCACCGACACGCCCGGCAGCCAGCCGCCAAAGGTCTGAAAGCCCCGCAGCAGTGCGCGGTCGATCGGACTGAAAAACCGCGGCACGCCCTGCACATCGAGGATGTGCGTGAACTGCTCCGCCACCCGCGCCGCAGCGCGCGCTCGAAACGCCTGATCCGTGAGCTGGACCAGCGTCACCTTGTCCGCCGGGGTCTGCAGCATGCGATCCAGCTCCGCTTGCTGCCGTCGCTCGGCGCCGGTCTGGAGCGCCACCGCCCGCACCTGCAATTCCCGCGCGAGGGCGATGGCGCGTTCGACCAGTTCCGGGGCAATCGAAAAATCAGCGGGCATATTTTCGCGCTACGCTGCCAGTCCCACGCCGCGCTTCAACCATTGAAGCCCGCGCCCGCGGAGATTAACGCGGCCCGGCTCCCGGCCCGCCGGGAAACGCACCGGGTGGTGGTGCGAAGTCTTTGTCAATCCCGGCGCGCAGTTGCTCTTCGGTCAGGGTTCCCGATTGGTCGCTGTTCCAAGCGGTGAACCATTTCGCAAAGCCTGCCGTGAACTCGGTGTGCGTGAGTTGGCCGTCCTTGTCCGCATCAAATGCGGCGATGAACACAGGTCCGAGCATGTTCCCCGGCCCGAACCCCCCGGGGCGCCCGCCCGGCCCGCCACCACCGGGACCAAACGCGGGCGCCGGTGTTTCCGGGACTTTCCCCGCGAGTTGATCGATGACCGACTGCGCCCGCACCATGGTGAACGGCTTGATCGGCTTTCCGCCCATGCCGCCCGGCCCGCCTGGACCCGGACCACCGCCCGCCGCTGGTGTCGCCGACTCGCCCGAGACCGCGCGATCGAAGCGCGCGAGCTTCTCCTTTGACTCCTCCTCGACCACCGGGCGGAGCGTCGCGGCCAGTTCATCCACCTGCTGGGCAAAGCGCGCGGGAATGAAGAGCGTCTCGCTGAGTTCACCGAGCTTCGCGAGGTAGAGCGCCTTGAACGCCTCGACCTTGAAGAGCCGTTCGAGAAAGCGGTTCTCACCGCGCCAGGGCCGCTGGATGCTAAGTTGTGCGTTGGCGTCGCCGCCCATGAACTGCCCGAACGAGTGGTCGAGATCCCACGGCAGAAACTGGAAGCGGTGCGTCTTTGGGTGAAGGTAGAGGTAATAGTTCTGCCCCAGCGCGAGGATGCTATCCATCGTCGCCAGCCAGACCGTCACCGCGAAGTAACGCGCCGTGGCCTCCAACTCCACAAAGTCGCCGAGCTTAGCCGCAAACTCTGCCTCGTCGGCCTTGGTGACGAACCGCGCGAAGTCGATTACCCGCTGCGCATCATCCGCGGAGACATCGCCCTTCGGGTCATAGATCTGTTTGTATTTCGACCACGCGTCCCCGAGATCGGCGAAAAGGTTCGGCGTCACCGGCTTGAAAATCGCGCCCTTCTTGGTTGCGAAATTGTCGTCCGCGAAATCGTTGTCGATGGCTTCGACCAGCGAGTAGAGCCCGAGGAGCTGGCGCTCATATTTCCCTGGCACCGTGACGAACACCCGGGCATACGCGGTGCGCGGCGCCGGCACGCCCGCCTCCCGGTAGAGCCGGTAGGAAAGCACCTCATTCATCCAACTCGCATCGGCCACATTGTTGTGAAAATTGAGCGTGGTCAGCCCGGCGATCTTCTGGCCTTTGACGTATTTGTTGAGGTCGATCTTGAACGAGCGTTTCAGCCCGCCGCGCGACTCCATGTAGGTGCCGTTCCCCTTGTAGCGCACCGCCACATCCTTGAGCGGCTGGCCCTCAAATTCCAAGTCCGCGTGGACGTACTTGAACTCAATGCCCATCGTCGATGCCAGGCCGTTGCGCTTCCCCTCCGCGCCCAGCAGCGGCGGGCCGCCACGGCCGCCGCCTGGTGGACCTCCGGGTCCAGCGCCAGGTCCAGCCGCAGGCGGAGCGAAAGTGACATTCAAACCCGCGCGCAGCTGATCCGCACTGACTCGGCCAGTCTTCTCCTTGTCCCAGGTGCCGAACCATTTCTCCCCCAGTCCCTGAAACTCGGCGGACGACAATTTCCCGTCCTGATCCGCGTCGCCCATTTGCAAAAAACCCGGTGCCAGAAATGTCCCCGGCCCGAACCTCGGCCGCCCACCCGGACCACCGCCAAACCCACTCGGCCCAGTCCCGCCCGCCGGCTCCAGCGCCGCCCATTGCTCTGGCGTGAATTGCAAATGAACCGTCCAGATTTTCTTCTCCGCAAAAAGCTTCGCTGCCTTCTTGGGCAGAACCTTGCCGACAACGGCCACCGGCAACTCCTCCGCGGCAACGCGCAGCGCCAAAAGGAGCGCAACTCCCAAGAAGCCAACCCTTCGAAGCGGACGAGCAGAATGACGGAACATGCGACGTAGAACCACGCCTCGCGGAAAAAAGCGCGCAGAACCGCGTGCGACTTTCGGTTGGCCGTTTGGCGCGGGTCAGAACGGGTTCAGCGTGACCGTCGCGGAGTCCTGCACCTTGTGCGAAGCCGGCGTGCTGACGAGTTCGGCGAACTGCTTCGCCCACTCCTTGATCGCCGTCCGCGCATGACCGTACGACGACATATCGCGCAGGCTGACGACGGCAAACTTATCCTGTTCATTATCCGCAAACTCGTAGAGCAGCTCGCCGCTCATGCTGTCCCTCACCTTGCCTTCGATGGCGATGTTGCCCTTGTTCATCGGGGCTAAAGCGCTCCCGCCTGGAGCACCGTAACGCGCGGCGTTGCCGACGACGTTAGTCGGATTCATCTCAATCAGCGCCAATTCCAGCGTGAGCACCCGCGGGCCTTTGCCGGTGGCCGCGGCAAAGCGGGAACCCGGAGTCTTGAGCGCGCCGAGGAAAGCCGCGCGCAGCAGCTCCGCCGTCTTTGCCACCGGCCGGTCCTTCGCCTTCGGCCCCTCGAGCACCGTGACCAGCGGCCGGTCCACGGGGCGCAAATAGACCGTTGTCACTGCCGGAATAAGGATCGCGTTGTACGTTCCCCGCTTCGCCTCAAACTTCGGATTCTCCCACGAAAGATTGAACGGTGCCCTCTCGCGATGCGGTTTCATTCGACCGGGGTTTTCGATGAAGGCCGACGGCGGCACCGTCTTGGCTTTCAAGCCGGAGGAAGACGTGGCGCATCCGGCGGTCAGAGCCGCGAGCACGGCGCAGAGGGTGAGGGTGAAGAGACGGGGTGTTTTCATGTTAGGTGTTGTTGCCGGTGGATCCTGGGAGAAAAAGCAGCGCTGCCGCCGCTGGAATCTCCGTGAGAGTGCCGCGCCTTCGCAAAATGTCGAGCCCCGTGGAGCACCCAGCAGGATTCAGCCGGCAGCGGCGCAAATTCATGCAGGTTGCGCCGCGATGTCTGACTCATCAATCGAGCTTGAGCACAGTTTTCAAAACATCCGCGATTTCCATCGCAGCACTGCGCAGACGCAGCGTGCGCGGATTCCACGCCAGACACATCTGGCGTGGCTTCTTATTGAGGAAGGGGAGATCGAATTCCCAAAACGCTTCCGCCGGCAAATCGCAGCGAGCGATGGTCGGGAGGATCGTCGCGCAACACCCGGAAACCAGCGCCCGGCACGCTTGCGGAAACGACTCGCATTCCAGCTTGATCGAAACCTTCACCCGGCTCTTCTCCGCCCAATCCCGGAACTGCTGCACGAACGCGCCATCACCGCTTTGCATGGCCAGCGGGATTCCGTGCAAAAGCTGGCGAAGGCTTGGCGGCTCTTTGCCCCGAGCCAGCGTTCTCGGGCTGTAGAGCGCATACCTCACTTTGCCGAGGGGAAACGCGGCCAGCGGTTCTGAAACCGCGTCGCGCCTGACCAGCCCGAAATCGAGACTCAATTCCTGCAGGCGGTTGATGACCTCCGCCGTCCGCAGGTTTTGCAGCCGGAGACTGACCTTCGGCAGCGCGCCCTGGAGCCGGGCCAGACGCGGCAGCACCAGCCATTGCACCAGGCTGTCTCCCCCGCTGATCGAATAACTCAGCGGCCGCGCGCCCGCCTCCAGTTGGAAATCATGCAGCCGCCCGATGGACTCGCGCGCGATTTGCACCAGCTCCTTTCCCGCATCCGTCAAAACCAGCCCCTTGCCCTGGCGGCGGGTCAGTTCGATTTCAAAGAAATCCTCCAGCTCCTTGAGCTGCCGGCTGAACTGGCTTTGCCGCACGGGATCGCCGCCCGCCGCCCGCGCGATGCTGCCCGCCTCCGCCACTTCGCACAGCACCCGCAGCCGGTCCATCGACAGACCGCCGCGGGCAAAGAGTTTTTCAAACATGACTGACCAGTAACCCAACCCCGCAGTTTCCGAGATAGTCACCCCGCCGGGCGGGTGGCACTCTCCGCCCATGATTTCGGAACTCAAGATCGTAACTTCAAAGCCTTCGGGCCCGCGCAGACGATTCCCCTGCGCCCGATCACGCTAGTCTGTCCAGAAAGGAGGTGACACATCATGTGGATCAAAGTTTTACTCGCAGCGGCACTGGCCGCTTTGGCGGAATTTGCACGGCACCAAAAATAGTGGATGTGTCCGGGCCTATCGAGGTGCCTGCCAGTCCCCGATCACCACGCCCTCGAATTCCCGGCGTGCTTTCGATCCTTGGCGGGCGATCCACGCTTGTGGCTCGCCGCCACGGAAAATCAGTGAACTACTTGTAAACGATTGAGGACAAGAAAAACTCGGTGGCAATGCGGCAGCGTGTTGCCCACTCCGCCCAATGATTTCAGAAATACAGATTGGTAACTTCAAAGCCTTCGGGCCAGTGCAGACCATTCCGCTGCGGCCGATTACGCTCGTCTTCGGCCCGAACAGTGCGGGAAAATCAAGCATCATCCATAGCCTTCTTCTCGCGCGGCACATTTACGACACAGGAAAGCCAGACGCGCACAAAACGACACTCGGTGGAGCGGCCATGGATTTGGGTGGATTCGCGCGCTACGTCCACCAACATCAAACGGATCGGGACACCACTATTTGTCTGGCGTTCAAACGTGCGGATATCGTCGGTAAGTTCCATTTCGCGGATGATTTTGAAACATTGAAGCTCGCCTACCAGATTGGGATGAGAGACTCGGACCACGGCCAAGATACCATCATCAAATCCGTGACCTTGTTCGTTGATAACGATGAGCTGCTCCGATTGGTATGGACAAACGACGGAATCTTCCGTTTGGACAGGGACGCTTTTGAGGCGCGGAGTTGGTTAGCGGAGTTCCATTTAGGTAATCAAACGGAACTTCAAGGGAGCTTGACCACAGCAAGGGACATGCTGCGCGTGTCAGGAGCCGAAAAATTCGTGGAGATTGCCTGCAACGCGGGATTGTCATTAGATGGTCTTCTCGACCCGGTTACCGGCCAGCCAACTCTCAAGGGTTGTCTTGCTCTGCTACGCCGCCTCTACCGAAAAACCACCGAAGATGAAATGAAGACGGTAGTTCCGCCGGACATCGCTCGAGGATTAGCGGAAAGAGAAGAAGATTCATCAAAGACGGCTGTCATCGATGAATTCGCGAACGCGAAGTTCCGCGTGAGTAACCTCGTGCTGGCCAATCTGGACCCTCTGACTGATTCGTTTCTGAATCCGAGACACGAATCGTTATTTTAACTGTCTCGCAGTTGGACCAGCTATGGCAGTGGCGTTACTTTCAGGCGAATGAAGCGGCTCGGTCCGGCGGGCGCATTGTCGGTGGCTTTCACCGTCTGAGTGACGCCGTCGTCGGCGGAAATCGTCTCGCTCACCTCGCCGGGCAGCGGGTCGGCCCATGCGGTGAGGTCGCTGGTCACTTGCACGATGTAGCTCACGAAGGGCGAGTCTTTCTGCCTCGTGTAGGTGAGTGTGAGGTGCCCGCTTTCGATCCCCGTCACGCTGCCGTCGCTGCCCGTGCCGCTCGATGGATCCAAGGTCAGGGTCCACTCGAACCAATTCGTGCGGCCATCGCCGTCGGCGTCGTCATTGAGCGTGCCGATGCCAGGGTGCCGCAGCAGCCACGCACCGGGTGTGTCGCGCATCCTCACCGTCGTGTCATCGAACGCGGAGAGGGCGCCGTCGCTCGCGGTGAGGCGCAGATTATAGACGCCGGGGAGATCGAACGACACGGTCGTGGCGGAGGCGTCCGCAGGTGCGAAGCTCGCCGTGCCGGGCCCGGTCAATTGGCTCCAGGTCATCGTGAGCGGCTTGGTCGGCAGGGTGTCGTCATCGGTGGCGCCGGTGAGGGTTATGGAAGGGAGATAGCCGGTGCGGTCGGGGCCGGCGTTGACGAGTGGTGTGAGATTCGGCTCGTCCGCGCCAGGTGAGCCGCCGGTGGCGGCGCTGGCCCGCCAGTTCGCGGCGGTGCTGAAGGCGGCGGAGGAGGCTGTGGGATTGTAAATGACGAGCGTCTTTCCACCGCCGTCCGTCGCGGAATACCACGCGTCGTCGTAAGTGAAGTCCGCGATGGTCGTGGCGTCGGCGGATTTGATCACAATCTCCTCGCCATTGTTGGCGAGGTCGCCGGTGAACGGCCCGACGACATTTGCCACGCCAGGGTAGCGCGCGGCGAACGCCGCCGGATTCGCCGCGATGACCGCAAATTGCCCCGGCTGGAGCGTCAGAGCCACGTCGTTGGTGAAAGTAAAGGTCACTCCGAGCGTGAGCTCTACCCCCCCGAGATCGATCGCCGTCGCGCCGATGTTCTTCAGTTCGATGAACTCGAAGTCCGACGCAGCGAAGACCGGATTGATCGCCAGCTCGGCAACCGTTGGATCGACGGGATGATAGTTCACTTCCGTCACCGCGAGATTCGCCGCCGCTGCGGGAGTGTCGGTCGAAAAACGGGCATCGGTGAGGCCGCTCCACTTGCTCACGAGCGGCGGATTGTTTGAGCCGGTGAGCGCCGTCCAGCTCGCATTGTAAGCCCGGGCCTTCACCCGCGTCGTCGCGTCGATCGTGATCGGAGCGCTGTAGGTGAGCACGCTCCCGCCCGCCGCGCCGCCGCCGCTCGGCCGCGGATCGGAGCCATCCAGAGTGTAGCGGATCGTCGAGCCCGCCGCCGCCGTCATCGTGAGGCTCAGGCCGGGAGTAATGTTGCCGTCACTGCTGCTGAAGGCGACCGGCTTGACCCATTGCGAGTCGAAGAAGTTCGCCCGCTGTTGCAGGTAATCTTTCAGCCGCTGCACCTCGGCGGCCTGACTCGCGGCGATGGTATTGAACGGCGTAAATGGGCGTGACCATGAGCGCTTCGCATTGTGCCATCGCGAGAGGTCGCGGGCCACGCCCTCGGCAGTGAGTTGCGCGTTGAGTGTGTCGATCAGTGCGTTCACCGACGTCGGGGAAAAGGCGCCGCGCCGCAGTTCCACCCAGCGGTCGATGTAGCGCTGGTAAAAGTTCGCGTCGGTGAACATGCGGCCCCACCACGGGTAGTTGAAAAAATCCGTCCCCAGATCGGCGGTCTGCGAGCGCCAAGTCGCGGGGTTTGAGTCGCGCCCGTCGGTCGAGGACAGCGCGCGGTCGAAGTCCCAGACCGGTCCGAAGAGCAGCTTCCCACCGCGCTCCTTGTGCAGATAGCCGCTCAGCCGCAGAGCGTCCACGTTGAAGGCCCAGACATTCAGCAGGTGATGATCCACGGCCTCGGCGACATCCAGCCACGCCGCATAGCCGATGGCGGGGTCTTTATAGTTCACGCTATCAAGCGCAGCCTTGTAGGAGTTGATATAACTCGTGAGATATTGCTCCTGCGGGTCGCGCGGCGGCGATTTGATCTGGACCTCTTTCGGATAGTAATAAGCCAGCGCCTGCCCACCGGCGGTAAAGCCCAAATCGCCGGTATCCTGCCGGTCCACTTTGAAAATATATCCGCCCGTCTTTCTCACAACGTCGTTGTCGTAAGGGTCAAGCTTTTGAACGTCCACGCGATCCGGCCCGCGCCGAATTTTCTCCATCACATTGTAAACTCCGAAGTAGTCGTTGGTGTTGCCGCCTGGGGCGTCGAGCGCCCCGCCGTTCGTTTCCACGAACACTTCGGCCATCCGTGTCCGCATCGCCTGCCGGCCGATACTGTTGCTCAGCGCATAGACGAACGGATTGTGGATTAACGAAGGGTCGAAGATGAAAGGAGCATGGAAGACCCAGTCCGAGCCGGCCGGCATGCCGAGCAGCGAGACGTCCTTGTCCACATCGTCACGCCCTCTCCGCGCTTCGAGGTTGAAGTTCGTCTTCGCGTTTCCCAGCGTCGAGGAGCCGCGCCGGTCCACCGCACAGCGCGTCGCGAGCGTCGGGACGACGGGCCCGCCCGCATCCATAAAGCGCGCGCGCAAATCCGCCCCCGGCTCCCATACCCACATGAACGCCGGCTGATGTCCCGCGTCTGGGACCGCCACTCCAAAGGTTGAGACGACGACGATCGGCGCCGCCGTGTTGAAGCCCGAAGTCGTCCCATTGAGCAGCAGATACCCCGCTCCTGCGGTCTCGCCTGGCAGCTTCCCAGGCTCAAAGACCCGCGCCCGCAGCAGCGTTGTCGCCGACACCGGGATCGGGATCGTGAACGTCGTCGCAGCCGACGGCGGCACCGACATCGGCACCGACCCATTCGTGGTGTAGCGGATCACCGCTCCGGCGACCGGCGTCTCCTGCGTGAGAGTCACGCTCAGCGTCCCGGTAAAAGCGCGGCTGCTCAGCGAAATGAGCACTTTCCCCGAAACGCCGCTACCCGAATAGTTGTTCGCATCGCCCGGCGTGGGATTCGTGTATCTGCCGATTTGCGTGATCTGCGCCCCATCGCGCCCGTAGCTCACATTCGCCGCCAGCGGCGGATACGTCGTGAAGGTGCTCACGGTTGTTCCGACGTTGTTGACGAGCGACAGCGGCCCGCCGCCCGCCGCGTCGAGCGTGAAATTCGTGTGTAGCGGCGCGGTCAGCACCGTGCGGTTTTTGCTGTCCGCAAACACGACGAGATACTCCCCCGGCGGAATCTCCATCGTCGATGGAAACGTCCACTGCGAAGCCCCATGCACCAGTTTCCAACTCGTCAGCATCGCCTTCGTCGTGGTGCTCGCATTCCACAGCTCGATCCACGGCTGCACGGTCGCATCCTCATCCTTCAGCCCCGTCGTATTCACCGGCAAAAATTCCGAGATCCGCACATCAACCTGAGCACAGGCGCAGGAGATCGAGACAAGGAGGAAAAAGACCGCACGCAGGACGGGGGGGAGCATATGCGCGACGGTAAACCCTCGGAGTGGAGCGTCAAATGATCCCTCCTTTTCTTTCGCCTTCAGCGCCGGCAATCGAAAGCGCCCGTGCTACTTACTTCTTCAGCGAGACGCAGATGATTTCCCGATCGTTCCGGGCATAGACGCAGCGGTTGGCGAAAGCCGGGTGCGACCAGACGACGGGCCGGCCGGGATCGGTATTCGTCGGATCGAGCAGATGGGCGCGGCTGATTTCCTCGTAACCTTTGGGCGAGAGCTTCGCGATGATGAGGTCGCCCTTTTCGTTGAAGAGGAAAAATCGGTCGCCGTTTTTGATCAGGAAGGCGTTGCCCCAGCGCGCTGGTTTATCGCCGGTCGTCGCCGCGAAGGTCTCCCAGACCCGCTCGCCCGTGTCGGCCTTGAGGCAGCGGAGCTGACCGTAACTGCACACACCGTAGATATAGCCGTCCTCAATGAAAGGGGTGGACATGACCGTATGAAGCGCGTCGGTGTCTTTCTCGCTGGCCTTTTTGCTCTGCCAGAGCTTCGTGGCGCCCGGCTTGTCCGAATCGAAGCGCATCATCACTGAGCCATTGTAGAACGAGGTCACGTAGAGCAAATCGCCGAATTTGCGCGGGGTGGCGATGGTCATGCCGGAGCGGGCGACACCGGGCTCGGACCAAAAAAGCGCGCCGGTTTCCGGATCGATGGAATTGAGCGACTGCGGGTGCCAGACGATGAGCTGGCGCTTGCCGCCAGCCTCGAAAATCATGGGTGGAGCATAACCCGGTTCCTGGGCACTGAGGGCACGCCACAACTCCTTGCCGGTGTCCTTGTCGAAGGCCACGGCGACGCTGCCCTCGCCGCCCGCGAGGCAAATGAGCTTGTTTCCATCAAGCAGCGGATGTCCGGCAAAGCCCCACATCGGCGTGGGAATGCCGAAATCCTTTTTGAAATCCCGCGCCCAAATCTCCTTTCCCGTGACCGCATCCAGGCAGAGCAGATTACCCTCCGATCCGAGCGTATAGACTTTTCCCCCGCTCACGAGTGGAGTGGTGCGTGGTCCCGCGGCGTAGCTGACCGTGTAGGGGCAATCGTATTCATGCGCCCAGAGCTGTTTACCGTCGGTTTCGTTGAAACAGAGCACGCGCTCCGTGCCAGCGATGCGTCCGCGGTCGAAGGGATTGCGCGGGTTGCTGCCGTCCTTGGCAAGCTGCCGGTCCATGACGTACACGCGCCCATCGGCGACCGCCGGGCCGGAGTAGCCGCCACCGATGGCCGCGCGCCACCGGATCGTGGGCCCGTCCGCCGGGAATTGTTCGAGGATGCCCGTTTCGCGCCAAACGGCATCGCGCTGCGGACCGAGCCATTGCGGCCAGTCGTCCGCGCGCAGTCCCGCTGAGGTGATGGCGAGGGCGAAAAGAGCGAAGTGGATTCTCACGACGCCGAATCTTCTAAACCTCTGACGAACGATGCACCACCGCAAAACCGCGCCGCGTCCCGGAAAGTCCGCTCGAAAATAGGTGCTCTAAGAAATCCGCGCGTGGTACTGTAGTGAGCGTGATGAGACTCTCCCCGAACACGGGTTATCGTCCGCAGCGTTTGCTGCTGGCTCTCGGCTGTGCGCTCACGCTGCTCGGAGCGGGCGCGGCGCTGGCGACACCCTCGAACAAGGCGGCGCTGGAACGGCATTACGGCCGGTTTCTGGGGAAGGAGTTGAATCGCTGCACGACCTGCCATTTACCCAGCGCGGCGAAAGATCCGCAAACCCTGGATGACTTTCCCCACAATCCTTTTGGCGACCGGCTGAGAGCGCTCGGCGAAGAGTTGGGCAAGGCGGAGAAGCGCAAGGACATCTCCACGCGACTCGCGCTGGTTGCGCACGAGGACAGCGACGGGGATGGCGTGGACAATGAGACGGAACTGCTCGCCGGCGGGAATCCGGGCGATGCGAAGCTGACGCCGACCGCAGCGCAACTCGCGGAGGTGCAGAAGCGCAGCGCGGAATTCGGCAAGTTCCTCGCGTCCTACCGCTGGCAGCCTTTCGAGCGTGTGCAGCGTCCGCCCATACCCAAAGTAAAGAACGCGGACTGGGTGCGCACGCCGGTGGATGCATTCATCGCGGCCGAGCATGAGGAGCGCGGGCTGAAGCCGAGGCCGGACGCGCCGAAAGCGATCCTGCTGCGGCGAGTGTATCTCGATTTGATCGGCCTGTCGCCGACGCCGGAGGAACAGCGCGCCTTCGAGGAAGACCAGTCGCTGGAAGCCTATGAAAAGGTCGTGGATCGACTGCTCGCGGACCCGCGCCACGGCGAGCGCTGGGGCCGGCATTGGATGGACATTTGGCGTTACAGCGATTGGGCGGGCTGGACGGATGGCAAGCAGGTGCGCGACAGCCAGCGGCACATCTGGCGCTGGCGCGATTGGATCGTGGAATCGCTCAACGCCGATCGCGGGTATGACCGGATGGTGTCTGAAATGCTCGCCGCCGATGAGCTTGCACCCAACGATCCGGGCGCATTGCGAGCCACCGGATTCCTCGTGCGGAATTACAAAATGCTGAGCCGCGAGCAGTGGATGGAGGACACGGTGAAGCACACCGCGCAGGCGTTTCTCGGGATCACCCTCGGCTGCGCGAAGTGTCACGATCATCGAACCGATCCGATCTCGCAGGCGGAATATTATCAAGTGCGCGCGATCTTCGAGCCGCACCAGGTGCGCACCGACCGCGTGCCGGGCGAACTCGATCGCGAGAAGGACGGCCTGCCGCGTGCGTATGATGTGGAAAAAGACGCGCCGACTTATTTCCTCATCCGCGGCGATGAGCGGAAGCCGGACAAAGATCGCGCAATGCAACCGGCGGTGCCACGAGCGCTCTGCGGCGACCGGCTGAAACCGGCGCTCAACATCGCGCCGGTGAAACTTCCGAGCGAGGCGGCGTCGCCGGACAAACGGGAGTTCGTCATCAAAGACACCGTGGTGGCGAGTGAGCAGGTCGTGGCGAAAGCAACCGACGCGCTGGCGCTGGGGAAGCCGGAGCAGATGAAGGTGCGCGAAATGGAGTTGGCGATTGCCGAGGCGAAACACGCGGCGCTTTTAGCCGTGCTGCGCGCGGAGCAGATGGAAGATCAGGGAAAGAAGGACACTGAAGATGGGAAGGAGGCCGCCAGGGAGGCGGCGCGCAAACAAAGCCGGGCCGCGCTTTGCGAAGCGCGCCTTGCCGGCCACACGACGGCGCTGGCGCAAGCCGACGCGCAGCGGGTACTCGATGAACTTCCACCTCCGACCGAGCCGGAGATTGCCGATCCGCATCGGGCAAACCGCGACAAGGCGGAGGCCGCTGCCAGGAAAGCCGCCGAAGCCGCGCAAGCGCTTGCCAAAGCGGAGGAACAGGCGAAAGCGGAACCGACGACGGCCTTCAAACCCCGCCCGAAAGACGACTATCCGTCGGTCAGCACGGGCCGCCGGCTGGCCTTCGCGAAGTGGCTCACCGATGCGGACAATCCGCTGACCGCGCGCGTGGCGATGAATCACATCTGGCTCCGCCACTTCGGACGCGGCCTCGTCGCCACGCCGGAAAACCTCGGCACCAACGGCGCGCGTCCGTCGCATCCGGCATTGCTCGACTGGCTCGCGGCGGAGTTCATGGCGGACGGTTGGAAGATGAAAACGATGCACCGCATGCTGGTGACGAGCAGCACCTACCGCATGGCCTCCACGCCCGATGAAGCGGATGCGCAAGCCGACGCCGACGACATCGAACTCTGGCGCATGCCGACTCGGCGAATGGAGGCGGAACTCGTGCGCGATAATCTGCTCTATGTCTGTGGCGATCTCGATCTCGCGCCCGGCGGTCCCGACATCGATCACCTGCAGGGGCTGACTTCGAAACGGCGGAGCATTTACCTGCGCACGGCGCCGGAGAAGGAGGTCGAGTTCTTGAAAATCTTCGACGGCCCGAGCGTGAACGAATGCTACCAGCGGCACCCGACCGTCATGCCCCAGCAATCGCTGGCGCTCGCGAACAGCGAACTGACCCAGGCGCAATCGAAGCGGCTCGCGAAGCGGCTCACCGACGAAACGGCGGGCGGTGATGAGGCGTTTGTCCGTGGCGCGTTCGCGCGGGTGCTAGCCCGCACGCCCACGGCAGAGGAGGTAAAGGCGTGCCTCGAATTCCTGAAGGCGAGTGAGCCGCCCGATCCCGCGCGTTTGCGCGAGAACCTCATTTTGGTACTCTTCAATCACCACGACTTCGTCACCATTCGATAACCATGCCTTCCCAGAACCAGCGCTGCGGCGGAATCACGAGACGCTCATTCCTCGCCGACACCGGCATGGGTTTCACCGGCCTTGTGCTCGGCTCAATGCTCTTCCGCGACAGTGCGGCTGCGGCGGAGAGCGCGTGGCGGCCGCCGGATGGGCTCGCCCATTTTCCGCCGAAGGCAAAGGCGGTGATCTGGATCTTCCTGTGTGGCGGCGTGAGCCATCTCGAAAGCTTCGACGTGAAGCCCGCGCTCAATCAATACGCCGGCAAGTCGATCGAGGAGACGCCATTCAAGGAGGTCTTCGCGACGGCGGACAAAAACATCATCGGCGCGAATCCCAGCCACGGGAACCGCAAGGTCATCATGCCCCTTCAAACCGGTTACAAACCGCATGGCCAAAGCGGGCTCGTGGTGGGCGATTGGTTTCAGAACATCGGCGCATGCGCGGATGACCTTGCCGTCGTGCGTTCGCTGTGGACGATTCACAACGACCACGGCGCGCAGCTCACCTGGCAAACGGGCCGGCACCCGCGCGAACTGAATCACCCGACCATCGGCGCGTGGGTCACCTACGGCCTCGGCACGCTGAATCAAAACCTCCCCGAATATGTCGTGCTCGGCGTGCCCACCGGCGACTGCTGCGGCGGCGCGTTCACCCACGGCGCGGCCTATCTCGGGCCGGAATACGCCGGCGTCCGGCTTGGGGCCGATCCGCAGAAGCCGCTCCCGTTCATCCGCCCCGCGGACGCGTCGGTCACGGCGGAAGAGCAGTTGCAAAATCTCAGCCTGCTCGGAAAGCTGAACACGCTGGCCGGCATCGATTATCCCGACGATCAGGAACTGCGCGCGCGCATCAAGTCGTACGAGCTGGCGTTTCAAATGCAGACTTCGATTCCCGAGGTGATGCAGTTGGAAAAGGAGAGCGCGGAAACCCATGCGCTCTACGGAATCGACAAGCCGGAGACCAAGGCCTTTGGCGAGCGCTGTCTTGTCGCGCGCAAACTCGTCGAGCGCGGCGTGCGCTTCGTGCAGCTCTTCCACGGCGGCGGTGGCGGCGGCGAATGGGACGCGCACGCCGACATCAAAGCCAATCACGGAAAGCTCTCAAACCAAGTGGATCGGCCGATCGCCGGACTGCTCAAGGATCTCAAGCAGCGCGGACTGCTCGATGACACGCTCGTGGTTTT
The DNA here is from genome assembly GCA_038318725.1 of Chthoniobacterales bacterium. Classification (GTDB taxonomy): domain Bacteria; phylum Verrucomicrobiota; class Verrucomicrobiia; order Chthoniobacterales; family Chthoniobacteraceae; genus Chthoniobacter. The sequence goes on from JBBQCM010000012.1 coordinate 70,525, forward strand.
CGGCACGGAATTCGGGCGCACCCCGGGCGCGGAAGGAACAGGGCGCGATCATCATCCGCAGGGTTTCTCCGCATGGCTCGCCGGCGGCGGGATCAAAGGCGGCTTGACCCATGGAGCCACGGACGAACTCGGCTTCCACGCCGTCGAGGACCGGCACTACGTTACGGACATCCACGCCACCGTCCTGCAACTCATGGGCCTCGATTCCATGCGCCTCGAAATCCCCGGCCGCAAACGCCTCGAGATCGACCACGGTGAGGCGATCCGCGAGATCATTGCGTAGCTCGAATTGGCGCAGCGACCGCGGAGTCCGCTTTCAGAACGTCCTTTGCGTGACACCTCCCACCGGGAATCTGTATTCAGGCGCGTGCCTGTTTCCTCGCAAGTCTCCGTCAAAGTCCGGCTCCGTGTGACGCGCGGTGAGGAGGCGTTCGCCACCCGTTTCCCGCCGACTCCAGCATGAAACCCCAAACTGTTCCCCACGCCGTCTCTCTCGCGCTCACTCTCCTTATGGTGCTCGGCACGGCCGGTCACGCTGAGGAAAAACCCGCGCCGCTGCTCATCGCCGCCGCCGCGGATTTGAAGTTCGCGCTCGACGAGGTGCTCGCCGGGTTCCGCAAAGCGCACCCGGAGCACGAAGTGAAGCCGACCTACGGCTCTTCCGGCACGCTCTTCGCGCAGATCGACAACGGCGCACCCTTCGACCTTTTCCTGTCGGCCGATGGGAAGTTTCCCCGCCAGCTCATGGAGCGCGGCAAAGCGGAGAAGGACTCGCTCTTTCTCTACGCCATCGGCCATCTCGTCGTGTGGGTGCCGAAGAAATCGCAGCTCGACGTCGCGCAACTCGGCGTGAAGGCGCTGCTCGATCCGGGTGTGCGGAAAGTCGCCATCGCCAATCCTGAGGTCGCCCCTTATGGAGCGGCGGCGGTGGCCGCGCTGAAAAAGCTCGGCGTGCATGAGGCCGTGAGCGCGAAGCTCGTGCTGGGTGAAAACGTGGCGCAGGCCGCGCAGTTCGTGGAATCGGGCGCGGCGGAGGCCGGCGTGATTTCCCTCTCCCTCGCGCTCGCGCCGAAAATGAAAGACGCCGGACGATTCTGGGAGGTGCCCGCGGATTCCTTCCCCAAGCTGGAACAGGCGGGAGTCATCCGCGCCGGCGCAGCGAATCGCGCCGGCGCGGTGCAGTTGCGCGATTTTCTCGTCTCGGCCGCGGGCCGGGAGGTTCTCAAACGCTACGGCTTCGTCTTGCCGGACGACGGGAAGTGATGGACTGGCCGGCGCTCTGGCTCACGGCGCGCCTCGCGCTCGTGACATCGTGCGTGCTGCTCCTCATCGGCGTGCCGCTCGCGTGGTGGCTGGCGACGACGACATGGCGCGGGCGCGTCTTTGTCGAGGCGATCGTCGCGCTGCCGCTGGTGCTGCCGCCGACGGTCATCGGCTTCTATGTGCTCATCGGGCTTGGGCCGAAAAGCCCGCTCGGCCACTGGATCGAAGCGCTGGTCGGATATCCGCTGCCGTTCAGCTTCGCGGGGCTCGTCGTCGGGTCGGTGCTTTACAGCCTGCCCTTCGCCGTGCAGCCGTTCACCGCTGGTTTTCGCTCGGTGAATCGCGACCTGCTTGAAGCCGCGTGGAGCGTGGGCGCAACGAGACTGCGGACCTTTTTTCGCATCGCCATCCCGCTCGCGTGGCCGGGTCTGCTTTCCGGCATGGTGCTCAGCTTCGCCCACACGCTGGGTGAATTCGGGGTGGTGCTCATGGTCGGCGGCAACATCCCCGGCGTCACCCGCACCGTCTCGGTGTCCATCTACGACGCCGTGCAAAGCCTCGACTACGCGCAAGCCGGGCGCACCGCGGCGGTGCTCCTGATCATTTCGTTCATCGTCCTGAGCGTGACCTACAGCCTCCAGCGCGATTTCCGACTCTCCCCGACTCGCTCCCGCTGACTGCCCGAACTCCCCATTGCCCTGAGGTCACTCTGACTGCAATTCCACCCGCTCCTCAGTCCGCGCCTCGAGTCGGTTCTGCATGATGATCCGCGCGCAGGCATTCCAGCGGAGGAGCGCATCGTCGTTGCCAGGCGGACGGAGGGCTTCGGCTTTTTCGTAGCTGGCCATGGCTTCGCGGAGGAATTCGTAGGCTTCGAAGCCGGCACCCGGACCGCCGTGGTGGAGCTGCGCCTTCCCGCGGCGCTCGGAGAGAATACCGGAGTAATAGGCGCGCTCATAGGGATCGCGCAGGCGGGCCAGGACTTCGCCGGCCTGCATCACGCCAACGCCGTAGCCTTTGCCAAAGCGATCCGTCAGAGCCAGCAGCAGGGTGATGAGCGCCTCATGGTTCTCCGGATCAGCGCTCAGGATGTCGTGGCAGACGCTCTCGGCTTCGCCCGGTTCGTTGAGCAGGCGGTAGCGCATGGCTTTCTCGAGCGCCGCAGGGATGGCTTCTTTGGAGAGGGGTTTGAGGTCGAACAGGGGTTCGTTCATGGGTTCGGGCGGATTTTTTTGAGCAGCCATTTGAGCGGATCGTAGAACTCGTCAACCACGCGCTCCTTCAGCGGGATAATCGCGTTGTCGGTGATGGTAATCTCCTCCGGGCAGACATTGGTGCAGCACTTGGTGATGTTGCAGTAGCCGATGCCGTGGGCCTGTTTCAATTCCTCGATCCGGTTCTCGGTGTCGAGCGGGTGCATCTCGAGCGCGGCGACGTGGACGAGGAAACGCGGGCCAATGAACTCCTCGTGCTTGTGATGCTCGCGCAGGACGTGGCAGACGTCCTGGCAGAGGAAGCACTCGATGCATTTGCGGAATTCCTGCACGCGGTCGATGTCGGTCTGCGCCATTCGCCAGGTGCCATCGGCGGCGTCGGGCGGGCGCGGCTTAAACTTCCGGATCTTTTTCTTTACGCGAAAATTCCACGAAACATCGGTGACGAGATCCTTCACCAGCGGGAAGGTCTTCATCGGCTCGATGGTCACGGGCTGGTCGAGCGGCAGGGAATTGAGCCGCGTCATGCACAGGAGTCGAGGGAGGCCGTTGATCTCCGCCGAGCAGGAGCCGCATTTGCCCGCCTTGCAATTCCAGCGGCAGGCGAGGTCGTTGGCCTGTGTCGCCTGGATTTGGTGCACCGCATCGAGCACGACCATGCCTTCGGTGACTTCGGCCGTGTGGTCGGCGAATGCGCCGCCCTGCGCGTCGCCGCGCCAGATTCTGAAAGTCGCGGTCTTCATTTCATCTCCTCGATGATTTGCTTCAACTCTGCCGGCATCTCCGGAAGCGGCTCACGCCGCACCTGCATCGTGCCGTCGGGCTGTTTGCGGAGCACGATGTTGACCTTGGCGGAGGCCGCATCTTTCTCCGGAAAGTCGTCGCGGAAATGGGCGCCGCGGCTCTCCTTGCGCTCCAGCGCGGAGCGGGTGATCGACTCGGAGACGGTGAGCAGATGCGTGAGATCGAGCGCGGTATGCCAGCCGGGATGGTATTCGCGATGGCCCGCCACGCCGACGGCCGCGGCCCGTTCCCAGAGCTTTTGCAGGCCATCGAGCGCGCGGGTCATTTCATCCTCGCGGCGGACGATGCCGACGAGATCCTGCATCATCTCCTGCAAGTCGGATTGAACGCGATACGGACTCTCAACCTGCGCGCCGCGCTCGAAAGGCTCGACCGCTTTGCGCGCCAGCGCTTCGACCTGGCTCGCGTCGGTGACGCCCGCCGCGTTCTCCTGCGCGAACTTCGCGGCAAACTGCCCGGCGCGCTGGCCAAAGACGAGCAAGTCCGAGAGCGAGTTGCCGCCAAGCCGGTTCGCACCATTGATCCCCGCGGCACATTCCCCAGCCGCAAAGAGCCCGGGAACGCTCGACATCTGCGTGTCCGCATCCACGCGAATGCCGCCCATGACATAATGGGTCGTCGGTCCGATTTCCATCGGCTCACGGGTGATGTCGATGTCGGCCAGTTGCTTGAACTGATGGTACATGCTCGGCAGCTTGCGCTGGATGTGCGCCGCCGCATCCGGGATCTTTTCCTTGATCCAAGCGATGTCGAGATAGACGCCGCCATGCGGACTGCCGCGCCCTTCCTTGATCTCCCGCACGATGCACCGCGCGACGTGATCGCGCGTCAGCAGCTCGGGCGGCCGCCGCGCGTTCTTATCCCCTGTGCAATACCTCCAGCCTTCCTCAGGCGTGTCCGCGGTCTGCGCTTTGTAGGCGTCGGGGATGTCGCCAAACATGAACCGTTTCCCGTCCTTGTTGAGCAGGACGCCGCCTTCGCCGCGCACGCCTTCGGTGACGAGGATGCCCATGACGCTCGGCGGCCAGACCATGCCGGTCGGATGAAATTGCACGAACTCCATGTCGATCAGTTCCGCCCCCGCGTGATAGGCGAGCGAATGCCCGTCCCCGGTGCCTTCCCAGCTATTGCTCGTGATCTTGTAAGCGCGCCCGATGCCGCCGGTCGCGAGCACGATCGCCTTTGCCTTGAAAATCTTGAACCGCCCGCGCTCGCGATCGTAAGCCAGCACGCCGGCCACGCGCGCGCCGTCCTTGAGCAGCGCGACGACGGTGTGCTCCATGTGGACGTCGATGCCTTGATGGATGCCGTGGTCCTGCAGCGTGCGGATCATCTCCAGCCCCGTCCGGTCGCCCACGTGGGCGAGCCGCGGATACCTGTGGCCGCCAAAATTGCGCTGGAGGATGCGGCCGTCCGGGGTGCGATCGAACACCGCGCCCCACGCTTCGAGTTCGCGCACGCGGTCGGGTGCTTCCCGCGCGTGCAGCTCGGCCATGCGCCAGTTGTTGATGTATTGCCCGCCGCGCATCGTATCGGCGAAGTGGACCCGCCAGCTATCGCGCTCATCCACGTTCGCGAGCGCCGCCGCGATGCCTCCCTCGGCCATCACCGTATGCGCTTTGCCGAGCAGCGATTTGCAAATCATCCCGACGGTGACACCCGCGGCCGAGGCCTCAATGGCTGCCCGCAAGCCCGCCCCTCCGGCACCGATAATGAGAACGTCGTGTTCGTGGGTGGGGTAGTCGGGCATCGCGGTGTCAAAGAATTCGCCAGTCAGTCCAGATGCCCATCGCGCAGAGCCGCACATACACGTCCGCGAAACCGACGGAGAACAAGCTCATCCACGCCCAGAGCTGATGGCGCCCATTAAGGCAGCTCACGCAGCGCCAGCTCTTGTGGCAGAGCGGCACCTTCGAGGGTTCATCGAGAAACCCGCCGATCAAGTGCCGCAGCGAGTGGCAGCCAAAAGCATAGCCGCTCAGCAGCACCACGTTCACCGCCAGCACCAGCGTGCCCACGCCGATGCCGAAACCATCCGCAAACCACATCGCCTTCCAGACATCGTGGGTGAGAAAGACGAGAAAAAGCAAAGCCAGGTAAAGAAAGTAGCGATGCACATTTTGCATGATGAGCGGCAGGGACTGCTCACCCAGGTAGGTCTTGCGCGGCTCGCTCACCGCGCATCCCGGCGGATCGGCCCAGAACGATTTGTAATAGGCACCGCGGTAGTAATAACACGTCAGCCGAAACAGCCCCGGCACCCACAGCACCAGCAGCGCGGGCGAAAAAGGCAGCCAACCCGGCCACCATCCCGGCTTGGGCCCGAACCAGCTATGTGGCGACTGGCCGAAAATCTCCGGCGAGTAAAACGGCGAAATGTAAGGCCCCGAAAAGTAGGAATTCCCCTGCAGCGCCGCCCAGGTGGAGTAAACGACGAACGATCCCAGCCCGAGAAAGACCAGCAGCGGCTTCACCCACCACGCATCGCGCCGCATCGTCGCGCCGAACGAGCGGGGCGGCAGGGTGGCGTCTGTGGGAATCATCGAGGGATCGCTTGGTTTTGCGGAGATGGAGCCAGGAGAAAAAGTCTTGAAGCGATGAGCGGGGCGCGAGTCAACTGCCAAATCATCTGCGTCGCGCTGCTTTGGAGTCTTTACGGCGGCGAGTCGAGCGGGCGCACGCCGTTCCCGTTTTCATCCCGGAAAAAATCGCCCGGCCCATTTCCAGGCGGCGAGAGCAAGCCTATGACTGGAATCGCCTGAGCGAACTAGCTACCGCCGATTGAGGATCATGTTCGCAAAATTCACCGCGCGGGCGCGGCCATCGGCGTCGGTGAGGAAGACGATTTGCTCGTCCACATACATGCCCGGCGACAACGCACAGACGTGGCGGTTCATCGGCGTGAGCCGGTAATCCACCATGTTTTCGGTCATCGCGTAGAGATGGCCGTGGCGCTCGCTGATGATGAGCGGGATGAAGTCCGGGCCGTAGCTGCCGAGGTAGGCGCGCCACTCCGGCGGCAACCCGGGCGGGTCGGCAGGGACGCGCGTGTAGGTTTGCGGGTCCTTCGCGCCGAGCGCGAAGCCGGTGACTTTGCCCGCGGCACTGCGCTCGAAGGTGACGGGCGAGGCATCCTCGATGCGGCTGTCTGCGGCGAACTTGAGCCCGGCGACCGGGCTGAACTTGGTCGGCTGCCCCGACAGGTCGCCGACAAGCTTGCCGGCGCGCACTTCGATCCGCGCCCAGTAGCTTTGCGATTCGTAGTCGCCGGTGAACTGCGTGAGTTCCTCGGCGGGCTGGCTGGCCGGTGGTTGCGCGGGCGGTCGTTCGCCGAGCTTTGCTTCGAGCAGGAGCGAGAGTGCGGCGTTGCTGATGCGATGAATGCGTGCGTTCACGATGTCTTCGTTCCCGAGCACGATGACCCCAAGCTTTTCCTCCGGCAGAATAACCAGCGACGTGCTGTGCCCATAAACCGCGCCGCCGTGGCTGACGGTGCGGTGTGCGCGAAATTTTCCGACCATGAAGCCGAGGCCGAAGCCGGTGTCTTCCTTCGTAAGTTGCGGCCGCCACATTTCGGCGAGCGTCGCCGGCTTCACGAGTTTGCCGTCATTCGCGATGAGCGCGGAGGCGAACTGGGCGACATCTTCGGCAGTCGAGAACAGATTCCCGGCTGGAATCGTGCCGAGATCGAAAAGCGGCGCATCGCGGCGCGTCCAGCCGCCATGCCCATCCGCGACCCGCATGTGCGAGAGGATGATCCGTTCGCGCGGCGTTTTCGCGAGCGTCCACGCGGAGCTTTTCATCCCGAGCGAACCGAGAAGATGCGCACGTTGATAGTCCTCGAACGACTGCCCGGTGACGCGCTCGACGATGTGACCCGCGATGCTCGCGGCGAAGTTTGAGTAGCGTGTCTTTTCGCCGGGCCGTGTGGCGAGCACGCCGGGTGCGATGCTGGCGACGGTCGCGGCGAGGATGGGGTGCG
>JBBQCM010000013.1:0-76288 GCA_038318725.1 Chthoniobacterales bacterium
GTGCATGGAAAAGCAGCTGAGTTTCGCGCAATCCGAATATGCCGGGAAGAAGAAGGTGACCCGGCGAGAGCGCTTCCTCGGGGAGATGGAAAAGGTGGTGCCGTGGGCACGGCTCTGTACGGTGATTGAACCGCATTACCCCAAAGGAGAGCGGGGCCGGCCGCCGATCGGCATCGAGCGAATGCTGCGCATCTACTTTCTCCAGCAGTGGTATGCGCTGGCTGATGAGGCGCTCGAAGATGCGCTCTATGACAGCCAGGCGATGCGCTCCTTTGCGGGCATCGACCTGAGCGTGGAGGCGGTTCCTGATGCCACCACGTTGCTCAAGTTCCGGCATCTGCTGGAAGCGCACGATCTGACCCGGGCGATCTTCGCCGAGATCAGTGGGTTGTTGAGCGAGCGCAAGTTACTCATGAGAGAAGGAACCATTGTCGATGCCACGATCATCGCGGCACCTTCCTCGACCAAGAATGCTCGCAAGGAGCGTGATCCAGAAATGCATCAGACCAAGAAAGGCAACCAGTGGCACTTTGGGATGAAAGCGCACATCGGCGTTGACGCGCAGTCCGGGCTGGTGCATACGTTGAGCGGCACGGCGGCGCATGTAGCCGACATCGCGCAGACCCATGAGTTACTGCATGGAGAGGAAAAGCAAATCCACGCCGACGCCGGTTACCTCGGTGTGGAGAAGCGGGAGGAAATCACCGTCCAGTGTCCAGGCGTCGAGTGGCATGTGGCGGCCAAGCGCGGCAAAGTAAAAGCCATGGCGGAGGGAAGACTCAAGGAGCTGACCCAAGCGTTGGAAAAAGCCAAAGCGCAGGTGCGCGCCCGCGTCGAACATCCCTTCCATATCATCAAGAACCTCTTCAAACACCGGAAGACGCGCTACCGCGGGCTGTCGAAAAACACGGCCCAGCTTCATCGCCTCTTCGCCCTGGCCAACCTGATCATCGCCAGACGCCCGTTACTGAGCGCCGCGGGTGCATGAGCGAACGTGAAAAGCACCGAAACTTCACCGTAATAAGTTGGCCGCTGACAGTCTCTCGCCCCCGATGGGCACCGATTACTTCCACTCTTCAACTCTCACCCCGAATCTCTCACTAAAATCACTCCGCCTCAGATGACTTCTGTCACGCAGTGCTCTTTGATCAGCGGTTCCCTAAGAGTGGTGTGGCCGGGTTTAGGCTCGCCCGGATGTCCCACACTCGCGCAGTCTTGTCTTTTGTTGACCAGGTGACGACGCGCGTGCCGTCCGGGCCGAACTGCGCACCGGTTCCCCCAAGCTCATGCCCTGAGAGCACGACCAAACTCTTCCCCGTTCCGGCGTCCCGTACCCGCACAACAGCGGAGTCCCATGAAGTGGTGACGATGCGTTTGCCGTCCGCGCTGAAATCCGAAATAAAAACGCCATCGTCACCCGCGAGCGTTGTCAGGCTCTCGCCGGTCGTGGCGTCCCATACCCGTGACGTCTTATCAGCTGACGTTGTGACGATCCGCGCGTCATCATGGCTGAACGTCGCGCTCAACACTCCACCCTCGTGCCCGGCGAGCTTGACAAGATCCTTGACAGACGCCGCATCCCACACCTGAGCGGTCTTGTCGTCCGAGGCTGTGACAATGCGCCCGCCGTCCGAGCTGAAGTGCGCGCCGTTCACTTTATCCCAGTGGCCGGAGAAAGTGGTCAGCGTTTCTCCCGTGGCGACGTCCAACACTTGAGCGGTCTTATCGTCCGAAGCTATGACAATGCGCCCGCCGTCCGGGCTGATTTCCGCCCCGTTCACTTTATTCCCGTGGCCGGAGAAAGTGGTCAGCATCTTTCCCGTGGCGGCGTCCCATACCCGCACAGCAGCATGGTCCCATGAAGTGGTGACGATGCGTTTGCCGTCTGGACTGAATTGTGCGGTGCTCACCGAATCCCATCCCCGACAAGAGCGGCAAGTATTTTGCCCGTCTCGGCGTCCCACAGCCGCACGGTCTTATCAAGTGACACAGTGACGACGTGCGTCCCGTCCGGACTGAACTGAGCGCTGAATACTATATCCCCATGCCCGACAAGAGCGGCAAGCATCTTGCCCGTCGCGGCGTCCCACAGCCGTGCAGTATTATCAAATGATGCGGTGACGATGCGCGTCCCGTCGGGGCTGAACTGCGCGCTGCTCACCCAATCCTCGTGACCTGCAAGAATCACCGCCGGTAAGATGTGTTGCCACGTATTTAGTGCTGCCGCTGCGACTTCGGCGGCGAGCGTGGAATTCGGGTCATATTCGCAGGCGCGGGCGAGATGAGCGAATGCCTCGCGCTCGTGTCCGGCTTGCAGATTCTCCTCCGCAACGAGCCGATCGGAGCGGGCAGCTTTGACGAGCATTTCGCGATACTCATGGTTCTTGCGGTCCACTTCCGCTTTCTTCCGCGCGACTTCGCCGAGCGCTGCGTCAGCCTTTCGCTGGTTCATCCGCGCGAGCACGCCGCCCGTGATTGCCAGAAACGCGAGGATGGCGAAGGCGGTGGCGAGCTTGCGAAAGCGGATGGCTCGGGCGCGCGCGGCGATGGCGGCGGCTTCCGCTTCGACACGCGCAGCAGCCTCACGGGTGACGCGCTCGTTCTCGACAATCGCAGCCCGGCGGGCTTCAAGCGTCAGCAGCCTCTCGGCGAGATCAGCGGCGCTAGGCAGGCGGCGAGCGGGATCGCCGTCCACGCAGGCGGCGATGTCTTCGCGCAGGAGCGGATCGGGAACGTCGCGCTCCCAGCCGGGCGCAACGGCTTCGAGCGGCTTGAGGGTGACGAGTTGGTAGAGCAGGACGCCGAGGCCGTAGATGTCGCCCTGGATGGTGTAGGGCCGCCCGGCGAGGTACTCGGGCGGGCTGTAGGTCGGCGTGCCGGTGCTGTGCTGGATGGTCGCGCGCGTGAAGCCCGCGCCGGTGACGCCGTGCTGCGCGAGCACGCCGGGGTCGGCCAGCGTGCCGATGCCGAAATCGACCAGCCGCGGGCGCACCCCGCCCTCGGGCGCGTCGAAGATGAGGATGTTGGTCGGTTTAATGTCCTTGTGCAGCACGCCGATGCTGTGCGCGGCGGCCAGCGCGGTGGCGGTGTGGGCGACGAGGGCGATGCGCTGCGGGAACGGGATTTTTTCGAGGCCGCCCTCGCGCTCGGCCCATTGGAGCAGGTTGCCGTGCGGGGCGAGATCGCTTTCGAGATAGAAGGGCGGGGCGTCGAGCTTGAGGTCGTGGAGGTGGACGATGTCGTCGCGGTCGCCGAGGGCGCTGCGCAGCAGGCGCACGAGGGTGACTTCGCGTTTGAGCGCGCGGAGGCGCTCGTCGTCGAAGCAGAACTTGAAGGCGCGGCGCTGGCAGAGCTTGGTGTGCTCGCCGGCCCACACTTCGCCGAAGCCGCCCGCGCCGAGTTTCTCGGTGAGCTGCCAGCCGGCGCGTCCGGGAATTTCGAGGCCGACGGCCGGACGCCAGCCCAGCGTCTCCTCCTCGCCAGGACGGATGGCGCGTTTCGCTTTCTCGCCGTCCGGCGGCGCGGTGAGTGGCGCGAGTCCGTCCGCGCCGACCTCGAAGATTTCCATCGGCTCATCGCGCCCGCTCAGCAAATAGGGGCCATGGGCGAGCCAGCACAAAGGCGGCAGCGTTTTCCCCGCGACTGGCCCGCGGCTGTCGGGGAAGTTGGCAGATTCCCCTACAGGCACCGGATGCTCGCGGAGGAAGTGCCGCGCTTCATCAAACGGAAACCGCGTGATCAAAATCTGCCCGCCCAGCGCGAGGCTCATCACCCGCGCCGCGAGATCCGCCGCAGGAGCGACGATGCCGCTGCCGCCTTCCGCATCGAGCGCGGCGACTTCGCCCGCGTGAATCCCGACACGCGCGGTCAGGCGCATTTCGCCCCACGGCCCGGCGCGCATCGCGTTCTGGAAAAGCAGCGCGAACTTCACCACCTCCGCCACGCTGTCGCCCTCGGCGAAATAGCCGTCGCCCATGTTTTGCAAAATGCGGATGCCGCGACTCTCGTGAGCCAACCGCTCGAAGTGGCCGTTGTGCACGCGCAGCGCCGCGGTGAAAGCCGGGACGCCGTGCCGCGCTTTCAAGTCTGTCGAGCCGACGAGGTCGGAAAAGAGCAGGACTGCGAATCGGGTTTCCACGCCGGACACACGCGGGGTTTACCACACAACGCGCTCACGCTGAAAGCAGAATGCGAGCGGGCGGAATGGGGCCTCTGCTAGATGCAGGGCTAAGGACGGCTCCTGATGTGCGGTTTTTGCCAATGGGACTGCCGCCGTTCCCTGAACTATGATGATCCTCACCACCGGCACGAACGGTTTGCAGTGCTCATCGCGAGCGGCGCGAGTGGTGCGAGTGGTGCGAGTGGTGCGAGTGGTGCGGCCGCCTACCGGACGTGCTACGGCGCACGCGAGGCGAGCGCGGCGGCCAATGCCTCCCGATTGCTCAGGAATGATAAGGTTCAGCAGCGCGTGCAGGAACTGCAAACAGAAGCTGCGTGGGCGGCGGTGCTGACTTTGCAGGAAAAGCGTCTATACCTCGCCTCGGTGGTCAGAACGCCCCTGAGCCAGGTTGATGAGCACAGCCTACTCTGCCGGTTTTGGCGGCGCAGCAACGCAGGGCTGGCCGTCTCGATGCCCGATAAGGTGCGAGCCATCATGCTGGATGCCAAGCTGGCCGGTGAACTCCCAAGGTTAACGCGGTGACGACTCGAAAGGCGCGCATATGCAGACTTCGCAACATGATTGCACAGTTCACACAAATTCCCAACAACAAGGAGGGTGATTGGGCGCGGCGAAGCCCCCTCCGAGGCCCGGTTTCGCAACCACTATCGCGCGCGCGAGGCGAGGAGATTGTCGGTATTCGGTTGGCGCTTCCGCGCGAGACTTTCGGCGACTAAACTGCCCGCGAAATGCCGGACGCAATTCGCGAATCGAAAACCTCCATGTTGACTGGTAGGTTTCCCCGAGGTGGACGACCGTCCCTCTACGGTCCGGAAATCGCGGAGGCGATCTGTATGCGGATTGCGATGGGACAATCGTTGCGGGCGATCTGCGGGGACCGCGGCATGCCCGATCGGGCGACCGTCAACCGGTGGCTGGAAACCCACCGCGAGTTTCAGCGGGAGTATGTCTTTGCGCGCGAGTTTCAGGCGGAGCAAATCGCTGATCAGGTGCTCGAGATCGTGGATGCGGAGCCGCCGATGGTGGTGGATGCATACGGCAACAAAAGGTTCAGACCGGGCTGGTTGGCGCGCCAGAAATTGAGAGCCTATGCCCGGATGTGGATGCTGGGAAGAATGCTGCCGAGGAAATACGGGCGGAGACAGTCTGCTCGGCGGAGCGGGATCGACTGAACGTCAGCAAACGCATCTCGGGAGTTCTCGCACCCGCGGATTCACCGTCACCGACTTCAGCGGGCCGCAACAACATTTTCCTGCCATATTCGAGTGGCATTACCTCCAGTGAAGCTTTTTGCTTTGTGCAACACGGAAGGCATTGATCACGTCAACTAGCTTCTCGGGTGGTTGATGCTTTCGGGGATGCTTCGTTGCAGCAGTCAGAGGTCGTGACAGAATCACTTTGGCGGCGCGGGCATACAGTGCCCAATCGTCGGGAGTGTCGATATCGACGGCACCGCGCGGGAAAGCCAAACACTCTACTCTTGGGTGTAATGCTGCGATGACTCCGCGCGCCGCCCACCGCCGCTTCACGGTTAGTGCGAAAAGCTGGTCGCTTGTCCGCCAGACCAGCAAAAGTGTCCAAGAAGTGTCCAAGCAACAAATTTCTTTGACGGATTTCGGTTACTGCGTATCGCCCGAAACCCCAGTAAACATCAGCATCCCGAAGGGGTGGACGAGCTGGGAATCGAACCCAGAACCTAGCGATTAAGAGTCGCTTGCTCTGCCAATTGAGCTACTCGTCCATGGCTTCGCCGGAATGACGAGCGCGAAGGTAGTCGCGGGGCGCAGGGGCTCAAGGAATAATTTGCGGCACCCGTCGGACGCCGGTCGCACTCCGCCCGATCCGCCAAGCCAAGGGAGAAACCCCCAAACCTTCCTCACTCCCGGCACGCTCCCTGCGTCTGTTGGGCACCATTCACCTCCGAGTCTAACCGACGCCATGACCACCAAACGCATCCTCCTCGTCCACGAAGACCGCCTCCTCGGCAACATGTTCCGCGAGCGCCTCGAACACGACGGTTTCGCCGTGGAGTCCGCGCGGAGCGGCCAGGCGGCCCTCCGGGCCATTGCCGATCGCCCTCCGGATATGGTCATCCTCGATTCATTGACGCCTTCACCTGAGCCCGCGGAGTTGATCGCGACGCTCCGTGGAGCTGATGCTACGCGCGATCTGCCGGTCGTCGTCCTCCCCACTTCGCGCCTCCAACTCGCTGAAGCCGCCGAGACCGCAGGGGCCACCAAAGTCCTCCAGCGCACCGCGAATCCCATGGCCGACCTCATCGACGCTGTCGAGATGACCTTCGGACTGGAGCGGACCACTACGCTCTCCCGGGGTCTCCCTTTTCGCCCTGACCAAAGCTGGATCACCATGGGCCTGGAAAGCGCCCCCGAGACCGTGACCGCGCTGCGCCGCTCCCTGCACGGCGTCAGCCGGGACGCCGCGGACAACGCCGCCTTGCGCGATCTCTTCCAGCGCATCCACGGCCTCACCGAACAGATGGCCATGCTCGGCCAGAAGGCGCTTTTCCAATTTACCTCCGCCCTCGAAGCCCTGGTTTTCGATCTCATCAAGCTGCCGAGCCAGATCAATCCCTCCACCCTGCGCACGCTCGGCCAGTCGCTCGATTTCCTGTCGATCCTCCTTCAGGAGCCGCAGCGCAGCCGCGCGAAAGACACGGCCGCTTCTCATGTTCTGGTCGTGGACGATGAGGACGGCGCGCGCAAAATCATCATGGCCGCGATGAAACTCGTGAACCTCAAATCGGTGTCAGCCGACACGCCGGGCACCGGACTTTCCGCGCTGGCCACCCAGCCCTTCGATCTTATCTTCCTCGACGTTGGCCTGCCGGAGATGAGCGGCTTCGATCTCTGCACCCGGACCCGAGACCTGCCCATGCACGAAAAGACGCCCATCGTCTTTGTCACCGGCATGACCACTTTTCAAAACCGGGTGCAATCCAGCCTCAGCGGCGGGAACGATTTCGTGGGCAAGCCTTTCAATGTCGCAGAACTCGGCCTCAAGGCCATCCTCTGGGTTTTGAAAGGCCAGCTCGGTCTCGCGTAAGCCAGTCCAGCACGACAGGCCGGACGCTCAACTCGCCCCGGGCGAAAGCTCTGCCGCACGGCGCGCGAGGTACTGTGCCGCGAGAGCGCGGCGGTTGATCTTGCCGCGCTCGCTGGCGGGGATTTCCTCCACGATCCACACGTCGCGCGGCATCTGCCACGGGCTGAGCGCCTGCTGGCAGAAGCGCAGCACGGCCGCCGCGTCGAGGCCCGGGCCCGCCACGCACGCCACCGGCTCCTCCCCGCGCAGCACCGAGGGGACGCCGAAGACCACGGCCTGCGTCACTCCCGGACACTCCGCCACGCGGGCCTCGACTTCGAGCGGGTTGAGCTTGCGGCCCGCGACATTGATTACGTCTGAAGTGCGCCCGGTGAGATACAGCCCCCGCTCCGTGCGCCGCACCAGGTCACCCGGCACAAAGCGCCCGGCACCCAGCCCTCCCGGCTGCCCCGTGGGAAAGTAACCGTCCCCGACCGCCGCGCTTCGCACGACGATCGGTCCGGCCTCTTTCCCCTCCTGCGCGATCTCCACGCGGGGCAGCGGCGTGCCCACGTAGCCTTCCTCATAGCGCCGCTCCGGCGAGGCATCATAACTGATCCCACCGCACTCCGACGACCCGTAAAAAGCATGCACCTTCCGCCCAAAGCGCGCCGTGAAAACCCCGGCCGCCGCCTTGGGCAGCGGCGCACCGGCCGAGATGCACAACCGCAGCGACGGCAGTTCCGGCAATTCGTCCAGCTCTGCGAATTTCAGGAAAAACACCGGCGTCCCTGGAAACACCGTCGCTGACGTGGCGGCAAGTCCGTGCAGCACCGCGCGCGGCATCCGGTCGCGGCTCGCCACCAGTCGGAGGCCCTGCGTGAGCAGCGGCAGGATCAGATTGCTGAAACCGTAGCTGTGTGAAAAGGGGATCACCCCGTAATTCACATCATGCTCGGTGAGGCCCATCGCTGCGCAGATCTGATCGCAATCCGCCATGAGTTGCGCCGCACGAAAGCGGATCGCCCGCGGCGCACTCGTCGTCCCGGAGGTCAGCTTCAGGAAATCCGGCGTGGGTCCTGTCCAGAGATGCGCGTCCGGCGGCACCGGCCGGCGCTGCACGACCATCGGCCCGCCCGCATTTGTGACCAGCGCCGCCGCGCGGATGGTGCCGAGCGCCATCGCCATCGCCGTCCCGTCCAGATCATCCCCGAGCGGCAGCGGCACCAGTCGCCGCCGCCACAGCGCGAGCAAGACCTCCGGCCAGTATTCGCTGTTGCCGAGTTGCACGCCCACCGCCGAACCCGCCGGGATGCGGTCAAACATTCGCGCGATCTTGAGCACCTCCAATTCGATCCCCGTAAAAGTCCGCAGCGTTCCGCCCTCTGGATCGAGAATCGCCGCCGCGCCGCCGCGCCGGCCCAGGGTCATTTTCCATGCGGTCAGGAGAGCGTTTTCTGGGGGTGTTTCAGGCATGGGAAAAAGTCGGAGTTTTTGATTGCGGGGGGCCTTTTCGCGGCTAGCGTCCTACTCCCTTTTCCGAGCCATGAAAGCAGATACTCATCCCGACTACCAAGAAACGACGATCCACTGCGCCTGCGGCACGACATACCATGTTCGCAGCACCAAGCGCGACCTCAAGATCGGGATCTGCGCGGCCTGCCATCCCTTTTTTACCGGCGAGGCCAAGTTCGTCGATACCGCCGGGCGCATCGAGAAATTCTCCCGGCGTTACGGTGCCACCCGCCAGAAGAGCGCCTAGCTCCGCCGCCCGAAATCTCCGAAACGGTGAAGATGCCTTGTGCGTCTTCACCGTTTTCTTTTGCCCAGCCACCTTCACCTTTTTCATGGACTTCGCCCCGCTCATCGCCCGCAAGACCGACCGCTTCCGCGAACTCGAAGCCGAGATTTCCTCGCCCAATCTCTACGACGACCCGCGCGCCGCCCGCGAGACCCTGCGCGAGCATACCCGGCTCAAAGAGCTGATCGCCGGCTGGGAGCTGCTCAAAAAATCCCGCATCGAGCTGGCGGAAAATCAGGAACTCGCCAAGAGCGACGATTTCGAGATGGGGGAAATGGCCGCCGCTGAAATCCCGGCCCTTGAAAAACGCATCGCCGAAACCGAGACCGCCGTGCAGTACGCGCTGCTCCCGCCCGACCCCAATGAGGACCGCGACGCCATCGTCGAAATCCGTGCCGGCACCGGGGGCGACGAAGCCGCGCTCTTCGCCGCCGATCTGTGTCGCATGTACACCCGCTTCGCCGAAACCCACGGCTTCAAGATCGAGCCCCTCGAATCCAGCAGCGGCGCACTTGGGGGATTGAAGGAAGTCATCTTCAAAGTCACCGGCGACCAGGTTTTCCGCACCCTCCGCTACGAGAGCGGCGTTCACCGCGTGCAGCGCGTCCCCGCCACCGAGGCCCAGGGCCGCATCCACACCAGCACCGCCACGGTCGCCGTCCTGCCCGAAGCCGAGGAGGTCGATCTTGAACTGAAGCCCGAGGAAATCCGCATCGAAGTCTGTCGCGCCGGCGGGCCCGGCGGGCAGGGCGTCAATACCACCGACTCCGCCGTGCAAGTCATGCACATCCCGACCGGCACCATCGTCCGCTGCCAGGACGGGCGTTCGCAGCAGAAAAACAAAGCCAAGGCCCTGACCATCCTGCGCTCCCGCCTCCTTGAGGTGAAACAGCGCGAAGAACATGAGAAATACGCCGCCCATCGGAAGAGCCAGATCGGCACCGGCGACCGCTCCGAAAAGGTCCGCACCTACAACTTCTCCGAAAACCGCGTCAGCGACCACCGGATCAAGCTCACCCTTTACAGCCTCGACCGCTTCCTGAATGGCGAGATCGGCGAAATCATCGCCGCGCTCCAGACCGCGGACATGGCCGAGCGCCTCGCCGAAGCCAACCTCGCCGGCTGATTCTTTCCCCCCGACCCGTGCGCCTCGTCCTCCTGCTCATCCTCCTCACCCTGCGGGCCGCAGGTGCTGCCCCCGTCGCGCCGTGGGAAGTTTGGGACGACTGTCACCTTGAGGCCGACAAGTATTTCGACGCCGACAGCTTTCGCATCCGCCACGGCACCGACGGCTACGTCCTCCGCCTCTACTTTGCCGACGCCCCCGAGATCAATTCCGCCTACGGCGAACGCGTCGAAGAGCAGGCCGCCTACTTCCGCACGACCAAACCAGCCGTCCTCCGCGCCGGCGAGAAGGCGAAGGAGTTCACCGCGCAGTTCCTTGGTAAATCGTTTCGTGTCATCACCCGGAGGCAGTCGGCTCCAGGGGCGAGCCGCGATCCGCGCTACTACGCCATCGTCGTGCGCGGTGGCGAGCGCCTCGATGCTGCCCTCGTCGGCGCCGGCTTAGCCCGCACGACCAGCGCAATAGCCACCTACCCGGACGCGGCCGCCGGCCAGCGTGACGCGCGCGCGCTCCGCCTTCTCGAAGCCAAAGCCGCCCAAGCGCAACGCGGGATTTGGAACGGCGCGCAGGAAACCCTCAATGAAGCGCTCCAGCCGCGCGCCCTCGGCGTTCAGCCGCGGCTCATCAATCTCAACACCGCCACGGCCACCGAACTCGCCTCTCTGCCCGGCGTCGGCCCGAAGACCGCGGCCCAGATCATCCGCGCCCGCCCCCTCAAAGACCTCGCCGCCCTGGATGCGCTTCCCGGATTCGGCCCCAAAAAGCTCGAAGCTCTTCGCGAACTGGTCGGTTTTTAGCCACGGACAGGTGGAAGGCGGCGGCGGGAAGGAGTTTCGTGTGACAAGCCAGTGGCGAGATCGGCGGAGTAGTCCACATTGACGGAGTATGTCCTCCCGATTCTCCAGCCTCTTCCTCATCTTCGCTTTCTTCCTCGCGCTGGGCGCTGGAACGCAGGCGCAGGTCGTCATTTCTGAGTTTGTGGCAAGCAATTCCAACGGCCTGACCGATGAAAGCGGGGCGAATGAGGACTGGATCGAGGTCGCCAATACGACCGGAGCTGCGGTAAATCTGCTCGGCTACTACCTGACAGACAATGTGAACCAGCCGCGGAAATGGTCATTTCCCAGCCGGATGCTGGCGGCGAACGGGTATCTCGTGGTCTTTGCCTCAAATAAGGACCGGAAGCCGGCGAGCGGGAATCTACATACGAACTTCAAGCTGAGTAACGACGGCGAGTATCTGGCGCTGACGAAGGACCTCGCCGGCGGTGGCGTGACGGTGCTGACGGTCTTCAATCCCTATCCGCAGCAGGCGACAGATGTCGCTTATGGCACAACGGTCACGACGACAGTGACGCCGCTGCTCGCGAACGGTGCCGCCGCGAAGACGCTGATTCCGTCAGTGGGAAATGGTGGGAGCGATCTCGGCGCGACGTGGCGTGGGGCCACGGGGACCGAACCTTTCGATGACTCCGCGTGGACCGCCGGCACGACTGCCGTCGGCTTTCCCAATACGGGTGTGGCGACGGCCAATCTCAAACTGCGGCTGAACTCGAACACCTCGGCGAGCATCGTCACGGACTCCTCCGGCGCGGCGCACCATGGGACGAACAATAAGACCACGTGGATGGACGAAACGACGGACGCGCTCGGGCGCACCCGCCACGGTGCGATGCAATTCAACGCGACGGACGCAAACGGGACGGCGACGGGCGATCAGGTGGTCGTGCCGACCTCGAGCAGCGATTTCGCCAGTGCGACCAAGACCATCTCCTTTTGGGTGAAGACGGCGGGCAATGTCGCGGATGGTGGAAATGTCCAGGGCTCGATGTTGTACGACCAGCGTTCGGGGACCGGGATCGCGTTTGGATTGGGCATCTATCTGGCGGATGACGGCACGCTCAAGGTGCAGGCGAGCAATGGTGGCACGCTGTCGAACTCGGCAGCGAGCACCGTCGCGGTGAAGGACGATCGCTGGCACCATGTGGCGTTCGTTCTCAGCCGGAATAATGCGGAAGCCTGCACCTTCTACATCGACGGCGTCGCGGCAGGTTCGCAGATCAACAGCGGGGCGTGGAGTATCAGCTATTCGCAGCAGATTGAAATCGGACGCTCGCACGACCCGTTCTGGCGGCGATTCAACGGCCAACTCGACGACTTCCGCATTTACAACACCGCGCTCACCGGCCCGCAAATTCTGCAAATCTTCGACAACGAAGACGAGCCCGTGACAGCGGGCACGAATGTGCTGGCCGCGATGCAGGGCGGGAATCCTTCAGCGTTCATCCGCATTCCGTTCAATGTCTCCGATCCGTTGGCCTTCTCCGGACTGAATCTCACGATGCGTTGGAACGATGGCTATGTGGCCTGGCTCAATGGCACGCAGATCGCATCGTTCGCATCGCCGGCTCTGCCTCTCTACGATTCCGCAGCCACCCAGTCCCACTCCGCCGGAGCGCAGTTCGTCACGTCCGTTCCGAGTCCGGGATCCCTCCTGCGCGCTGGGACGAACATTCTCGCCATCCAGGCGCTGAACAACTCCGCGGCGAACGGCGTGTTTTCCGCACTGCCGACTTTGGATGGCGTCAACACGACGATCTCGAGTGGCGGCTACCTCCTGACGGCGACACCCGGCGCGAGCAATGGCGCGGCGAAGACGAATCTCGGGCCTTTTGTGCGCAACGTGACGAAGAACCCGAATCCGCGTCCGACCGGGACCGCGGCGAGCCCGGCGTTGACGATCACGGCGACAGTCACCCCCTCATTGCGTCCGCTCGCCGCGGTGCAGCTCAATTACGCGATCATGTATCCAGTTCCGCCCCCCCCTCCCGAGACGAGTGTGAACATGACGCTGACGGCGACGCCGAATGTCTATACCGCGAACGTTCCCACAAATTCGCTGAAGGCCGGGCAAATGCTGCGCTGGCGGGTGGTGGCGACCGACAATACCGGCATCGCCGGCACGGCGCCGGAGTACGCTGACCCGATCGACAACGAGCAGTACTACGGCACCGTCGCCGTGGATTCGACGATCGAAACGAGCCTGCCGGTCCTCTACTGGTTCACGCCGAACTCGACCGCCGCCGACAACGCCACCGGCACGCGCAACTCGTTCTTTTACAAAGCGCCAGGCGACACGGGGGCCGGGCGCTTTTATGACAATGTGGAGATCAACATCCACGGGCAGAGCAGCGCGGGCTTTGTAAAGAAGAGCTACGATCTCGACTTCAACAAGGACAACCGCTTCGAGTGGAACATCGCCGGGAAGCGGGTGAAGGACGTGAATCTGCTGACGAACTGGGGAGACAAATCCAAGACCCACAACCAGATGACCCACGAGGCGCTGGCGACCATCGGCAGCGTCCACCACTGGTGCTACCAAGTGCGGGTGCAGCAGGTCACGCCGGCGAATGCCGCCACGCCGGCGAACCATTTCTGGTCCATCGCCGACATGATGGAGGACGGGGACGAAGACTTCATGGAGCGCAACGGGCGCGACCCCGAGGGCGCGCTTTACAAGATCTATGATTCGCTCTCGAACACCGACAGCGGGGAGAAAAAGACGCGTCGTTACGAAGACAAGAGCGACTACCAGGCGCTGATCAGTGGCCTCGATGTGAGCCTCCCTCTAAACATGCGGCGCCGGTTCGCCTACGACAATCTCGACCTGCCGCAGTGTGTCTCCTATTTCGTCGGCCTGGCGCTGGCCGGCAGCCAGGATCACGGGCACAAAAATTTTTACGTTTATCGAGACAGCATCGGCACGCGGGAGTGGAGCCTGCTGCCGTGGGACGTGGACCTGACTTGGGGGCGCAACTGGCTGGATGCGTCGGGCTATTTCACCGACACCATCTTCACGAACAACGACCTCGACATGTACAACAGCGCCCAGCAGGGCAAAGGCGAGAACCGGCTCTACAGCCTGCTCGTCGGCAATAGCGATGTCGGACGCGTGCCCGCGGGTGAGTTTCGCAACATGGTGCTGCGCCGCCTGCGCACGGTCATGGATGGCTATTTCAGCGCACCGACCGTGCTCGAAAATCGCTTCGCCGCGCTCGCCAATCTCCTGGACCCGCCGGCCATCGGGACGAGCGACGCCGACCGCGACCGGACGAAATGGGGCTCTTGGGGCAATGACAACGGTAACTCGACCGGCGGGGCGGCGATGCGCTTTCATATCGACCAGATTCGCAATGTCTATCTGCCGGGGCGGCGCACTTTCCTGAATACCGCAACGATCGGCGGCGTGGCCGTTCCCGCCTCGCAGGCCGCCAATGTGGCCGCGGGGATCAGCCTCGAGACGGTCGATTTCAAGCCCGCGACAAACACGCAGGAGCATGAGTTCTTCGTCCTGCGCAACGCGAACGCCTCGTCCGTGGACATCTCCGGCTGGCAGATCACCGGCGCGGTGAATTGGACCTTCAAACCCGGCACCGTGCTGCCCCCGGGCGGCGGCGCGACGGAAAACCTCGGAGACCTCTACGTGGTGAAGAACCCGTATCTCTTCCGCCAGCGCGCCAGCGTGCCGGACGACAGCCTGCCCGCCGCGAACCAGTACCGTTTTGTGCAAGGCCCCTACGGCGGCCAGCTCAGTGCGCGCGGCGAAACCATCGAGCTGCGCGACGCTTTTGGCACGCTGCTCAGGACGAAGACATGGACGCCCGCACCGACCGCCACGCAGGAACAGTTACGCATCACTGAACTGAACTACGCGCCTGCCGGCCCGACCGCCGCCGAGGCGTTGGCGCTGCCGGGCGTGGTCGAAAGCGACTTCGAGTTCATCGAGCTGACCAATATCGGAGCGACGCCGCTCGTTCTGACCGGCGCGTATTTCGACCGGGGCATCACCTTCACCTTCCCCACCTTTACCCTCGCCGCCGGGGCGCGCGGCCTCGTGGTGGGAAACATCGCCGCCTTCCAGCTTCGCCATCCCGGCGTGAATCCGGAGCTTATCGCCGGCCAATACGACGGCAGCCTTGATAACAACGGCGAGAACATCCAAATCCTCGACGTGACCGGTGAGAACATCCTCGATTTCACCTACAGCAACTCGTGGTTCCCGCCGAGCGACGAGGGTGGTCGCTCACTCGTCCTGCGCAGTGAGACGACTCCCTGGAACAGCTATGATCTGCCCCAGAGCTGGGGCCTGAGCACGGCCATCGGCGGCACGCCAGGTGTCGCGGACCTCGATTTTGCGACGGTCTATGAAGGCTGGCGCTGGGAGCATTTCACCGCCGCCGAAATCCCCACCGGGGCGCTGCCAAACCTCCCCGCCGCGCTGCTGCAGGATCCCGATGGCGACTTGCGCAATAACTTCGCCGAATACGCCTACGGACGTCTGCCAAAAACCAGCGACGCGGGCAGCACGGCCACGGTCAGCATTGTGAATGACGGCGGCTCCGCTTACCTCGCGCTGACCTACACGCGCCGGCACAACGCGCTCGACGTGACTTACACCGTGGAGACGACCGACAACCTCAGTGCCGGCCCGTGGACTCCCGCCACGACGCAGATCGGCAGCACTATCCAACTCGGCAACGGCGTCGAGCAGCTCACCATCCGAGACTCCGTCCCCCGCGGCGGGCCCCCGCGCTTCATCCGGGCCCGGGCAGAAAAGCCGTAGGGTCGGCTGTGGAGGCGGCTCTGGCCGTAGGAAGTGCCCCCGCGACCTCGTCCGCGGTGCGTCTTACGGTGCGCACCGCCCCGGGCAGTGAGTTTGCGGACACGCCCGCGATTTTTTGGGGCTTACGGCGTGGTGATGCCGAGGTGGATGTACCGCTGGGTGGCGGCGTCAGTGGCGGTGTTGTCGCGGACTTTCCAAGTGATGTAGCCGGTGGGCGAGGTGGAGGGACCGGTTAGGCTCGAAATGTTGGCGACCCCGCCGCCCCACGAAGTGAGGTTGCCGGAGACTTCGGGGGTGGAGGTCGCTTCGCTGGCCCCGGCCTGGAGGCTGTATTGCAGGGTGAGGTAGGTGTGGCCGGAGAAAAGTTCGAGGGCGGTGACGGGCTGGTGCGCGGGCTGGTCGGGGAAGCGGGGGACGCCGCCGAGGGCGTACTCGGCACAGTTGTTGAAACCGTCGCCATCCGGGTCGGCGGTGAGGCCGGAGATGGCGTTGCTGGCGGCGTCGGCGGGACTGAAGCAGAGCGCCCGCCAGGCGGCGTAGGAGAGCGTGCGCGGGGTGCCTCCGGGCATTCCGCCGGGCTGGGCGCTGACGGTCCAACTGGCGGCGAGGGTCGGATTGGGCGCAGCGGGATTGCTCAGCATGAGCGAGGGGCCGTAGCCGTCGGCCGCGGCGGGCCACTGCCCGGAGTCGCTGTAGGTGAACGTTTCCAGCGTGGTGGTGCCGCCGTTGACGAGCTGCAGGGTGACGGTTTCACCGCTGTTGCTAAAGGTGCCGGCGTATTCGCCGGCGATCATGGCGTTGTAGCTCTGGCCGTAGCGGAATTGGAAGGCGACCTTGTTGCGGACGACGAGTGCGGAGGCGCCGGGATTGATGGCACCGACGGCGGTGTTGGTGAAATCGTAGGTGATGCCCTGGGTGAAGCGCAGGCCGTGCAGCTCGAGGGGGGTCGCGCCGATATTGGTCAGGCGCACGAACTCGAAATCGTCGCCGTTGGTGTGGCCGGCGCTTTGCTCGGCGGTCGTCGGGTCCGGCGGGTGGTACATGAGTTCGGAAATGACCAGCGTGCTCGCGCCCGGCTGCGCGGCGCCCGGCTCGAAATAGGCGCTATTGAGCGCCGTCCAGGTCACGCCGTCGGCGAGGCGGATGCGCGCATTGACGGTGGCAAGGCTGCCGATCGTGACCGGGCCGCTGTAAACGAGCGCGCCGGGCGCGAGCCCGCCGCCAGGGAGCCGCGGGTCGGAACCGTCGAGCGTGTAGTAAATGACCGCGCCGGCGGGCGCGCTCTTGGTGATCGTCAGTTGGTAGTTCGCCGGCACCACCCCGCCGAACTGGCTGAATACCGGCGGCAATGTCGTCGGCCAAAGCAGCGTCTGCTGAAAGCTGCCGGTGCCGCCGCCGAAGAGAAACGGACGGCGTCCGGTGAATTGATTGACGTGGTTGTTGTACCAACTCAGATCGACCGTCTGGTTCGCGATGTAGGTGAGCAGCGGCTGGACTTGCGCCTTATAGGTGCTCACGAGCTGGCCGAAATGGCCGCCGCTGATGCGGTCGTCGAGCACGCCGCCGTTGAAGAAATGTTTCTGGATGCGGTCGGCGACCAGAAGTTTGAAGTCGGCACTTTTGTAGAGCCGTTTGAAGATGTCGCCGCAGGTGCTCGAGGAGTTGAGGAGATTGTTGTTGATCGTGTCGTAATTGACCGCTTTGCCGAAGCGCCCGAATGCCGCCTCCATGTCCCAGGTGGCCATGCGGAAAACGCCGCCGGGGGTGCGCTCGTGCTGCGCGGCCCAGTTGTTCCCCGGCCAGTCGTCCATGTTTACGTAAATCCAAAACAGGAAGCAGTCGGCGACGTTGACCACGTCGAGGAAGTTTTGCACCGCCTGGTAATTGGCGAGGGTGGGTGAACTGTTGAGCGTATTGAGCGCGTTTTGCATGGTGTTCCAGAACACGTTGTCGCCATCGACGAACTGGTCGATGTAGTTCACGTCGAAATCATTCGTCGAGCGATAGTGGATCGCGAAGGTCTCCGAGCGCAGGCGCTCGGTGAGGTTGAACATGCCTTTGAACGAGCCGTTGATATACGCCGTGTTGATCGTGCCGATGGGCTGCACCCAGCCCATGTCGTGGTAAAGGCGGCGTCCGCACTCGTCGATGATGAACGGGTTGAGGATGTCGTTTTTCCCCGCGCGAATGCGCAGGCGCGAGTACTCGCTCACGTCGTTGCCGGGGATCAGCTTCTCGTCCTTGATCAGCGAATTGCCGTAGTCGCTGCGCCAGTAAAGATTGAACGACGGCTTTTCCGTGTGATCGCTAATCCACGGCGAATTGGCGGTGTTGCGCAGGCGCAGGCGCGGACGCGAGTACGGGCTGGAGGAAATGCGGATGCCAACGTCTTCGCGCCAGCCGTCGGTGCCGTTCGGGTAGTACCACTCCGCGCTGATGGCGCGCTCGAAGGCGTCGCCGTGGCCCTGCGGGATGTTGTAGCTTTGCGGGCCGGTGGGCGTCCAAGTGTCGTAGCTCACGGGCAGCGGGCGGCCATCCACGATCGACGTGATGCCGTACGGAGTGAAGAAATTGCGGCCAGGATCACCGTTGAAAAGCAGCGCGGGTACGCCTTTCAGGTTCACATTCAGGTCGAGTAGATAGCTCTTGATGCGAGCGTCCGACTTGACGAGCCCGGACTTGAAGGCGCGCGCGGTGATGACGAGCGCGCTTTTGTGATCCGCTGGCGGCGTGAGCGTGACCGGCCCGGTGTACAGCGTGCCCGTCGTCTCGGTCGGATCCGTGCCGTCCGTGGTGTAGCGGATTTGCCCGCCGGAGGTTGCAGTCTTGATGACGAGCGTTTGCGCGCCGGTGTAGAAGCCGCCGGAAAAGGTGGTGACGCCGTCGGCTTTGAGAAAGTCCGGCTGTTTCGTCCGCGCGGAGAATATGTTGCCAGTATTGACCGCGCCGGGCGTGCCGGTTTCCAAGAAACCGAAGCTGCCGGTGCCGTCCGGCAGCCGGCCCCAAGTGTGAAAGGTGTCCTGGCCGGGGATGTTGGCGACCTCATTCTGGAGCGTCCCGGCACTGTTGTAGAGCCCGACGTAGGAGCCGCTGGACGCGGAGAGCGAAAAGCTCGCGTGGACGTAGGTTGCGGTGCCGTTGGCGGCATCCCGTCCGTCGCACATGACAATGCGATAGCCGTTCGCCGGAATGGTTGTGCCGGAGGGAAAATGCCACTTTCCGTGGTCCGACGAATCGTTGGTCAGCGCCCAGCCGCTCAGATTCACCGCGCTCCCGCCCAGGTTGCGCAGTTCCACCCAGTCGTAGAAACTCTGAGGGTTGCTGAAGTCGGTCTCATCGCCGCCGGGTGGAATGAAACCGGTGAGCAGCGCGGGATCGAACAGCCCGCCGCTCGGCTCCGCGAGGCCGACGAAATACTTCCAGTTGCCGCTGCTCGCGCCGAGGCCGATGAGCGCCTGGAAGGCGCTTGGATCCTGGCCGCTGTAGTCCACCTCGAAGTCATCAATGGTGAACGTCCCGCCACCCGCCGGAGCCGCGGTATTTTTCACAAACTCCGGTACAAACGCAATCGTGCTGCCGGCGTTCAGCGTGTCCATGAAACGCTGCTGGTTCGTGCCCTGGCCGAGCGTGACCGAGTAGGTGCGCCACGGGAGGATTTGCACGTCGTCGAGCGAGAGCTGGTCGCCGAGCGTGGCGTTTGCGGGACCGGTGAAAGTGAGCTGGAAAGTCGTCGTCGCGCCCGTGTTCAGCGCGGTGCGGAAGTTGTCCGCATTGGCCGCCGTGGAAAACTCGCGCGTGACCGTCTGCCAAGTGCCATTGCCGGTCAGCGCACCGAGGTTCGCGCGGTTGGCCGTCGAGCCCCCGGTGGGTTCGGCATAGACGGTGAAGGTCACGCCCGCGGGCAGCTTCGCGGCGAATTGCACGGACACATCGGCGAGTTGCGGCGTGGTGATCGCGCCCGGCGTCCAATTGCGCACCGTCACGCCCGGCAGGCTGAAACCCCATGGCGCGCCGGTATCCGGCGCATCGGTTACTTCGCAGCGCAGAAAGCCCGTCGTTCCGCCATTGCCCGCTCCTGCGGTGTTATCCTCCACGACGCGGAAGACAAATCCCGTCGCCCCCGGATCGCTGGTCAGCGCGATGTTATTCGCCAGCGTTCCCGTCGTCGCATCGCTCACGACGCCGCCGGCTGTGATCGTCCGCGTCCGCGTGCCGCCGGTTGCCGCGCCAAAGGTATTCGGGGTGTTTTCATCCAGCGTCGTGCCGGCGGTCTCCTTGTAGAGATTTAGCGTGTCGAGCTGCACCGCCTCGCCATTGGCGAAGTTTGTCCCCGCCCAGAAGACCGTCAGCTTTGCGACCTTTTGCTGGCCGTTAAACGAGGCGTTGAGCTTGGTCAGCAAAGCCGTCGAGTTCGGGATGTCGCTCAGCGATGAGGAGTAAGTTTCCCAATTTCCCGTCCCAACAAACGTCCCAAGATCCGCCCGTTCCGCCGCGGTGCCGCCGCTGTTCGATTCGAGGTAGAATGCTTGCGTCCGACCCGCGGGCATTTTCCACCGGAAGCTCAGGCGCGTTTGCTGGAAATCGGTGGCCGTGAGCGGAGTTGTCGGCCACTCCGTGACCTTCAATCCCTTTATCCCGAAGCCCAGCGAGTCGATCGTTGTGGGGAAAGTCGTGAATAGCAACGAGAGGATGCCTGTCGTTCCCCCGGGGCCGGCCGCAGCCGTGCCGTCCTCCTTGATCACCACCTGCCCGCTGCGCACGCCCGCGCCGATCTTCAGTTCATAGTTCGCGAGGTTGATCGCCCCGAGGAGGATCGTCGATTGACCGCCAGTGTCATTGATGGTCGCCCCGTAGGTTCCAGGGTTGGTCGGGCTCGCCGCATTCCAGTCAAAATCCGCCGTCCCGCCAAACGGAGCCCCAACCGTTGGGAACCCGTCCACGCTGTTCGCCGCCTGCGTCACGCCGGGATCGCAGCGGAAGCCGAATTGCATGTCGCCCGTCGTCCGAAAGCGGAACCGCGCAGTGGTCGAAGCCAGCGCCGCCGGCGTCACCCCACCCGGCGACCAGGCGTTGGTCATCGTTACTTGCGGCGCGCGGACCGAGGCCGTCCGGTTGGTCCCGGATTGGGTGAAAGAGTAGCGCAGCCCGCCGGTGCCGCTGATGCCGGCGCCCGGGGTTTCCCCCGTGATGATCTGAAGGGAAGTCCACAGATTGTCGCTCGCCGGATCGGCCGCCGTCGCCAGCCAGCCGCCCGCCTGCGGCACGCCCACGCTGGTGTTGGTCGCGGTGCCGGCAGTGTTCGTGTGGGTCCGCGTCGCCCCGGTCGCCCCATCGAGGTTGTAGAGAGCATTGGTCAGCGCGACCGGAACGGTCGAGGTAATCAGCTTCAGCCCGGCATTAACGCGGAAAGTGGAACCAAAGTCCGAATTGCGCGCCTCGATCGAAAGCACATTCGTGCCCGTGAGCAGCAGCGTGTTGGCATTGCCCAGCGTGATCTCCGTCAGCCCCGAAGTCGTCGCCGGATTGTAGGCCGGTTGCGCCGCATACATGAAATGCCCCGGCGCCCCGCAATTGTAGCGCGCCACCTCCACCCCATTGAGGTAGGCCACAAACCCGTCGTTGTACTCCACCTGCAGCACCACCGGATTCGCCGAAGTCGCCTGGCCGGCCGAAACCGTGAAACTCTTCCGCAGATAAACCGACGGAGTCTTGTTCAGCATGGCCGTCTGGAGATCCGTCCCCACCGTCGAGCCCCAGCCCGCGGGCAGTGCCCCCGTCAGCCAGCCCGTCTCAGGGAAGGGATTGGCATTCCACTTGATACCCGACCCCAGTTGCGGAATACCAGCCGCCGTCCATTGAATTTGCCGCTCGTTGGAGGCCGACGCCATTTCGTTGATCACGACCTGCCCGCGCGCACTGAGAGCGAGCCCGGTCAAGAGGGCGATACAATGGAAAAAGCGGGTTGGCAGATTTGAACTCATGGGTAACGAAAGAATCGGTTTCCGCGGAGCGGTCGCGCGTAAGACAGCACCGCTGCGGATGTGCTCAGACGATAGCCGAGAAACTTTGGAAATGCATGGAGAACGAGTAAACCTAGCGTATTCTCCCACCTCTCTATCAGCCGTCTGGCACCCTGATTTTTCATTTATCGGCCTGTCTTGACACGTCGAAATCGGGAGCTTACATCGTCGCTTGAATTTAACCTTCGCCCCCATGAAAACCTCTTCGCTAACATCGCTGTGTCTCGCTGCTGTCTTTCTGCCCACAGTGCTATCGGCGGCGGACTGGCCCTCGGGGGTCCAAGGCGTACCGCTGCAGGCCAGGTCGAAGGGGGGTGGCCAAACTCTGTTCACCCGTCTGGAATCCGATAAGACCGGTCTCGATATGGTCAACAAGATGGATGTGAACCATCCCATGAACTTCCTCTACCATAGCGGCATGACCACCGGCGGGGTGGTGGTGGCGGATTTCGATGGCGATGGCAAGCCAGACATTTTTTTCGCCGGCACGACGAATAAGAACCGGCTCTACCGGCAGGTCGGCAAGCTGGGGGAGATGAAGTTTGCGGACATCACGGCCTCCGCCGGGCCGATCGATGGCGGTGAAAACTGGTCGGCGGGTGCGGCGGCGGCGGACGTGAATGGCGATGGCCGCATCGACCTCTACGTCTGCAACTATGACAAGCCGAACCAGCTCTTTCTCAACATGGGTAAGGGACCGAAGGGCGAGTCAGTGGTTTTCAAGGAAGTGGCTGCTCCGGCGGGTCTGGATGCCGTAGATTGCAGCCACAGCGCCTATTTCGCGGACTACGACGGAGATGGAAAACTCGACATGTATCTGCTCACGAATCGGCTCGAAGACCCTGCCGGCACGCCTTCGGAGCTGCCAGTGGACAAACACCCCGACGGCTCGGTGACGCTCAAGAAGGGCGCGGAGCGCTATTACAATCTCTGGCGCTACGACTACGACCGCTGGGGTACCGAATCGATGGGCACGCCGGATCGCCTTTATCACAATGACGGCAATGGCCCGGATGGGCTGCCTAAATTCACGGATGTCTCGGCCAAGGCGGGCATTTCCGGGCGCGGGGACGGGCTCGCGGCGGTGTGGTGGGATTATGACGGCGACGGCTTGCTGGATCTTTACGTTTCGAATGATTTCATCAGCCCGGACCAGCTCTATCACAACAACGGTAACGGCACTTTCACGGACCGGCTTTCCGAAGCGGCTCCCCATACGCCCTGGTTTTCGATGGGAACGGACTTTGGTGATGTGAACAACGATCTCCTCCCGGATCTGCTCATCGCCGACATGTCGGCAACTTCGCATTTCAAATCGAAAACCACGATGGGCATCATGGGCGGGATCGATCTGCTGCGTTCGTACAATGCCGACCCGCCGCAATACATGCGCAATACGCTGCTCATCAATACGGGCACGGGCCGCTTCCTCGAAGGTGCGCGGCTTTTCGGAATCTCCAGCACCGATTGGACGTGGTCGGTGAAATTCGCGGACTTCGACCTCGACGGCTGGCAGGACCTCTATTTCACCAACGGCATCTCGCGGCACATGAACGATTCGGATCACAAGATCACCCAGGACATGCTGACCGGGAAGCACATGTTCGACTATTTCAAGGATGGCGAAATGCGGAAGGAACAGCACCGCGCGTATCGCAACACGCACAAGGACAAGTTTGAGGAGGCGAGCAAGGAGTGGGGGCTGGATCATGTGGGCGTGAGCTACGGCTGTGCCTATGCCGATCTCGACCGCGACGGCGACCTCGACCTGGTCGAAGTGAATCTCGAAGAGCCAAACTGCATTTACCGAAACGATTCCGAGAAAGGCCACGCGGTGCTGCTCAAGCTCACGGGAACGAAGTCGAATCTCGACGGCCTCGGCGCGACGGTCATCGTCAAGACCGCCGCGGGCTCGCAGATGCGGCAACTTCAGCCGCAGACCGGCTACCATTCCTGCAATGAGGCGCTCGTCCATTTCGGCCTCGGCGAAGACACCAAGATCCAGGAATTGACGGTGCGCTGGCCCGGTGCCGGCGAGCAAAAACTCACGAACCTCGCGGCGGACATGCTCTACACGATCACGCAGCCCGCGACGGGTGGCGAACCGGTGAAGCCGGCCGATAAAAAAGAGACGCTCTTCGTGAAGACGGACACGCTCAAGGATATCAAGGTGAAAGACGAAGGCTGGGAGGTGGATTTCAAAAAGCAAGTGCTGCTCCCGCACGCAATGTCGCAACTCGGCCCATGTCTGATCTGGGGCGACGTGAACGGCGACGGGCTCGACGACTTTTACTTCGGCGGATCGAAAGGTGAACTGGGCCAGCTTCGGATCAACAATGGCCAGGGAAAATACGTGGCGAAATGGGTCGAGGATTTCCGCAAGGACAAGGACTGCGAGGATCAGGGCGCAGTCTTTTTCGATGCAAATGGCGACGGCTCGCTCGATCTGCTGGTGGCCGGCGGCAGCAATGAATTCGAGCCCGGCGCGAAGGAAATGCGCACCCGGCTTTACCTCAATGACGGCAAGGGCAATTTTGCGTCCGCACCGGCCGGCGCGCTGCCCGAGGGCTACGAGTTCGCGAGCGCGGTCAGCGCCGTGGATTATGACCGGGACGGTCGGATCGACGTTTTCGTTGGCGCGCGGACCATTCCCGGCGACTGGCCGCATGCGGGCAAATGCCGGCTTTTCCGGAATGAAACCGCGAATGGGAAGGTGAAATTCACAGATGTGACGGACAGCGTTGCGGGTCTGAGCAAAGCCGGCCTCGTGACCGCGGCAGTCTGGTCCGATGTCGATGGCGACGGCTGGCAGGATCTCCTCGTCGCCACGGAATACGGCCCGCTGAAGTATTTTCACAACACCCAGGGCAAGCTGAAGGATGAGAGCGTATCGGCGGGCCTCGCGGAGTCCAAAGGCTGGTGGAACAGCATCACCACGGCGGACGTAAATCACGATGGCCAGATGGACATCGTCGCCGGCAACATCGGACTCAATACCAAATACAAGCAGCCCGCCGCCGATCACCCGCAACTGATGTATTACGCGGACTTCGATGGGACCGGAAAATGGAATATGGTGGAAGTCAAACGCGAGGGCGAGAGCCTGGTGCCCGAGCGCGGACGGAGTTGCTCCTCGACGGCGATGCCTTTCATCAAGGCCAAGTTTCCGACTTTCAAAGCCTTCGCGCTAGCCAGCCTGACGGAGGTTTATTCCGATGAAAAACTGAAAAACGCCGAGCGCTACGAGACGAACGAATTTCAGAGCGGCGTCTTCCTTAACGACCGCGGGAGATTCACCTTCAAGCCGTTCGAACGCATCGCCCAAATCGCGCCGGCCTACGGACTGGCGGTGTGCGATTTCAACGGTGATGGAAATATCGACATTTTCCTCGCGCAGAATTCCTACGCGCCGCAGATCGAAAACCCTCGCTACGACGGCGGCCTCGGCCAACTCCTCCTGGGTGATGGCAAAGGCGGGTTTGCACCAGTGGTCGCCCGGGAGAGTGGCGTGGTCCTTACCGGCGACACGAAGGCGGCGTCCGTCGTGGATTTCAACGCCGACGGCAAGCCCGACATCGCGGTGACTGTGAATACCGGCGCCACGGTGAGCCTTGAGAACAAGGTCAACGCCCGCTGGCTGCGCGTGAACCTGCCAGGCGCGCGCGCCCCGGGGGCGCGCCTCACCCTCCGCCGGGCGGGTGTGGCGGATCAACTTATCGAACTGCATGCGGGTGCGGGCTACCTTTCGCAGGACGGAGCGACGGCGTGGTTCGGGCTGGGCGATTCATCGGCTGCGGGCAGCGTCCGCGTGGCCTGGGCCGATGGCACGGCCACCGAGGTGCCCTTTGACGGCAAGACCAACGTGCTCAAAGCCGCACCGGCCGCCCGCGCGGCCAAACGATGATCTGCGCCCGGCGGGCCGCGCTCGTGGGCAGCATATTGGCCTGGCCTCTCCTGGCTGTGGCCGCGGAGCCGCCGAAGGTCAGCGAACCACTCAAAAAAGTGCAGGAGGCCCTGGCCAAACGCGATTTTGACACCGCGGCGAAACTGCTCCCGACCGAGGCCGCCAAAGGCAACCCCGAGGCCGCAAACCTGCTCGGCGAGCTTTTCATCACCGGTCGCGGCGTGAAAGCCTCGGCCCCCGAAGCGCTCAAGTGGTTTCAAAAAGCCGCGGATGCCGGCCACCCTGGCGCGCAGTTGAACCTTGCGATGCTCTTATCCGGCGGTGCGGAGGGAGTTCCAAAAGATGAGGAAAAGGCGAGGTTTCTTTTTGGGGCCGCCGCCGAGGCTGGACATCCCGGTGCGCAGTTCTATCGCGGAAAAATGATCGAGCGCACCGCGAAATCGAACGCCGATGCCGCTGAAGCGCGCAGTTGGTACGAGAAATCTGCCGCCCAGCAAAATCCCGACGGACTCGTCGCTTTGGCCCACTGTCTCGACTTCGGCATCGGTGGTGAGCGGGATGCGTCCAAGGCCACCGAGCACCTCCTGCGTGCGGCCGGTGCGGGTTCGGCCGTGGCGATGAACGAAATGGGTGTGCGTTATCAAAAAGGCCTCGGTCTCCCCACCGACAAGACCGCCGCCGTCGGCTGGTTCACCTTCGGAGCGCAACTCGGCTCGCCCGCAGCGCTCGTCAATCTCGGCAACTGCTACGAAACCGGCAATGGGGTGCGCCAGGATATGGAGCAGGCTGGCCGGAATTACAGCGCCGCCGCCCGGCAAAAATTTGCCGCCGCCGAATTTCTCCTTGCGCAGATGATCGAGCAGGGCAGAGGAACGGCGGTCAATCTGACCAACGCCTACGTCCTTTATACGCGGGCCGCTGCCCAGAAAAATGAGGAGGCCGGGAAGCGTGCGGAATCCCTCAAAAGCAAGCTCACCGCCGCGCAAATCGAGGAAGCAGAAAAGCTTCTGCGTGCCGGCACCACCCCTTAAGGGCGAGTTTTGGAAGGTCTGCCGGCACCCGCCGTGAAATAAATTCATCAATTCGCAAAATATTATTTGCCATTCGTGGAGAAAGCCCGGACATACATCCGTTAGTTTATCCGTTATCCACCTGACCACTTCCCCGCCGCACCCCTAAACTTATGAAACGCCCATCTCTTTTTACCAAAAAAAACCTCGTCCCAATTTTGGCGGTGTCGCTAAGTCAGATTGCGCGTGCCGCAAGTTTCGACACCGCGCAAACGGGAGTCTGGAGTGATCCGCTCAGTTGGACCGCCGGCGTGGGGTTTCCCGACACTTACGGCAGCGATAGTGCGCTCATCAACGCCGGCCATGTGATTGATTACACCGGGGGGATGACTACTCCGGCAGGCCTTGTAGGGCCCGGCGGCTTCGCCATTGCCAATAGCAACACGGTGCTCATTGACGGGGGGACGCTCACGCAATTGACGCTCACCAATGAAATGCGGATCGGCGAAGGCACCGGTGCCGCCGATGGCATCGGCACCTTGACGATCCAAGCGGGGGGCACTCTCAACACTGGGACGTCGATCGGGCTGGCGGTGGGCACGAAGATCGGCGGCGCGGTCGGCGGGGATGGTCTGCTGGATATTAAGGACGGTTTTTTGACGTTGGGCGCAGGGGCGGTGGCTGGTGGTTTCGGAGTGGGCATTGAGTCGAGCACGGGCGTGCTGAAGGTGGGTGATGGAAGTGGCGCGGCCGGCAGTGCGGTGGTCGATCTGGCGACGAACAATATCCAAATGGGCATTGGCGCGAATCCCGGTGCTCTGGGTGGCGGGACGGGCACGGTGACCGTTGATGCCGATGGCCTCATCAATTTCGGCACGGGCAACATCTACGTCGGGCAGGGTGGCGGAAACGGGACGCTGAACATCCTCTCGGGTGGCACGATTACCGGCACTGATGGGGCGATTTTGGTTGGGGATGGCGCGGGCAGCGTGGGAGCCCTGTCGAACGCCGGAACCATCGGGACGAGCGTAGTCAGCACCGGCGAGGTCCGCATCGGCGGCGGTGGCGGCGCTGGCACGTTTACGATGACGGCTGGTACGCTCACGACGACTGGAGAATTTAATATGGGTCGCGACGCGGGTTCCGTGGGCACTGGCACGCTGAGTGGCGGCACGATGTCTGTCGGGCTGGTGCGTATCGGTCGCGACGGGGGCACTGCGACCCTGGCGATCAGCGGCGGCACGCTCGCCGACGCCGGTAATTTGAATGTCGGTACTGACGGTGGCGTGGGGGTAATCAATCAAACGGCCGGCTCCGTGACCTATAATGCGTGGTCTGCCATTGGTGTCGGAGCTGGGGGTACGGGCTCCCAGTGGAACATCAGCGGCGGCAGTATCACGGCTGTGGCGAATGCCGGGTTTGAAGTGGGCTCGGATCGCGACGGGGCGTTTAACGTCAGCGGAACCGCGAACGTGAATGTCGGAGCCCTTCAGGCGGGTGTGCGCACGGGGAGCAGCGGCACCATTAACGTGACCGGCGGCACAGTGGTGACGACCGGGCTCCAAATCGCGGGTGCGCAGTCCGGCGGAGCCACTGGTGTGGCCAATATCTCCGGGGGTGCGGCGACTTCCTTCACTATCAATACCGGCAGCGGACAATCTTTCGTTGGAGACAAAGCGGGGAGCTTCGGAACGCTCAATATTACCGGTCTTGGCACGGTCGTGAACGACGTCTCCGGGGAAGACTTCCAAGTGGGCCGCGACGGTGGCACCGGCAATCTGAATGTCACCGGCGGCGGTCAATTGAACCTCAACTGGTGGCTCAATGTCGCGCGCGGTGCCGGCTCCGCTGGCAACGTATTGGTGGACGGTGCAGGCTCCGCGATCAACATATCCGGCCCCGGCACGGGTGGCAATGCGGGCAGAAACGATATTCACTCAAATATCGGTGAAGACGGGACGGGCGTGATGACTGTGAGCAATGGCGGAGCCTTCGTTCACAACAATAATCCCGATTATCGAACATTCGTCGGCAGGAATGGCGGCAGCAACGGGACCCTGAATGTCAATACCGGCGGCACCTTCGACGTTACCGAGCTCTCCATCGCCGGCAATGGCGGAGCGACCGGGCTGATGAATATCGCGTCGGGCGGAAAGGTCACTACTCAGAACTGGTTTGTGGTAGGACAGGGTGGCGGAGCAAGTGGAACGGTTAATATTGACGGGGCTGGCAGCCTTTTGGACACCAGAAGTCCACTTTTCCTCAGAAATGGCGGTGCCGGTGGCGACAGCCAGATCGGCTATCAGGGCGGGACCGGCATAGTTAACGTCACGAATGGCGGCAAATGGCAAAACGGGTGGTGGGTGAATATCGCCCGGGACGCTGGCTCAAATGGAACCGTTACTGTGGATGGGGTGGGTTCTCAGCTCATTATCGGCCAACAAAGCGGCTTGGGCGGACCGGATGCGCGCCTAAACGTCGGCGAACAAGGCACCGGCACCCTGAATATCTCCAATGGTGGTTTGGTAATGGGCAACACTGAAACCGCGGTCGGACAAAACGGGGGGAGCGTTGGGCTCTTGAATGTCAGCACGGGTGGGACTTTTACCACGGGTAACTGGCTCATTATTGGCAATTCCAATGGTGCCACCGGCACGGTGAATCTTAGTGATGCCGGTAGCTCCATTAATCTAACTGGTGAGTACGACGGCGGTGGAAACCTCGGGGAGCGCTCCCGCCTTTTTATCGGTCGCTCTGGGTCAGGCACTCTTAATCAAACGGGGGGCACGATCACATTCGGCGGTTGGAGCGCCATCGGATTGGACCGCGGGTCTAACGGAACCTACAACATGAGCGGCGGATTACTCCAGACCCGCCCGGAATTTGACTTCGATTGGTTTGTCGGTCGTCAAAACGGTGATGGCGTTACGGCCGCTGCTCAGGGGACTTTGAACGTGAGTGGGACGGCCAACTTCGACATGCTGACGGACGCTGCAAATGGCGATCCCGGGGGCCGCAATGGTATGCGCCTGAATGTCGGGGCGGGTCACGATGGCACGACCTTTGATGCGCAAGGGACGGTAAATGTCACCGGTGGAACGCTGTCTGTTCTGAGTTTTACGGTTGGTGACAACGGTAAAGCGACTGTCACTCAAAACGGTGGGACCGTGAATGTCGGCCAATGGCTGGAAATCGGCCAGGGCAACGCGCCGGACTCGGCTGCAAATGAGGCGTCCTACACTTTGAATGATGGCATCCTGAACGCGCAGCAGATCGTTGTGGGAAGCCGGCGCGCCGGAACGATGACCGTCAACGGAGGCATCATCAACTTAGGCAATGATGGCACGGTCCAGGTGAACAACTGGGGCGATTTTGCGGTCGGCCGCGATGGCGGTGGAGCGGATCACGGCGATGGCCATCTGATCGTCACCGGCGGAATCATCAATGGAAACGGCAAAAATTTACAAATTTCACGGGGTGGCCCTAATACGAAGGGGTTGATGGATATGAGTGGCGGGGATATCAATGGGCTGAACCAGCTTAGCATCGGGGAGGGCGGATCAACCAATGCCACTGTGAATTTCAGCGGCGGCACCATTAGTACTATCAATGAGGTGCGGGTCGGGCAGGGTGCGGGTACCGTAGCCACGTTCAACATATCCGGGACCGCCGCGCTGACATCTGGCGGGGAGTTCCAAGTGGGAAATGGCCTTGGCACCGGCACGGTAAACATGACGGGTGGCACCGTCACGGCAAACTCTTGGGTTGCCATCGGCAGAGATGGCGGCACCGGTACCTTTAACCTCAGCGGCGGCACGTTTACCAAAACGGCGGGCACGGGGACTGTGGATATTGGGGTCTTCGGTGGCACGGTCGGATTCCAAGTTAATAACTATGCGACCGCTGATACAGTCATCGCCGGCGGTCCCGAACAGGCGTTTTCCTTCACGGCAAATTACACAACCTCCAGCACGTCGGATAATGGTGACGGGGGCGGTAATTTTGGAGTGGGTGCTCAGGTGCAGGGCCTGCCGGCGGGCGATAACAACAATTTCGCCTTCGTTGGTCTGGGCAATTTCACGGTGGATGTGACCGGCTCCTACGTCTTTGGGAATAATACCAATGATGGTTCACGACTGCGCCTGAGCATCAATGGTGGGGTCTTCAATGAGATCATCACGGATAATGTCCTCTCCGGGCCGCACGATGCGTTCAGCGCGCCGATAACATTGACTCTGGGCGATACAATCGCACTGGATTGGATGTGGTTTGAAAACGGCGGCGGCGCTGAGGGTGAGTCATTCTATAGCCGCGACGGTGGGCCAAACGCTTTGTGGGAAGATTCCACCCAGGGGCTGACTTTGGCGGGAGGACAGTACTCCGGCACGGTTTACAAGGCGGCGTCGTCTTTCGTAGTCGGCACTGGCACGCTCAATATGTCGGGTACTGGCGCACTCATCAATACTGGAAGCGATACCAACATCGCCCGAGATGGCGGTTCGATAGGCGTTTGGAATATGACGAGTGCCACGGCTACGGCGACTCTCGCCACGCTGAATATCGGGAACGGCGGCGACGGCACGCTGAATCTAACCGCCGGAACGATCACCACCACGGGAGTTTTTGTGGCGAGGAACGGAGGATCGGTTGGAAAGCTGCAAGGTGACGGCGGCATTATTGAGAC
Organism: Chthoniobacterales bacterium; assembly: GCA_038318725.1. GTDB lineage: Bacteria > Verrucomicrobiota > Verrucomicrobiia > Chthoniobacterales > Chthoniobacteraceae > Chthoniobacter. The sequence goes on from JBBQCM010000013.1 coordinate 31,390, forward strand.
GCCCTTCGTCGAAGTCGGTGGAGGTGCCGCCACCGTGAATTTCAACGGTGTCACCCTGCGCGCGAGCCAGGATGAAGGCAACTATCTGCGCAATTTCAATCCTGGGAACAGCGAAGTCCAAGCCGGCGGGCTCATTCTCGATACGAATGGTTTCAATGTGACGGTGCTGAACGACTTCGATGGCACTGGTGGCGTGAGAAAGACTGGCAGCGGAACCTTGAACTTGGAAGGCCTGCAGGGCTACGCCACGCTGACCACCACGGCCGGCACGACGAACTTGGATAACGCGCTGGGCACGGGCACATCGACCCTGAATGCCAACGCGACGACGAACATTAGCGTCAGCGAGACCTTGGCTGCCCTGAACATCGGGACGGTGCCGTTCGCTCCACCGGAAGCGGGACTGGGAGGCGGCAAGGCCTCCGCGGTGGTCCCTGAGCCGGCGGCGTTTGGTCTGCTCATGGTCGGTGCCCTCGGTATCCTGGCCCGCCGCCGCCGGAAGCAGGGTTAACCTTTGTCATTGAACGGAGAGTATTGCCTGACCTGAGCCGGAGGAGCCAATTCTCCGGCTCAGTGCTTTTCAGCCGGCAGCAAGTGTTTGGCGTGGGTGGGTTTCTTGGCGTTGCGGTGAACCTTGCTGGTTCGCTGCGCTCATTCGGGGACGTTCCGCGTCTGCCTTCCCAGAGGCGAACCGCGCGATGCTGTGCAATAGACGGTCCTGATCCGACAATCTTTCGGCTCTTGAGTTGGATTGCCTCTGAGGGAGACTTGGGCATGATGCGGCACCCGATATGATGCAAAACATTGTCGTTCTCGGCGCGGGCAGTGCCGGCTTGCTTGCGGCGCTTTCGCTGAAGCGCCTGCTGCCGGAACTCGCTGTGCGCGTGGTCCGCAGTCCCGATCTCGGGGTCATCGGGGTGGGGGAGGGGACGACGCCGATCTTCCCGCAGCATCTTTTCGAGCGTCTCGGGATCCCGCGCGCCCGCTTCTATGCGCGTGCCGAGCCGACTTGGAAGCTGGGGGTGCGCTTCCTGTGGGGGCCGCGCGACCATTTTCACTACACCTTTTCCAATCAACTCGACTGGCAGCGCCCGGATCTGCCGGCGCCGAACGGCTTTTACTGCGGGGAAGATTTTCGCTATGGCGATCTCGCGAGCGCGCTGATGGAGCACGGCAAAATCTTCGCACGGCAGGCCCATGGCGGCGGACCTGACATCCAGCCGTGGCACGGATTTCACATCGAGAATCGCAAGCTGGTCGAGGTGCTGGAGGCGATCACGCGGGAGGCCGGAGTAGAGATCACGGATGCGACCGTCCGCGGGGTGGAGCGCGGGCCGCAGGGTGTGGCGGCGCTGGTTTTCGAGGACGGCCGTCGGATGGAGGGCGATTTTTTTGTCGATGCCAGCGGCTTTCGCAGCGAGCTGCTCGGGCGGGCGCTGGAGGAACCCTACGTGAGTTTTGATCGTTCGCTCTTTTGCGACCGCGCGGTGGTGGGCGGCTGGGAGCGGACGACGGAGCCAATCCTGCCATACACGACGGCGGAGACGATGGACGCCGGCTGGGCGTGGCAGATCGAGCACGAGCACCACATCAATCGCGGCTACGTCTATGCGTCGCAGTCGATCACGGATGACCAGGCGTGCGCGGAGTTTCTGCGCAAAAATCCGAAGGCGCCCGCGTCGCCGCGCGTGGTGAAGTTTCGCTCCGGACGATACCGCTGCCTGTGGCGCGATAATGTGGTGGCCATCGGCAACTCCGGTGGTTTTGTCGAGCCGCTCGAAGCGACCGCGCTGACGGTGGCAATCAGCCAGATTCAGAATCTCGTGGAAATGCTGCGGCAAAGCCGTTTCCAGCCCACGCCGACCGTGCGCGATCTTTACAACTCGCTCGCCAGCGGCGGCTGGGACGATGTGCGCGATTTTCTGGCGCTCCATTATCTCGTGAATACGCGGCTCGATACGCCCTTCTGGCGTCATTGCCGCGCGGACACTGATCCCGGCGGCCTCGGGCCACTGCTGGCATTTTACGCGGAGAACGGCCCGAGCCGCCTCGGCCTCTACGCGCTGAGGACGCGGCAGAATGGCTTTGGCTTGGAGGGATTCCTCGCGATCCTCGTCGGCAACCGCGTGCCGTACCAAGTGCGGCGCGAGCCGACCGCCGCGGAACGCCAAACGTGGGAAAAGCATCGCACGCTGTGCGCGACCCAGGCGCAGGCCGGGATGGGCGTGGCGGAGGCGCTGACGTATGTGCGCCATCCGGCGTGGCGGTGGTTTGGCTAGGAACCGTTGATCAAAGAGGAGAAAGAGCAGGAGTAGCCGAAGGATTTCGACGCCAAGTTTGGCCGCTGGCCTTGAGGCGGGCCGTGATGGCCTAGCCGGACAATCCGCTTGCTCTCACCTCGGTTTTCCTCATCTTCGCAGACTCAAATCGCGAACGTAGCTCAGCGGTAGAGCGGCGCTTTTACACAGCGTTGGTCGGGGGTTCGATTCCCTCCGTTCGCACCATTTTTCGCCCAGGCGGCGTGTCGCCATCGAGAGAGCGGTTTCTCGCTTGTTTTCACCCGGACGCTCGAACAAAGCGGGGTTTGGCTGGAGCGGTCAGCCGTTGGCTTCTGCTCGCGTGCTGGGGCGTGCTCGGGCAAATACTGAGCACGCTTAGCTTTTCGGCTTTTGCTTTTGATACTCCGCCGCGAGTCGGTCGTGCTTCTGTTTCAAAGGTGGGAGCTCGGCAGCGGCGTTGTCGGCAAGGGCGCGGCCTTCGGTGGCGGCGGCGGCGGCTTGAATGGCGGCAGCTTCGAGGGCCGGGACTTTTTTGGGGAGGTCGTCTTTCATCGCGACGGCTTTGGTCAGGGCGTCGGTCGCTGCGGTGAGGGCAGCTTCGGCTTCCTTGATGACGGCGGGCTGTTTGTCGAGGGCTTGTTGGGCGGTGGCGGCGGCGAGAGTCGCGGCGTCGGCGCCGGTTTTGGCTTGGGCGTGCGCTTCCGTGAAACGCTTGGTTTGCGCCTCGAGTTCGCCGACGGCATTGCGGGCGGATTCGAGCGCGGAGGCCGATCCGGTCGCGGCTTGTTGGGATTTCTCGGCGGTTTCGGCAAGTTGCGGGATGGTCGCGTTGGCTTCAGCGAGGGCTTTGGCCTTTGCGGCGACGTCGGCGGCGGCTTTGCTGCCGGCTTCGGCGCTCGCGGTGTTTTCCATGATGGCTTTGAGAATGGCCTGGCTTTTTGTCAGCTCGGAAGTCGCGGTGGTGAGGGTGGCGGTCTTTGTGGCGGTGTCGGCTTGTTTGGCGGCGAGGTCGTTCTTGAGGTTTGGGACGGCGGCGTTGGCGGCGTCGAGCGCGGCTTTGGCTTTCGTCATGGTTTCGGTTTTCGCGGCGATGACTGCGGGGGCATCGGTGATGGCTTTTTGGACGGCGGCGATTTCGGCGGCGGCTTTGTCCGCGGCGGCTTTGAGACTTTCGGCGCTGGCGAGCGCGGCTTGCGAGGCGGCTTCCTTTTTGTCCAACTCATCGGCGGCGGCGAAGACTTGCAGGTTGAATTGCGCGGCTTTCCAGCGGGCCACGTTCTTTTCGAGCGCGGCGATTTGGGCGGTGGAGTTGTCAATTTGACCCTTCGCTCCGGCCAGGGCGTCGGTGACAGTTTTTGCCACGGCTTCGGCAGGCGGAACGGCTTTTGTGGCCACGTCGGCGGCCGTTGCCGCGGCCGTGAAAGCGTCGGTCGTCGCTTTGACGCCGGATTCGGCAGCGATGAGCGTGGCGCTGGTGTCCGTGAGCGCTTTTTGCGCGGCGGCGAATGCGGTTTGCGCCGTGGTCGCATTGGTCTGCGCGGCGGTGGTGCCGGCTTCGTCGGCTTTCATCTTCGCTTCGACTTCAGCGGCGGCTGCGGCGGAAGCGGGTTGCGAGGCTTGTGCGGCGGTCACGGCAGCTTGGGAGCGCGCGAGAGCTTGCTGCGCGGCAGTGAGGGCGGCGATGCCGGCATCGAATGCTGCTTTCTTTGCCTGTTCCTCCTTTTGGACGGCGTCGCGGGTGGTGAGGGCTTGGGCCTGGGTCTGCCTGGCGGTGTTGAGCGAGGTTTCGGCGATCTTCGCGGCGGCGGTGGTGTCGGCTGCGGTTTTCCTGGCGGTTTCGAGCGCGGCGGTGCTCTTGGTCATCGCGTCCTGCGCGGCGGTATGCGTGGTGAGCAGAGCCGCATGGGCGGCGCTTACGGTGGCGAGTTGCTTGGTGTCGGCGTCGAGGCGCGTGGCGAGCGCGGGCGGGTTGGCGTCGAGTCTGCCGACGAGTTTTCCGTCGGCGGCATTCCACACGCGCACTTCGCCGGTGAAATCGCCGGCGATGACTTTCGTCATATCGTGGGAAATTGCGGCGGTCATGGCGATGTCAGCCTGCGCCTCGAAGGCCCGCTGCACGGCGCCGTTGCCGTCCCACAGCTTCGTCGTCTTGTCGCGTCCGGTGGAAACGATCCGCCCATCGTGGCTGAAGCGCACTGCTGCGGAGCCGCCGCCGTGCGCCGCCCAATTCTTTACGCGGGTGCTGTTTTCCATTTCCCAAAGCATGATTTGCCCATCCTCCGAGGTCGTCGCGACGAGGTTGGCATCGTCGCGCCACGCGATGTCAGTCACGCATGCGGTGTGCGCCTTCAACTCGCTGTATTGCTTCGCGGTCGCCGCCTCCCACACCTGCACGCCGCCGCTGCGGTCGCCGGTGCAGAGCAGCACGCCGTCGGGGCTGAAGGCCATCGCGGTCACCCAATCGGTGTGTTTCTTGATCGTTTGCAATAGCTCGCCGGTCGCCGTGGAGTAAATGCGGACGAGCTTCGAGGGACCGCCGAGCGCGATTTGCGATTGGTCAGGCGAGAGGTCCGCGGCGAGCACGCTCTCGTATTCATTGCCGACCTCCGCGATGCGTTTGCCGGTCGCGACATTAAAAACGACCACCTTGCCAAGCTTCGCGCCAATGCCGCCGCCAGCCATGAGCAATTGCCCGTTCTGGCTGAACTTCAGCACGTAGGGGTAGCCCTCGGGAAATGGCAGCACGCCCTCGATGGCGAGCGTGTCCGCGTGGTAAAGCAGCACCTGCCTCTGACCGGCGACTGCGAAGAGCGGAGCCCACGGGCTCGCGGCGACTGCGGGAATCGCGCCGGCGCGCGGAGCGACCACCGGCGGCTCCAGCAAGAGGTCGCCGTTCGGCATCGGTGGCGGGCCATCGGGCTTGCCGCTGGCGACCGTTTTCAGCGTGAGATCCATCTTCGGCTTCTTGCTCACGATGGCCTTCGCACCGCTGTTTTCCAAAAGACCGCCATCAATCCATTTCTTGATCGTCGCCAGCTCGACGTCGGCGAGCTTCGGCGCCTTCGGCGGCATCTTCAGGTCGTCGAGATGATTGATGGCCTTCCACAGCAGGCTGCCATCCGGGTCCGTCGGCAGTACGACCTTTCCGCTGCCACCGCCAGCCATGAGCCCGTTGAACGAAGACGCGTCGAGGTCGCCCTTCTTTTTGTCGGGGTTGTGACAGTTGAGGCAACTGTTCTTGAGGATCGGGAGAACGTGATCGTCGAAGGTGACCTTCGCGTCATCCGCAGCGAAGGCGGACGCTGCCGCGCCGCAGAGGAGCGCAGCTACGGCAGGGCGAATGGGTTTGAAGCCAGACGTTTTCTTCATGCGAGACGGCTCAGTGATTGAAGACAAATTCCTTCGCGTTGAGCAGTGCCCAGAACAGGTTGTCGAGCGCCTCCTGTTTGTTCGGCTCTGCGTCGATTTGCTTGAGCAGGTCGGCCTTTTCCTCCGCGGTCGGCTTCCGGTTGAAGCAGCGAATGTAGAGGTCCTCGAGGACTTGCTCGGGTGTCCGGCCTTCCTTGAGTTGCTTCGCGACCACGCCGCCCTGCGCGACGCGGGCGCTCACGGTTTCGCCGAGCAGAAGGTGCAGCGCCTGCGAGAGATTCGGCTCCATGATGACCTCGCATGAGCAGACGGTGTCGCGTTTGGCGCGGCCGAAGGTCGTGAGGAAATACGTGTTCACATTGCCATCGGCGATTTGCACCGCGCGGGCGCCGAGCGGGAGGCCCTGGAATTTGTTCTTCGTCTCGGTGACCTCCGAAATCGTGTCGAGCAACACCTCGGCACGGATGCGGCGGATGCCGGCGTGCGCGTAGTTTTTCGTGTCGAGTTTGTTCGACTCGTTGGGCTGCGAGGAGAGCTGGTAAGTGCGGGACTTGCAGATGTCGGCGACGAGTTTCTTGAAGTCGTAGTTGTATTCGGTGAAGCGCTTCGCGAGTTCGTCGAGCAACTCGGGGTTCGCGGCGGGATTGCTGATGCGCACGTCGTCCACCGGTTCAATGATGCCGCGCCCGAGAAAGTGCGCCCAGACGATGTTCACGAGGTTGCGCGCGAAGTAGGGATTCTGCGGCGACGCCAGCCACTCGGCGAGCACCTTGCGGCGGTCCTTGCCCGCGACATCCGGCACTTCTGCGCCGAGAAATTTCGGCGCCATCGCGCGTCCGCCGACGAGATGCGCGACCTCCCCGCCGCCGGAATTGAAAACGATGCGCTCGCCCGGATCCTCGGCGGCCTTGCGGCCGATCTGCGCGAAGAACGCCGCGAAGCTGTAATAGTCGTCCATCGTCCAGCGGTCGAACGGATGGTTGTGGCACTGCGCGCATTGCATCCGCATCCCCATGAAAACCTGCGCGGTGTTCTCGGCGATTTTCAGCGTCTCCTGCTCGACCTGATAGTAGTTGGTCGAGGGATTGTTGAAGCTGCCGCCGCTCGCGGAAAGGAGGTCGCGCACGATCTCGTTCATCGGCACGTTTTTCGAGAGCTTCTCGTTCAACCAATTGAAATAGAGCAGCGTCGCCTTGTAGCTCATCTTCACATTTCCATCGCTGCGGATTTTCAGCAGCTCGGAAAACTTCATCACCCACATCTCGATGAACTCCTTCCGCCCGAGCAACTCGTCCACGAGCTTGTCGCGCTTCTTCGCATCGGCATCGGCGAGAAAGCGATCGGACTCCTCGCGCGTCGGCACCACGCCGGCGATGTCGAGAAAGACGCGGCGCATGAACACTTCATCGCCGCACAGGTCCGAGGGCGTGAGGCGCAGCTTCTTGTGTTTGTTGAAGACGAGCGCGTCTACGTAGTTGTTCTCGGGCACGTTCGGCCACGCGTAAGGCACGTCTTTCGGGATGACGATGAATTGCGAGCCGACGGTGAACGTCGCGAAGCGCGCCATGATGAAAGCCTCGCCACGCTGCCCGGAGGTCACGAGGCCGTTGCGGTCGATCTTCGCGGAGGTGTCGTTATTGGAAAGGAAGAGGCAGAGACTCGTGACATCGCGCATCGAGCCGTCGGAATATTTCGCGCGCACGGTCATGCGCTGCGGGGTCCCTTCGCCTTCGAGCACGGCCTGCCGCGGTAGGATTTCCATCGAGACGGGCTTGATGACTTCGGGTGGGTCGTTCGGCACGCCGGCCGCCAGCCAGCGGACAAGCGTCTGGTATTCCGGGTCGCCTTTTTTGAAAAGCTCGCCGCCGGTGTGGTTCACCGCGTTGACGCTCTTGAGCACCATCAGCGATTCCTCCGGCAGCGCTAGATTCACGCGGCGTGCGGCCATCTCGCGCGTGATGCGTTGGTGATCGCCGTCCGGGTCGAAGCCGAAGAGCGAAAGGCGGAAGCCGTCTTTGCCGCGGGCCGCGCCGTGGCACGAACCCGTGTTGCAGCCCACGCGCATGAAGACGGGCATCACGTCGTTTTTGAAACTGATGGCCCGCTCGACGACCGCGTCTTTCACGCTCACTGGAACGGTGAATGACTTGTCCTCGAAATCGATTTTTAGCTCCGTCGCGCCATCCGCGGCGGGCGTGATGAGGCCGTCGCTCATCTTCACCAGCGCAGGATTGGCGAAGGTGTATTTGGCCTCCGTCGTGATGTCGCGGGTAGTGCCGTCGCTGTAGGTCGCCTGAACGACCATGCTCTGCCGGTCACGCGCGTGGAGCAGCGCCACGGAGTCCGGGAAGACCTCAACCTTGGCGAGGGTGCGCTCGGCCAATGCGGGCGCGACGACAGCGAACGTCGCCAATAGAAAAGAAAGGATGCGCGAGTGGGTGTTCATGATTACTTCTGCGCGGCGCGGGCCTGGATGGCATCAAGGCGCAGTTTTTCGAGACGGGTAAGCGGCTTCGCCGGCGCGGCGGGCGCGGCAGCGGGAGCAGCGGGTGCGGCGGCGGCGACGGCGACGGCGACGGCGACCGGCGGCGGTGCCGGCGCGTTCGGTTTCGGCGCGGGCGGCTCGTCGATGCGCAGCACGCCGCCACCACCAACGTTGTGAACGATCGGCTCGCCGTCTTTCATCACGGTGACGGAGCAGAAGAGCGATTTGTGCTGGCCAACCGGTGCATCGGCCGCGAGCGCTGCGTTGAAGGTCACGTCCGCGCTCGCTTTGGTGATGGGAAGAGGATTCTTCTCGATCGTCACCTTTGGCGGGAGCCCGACAAGCTGCACCTGCGCTTCGCCGTCAAACGGCTGCAATTGCTGAATTTTGCAGAGCACGCCCGACGGTTTGCCCTGTTCGCCCGCGGCCATCGGAATCTGCATCGTGAGGAATGGTGCCGACACATTGAGCGTGGCAAGTTGCGAGGAAGTCCACACGGCGCCTTTGCCCGCGTCGCTCAGCGCGAGGATGGCGATTTTCCACGCGCGGATCGCGGCGTCGCCGTTCGCGTTCACTGCGTAAAGCGCCTCGGTCTGGCCTTCGGGAATGACGACTTCATTTGCAGAGCCGACGCCCGGCGGATTCCACAGCATGCGCAGCGTGATCGGTGCCTTGAAGCCCTCCTTGCGCGTCGCGACGACCTTGAGGTTCATCGAGCCGCTTTGCACGAGCGGCACCTTCGGCTCGACGATGCTGATTTTGAAGGGAAGCTCCTCGGTCACCGCGACGGCCATGCGGTCCACCGACTGGCGGTAGTAGATCGTCGCGTTCGGCGGGCCGTAGACGAGTTCGAGGGTCTGGTTGAAACCGCCGGTGATGGCTTTGTTCTGCACGTTCTCGCCCAAGAGCGGAATGAGCTTCGCGCCAACCGGCGCATCCGCTGCGGCCTCGAACACCGCGACCACGTCGTTCACGCTTCCCGCCATGGTGTCGGCAGCCATCGTCACGCCGGCCGGCAGTTCCGGTGCAGCGACCGTTACGTCGCCGGCGAAATCCCCGCGCGCCACGCGGATCAGCGTGGCGAAGCGGTTGCCCCGCGAGACGGACACCGTGTTGCGCTCCTGGCTGTTGCGCACGAACTCCGGAATGGCGAGCGAAAGACTCGCGGCCACCGGCTTGAACTCCACGCGATAGACATATTCCGGCCCGCCTTTGCCAAGATGATCGCGCACAGCCACGAGGTATTCGCCGTCCGCCGGCACGGCCCAGCGCACCTGGCTGTCCGGCCCGCCCGCGTCGTCGTTGTCGGCGATTTGCGCGCCGTCGCCTTTGTGAATCGTGAGCACGGAGTCCAGTGGCGAACGCACCCCGCGCGCGACACAGCGCACGTCGAACGTCTGCCCCGCCTTCGCGGTGAAGCGGAAAAAATCAATGTCGCCCGCCTTTTCGATGATGCCGTTGAACGCGAGCGGCAGCGCCGCGTCGGTCTTCGTTGCCTCGGCCGCGGAGTTGTTCGGCTCGGCTTCGAGCACGTTGCCAAAGGGCATCACCCGCAGCTTGTTCGGCGACGGCACCGACTGGCCGGCCTGCGCGAAGTAGTAATCAAAATCGCCCGTCTTTTCCGGCAGCTTGATCTTCTGCGTCACCGGCCCGCGCACATCGCCGAGCAGCTTTACCTCGATTTCCTCGCCCGCCTTGCCACCCGCCGGGTACGGGATTAGCGGACGCGGTGCTTCGCCAACGTGCAGGATGTAGCGGCTGTTACCATTGCCTGCGTAGCTGCTCTCGCGCACCGCAATGACATACGTGCCGTCCGCCGGCGCGATGACCGACGCGATGGGATCCTGCAACGCCAGCGCCGAGTCATCGCACACCGCCAGCTCGAACCGCTTCATGTCGAGAATCGCCACATAGCAATCCACCAGCGCCGACCCGAGCCGCATCGCCTCGACCTCCGCCGTGATACGCTGGCCCTTCTTTGCCTCGACGAGAAAATAATCAATATCCTCATTGTCCGCGACGCCGTGGACGCTGGTGTTCAGCGCCACTTTCTGCGGCGCAGCGAAGTCGTTGTTCGGCTCCTTTTCATCCACCACCGGATACTGCCCGACGGAAAGCGTCGCCGCCTCCGAGATGCCGCCCGCCGTTCGCACGCGCACCACATGCGTGCCGAGCCGCGCAGTCGGATCGAGCTTGAGCTTCACCTTGAGCTGCGCGGGATTCGTCCCGTCCATCGAGACGACTGAAATGCCCGGTTCGTAAAAAAGAATTTCCTGCGCGTCGTTCAGCCGAGCGCCATTGAACAAAGCGTCCGCCTCCATCCCGCGCTGGATGCTCCGCGGGGTGATGAGGGAAAGATTCGGCGAAGCCGCGTGCAGCGCCGCGCAAAACATAAGCGCCAGCGCCGCGGGCCAGCAGGGGTTGCGGTGAGTCGTTGGCCGTCTCATTTGAAAGGTCGTTAAGCGATGAGGTCTTTCAGCACCTTGCCGCCGTCCACGATCTCGATGGGCCGGCCGCCGGGTGCCATCAGTTCCTTGTCCGCGACGATGCCGAGCTGGTTGTAAATCGTCGTCGCGAAATCCTCCACCGTGAGCGGCTTCTCGTCCGGCTCCGACGCGGTCGCGTCCGACGAGCCATACACGTAGCCCTTCTTGATACCTCCTCCCGCGAGCACCACACTGAACACCTTCGGCCAGTGGTCGCGGCCCGCCGTCGCGTTGATTTTCGGCGAGCGCCCGAATTCGCTGCTCACGACGACCAGCGTCGAATCGAGAAGTCCGCGCTGCGCGAGATCCGTGATCAGCATCGCAAACGCCTGGTCGAACGGCGGCATTTGGCCATTGATGGCCCCCGCGATATTGTCGTGATGGTCCCAGCCGCCAAAGGTCAGCGACACCATCCGCACACCCGACTCCACGAGCCGCCGCGCGAGCAGCATCCGCATGCCCGCCGGATTGCGCCCATACGCGTCCTTCAGCGCATCCGGCTCCGCCTTCATATTAAACGCCTCGCGCGCCTCCGCCGAACTCAGCAGCCCGTACGCGCGCTGGTAGAAAGTATCCATCGCATCGAGCGCGTCCGACTTCTCCAAGTTGCGGAAATGCGCGTCCACCGACTTCAACATCGTCTTCGATTTCTCGAAGCGCTCCGGAGTCATCCCGCCCGGCAGCACGAGGTCCTTCACCTGGAAATTCCCGTCCGCCGGATCCGACCCCAGCGAAAAAGGCCCAAATGCCGAACTGAGATACCCGCTGCCCGCGAATTCATTCGGCATGCTCGGCACACAAACGTACGGCGGCAGATTCTTGCGCGGCCCGAACTCATGCGAAATCACCGCCCCAAACGACGGATACGACAGCGCCGGGCTTGGCCGGTAGCCGGTAAACATATTGTGCGTGCCGCGCTCGTGCGCCGCCTCGCCATGCGTCATCGAGCGGCAGACCGTGATTTTGTCCGCGATCTGCGCCGTTTTCGCGAGGTTCTGGCTGAAAAGCAGCCCGTCCACCTTCGTCGGCACCGTCCCCAGCGGCCCGCGATACTCCACCGGCGCAAACGGCTTCGGATCCCACGACTCCTGGTGCGCCATCCCGCCCGGCAGGAAGATATGGATGATGCTCTTCGCCGGGCCTTCCTTCGATTCGTAATTCTTGATATCCGCCCGCGCGGTCATGCGGAAAAAATCGCCCAGCGTAATCCCCAACCCAGCCACCAAGCCGACCTGAAGGAAACTTCGCCGCCCCATCCCTTTTGGGCGGAGGAAATGGGCAGGGTCATCGTTCCAGGTGCCAGTGATGTTTCGATTGGTATTCATACGGAAATGAAGCGCTGTTGCCAGTGAGTTGCGGGTCGGGAATCAGTCTGGTAACCCTGTGCGAAACGTCTCCTTAGAAGCTCAGAACGCCTCGCGGCGGCCCTAATTTTGAGGGACTTGGAAAAAATGCACAGCTTTCGCCTCTGGACCAGCCGGTTTCGGGCGCGTTTGACAACGGGGTGGTCGCTCGCCGTTTCAGCAGAGGCATTCTGCGACTTGTTTGTAAAATTAGCTGCAAGTGACTCATACCAGTGATGTGGAGGGGTGGCAGAGTGGTCGATTGCGACGGTCTTGAAAAACCGAAAGCGCGAATGGGACTCATTTGGACAGGACTTCGTCCAACCTGCCTCGGACTCTGTAGGAATGGATTCGCCGTGGGTGGCGCGGAGTCGCAAGCGGCCTGCAATGGCCCCATTTTTTTCGTGGCGGATTACTTTTTTCGCGCTCTCAGATTCCGTCCGGCAACGAAAAGCGAAGCGACGGCAGGCGATGAAGCGACTCCCCGGCCCGCTGGACCCCCTGCCGTGGCCGAGCAAACGCGCGGACGCGCTCACGCGGCACGTCGATAACGTCGCGCTGATGGACGAGGCCCAAGACCCGTTCGCCAGCGCGGAAGGGATCTACGCTTACACGCGCAAAGTTGCGCTCGCGGACGGCGTGCAGATCGACGTGAGCGAAATCGCGCGCGAGGCTGGGTTGAAGTTCCCGGTCTCTCTCATCCGCGCCGTTTGAGAGAACTACGTGCGCGTGTCCGCAGACGCTCTTCGTCCTGCACGACCGCAACGACGACCGCGACCGGACACCGCCGCTCGTGAATCTAAAAGCCGTGTGCGGCCCGCGCGACATCGCCGACCCGCAGGCCGGGATAACTGTAATGCTTTCCGATGAAGACCATCGAACCCATTGTCCTCACGATTTTCGGCGGCGAGCGTTGCGTGTGTCGCTCGACGACCCTGAAGCCGCCGCGAAGGCCATCCATAAGGAGACTGGAGATTCGCTTGCGGGTTCTTAGTCGGCGGGGGAGGGTAACTGCCGTTCAAACCGACGGCATCGCTTCATCTGATACCACCGTGGAATACATTCTCATTGCCTTGCAGCTCATCGTCGGCCTCGGAATTCTCAATGTCTGGATGCTGCGGTCGGGGAAAGCGACGCCGTATCGCGGCGGCGAGGCGAAGAACCTGCGCGAGGAATTTGCCGCCTACGGGCTGCCATTCTGGTTCATGTGCGTGATCGGCGTCCTCAAGGTCGGACTGGCGCTCGCCCTGCTGGCCGCCATTTGGATTCACAGCGCCGCGCAACCGGCCGCGATCGGTCTCGGGTTGCTCATGCTGGGGGCGTTCGTCATGCACCTGAAAGTGAAAGACCCGATCAAGAAAGCGCTGCCATCCATCGCCGTGCTCGCCATGTGCGCGGCGATTGCTTTGCTTTGAGGAACCGGCCGGTCAGAACGCCGCCAGACAAAGGTAGGCGTTCAGCGCCAGATAGAGCAGCGCCGGGGTGGTCTGCGGCAGAGTATCTTTGATTTTAATCCGGACGCCGACGGCGACCAGCATCATCACGGCCAGCCCAGCGGAGGCCGCGCGTCCCATCCATGGCTGACTCAGGCCAGCCAGCAGTCCGATCGCCGCGCACAACTGCAGCCCACCCACAAGAGCGCGCTGCGAACCAAGCTGGTAGCGATCAAACTCCCGCTTCATGGAGGCGGAGTGAAAGCACGCCGAGCCGTAAGCGAGAAAGGAAATGGCTGAGAAAAGGATCAGGGCGGCGTTCAAGAGCGCGAGCATAGCATCATTGCTTATACGTCTCCGGCCCTTTGGTTCGGACAGCGAAGGATGCATCCGCGACCGGCCACAAACGTAAATTCTACCCGAAAGCCTGCCATCAAATGAAAAACCATTCCGCCATCGCAATCCTTGCTGCTGTGCACAGCCGCACTGGGTGTCGAAAATGTTTTCGGAAAAGGTATCCGCAAAGAGAGCGACGCCGTAACCCATCGGACACACGCTTATCAACTCCAAATCTCGCTCTTCGATGCTGACCGAATTTCTTCAATCTCAAGGCACGCTCTACACTGCCGGCGTGATGACTCAGGCCGAGCGGGAGCAGTTTGAACTCCTCCTCGAATTTCATCAGGAGCTTCGGGAGTTCGTCACCGGACTTGCGGAGATGAGCGCGGCGGTGACACTGGCCCTCGCGCCGCGCGTCGGCGTGGGGCCTTCGCCAAAACTGAAGGCTCGCCTCGCCGGGCTGATTGCGAAGCGTCCGCAGCAGACGAGTCCGGAGGGCTTGGTGGTATCCGGGCCCGATCGACTGGTGCAGTGGGTTAATCCTTCCTTCAGTGCGATGTGCGGATATTCGCCGGATGAATTGCGCGGGAAAAATCTCGGACCGATTTTGCAAGGCGAGGAAACCGATCGCGCGACGGCCGCGCGGATGCGGAGCGCAGTCCACGAGTATAGGCCCTGTCGCGAGACAATCCTCAATTACCACAAGAACGGCACGCCCTACTGGGTGGAGGTGGCCATCAGCCCCATCCTCGTCGACGCGGGTGAACTGCTCTGGCTCGTCGCCCGTGAGCGGGAACTGACGGACCGGGTCGCCGCTTAGTCCGCCTGAATACAGGTGGCTAAACCTCCGGGTTCAGGACCTCGCGCAGCTTCATCATGCCGCGCCGAATCCGCGCCTTGATCGTGCCGAGCGGCTCATTAAGTCGCTCCGCGATTTCCGTCTGCGTGAGCGAGGAGAAGAACGCGAGTTCGATCGCCTCACGCTGGTCTTTCGAGAGCTTCTGGATCGCGTCGCGGACGATCTGGTTGGTCTCCCCCGCCGCCACCGCATCGAAGGAACTCCGGTCGTCAAACTGCTCGAAGGATTCCGCTTCGCGCTCCACATCGTCCTGCAGCCGATTGCGGCGCACCGTCGAGCGCAGGCGGTCGATCGCCTTGTTGCGCGTGAGGGTCACGGCCCACGTCATCGGCTTCCCGCGCGCCGGGTCGTAGAGCGGCGCCTTTTCCCAGATCTGGATAAAGGCATCCTGCAGGACGTCCTCGGCGGCTTCCTGGTTGTTCAGCACGCGATACGCCGTGGAGAAAAGCACGCCGGAAAAACGATCGTAAAGCGTCTCGAAACTCACGCGATCTCCCTGCGCGACGCGCTGCAAAAGCGCGATCTCCGCGTCGAGGTCGTGGGCAGGATCGGTGGGCATTGGCGCGGAGCATGTGCGAG
Source organism: Chthoniobacterales bacterium (assembly GCA_038318725.1). Classification (GTDB taxonomy): domain Bacteria; phylum Verrucomicrobiota; class Verrucomicrobiia; order Chthoniobacterales; family Chthoniobacteraceae; genus Chthoniobacter. The sequence continues at coordinate 46,562 of JBBQCM010000013.1, forward strand.
TCGCTGCGCGCCGACAATAGAAACTGAATTGCCCGCTCAAGCCGATGGCGGAAATACCCACAACGCGGGGCGAACGACCTGCAATGCACGGCGCGCCCGCCAAATCACGGCGGGCACCGGCGGAACGTCCAGATTCGTGCGATGATGATTCGCACCTGTGACGGGAAGGCGGGTGGCCAAAGTTTTTCTCAGAGGTGCCTTTGCGCGACCACTTGTTTGCCGCCTCGGCACTTTTGCGGTCCGACCGATCGCCATCGTCATTTCTTTCGGGTGGCGCGCATTCGACTGACGTGCTTTTCGCCAGGTGGTGCTGTCGCGCAGAGGCCGAGCCTGGAAAGTCGGTTACGTGCCTGCCGGAGGTCGTGAGAGTCGCAATGTCTTCGGGAGCATGCGGCGGCGTCAGGCAGCCGTTTCCCGGCGAACGAAATCCGAAGCGGGTCGCTGCATCGCATGGATTGCGGTGGCTCGGTCACGCAGAAAGCCGGCGGCGCGACCTGCGAGGACGGCAGCGATTTCGGAGATGATGGCGAGGGCGATTTCCTCTGGGGCTTCGCTGCCGAGGTCGAGGCCAGCGGGGGCGTGGAGCGGGGCTAGCCAGGCGGGGTCGAGTTCGCGGAATTCGGAAAAGTGCGCGATGAGTTCGGCGTGGCGTTTGCGCGGTCCGAGCAGGCCGAGATAGGGGAGGCGCAGGGGAAGAAGACGATCAAGGGCGGTGAGATCGCGGCCGAAATTGTGCGTCATGATGACGGCGGCCGTTTGGCTGTCGGGCTGGAAGTCCGCGCGCAGATCACTCGGATGCGCGGTGCAGTGGACGACCCAGCCGAGCGGAGCGGCGAGCGCCTGGAGCGGCGCAATCTCGGGGCCGTTGCCGAAGAGCAGCAGGCGGATGGGCAGCGGCACGGTGTGGATGAAGGTCGCCTCGTCTTCCGCGACGAGCGCGCCCGGCGCGAGTAGCGTAGTGCCTTGATCATCGCCCGCAAACCTCGTCCGCAAGAGGCACGCGCGGCGCGCGGCGAGTTCCTCGGCGAGCTGGGTCAGGATGTTTCCCGTGGTCCCGGCAGGCGCGATCCGCTCGACGAAAATCTCCAGCTTCCCGTCGCAACCGAAGAGCTTCCGCGTATCGAACTCCAGCATCATCGGTTCGCCCGTCGAGATGACGCTCGCGCTGCGGCGCGCGATTTCCTCCTCGAGACAACCGCCGCTCAGCACGCCGATCGTTTCGCCGACCGCATCGATCAACAATCGCGCGCCGGGTTTCCGATACGTGGAGCCGTGCGTTCGACCAGCGTCGCCAGCGCCCAGGCCTGCTCCCGATCGGTGCAAGCACGTTGCAGGATTTGGGTGAGCGACTTCATGCGGCCCTCGTTCAGCCAATGAGCTTGTCCGGCGTGATCGGCAGGTTGCGCACGCGTTTGCCGGTCGCATGGAAGACGGCGTTGGCGATTGCCGCGGGAATGCCGACCAGTCCCAACTCGCCCATGCCTTTCACGCCGAGCGGATTCACCACCTTGTCCTCCTCTTCGACAAAAATCGTCTCCACCTCGTGCACGTCGGCATGCACCGGCACATGATATTCCGCGAGGTTGCGATTCATCATCCGCCCGAGCCGGCGATCGATCTGCGTCTCCTCCATCAGCGCCATGCCGATGCCCCACACGACGCCGCCGATCTCCTGGCTGTGCGATGTTTTCGGATTCATGATCCGCCCACACGCCGTTGCTTCGATTACGCGCGTCACGCGCACCGTCCCGAAGTCGGGATCGACCTTTACCTCCACGTATTGCGCGCCATGCGCGTAGGCCGCGAACTTCTCGCGCTGCTTGCTCGGATCGGAGTCGAAGGTCGAGGAAATCTCCGGCGTGTTGGTTTGTTTTAAGATTTCGGTGAAGGCCACGCGCTTGCTGTTGTCGGCCTTCAGTCGCAGCTCGCCATCGGCCACGTCGATGTCGGATTCGGTGGCCTCCTTGAACGGCGAGTTCGGCAGCTTCCGCGCTAGTTCGAGGAGCTTCTTCCGAATTTCACCCGCCGCTCCATGCACGGCCGTGCCGACGCTGGCAACCGTCCACGAACCACCCTGTGACGGTGCCTTGGGCATCGACGACTTCCCGAGTTCAAACGTCACGCGCTCCATCGGCAGGCCGAGAAACTCCGCGGCGATCATGGTCATGACGCTGTAAGTCCCCGGTCCGATGTCGGTCGTCGCGCTGGCCACGTAAGCCGATCCATCGTCGCGCAGCGTGATCTTCGCGCTCGCCGGCTGTTGCAGCGCAGGCCAGATGCCCGTGGCCATGCCCCAGCCGACGAGCAGGTCTCCGTCGCGCATCGAGCGAGGCACCATCTTGCGCTTCTCCCAGCCAAATTTCTCCGCGCCGACGCGATAGCATTCGCGCAGTTCCTTGCTGGAAAATGGCTTGCCGGAATCCGGATCCGTCTCGGCGTAGTTGATCAGCCGCAATTCGAGCGGATCGATGTTCAGCTTATAAGCGAGCTCGTCGATCGCGCACTCCAGTGCGAACATGTTCGAGACCGCGCCCGGCGCACGCATCGGGCACGGCGCGGGCAGGTCGGTCTTCGAGATCTGATACGGCGCATCGACGTTCGGGCATTCGTAAAGCAACCGCGCCACGCGCACGAAGTTGTCGGCGTAATCCTGATACGTGGCCGTGCTGTGCACGACATGATGCGAGATCGCAGTCAGTTTGCCTCTCTTGTCCGCGCCAAGTTCCACCTTCTGCCACGTCTCTGGCCGATGGCCATGACCGGTGAACATCTGCGGCCGGGTGAAGACCAGTTCGACAGGCCGTTTCAAATCGCGCGCGGCCATCGCCACGAGCGGCGGGTAGTAGTTCACCGCGAGCGACGATCCGAACGCGCCGCCGCCGAAGAGCGACACGACATTCACATCGTCCACCGCGATCCGCATGAACTTCGCCAGCCGATCGCGCAGTTGATAGACGTTCTGCGTTTTGTCGAAAATGTTCAGCTTCCCCTCACTCCAAAACGCGACGGCGCCGTGCGGTTCCATCGGATTGTGGTGCTCCATCGGGATGTAGTATTCCGCGGAAACCTTGACGGCTGCTTGATCCAGCGCGCCCTGCACATCGCCGCGCTCCTTGGGCGATTCCTTCGGCGTCGGGTCGTAGGCTTGGTCCAAAACCTTCCGCACATCCGTCACGGCGTCAGCTTTCGCGTAGCTCACCTTCACTTGACGCGACGCGGCGCGGGCCTGCTCGAAGCTCTCGGCGACGACCAAGGCGATCGGTTGCGCATTGAAGACAATCTTGTCGTCCTGAAGAGCGCGAAATTCGGTGTCCTCGTTGTCGCCCCCTTTCACCTTCGGCGGCGCCGGCATGATTTTCGGCACATTGAGATGCGTGTAAATCTTGAGCACGCCCGGCGATTTCTCCGCCTCGCTGGTATCGATGTTTTTGATCGTGCCTTTAGCGATCGTGCTCAGCGCGAGGAATCCGTAGGCGAGGTTGGGCAGTTCGTATTCGGCAGCGTATTTCGCCCGCCCCGTCACCTTCGCGATGCCCTCGACGCGGCTCATTTCTTTTCCGAGATATTTCATGAGAAAGGGGTGGGTTAGGCTTCGCCCTTGGCGCGAGTGAGGGCGCGGACGATGGCGCTTTTGCCGAGCGGGATTTTGAAGGCGTTGTCTTCCAGTGGCTTCGCGTCAGCCAGCTCCGCTTCCGCCGCAGCCGCGAAGTTCTCCTCCGTCGCCGCCTTGCCGACCAGCGCGGCCTCGGCTTGCGCAGCGCGCCAGGGTTTGTGCGCCACGCCACCCATCGCCAGGCGGACTTGTTTGATCTTGTCGCCGTCGAGTTCCAGCGCCGCGGCCACGGAGACGAGCGCAAAGGCGTAGCTAGCCCGGTCGCGTACTTTCAAATAGTGGGAGTGCTTCGCGAAGGGCAACGCCGGCAATTCGATCCCTTCGATGAGTTCGCCGTGCGCGAGGTCGTTGTCCCGCTGCGGCTGATCGCCGGGTAGTCGATGAAACTCCGCGAATGGAATCGTGCGCGGCTTTCCATCGACGCCCCGCACATGCACCGTCGCCTCCAACGCGGCAAGCGCGACGCAGAAGTCGGACGGATGCGTCGCCACGCATTCCTTGCTCGCGCCGAAGATCGCGTGCATCCGATTGAGCCCGCCGATCGCGCTACACCCTGTGCCGGGCTCATGCTTATTGCACGCAGTGCCGACGTCGTAGAAATACATGCAGCGCGTGCGCTGGAGCAGGTTTCCACCGTTCGTCGCCATGTTCCGGATTTGCGCGGAAGCCGCGGAAAGCATGGCCTGCGTGAGCAGCGGATACCGGGTGCGGATGAGTGGGTGATTCGCGGTGTCGCTGTTCTTCGCCAGCGCGCCCAGCATCACGCCCCCGCCCGGCGTTTCCTTGATCTCCGCGAGACCGAGCCGCGTCAGATCGACGATGTCCGAGGCCTGTTCGACGTCTTCCTTGAGTAGATCGATTAGGTTCGTGCCGCCGCCGAGGAAATATCCTTGCGGCTTCTCCGCGATCGCCGCGACGGCTTCCGCCGGGCTTTTCGCGTGGGTGAAATTAAACGCCTGCATGGCTCGCCTCCTTTTTCATCGCGGCCAAATGTTGGGGGCTCGCAAAGCCCCAGTTCTGAGCCACCGGTCGCCCCTGATGCACCTTCTGGATCGCCTTCAAGATCTGCGGATATGCCGCACATCGGCAGATGTTCCCGCTCATTCGCTCTCGCAATTCGTCATCCGAAAGCTGCTTCGGCGGATTCTGCAAATCTTCCGTAACGTAGCTGGCCTCGCCGCGCTTTGCCTCGTCGAGCAGCGCCACCGCCGAGCATATTTGCCCCGGCGTGCAGTAGCCGCATTGGAAGCCATCGCACTCGATGAACGCCGCCTGCATTGGGTGCAGTTCGTCCCCCGTCGCAATTCCCTCGATCGTTGTTACATTTTTCCCATCGGCTTGCGCGGCCAGTGTCAGACAGGAGAGCACGCGCTTGCCATCCACGATCACCGTGCAGGCGCCGCATTGTCCATGATCGCATCCTTTCTTTGACCCAGTCAGGTGCAGATGCTGCCGCATGGCATCGAGCAGCGTCACCCGCGCATCGAGTTTCAGCGTCTTCTCCACGCCATTCACGGTGAACTTCACCTCCACCGTCGGAACCCCCGCCGCCGGTGCTGCTGCGGCTCCTTCGGAAAGCGCGGCCGCCTGCGCGTAAGCTTCTTTTTCCATAAGAATTTGTGTCGCCAATAACCCCGCACCCGCGCCGCCCATCATCTTCATAAACTCGCGCCGCGGCACTCCAGCCTTTTGCAACTCACCCATCAAATCGAGTTCGTCCTGGGTGAGCGGATCGTCCGCTGCTGGCGCAGTGGAGTCGTCGGGTGTTTGGTGCGGAGGCGATGAAGAGTCGGTCATGGCTGGATGAGGGTGCGTGGTTTTCGAGCGCGGCGACCGCAAACACAATTGATCGGATCGTTGCAGCTCACCGCGCGTCTTTTTCGTCCAGAATCTTCGCACTACTGAGTCCCTAAGTCGGGAGGGACGCATGCGCGCACTCATCTCTCAAAGGCGAATGTCAGTTCACTCTTTCGACGTCCAACCGGCCCTCGGCACTCGATTGCAGAGAGCAACACCACTATGAGCAACAAACTATCCGGAAAGAAAATCGCGTTTCTCGCCACCGACGGTTTCGAGCAAGTCGAACTGACGAAACCTTGGGACGCCATTAAAGATGCAGGCGCCGAGGTCGTTCTCGTTTCCCTGAAGAGCGGCAAGATTCAGGGCTTCGATCACGATGAGAAAGCCGATCAGTTCACCGTGGACAAAACCGTGGAGGATGTTTCCGCCTCCGACTTCAACGGACTCGTCCTGCCGGGTGGCGTTTTCAATCCCGATGCGCTCCGGGTGAACAAGAAAGCCGTCAGCTTCGTGCGCGATTTCTTCACCCAGCACAAACCGGTCGCCGCCGTCTGCCACGGACCATGGACCCTGATCGAGGCCGACGTCGTCCGCGGCCGCAAAGTGACCTCCTGGTCCAGCCTGCAAACCGATTTAAAGAACGCCGGTGCCACATGGGTCGATGAGGAATGCGTCTGCGATCAAGGACTCGTGACCAGCCGTAATCCCGACGACCTGCCCGCGTTCTGCAAAAAGGCCATTGAGGAATTCGCCGACGGCAAGCACGCGGGACAGACCGCCTAACTCACACCCACAACCCTTCGTGAGCACACCGGCTACCCACAAGGAAATCCATCTCGTCTCCCGGCCCCAAGGAGTCCCCACCGAGGAAAACTTCGAGGTCGCAGAGACCGATGTTCCGTCCGCGGGCACCGGGGAAATCCTCGTCCGCAACCGGTGGCTCTCCGTCGATCCCTACATGCGCGGACGGATGAACGAGGGCGAAAGCTACGTTCCGGCGTTTAAACTAGACGCGCCGATGGAGGGCGGTTGCGTCGGAGAAGTCGTCGCGTCTCACAACCCGAAATTCAGCGCCGGCGATCACGTTCTCGGCAACAAAGGATGGCGCGAATACTGGACCTCCGACGGCGATGGAGTCAGTAAGATCGACACGAAGGTCGCTGAGCCGCAGAACTATCTCAGCATTCTTGGCCTAACAGGCATGACGGCGTGGGTGGGACTCAACGAAATCGGGAAGCTCAAAGAGGGCGAGAACGTCTTCGTCTCCGCAGCCTCCGGAGCTGTCGGCTCCATCGTTTGCCAGATCGCCAAGATCAAAAACTGTCGCGTCGTCGGCAGTGCGGGTTCCGCCGACAAGATCGCCTGGCTCAAGTCTGAGGCTAGCGTCGATGCAGCGTTCAACTATCACGAAACCGATGACGTTTCCGCTACCCTCGCGGAGCTCTGCCCCGGCGGCATCGATCTCTATTTCGACAACGTCGGCGGCGACCACCTTGCCGGCGCTATCGACCACATGAACAACTTCGGACGCATCGTCTGCTGCGGAATGATCTCCGGCTACAACGACGAAAAGCCCCGGCCCGGTCCGGCAAACCTCTTCAAGATCATCGGCAAGCGGATCCGGATGCAGGGCTTCATCGTTCGCGACCACCAAAACCTTCAGGCCGAATTCCAAAAGGAGATGGGTGCATGGGTCCGCGACGGCCGCATCGTGTGGAAGGAAACGATCACCGAAGGAATCGAAAACACCCCCAGGGCCTTCCTCGATCTCTTCGAAGGAGACAAGATGGGTAAGGCGCTCGTGAAAGTGTAGCGACTGGCCCCGGCGCAACCAATGCGCGTAGCCGATCAAGGCGCGGAAGAACGCATCAGTATGGTCGTCGATCCCCTTCGACCACGGCTTGCGGATATGATCCAAGCTCAGGCCGAAGGTGGAAACACCCACAACGCGGGGCGGCGGACATTGCAGTGTACGGCGTGCCCGAGAGGCTTGAGTGTCGATCACGAATCGTAAAAAACGGTGGGCGGAGCGGCAAAAGCAGACGTAGTTCCCGCGCCTCCATGAACATCTCCGCGCGCCAGCTACTCGCCGCCGTCGGCCTCCTCACTGCGCTCCCGCTCGCCCGCGCCGAGACGCTCCGCGAAGCCGTGGGCCAGCCCGCTGCGGTGCTCTTCGGCGCCGCCATCTCCGGGGGCGCGGTGGGTGGGCGGGACTTCGACAACACGGCGCGCGTCCATCTGAGCGTGGCCTCGCCGGAGAACGATTTGAAGATGGCGGGGCTGCGCCCGACCCAGGCCAGCTTCGATTGGACGGCCGGCGACAAGACCGTCAACTGGGCGCACGCGGCGGGGCAGCAGGTGCGCGGTCACGCGCTGCTCTGGCACGGCTCCGTGCCGACTTGGGTGAGCAGCGGCGGCTTCATGGCGGCGCAGCTCCAGGGCATCCTCTACACGCACATCGACACCGTGGCGGCGCACTACCGCGGCGGTGTCTTCTGCTGGGATGTGGTCAATGAAGCCTTTAACGACAACGGGACTTTGCGCAGCACCATTTGGTACGACACGCCGGGGATCGGCTACGCCGGGATGGGCACGCGCTATATCGAGGAGGCCTTCCGCCGCGCCGCCGCCGCCGACCCGGACGCGCAACTGATCTACAACGATTACAGCAACGAGACGGTGAATACGAAATCCACGGCGATCTATACGATGTGCCAGGATTTTTTGAATGTGAGTCGGGTGAATGGCCCGGTGCCGCTGCACGGCGTGGGGTTTCAAATGCACGTGACCCCGACCAGCGTGAACTACTCCAGCATGCGGACGAACCTCCAGCGTTTCGGCGCGCTCGGCTTGAACCTGCACCTCACCGAACTGGACGTGCGCATTCCCGTGGATGCCAGCGGCAACGCGACGGCGGCGGACCTCGCGGCGCAGGCGGAGGCTTATTGGAACATTCTCGGCGTAGCCCTGGCCATCCCCCAGATGAAGGTCATCCAGACGTGGGGTTTCACCGATGCTTATTCCTGGATTCCGGGCTTTTTTGCGGGCTACGGCGCGGCGCTGCCCTTCGACACCGCCTACCAGAAAAAGCCCGCCTACTGGGCGATCTGGAATGCCTTCGCCAATCAGGGCGAGAAGCTGCCGGTGACGGCGGCGTCGGACCCGCTCGACACCATCGCCGACCCGCTGTGCAGCGCCGGCTCCGCGCGCCGGCTTCTGGCGAATGCCGCCGGGGACTTTGCCACCTTCACCGTGAACGTCCCGAATCCCGGTTCGTGGAATGTGCGGATCGGTCTCCGGCGCAGTGCCGACTCCGGCCAGGTGCAGTGCGCCGTCGCGCCACCCGCGGGCGCTTTCACCAATCTCAGCACGGTGAAAGACGGCTACGCCAGCACGGCGGCGAGTGTGGATTTCGATCTCGGCAACGTGACCTTCGCCACGAACGGCAGCGCCAGTTTTCGCTTCACCGTGACCGGCAAAAATGCCGCCAGCAGCGGCTACCGGGTGGCCGTCGATTACATCCGCGTCACGCCCGTCCCCGGCAATGGCAATACGCCGCCGACGATCACCAGTATCGCCGATCAAACTTTGCGCCCGTCCTTCAGCAGCCCGCCAGTCACCTTCACCGTCGGCGATGCGGAGACCGCCGCCGGCAGCCTCACCGTCACGGCTGAATCGCTCAACCCGGCCGTGCTGCCCAATGCCAATCTCACGCTTGGCGGCACCGGCGCGAGCCGCACGCTGACCATCACCGCACCCGCCGCGACCACCGGCGCGGCGGCCGTGGCCCTGACAGTGAGCGACGGCAGCACTGACACCTACGAAACGCTCCTCGTCACCGTGGGCGACAATGGGGACTTTGAAACCGGCACGACGACCAACTGGAGCGGCACTGGCGGGACGTTCAACGTGGTCGCCAGCCCGGTGCATGCGGGCAGCTACGCTGGCGCGGTGACGGGCCGCACGCAGACTTATCAGGGCGTGGGACAGAATTTCGGCACGCAGATGGTCGGCGGCGTGACCTACTATGTGAGCGGCTGGGTGCGGGTCGGCAACGCCGCGAGCGCCCCGGCCAAGATCACCGCGCACATCGTCGACGCGACCAGCGACCGCTACGTCCTGCTGGTTTCCGGCACCGCCACCAATACCGGCTGGCTCCGCCTCGCGACCTATTACACGCCCACGCTCACCGCCCCGGTCACCACCCACTTCCTCTACTTTGAAGGCCCGCCCAGCGGCGTCGATCTGTTCATCGATGACTTCCGCGTCGTGCCGAATACTCCACCCACGCTCACCGCCATCGTCGACCAAACCATCGTGAAAAACAGCACGACCGGAGCGCTCATCTTCACCGTCGATGACGCACAGACCGGCGCGAGCGCAGTGACGCTCAGCGCGACTTCGTCAAACACCGTACTCGTGCCCAATGCCAGCGTGGTCCTGGGCGGCAGCGGCACCGACCGCACTGTGACGGTGACGCCGCTCGCCAATCAGACCGGCCTCACCACGATCACCATCACCGCGAGCGACAGCAAGATCACCTCCAGCCGCACCTTCACCGTGACCGTGCTCTCCGCACTGGAGAACTGGCGCTTCACCAACTTCGGCACGGTCGCCAACTCCGGCTCCGCCGCCGACGGCTTCGATCCCGATTTCGACGGGCTGAAAAACCTGCTCGAGTTTTTTCTCAACGATAACCCGAACACCGCCTCCGTAAGCCGCCTGCCCATCGCCGCCCGCGAAAGCACCGACCTGACGCTCACCTACACGCGCCTGAAAGCGGCCCTCAACGAAGTCACCTACCGCGTGGAATGGAGCGACACTTTGAGCGCGTGGAGCGCCGTCGGCGTTACCGAACAAATCCTGAGCGACAACGGCGTCGAGCAGCAGGTTAAGGCGCGCTTCGCCATCGGCACGAGCAAAACGAAATACCTGCACCTGACCGTGAGCCGGCCTTAGCCGGTCGCAGCGGCGGGGACTCCCCGGCACCATCCGACGCACGACCCGTTTCCGGCGCTGCGCGGTGAAAAGACAATTCCTGGCAGGTAGCAGTCAGAAAGTGCGCAGCCCATTATTCTTGTGCAAAGGTCTATTCGACGGCGTCACCTTCGGGAATGGCCTCAATGTCAGCGTCCGAAATCATAATGATCTTGCTCGTCTCGAAACCCTTCGCCCTGAACACTTCCATGTTGGGAATGCCGCAGCGCTTGCCCTTCTTAATCACGAAAACGCTTGCGCCACCGGCTTTGACCAAATCGCCGTCTTTCGCCTTGGGATAGGGCATGGGAACCACCGAGCCTTCGGGGATGGCCTTCAAGTCGGCGTCGGCCAGCGTGATGATTTTGTCTTCCTTGAAACCTTTGGCTTCAAACACGGCGAGGTTGGGGATGGAGCAGCGTTTGCCGTCTTTGATGAGATAAACCGTTCCGCCGCTGCCCTTGACGAGATCGCCTTCCGCTTGGCCGGCGAATGAATTTGCGGCACTCAGGCCGAGGACTACCAATGCAGTTAGGATGTGTTTGCTTTTCATTTTTTGTATTTTTAGTTGTTTTGTTGATGTTGACCGAAATGGGTTATCTGACGCCCGGCCTTTGAAAAGCAAAGGCAAATTCCTCGCAGTTAATCATGGTCCCCTATTGTGCATTCTTCCGGTCTGGCAGGAGCAGCACAAGGAGGAACACCGAAGTCATCGAGCAAAAGAAAAGTATCCACTCCCAGAGTGTGAATCGGAGTAAGTGGCTCTGATCCGTTACCTTGATCTTGCGCCCGATTTCACCATAGGCGAAGAAGCGATAGCCTTGCGTGACGGGGAACCCCACCGGCCCCCAGCACACAGCCACGGTTAATAGACGGGCTTTCTTCGCCACACTGAGCGACGCGCCCCATAAAAAGACACTCCAGTAAAATAACACCGTCAAATACAAGCCACCGAACCCGAATGCGGTGCCGAGTCCGTGGGCGAGCGCGAGGCCTGGGTATTGCGGAATCAACGCCAGGGTCAAGAATCCGTAACAAGAGCAACGCGAGGTCGCCGATCCCATCGCGACGAGTTTCCTCCACCCAGGAGTCTGCTCTGCCGTCAGTTCATCCATTTGCAGTGATCCCCACCTCGCCACCGGCCACATCATTATTCCGGTGATGCCCATTCCCACGGACCAGAACCACCAGCCCGTTGGATTGCGTCGCGGAAGCCCGAGGAAGCTGATGTCATGATCGAAAAACGAGTAGTGCGGATACGCACTCCAAGCCATGCCCAAGCATAATGCCTGGAGCACCACCAACGAAGGAAGCCAGCGGGTCAGTAAGAAAGTCTTTTCCGGTTTCTGAAGTGTGATGCGCATAGGGATTCCCGCTCGTTCGTTGAAGCAAAAGGACCTGCTCGGAGACTTCTCCAAGCAGGTCCATGCGACTAAGTTCTATGGGCTCGTTACTTCATAGCGAGATCGAAGCGATCCAGGTTCATCACCTTGGTCCAGGCGGCGACGAAGTCGTTGACGAACTTATCACCGGCGTCGGCGCAGGCATAGGCTTCGGCGATGGCGCGCAGTTGGGAGTTAGAGCCGAAGACGAGATCGATGGAAGTGGCCTTCCATTTGAGATCACCGGACTTCCGGTCATGGCCTTCGAAGAAATACTCGCACATAGCCGACTTCTTCCACTCAGTGCCGATGTCGAGCAGGTTGACGAAGAACTCATTGGTCAGTGCTCCAGGGTGCTTGGTAAAGACACCGAGTTCCGGGAAGCCGACGTTCGTGTTGAGCACTCTCATACCGCCGATGAGGACGGTCATCTCCGGCGCGGTGAGCGTGAGCAATTGCGCACGATCAACCAGCGTCTCAGCTGCCGGGCGGTCGAGCTTATGACCGAGGAAGTTGCGGAAGCCGTCCTCCTTCGGTTCGAGAAAGGCGAAGGAAGGGACGTCGGTCAATTCCTGCGTGGCATCCGTCCGGCCCGGGGCGAAGGCAACCTTCACCTCATGTCCGCCCTTCTTGGCGGCTTCTTCGACGGCAGCGCAGCCGCCGAGCACGATGAGATCGGCCATTGACACCCTCTTGCCGCCTGCCGCAGAGCCATTGAAGTCCTGCTGAATCTTCTCCAGCGCAGACAAGACCTTTGCGAGTTCGGCCGGGTTGTTAACTTCCCAATCCTTTTCAGGTGCGAGGCGGATGCGGGCACCATTGGCCCCGCCACGCTTGTCGCTGCCGCGGAAGGTGGACGCGGAGGCCCACGCGGTTGTGATCAACTGCGAGGACGTGAGCCCGGAGCCGAGCAGCTTGGTCTTGAGCGCGGCGATTTCCGCTTCACCGATCAGCAGGTGATCCGATGCAGGCACCGGGTCTTGGAACAACTGCGGCGGAGCCACCTGCGGCCCAAGGCAGCGCGAGACGGGACCGAGATCGCGATGCGTCAATTTATACCAGGCCTTCGCAAAGGCGTCATCGAACGCGTTGGGATCGTCGTGGAAGCGTTGGCAGACTTTGAGGTAGGCGGGGTCGGTCTTCAGCGCGATGTCCGTGGTGAACATCATCGGCGCGTGCTTCAGGCCCGCGATGTGCGCGTCCGGCACGGTTTCCTTGGCGACTCCGTTCTTCGGCGTCCACTGCCCGGCACCCGCGGGGCTCTTCGATTTTTCCCATTCGATATCGAGGAGATTCCTAAAATACTCGTGCGAGAACTTCGCCGGCGTCGTCGTCCACGCGCCTTCCAGTCCGCTGGTGATGGTGTTCTCCGCGTTGCCCTTGCCGAGGCTGTTCTTCCAGCCGAGGCCCTGCTGCTCGATCGGCGCACCTTCGGGCTCAGCACCCACATGCTTCTTCGGGTCAGCCGCACCGTGTGCTTTTCCAAAAGAATGCCCGCCCGCGATCAGCGCGACGGTTTCCTCATCGTTCATCGCCATGCGACCAAAGGCTTCGCGAGTATCCTTCGCGGCGGACATCGGGTCGTGATTGGCGTTCGGCCCTTCCGGATTTACGTAAATGAGCCCCATTTGCACCGCGCCCAGCGGCTTCTCGAGCTCGCCCTTTTCGTTATGGCGCTTGTCGGCCATCCATTTGGTCTCAGGTCCCCAGAAGATATCCTCCTGCGGCTCCCACACATCCTCGCGACCGCCTGCGAAGCCCATGGTCTTGAACCCCATCGACTCTAGCGCGCAGTTGCCCGTGAAGACCATCAGGTCAGCCCAGGAAATCTTCTGTCCATACTTCTGCTTAATCGGCCAAAGAAGACGACGCGCTTTATCCAGATTCGCATTGTCCGGCCAGCTATTGAGCGGCGCGAAACGCTGCGTGCCATAGCCCGCCCCGCCGCGACCATCCGTGATGCGATACGTCCCCGCACTGTGCCAGGCCATGCGGATAAAAAATGGGCCGTAAGTCCCGTAATCAGCCGGCCACCAATCCTGCGAGGTTACCATCAGCGTCTCGATATCCTTCTTCAAAGCCGCGAGATCCAGCTTCTTAAACTCCGCCGGGTAACTGAACCCTTTGTCCATCGGATTTCCCTTCGCGGAGTTCTGATGGAGAATCTTCAGGTTCAACTGCTCCGGCCACCAGTCACCGTTGGACATGGCCCCGGCTGCCGTGGCCCGGTTCGGGCCGGCCTGCGCGCCCATCACCGGACACTTGCTGATGTCGGGTTCAGTCGCCGCCTTATCCTCGGCCCGAAGGCTGCCGCCATGGGTTGATAAAGTCGCGAAGGCAAGGGCGGCCAGGAGCAGCGATCGCGTTCCTCGGGTTCGGCACGTCGTGGTTCCTAGGGTGGAAACGAGCGTCCGCGGGTGGGGCATCGGGGTTAGTGTAGTCATCATATGGTGTTGGTTGGGGTTGGGGTTGATTGAAAAGGTAAGGGCGACTCGAGCCCGCGTTAGGAACCAGCGCGACACTCGGCGCAGGTGCCCCAATAAATCACTTCCGCCTCATCGATGTGGAAGCCCGAGTCCCCGGACGCAGTCAGGCAGGGCGCCTTCCCCACCGCGCAATCCACATCCACCGTCTTCCCACACGTGCGACAAATCGCGTGATGATGATTGTCGCCCACCCGATCTTCAAAGAGAGCCGGCGACCCCGCAGGCTGAATGCGGCGGATCAGACCCTTCCTCGAAAGCATCCCCAGCGCGTCATAGACCGCCTGCTTGGAAATGGCACCGATCTTCGCCCGCACCACCTCAGCAATCGCGTCCGCCGTCCCATGGGGCACGCTCGAAACCGCCCCCAACACCGCCAGGCGCTGCGCCGTGACCGGTATGCCATTTTGGCGGAGAAGTTCGGCTGAGTCCATCTATCGGGCCGACCATGGGGGAGTTTTGGACTGTGTCAAGAACTTGATTGCGTCCATTATTGTTTCCACTCTGGATAGGATTCGCCACGACGTGCCACATGCTGCAGTTCCTTCAGATCCATCGCGCCATCGTCGAACATCAGCGTCGTCGGTCGGGCCACTCCCAGCCTGGCGAAATCGACGCAGGAATTTTCCCGGCGCGGGCGCGGGCGGCGGCATCAAGCACGCGCCTCCGATGACATCGAACGCTGCTTGCACGATGGCCCCCGCGAGGCCGACGATGATGCACGCCCGCGTGTCGAGGCCGTGAGCATCGCCACTCGTTAGCCAATAGAGCCCCCCGGATGCCGTTACGACCCAGAATCCGACGTTCGCAATGCCAACGCGCAGTCGGACGCGGGCCAGCTTCAGTTGTTCCAATGTCATCCCAACTCTAAACGCAGAGCGCGGCGCAAAAGACGCGCAAAGCGTCCTGCGAGCTATCCCTTGCCATCTACGCCCAGCTTTTCCCTCTCCATCCGCTCCAACTCTTCCGCTGTATGTTCATGAGCCATCATTACCCCCTTGCCGACAAGAAGGCTGACCATTAATCCGAGAATGAAAATCGTGACGACATACTCCATGGCCTACCTCCCTTTTCGAGAGTTAATGCCATGGGAGAGAACGACGACTCTTACTCCAACCCAAAGGCTGAGGATGCTCGGCACCCAAATTCCAACAAAGAGCCCATACTCATGGCTGACGAGGAACCAGAGGGAAACGCTCGCGAGAAAGCTGACGAATGAGCCGATGAGAAATGGGTAGTCGATTTTGTGAAACATGATCTGAAGCGAGTTGGAGAATGCTTTGCGCGGCATGAATCCGAACAACGGTGAGGGAACGTCACAAGTTGGCCTGCGGATGCCATCGATTGAGAAAGTGAATGCGAAGCGCGCGCTCCGCGCTGGCCTTCGCAATTACGTCCGCCACGCTTGCGGGAGCGTATCCTCGGGGCTCCAAAACGAATCATATGCACGAATCCACGACACCCTCGCGCGTCTGGCTCATCACCGGCTGCTCCAGTGGCTTTGGCCTCGCGCTGGTCAGCTTGCTGCTTTCGCGAGGGCAGCGCGTCATCGCCACGGCGCGACAGCCAGATTCGCTCGCCGAACTGGCCGCGCGCTACCCGGAGACATGCCATGTGCTCCAGCTCGATGTCACCGATGCGGTTCAAGTGAAGAGCGCGATTGCCGAAGCGGCGAATGCCTGGGGATGGCTCGATGTCATCGTGAACAACGCCGGCTACGGACTCGTCGGTGGTTTTGAGGAACTCGGGGCTGATCAAATCGCCCGCAACTTCAGCGTGAACTTCTTCGGCGCGCTGGAGGTCATCCGCGCGGCGCTACCCATTCTCCGGGCGCAAGGCAGTGGCCACATCGTCAACATTTCCGCCGCCGCAGTGATTTCAAACTACGCGGGCTTTTCCATCTACGGCGCCACCAAGTGGGCGCTCGAAGGCGTGTCGGAATCGCTCTCAGCGGAGCTGAAGCCGCTCGGGATCAAAGTGACCATTGTGCAACCCGGCCCGTTTCGCACCGACTTCATCAGCCGCTCGCTGGAGCGCGCGGAGCATCACCTCGCGGACTACGACCGGACGAGCGGTAAGTTCCTGCGCTTCCTCGAAACGATGGAAGGCAAGCAACCCGGCGATCCGGCCAAGGCAGCCGAGGCCATCATCGCTGCCGTGGAATCCGACGCGCCGCCCTTGCGCCTCGTGCTCGGCAAATACGCGAATGAAAAGGCGCGAAAGACATTTGCCGACGCGGAAAAGGAACGCGCCGCCTGGGAGCACGTCGGCGTGCCCACGGATTTCACCCCGACGCCGTAAGCTATTTCAAGTCGCGCCGATCGAATGTTAGACTCCGCGCAGGACAAGAGCGTATTGGAAAAGTCGGAACGCAGCCTTCCAGACTGTGCGGGGTGCTGGCTTCCTGTACGCAGATGGCGCGAGGCATGTGCGTTTGCGTGCGATGCGCCTCTTACCCTTGACTCGCTCCCATGAAGAACGCTCTCGCCACGCTTGTCCTGCTTTGCTGCGGAGCCTCGCTCTACGCCGAGCCTCCGCAGGGTTACGTTTTGAAATGGAGCGATGAGTTTGATGGCGTTGAACTCGACCAGACCAAGTGGGTTCACTGGAATCCCGGGAAACGGCGTCACGCGATGAATGTACCGGAAGCGGTGAGCCGTGGCGTGTAACCCACGCGGGAAGCTTCATACCGGGCTTCTGAGCGCCCAGCCCGCTTGCCGGAGAGAGTGCGCGCTGGATGGATTTCGACATCCGAAGTCGTCCTGTTCTCCGAAGCTGACGTTTGCTCGCTTGCCGCTGACTCAGCCAGCCGGTGACGGTCGCTTTGATGGGTCTTCCCAAGCTCTACCTCGAAACGACCATCCCGAGCTACCTCACGGCGCGGCGGAGCCGGGATTTGCGGCTGGCGGCGCATCAGGAGGTGACGCAGAATGGTGGTGCGACCATCGGCACGAATATGAACTCTACACTTCCGCATATGTCCGCGGAGAAGCTGCCGATGGGAACCCCGCTCTGGCGGCCGCGCGACTGGCTTTGCTCGACGGCATCCCCGTTCTGCCCACCACGGAGGAAGTGGAACACCTCGCGGGAAAGCAACTGGCCGGCGATCTGATTCCCGCCAAGGCGGCGACCGATGCCTTCCACATCGCCATCGCCGCAGTGGCGCGCGACCCAGGCGGGCAGCTTAACGCCGAGTTTCTCCTCGCCCGCGTTCCAGTCAGTCGCGAGTTCGCCGACACGCACCGACCTGCAGACGATCATGGACGGCCTCGACGCCGAAGATCACATCTGCTAACGCCGAGCTGCCTGAATCACGACCATGAGCACCCCACGCCCACCACTCCCGCCTTTCACCGAGGAAACCGCTCGCCAAAAAGTGCAGCTCGCCGAGGACGCCTGGAACTCGCGCGACCCCGAACGTGTGTCGCTCGCCTACACGCCGGATACCGAATGGCGGAACCGCGATGTGTTTCTGCATGGCCGCGCCGAGGTGGTCGAATTCCTCCAGCGCAAGTGGGCGAAGGAGCACGACTATCGGCTGCGCAAAACGCTCTGGGCCTTCACCGGCAATCGCATCGCCGTGCGCTTCGAATACGAGTGGAACGACGAGGCCGGCCAGTGGTGGCGCAGTCACGGGAATGAGAACTGGGAGTTCGACGCCGACGGTTATATGGCGAAGCGCTTCGCCAGCATCAATGACCAGCCCATCGCCGAGGCGGATCGCAAGTTCCGCTGGGAGCGCAAGGCCTGACGCCATGGCCGCGAAATTCATGCAGCTCGTGCTCACACCTGCCGTGCAGGCTGCGCAGGAGCATTACTTCGGCAAAAACCAGAGCGTCTCCGAAGCCCCCGAACGTGATCCGTTCACCGGCGACGAAGCCGCCTTCATCGCCGCGCGCGACAGCTTCTACATGGCGACGACGAACGCCGACGGCTGGCCTTACGTGCAGCACCGCGGCGGGCCGCTCGGCTTTTTGAAAGTGCTCGGCCCGCTCCAGCTCGGCTTCGCGGATTTCAAAGGCAACCGCCAGGTGCTCACCACCGGCAACCTCGCCGGTGACGACCGCGTGTCGCTCTTCCTCATGGATTACCCGCATCGCGAGCGCCTAAAAATTCTCGGCCACGCCTGCGTCCTCGACGCCCGCGAAAACGCTGGGCTCGCCGACCAACTCAGCCCCACGCCGGAACTGCGGAGCAAGATCGAGCGCCTCTTCCTCATCGAAGTCGTGAGCTTCGACTGGAACTGCCCGCAATATATCACCCCGCGCTTTACCGAGGCAGAGGTCGCGGCACACATCGCCCCGCTCAAGGCGCGCATTGCGGAACTCGAAGCAAAACTTGCCGGTCACTGATGGACCAGCGACGGCCAAGTCGGAGCGGTAGTTCTTGATGGCTTAATCGAAACCCCTGTGAGCGAGTGCATGGCCGAAGGCTGCTTTGAGACACGCGGCTCCGAAAGGAGTCCAAACGAGGAAGCCCAGCGTAACAGATAAGTCCGGGAGTTAATTGCAGGTCGAATGTGTTGTTCGCTGCCACCCGTTTATGACGATCCGACCTTTCTCCAACCACATGAAACGCAAAATGCCCCTCATCGCCGTCATCGTTCTGCTGGTCGCCCTCGCAGCGTTCTGGCTCGTCTCCACATCGCGCGCCGCGACCGAGACTCCGGACTACAAAGTCATCCGCACCGACGGAAAGTTTGAGATCCGCGACTACCCGGCGCTCACCGTCGCGACGACACCGATGGAGGGCGAGGAGATGAACGGCGGCTTCGGAAAGTTGTTTCGTTTCATCACCGGCAGCAATGAAGGATCGGAGAAGATCGCAATGACGGCACCAGTCCTCATTGACACCACGAAAGATAAGAAAACGATGAGCTTCATCATGCCGAAGGAGGCCGTGGAGAAAGGCGTGCCGAAGCCAGCGGGTGAGAGCGTGACCTTGGGCAAGGTCGAGGCGGCGAGATTCGCAGTGCTGCGCTTCGACGGCGGTCGCACGGCGGAAAACGAGAAGGCCGCCATCGAGAAACTCAAGGCGCGGCTCGACGCGGAGAAGCTGACGGGAAAAGGCGCGCCGACATTTGCCTACTACGACCCGCCGTGGACGCCGACCTTCATGCGCCGGAACGAAGTGATGATCCGTATCGACAAACACCATGAATAACCCCGCACTCCGACTTCTGCTCGCCGCGGTGGCGGGACTTCTTTCAGCATGCTCGTCGCCGCAGATTTGCACGCGCGACATCAGGAGAAGCGACCCTGTGGCGAAGGCGCTGCTCAACGCGTCGCAGGAGGCCCATGGGAAAAAGTCGTTCGCGAAAGTGCGCGATGTGAGTGTGCGATACGAGGGCAAGTGGGCTGCGGTCGGGCCAAAGTTCCAGCCGGTGCTTGCCGACTCGAAATTCCGGCGCGGGTCCGAGGAGCGTCTACTCATCACGTCGCGCGTGATGATGCAGGAGCACTCCGGACCGGGAGGGAAAAAGACCGTCGTCCGGAAGCCCTGCACGGTCACCGTTGCCTACAATGGTGTGACCTCGAACGACGCCGATGCCAGCCGCGCCGCGGCCCTCGTGGCGGATGCCTACACGCTGTTTTTGCTCGGGCCATTCTACTTTGACCGACCGGGCGTCGTACTTGCTCCCAACGGCGAAGCGGTCGTGGACAAGGCCGTGTGCGATCAAGTCCTCGCGGTGTTGCGTCCGGGATTCGGAATGGCGGAGGAAGACCGAGTGATCCTCTTCATCGACCGCGCGACCAAGCAACTCCGCCGCGTGCGCATGACCTTGAGCGGCCTCGAAAGCACGCGCGGCGCGGAGGTCGATGTGACCTTCCGAGAATTCCGCAACATCGGTGGCATCGTCTGGCCGACGGATTTCGACGAGCGGATTCGGGTGCCGTTTGATCTGCACGCGCATCACTGGCGCATGCTCGGGCTCGACCTCAATCGCGGTCTCCGCGCATCCGACTTCGCTGCGACCGGGTTCAAAGGCCGCGCCGCGAATCCCGCTGCGGCGCTGCCTGCGCGTTAGCGCGAGTATGGAACTCCAGCGCAAACTCGAAATCCCAGCCGACGCCGCGAAGTATGATGCCTCCTACGCGAGCAGCCGGCATCCAATCATCCCGCCGCCAGACTGTCGCTCTCTCAAGCCGGTTTAAACGATTAGATAGCAGACGTCAGCGGCTCTGCCTCGGCAGACGGAATCAGGGCGATTTCAATCCAGCCGTTTACCTGAACACTCCTGCCAGTGTCCGCTGCCGACTGGCACACGGTTCGCAAGGTTTCGTGGAGCTGCCGGAGTTCGGCCAGGCGGCGCTTGGAATGGGCAACGTTCCTGCCAAAGCGCTCTTCGTTGCTGAACTTCTCACGATCGTGGAAGTCCATCTTGCTCTTCACGAGCGCGAGTAGGATTTGCGTGGCCTCGGTCGGGCTGAAGGTGCCATCGAGAAGCTTGTATCGTTGGGTGGTGTTCATAGTTGTGAATTCAGGGGCCGTGTGACGGGAACCCGATACGGTTCGCGAAGGCCACGACTTCGTGCAGCGCCGCGCTCTCTTCGCGGGCGTAGTTCGTCTCGTGGGTGACGATCTATTCCATGGCGGAAAAGCCCTCGATCGTCGTCCACGAAAACGAACAGCTCGAAATCCGAGGGCACAAACGGCATCAGCGGGTGCGGCCCGTAGCTGCCTTCACTCGCGAGGCCGAGGGGCAGATTTGCCGCCGCCATGCCGAGCCGAGCTTTGCGGCGCGCGACTTCGCCCGGTGTGCCGGTGCGTTCGATCTCGCCGGTGAATGTGCCCAGCAGATCCGTATCGAGCGCATCGGGCACGACGAGCGAAAGAGCGAGGCCACGCTTCAACTGCTAGGCGAGCGCACGATGCTTCGCATGCTTCGTGGCCAGCGCCGCCAAGCGGTCGCGATAGGGCGACGGGGCCACGAGCCGTGCGCCGCGAGGCACGGTCGCGGGTTTCAATGGATCACCCACTCGGCGTCGGAGACGAGGCACACGCCGCCGCGCTTTTTCAAGATTGGGCGAACGGCTTCGATGAGTCCGGACACCTTCTCGGGCGCCACTGCGGTCAGCACGCACGCATTGCCGCTGCCGCCGCCGGGTTCGTCGTTGCGGCGCTCGCCGCGTTCGCCGGCTCCGGTGACGGAGCTGAAGACGGAGTAGCCGCTCACCCCACTCTCACGCAGCTTGGCAAGGAGCGCAGGAACTTCGGGGGCGTCGATGATGATTTCGATTCGTTTTACGGGTGTCATGGGTCAGTGCCAGATGCGGTTGATGAAGCTCATGTAGAGCGGAAGTCCGAGGATGATGTTGAATGGAAATGTGATGGCGAGCGACATGGTGACGTAGAGGCCGGGGTTCGCCTCCGGCACGGCGAGTCGCATGGCCGCGGGGACGGCAATGTAGCTGGCGCTGGCGCAGAGCACGGTGAGCAGCAGCGCGTCGCCACGGCCCAAATCGATGAAGTGCGCGAGCGCGATGGCGGCGGCGGCATTCACAAGCGGGACGAGCGTGGCAAAGGCGATGGGGAAAATGCCGAGCTGCCGGATGCTGCCGAGCCGCCGCGCGCTGACGATTCCCATGTCGAGCAGGAACAGGCAGAGCATGCCCCGGAAGATGTCGTTGGTGAATGGAGCGAGCGCCTTGCCGCCGCTCTCGCCAGTGAGCAGGCCGATGACGAGCGCTCCGGTGAGCACGAGCACGGAGCCGTTTGCAAACGCATCGCGCAGCAGATGCGACCAGGAAAATGCGGTGCCATTTCCCTTCCCGAGCCAGCGTGCGAAGGCGATGCCGACGATGATTGCGGGCGATTCCATGAGCGCCATCGCGGCGACCATGTGTCCGCCGGACGTGATGCCGAGTTGCCCAAGGAACGAAGTCGCCGCGATGAAGGTGACCGCGGAGATGGAGCCGTAGGTCGCGGCGACGGCGGCGGCATTGTTCACGTCGAGCTTGCGGCGGAGGATGAAGAACGTCCACAGCGGGACGGCCACGGCCATGAACACCGCCGCGGCGAGCGTCCAGGTCACCTGCGGCGTGAGTCCGCTCTTGTGCAGTTCGACGCCGCCCTTGAACCCGATCGAGAGCAGCAGGTAGAGTGAGAAGAACTTTGGCAACGGCTGCGGGATTTCCAAGTCGGAGCCGATCACGCAGGCCAGCATGCCGAGGAAGAAAAACAGGACCGGCGGATTGAGGAGATTTGAGAGAATCAGTGCGGCGTCCATTTGGAGAGTGGGAAGACGCAGCGGTTACTGGACAGCTTGCACCCTGCCCTCATCGAGGTCATAGCAGGCACCGAAGACGGCCAGTTCGCCGCTCTTGAGGAATGGTGCCAGCACCGAGGAACCGGTCCGCACGCGCTCCGCAACGTCCCGGACATTCTGATGGATGGCATTCTCAAGCGCCTCGCCTTCCTTGCCTTTTGATGCGGCTACCGCGGGCCTGATAGACTCTACGATCCCGGCGATGTGCCCGGGCGGTGGTGCGTCGCCTGCCGCCACGCCGACGGCTGCCTTTACCGCGCCGCATTTCTCATGGCCGAGCACTACGATGAGCCTTGCCCCCAGGCTCGCGACCGCGAATTCCACCGAACCGAGCGCAGCGTCGTCCACGATATTGCCCGCGAGCCGAACGACGAAAAGATCGCCGAGACCTTGGTCAAATAGCAGCTCAGGAGACGTCCGGGAATCCGCGCAGGCGATGATGACGGCGAACGGCTTTCGCCCTGCGGCGACCTCGGTGCGCCGCTGGACGCTCTGGTTCGGGTGCTCGGCCTTGCCGGCAAGGAGTTGCTTCCAGACGGTGCTGCCGCCCGTCGTGGTAGTTGGCTCGGCCAAGGCCGAGCATGCGAGAAGGGCGAGGATTGCGAATGGTTTTGTGATTCTCATATCGGTGTGATGTGTGCTAGATTACTCATGCGTTAAAATACATGAATAGTATTACATGTATCGCGATGCACCTATGCTGTCAAAGAAAAAAACTCCCAAACCCGTCGCCGAGACGACTTGGACCTTTCTCACGAACCACTCCCATGTGCTGCTTTGCCTCGCAGCGGATGAGTCGCTGCGGGTGCGCGACCTTGCCGAAAAGGTCGGCATCACCGAGCGCGCGGTGCTGAAGATTATCGCCGACCTGGAGAAGGGCGGCGTGATCGAACGCGAGCGCGACGGGCGGCGCAACCGCTACAGCGTGCAATTCGACACTCCGCTACGGCATGATCTGGAGGCGCACCGGACGGTCGGAGACCTCATCGACGCGGTGCATAGCGGCAAGCGCCGCTGAACCAGATCCCCTCTCTACCCGGCAACATTCCACGCTGATGTTAGTCGGCGGCGTCGAAAAAGGAACGCCTGTGCGTGGGTCGCCGATATTTTAGTTTGAATCTTCGGGCTCCATTCAGGTTCCGCGTTCGTTCCATTGAGGCGTTCTCTCACCAAATAACCGTGCGCCATCTCATTCTCATACTCGGCGATCAGCTCGATTTGGAGTCCGCGGCATTCGATGGCTTCGATGCAAAGCAGGACGCGGTGTGGATGGCAGAGGTCGCGCATGAGAGCACGAAGGTGTGGAGCACGAAGCCGCGCATCGCGGTGTTCCTCGCGGCGATGCGGCATTTTCGGGATGCACTGCGGGAGCGCGGTTGGCGTGCTTGCTACCGAGAACTGACTGCGGACAGCGCGGTGTGGCGTGGCGCGGACGGACGCGCGAAACCGGCAAAGGGCAATACGTTTTCCGATGCGTTGCGCGAGTCGCTGGCGAGCATGAAGCCGCAGCGCGTGGTGATGGTGGAGCCGGGGGAGTGGAGTGTGCGCGAGGAAATCCGCGCGACGATGGAGTCGGCGGAACTGCCGCTGGAGATGCGCGAGGATCGGCATTTCCTGTGCAGCCATGCGGAGTTTGCGGCTCACGCGGAGGGACGGAAACAACTGCGGATGGAATTTTTCTACCGCGAAATGCGGAAGCGTCACGGCGTGCTAATGGATGATGGCAAGCCGACGGGCGGCGACTGGAATTTCGACAGCGAGAATCGCAAGAGCTTCGGCAAGGACGGTCCGCCGATGCACAAGACGCCGCGCAGTTTTCCGCAGGATAAAATCACACGCGGTGTCATCGCGATCGTGAATGCGCGCTTTGCCGGGCATCCCGGCGACCTTGCAAAATTCGACTGGCCCGTCACGGCGGCGGATGCGGAGATCGCGCTGAAGGATTTCATCGCGCATCGGTTGGCTGAATTTGGCGACTGGGAAGATGCGATGTGGACTGCGGAGCCGTGGCTTTTTCACAGCCGTCTGAGCGCGGCGATGAATCTCAGACTGCTCAATCCGCGCACGGTCATCGCCGCGGCGGAGAAGGCGTATCGCGATGGCCGCGCTCCGCTCGCGAGCGTGGAGGGATTCATCCGGCAAATCCTCGGCTGGCGCGAATACGTGCGCGGCGTCTATTGGCGCTTCATGCCCAGCTATGTGGACATGAATGCGCTCGGCGCGGACCAGCCGCTGCCGAAGTTTTACTGGACCGGCGAAACCGAGATGGCCTGCCTGCGCGACGCCATCGGGCAGACGCTGCGGCTCGGCTACGCGCATCATATCCAGCGGCTCATGGTCACCGGTCTCTACGCGCTGATGCTCGGCGTCCGACCGCGCGAAGTTCACGAGTGGTATCTCGCCGTCTATGTGGATGCCGTCGAATGGGTGGAACTCCCGAACACGCTCGGCATGTCGCAGCACGGCGACGGCGGCATCATGGCCAGCAAGCCCTACATCGCGACGGGCAAATACATCCAGCGCATGTCGAACTATTGCGCGGGCTGCCGCTTCGATCCCGCCGAGGCGACCGGCCCGAAGGCGTGCCCCTTCACCACGCTCTACTGGGATTTCCTGCTCCAGCACGAGCCGATGCTGCGGAAAAATCAGCGCATGGCGATGCAGGTGCGCAACCTCGCGCGACTGGACGATTCGCGGCGCGATGCCATTCAGAAACAAGCGGCGACAATCCGCGCCGAAAGCGCAAGCCAATCATGCGTCTGAAAATCGGGATCGTCGGAGCCGGGACGGCGGGCGCCTCCGGTGCGACCATCATGGAATGTGACTCTCTTGAGGGCATGAGTGTCCCTACAGTTATCCCGGCCATGGCCCAGCGACTGGCGATGCGCGAGCGCCCAACGACTCCAATATTTGGCCGGCAACGCTGGAGCGATTTGCTTTTTCTTCATTGGAAAGTCGAAGCGAGCGTTGTGCAGGCCACGCTGCCGCCCGGATTGTTCGCCGATACTTTCGAGGGCGCCGCCTACCTCGGCATCGTGCCTTTCTTCATGGAGCGCGTGCGACCCGCATGGCTGCCGCCGCTGCCTTGGGTGTCGTGGTTTCTGGAACTCAACGTGCGGACCTACGTCCACGATCGCTCAGGCCGGCCCGGGGTCTTGTTCTACTCGCTGGATTGCAATCAGCCGCTCGCCGTGGTCATCGCGCGTCGGTTCTTCCACCTCCCGTATTTCCACGCGAAGATGCGTGCGACGCGACGCGACGGAGCGGTCAAGTATCACTCCCAGCGGCGCGGAACACCCGCGCTCTCATCTTATGAATGGCTGCCCGACGGCGACACGCGCCAAGCTCCGCCTGGGTCGCTGGAATTTTTTCTCGTCGAAAGATACGCGCTGTTTTCCACCGACCGGAGTGGTGCCCTGCACTGCGGCCGAGTGCATCACCAGCCTTATCGAATCTCGCACGCTGTGGTTCCGGAGTTTTCCGTCGAGCCAGCGCGGCAGGCGGGATTCGAGCTCGCAGGGCCACCAATCTCCACCGTGTGCGCGAGCGCGGTGGACGTTTCGATTTTCGCCCTTGGGAAATTGTGAACCGCACACGTCTCGCAGCTCTCTGCGGATGCAGGATGAGCGTTCTTTTAGAAAAATATACCGCGTCTCCACCGGAGCGCCGCCTTCGTTAAGGTTGAGCCGTTCACAACGGTGCAAACAAACTAACCTACTAATAAACCTATGAAAAAAATCCTCGCACTTACCATCGCGGTGCTGTCCCTCAGCCCGCTCGTCATTAACAACGCCGCGGCAGCGCCAGCGGGCGAAACCGTCGTCGACATTGCCGCAGGCAACGCCGACTTCTCGACCCTCGTCGCCGCAGTGAAGGCCGCGGGCCTAGTGGATACGCTGAACGGCGCCGGTCCCTTCACGATCTTCGCCCCGACCAACGCGGCGTTTGAGAAACTGCCGAAGGGCACCGTCGAAGAACTGCTCAAGCCCGAGAACAAGGCGAAGCTCACCGCGATCCTGACCTATCACCTCGTCGCCGGTAAGGTGATGGCCGCCGATGTCAAAACGATGATGGCCAAAACCGTGCAGGGCGGATCGCTGGACATCAAAGTCACCGACGGCGGTGTGACCGTGAACGGCGCGAAAGTCGTGAAGACCGACATCGTCGGCACGAATGGCGTCATCCACGTCATCGATAGCGTCTTGATGCCCAAGTAATCCCGAAGTTTCCAACAGATTAAAAAGACAGCAAGCCCGGGGCGAGAGCTCCGGGCTTCGCTTTTTCATGCATCGGCGCCAAGGCAAACTGCGTCCGCACGACGCATGCGCCGCGTTTAGCGAATCAGTCGCCAAGTAACCATCACCCACAATATGATCTCGATAAACCAAGACACACTCTCCGGGCTCGCATGGGGTTCTTTCATCGGCGACGCCCTCGCCATGCCCTTGCATTGGTATTACGACCGCGCCGCACTGCATCGCGACTATGGCGTGGTTCGCGAATACGTTGCGCCGATAAGCCCGCATGCCGACAGCATCCTCTGGCGTTCGGAATACACTCCGCTGAACGAGCGCGGCGACATTTTGCACGATCAGGCGCAATACTGGGGACAGCGCGGCATCCACTACCATCAGTTCCTCCGCGCCGGCGAAAACACCCTCAACCTCCAGCTCGCGAAAGTGCTCATCGAGTCGCTGGTCGCGCGCGGTGGCTACGACGCGGATGATTATCTGGAGCGCTACATCCATTTCATGCTCACGCCGGGACAACACCGCGATACCTACCTCGAAGAGTATCACCGGAAATTCTTCACCGCCTACGCGCGTGGCATGGCGCCGAGAAGATGCGGCGGCAGCGACATTCACATCGGTGGGCTCGCCCATGTGGGCGTCCTCTCTGCGTTCTTCGCCACGGATTTGAAGGCTGCGCGTGAGGCGGTCCGCGAACACATCCATCTTACCCATCGGAGCGAGGAGGTAAGCATCGCAGGAGACGCGCTAACCCGGATTCTCTGCGGAGTGGCAGCGGGTGCCGACCTACGCGAAGCCATCTTCGAGCACGGCGCCGACTGGTTCTCGAAGCGCAAAGCCGAGCAGTGGTCGCGCGAGCCGGACGAAGTAGTGATCGGACATCGAGTCAGCCCCGCCTGCTACATCGCGGATGCCTTTCCCGCCTCCCTGTTTCTCGCGTGGAAATATGCGGATGATTTCGAGGCCGGAGTGATCGCGAACACCAATGTCGGCGGAGATAACTCCCACCGCGGTGCAGTCGTGGGAGCGCTACTTGGTACGGCGTGCGGACTCGCGGGGATACCTTCGAGATTTGTCGATCACCTCCACGATTCAGCCCTGCTGCGGCAGCAACTGGCCACGTTGGTCCACGCCGGCTCCAGCGCAACGCATTGACGCTCGGACTCCGCACCCGATTTTCACCGCGCGTTCCATCACCACCATGATTCACGTCCTAGAATTCTCACAAATCATTCCGACCACCATCGAGCGCGCATGGGATTTCTTCTCCGACCCGCGCAACCTCGCGAAAATCACTCCTCCCGAACTGGATTTCACGATTCTCACCGCGCTGCCGGAGTGCGTGCATCCGGGCATGATGATCGAATACCGGGTCCGCCCGCTGCTCGGCATCCCCGTCCGATGGCTCACCGAAATCACGCACGTCGAGCAGAGAAAACTTTTCGTGGATGAGCAGCGCATCGGCCCCTACCGCATCTGGCACCACGAGCACCACTTCAAGCCGCTCGATGATGAGCGAATCGAAGTGACCGACCGCGTGACCTACGTGCTGCCGTTTGGACCGCTCGGCGATCTCGTGCATCCCTTCCTCGTGAAACCACAGCTCGCAAAGATATTCGCGTTTCGGGAGAAAGCAGTGGCCAGGCTTTTTCGACGATGATGAAAGTGCGTCACCTAAATGCGTGCCTAAGCCGCCCGCGAGACCCCAGGAAATTTCTTAAGTGTGCCCGACCGGCACTTGGATTTGGCGACCAGTTTGGGTCGCCCTCGGTGCGCCGCTTGACGCGACTGGCGATGCGAGAACCCTCCGTCCGACTGCGGAGCGCCTGCGCTCATGCCGACATGCCGATAACGGCATTTGGCGGCGAAGTGATGTGGCGCGTTCTCCAGCGAGACGGGATGAAATCCGTGCCGCAATTCTTCGGGTTCATCTTCGGTCAGCGCGATGATTGTCGAGCGAGCGATCTCGCCGTTGGGGGGATGACGCTCTCACGAATCGCATTGGGCATCAGCGATTCCGGGATGTTCAGCGGACGGGTTAAGTTCGCTCGTGCTCAAGAGCGTGAGGTCGTGACGCGGGTGCGGAAGGTGGATGGCCACGATATCCCGACTACGACACGATCCGCACGTTCCTCAGCCACGCGCCCTTTCGGGTTTGTGGGCCTGACGCGAGGTTTTTCGCCGGCTTGGAACTCCTCAAAGCCAAGTTGCGCCTTCTCACGGAGCGCGATCATCCGCTGGATTACGTTGCGGTCGTCACCCCGCCGGAGCTTCGGAATCGTTCCGGCGTCGCCGACTACCACGAGCGCGAAGTTGGCCCGTTTCCACAAAGTCTCCGTGGCGCTGTCAAGGCCGCGGCTATGGCAACGAAGGTGCCGAATAGCTCTTGATGGAGGGAAACCGTCGCTCCGCGCGTGCGCTTCCAAGCGTCGGTTTCGGCGAAACCAATTGTCTTCACGGCCATCCCGCGAAAGAGCGGCATCAACCCGACGAGCGCGACGCGCGGGCGCGCGTAAGACTTTGGCTTAAGACCGGACTTGATCTAGCGAGCCATTCATCCGCAAGTTCCTCGAACCGGATATTCCGATTCTCCTCGCCCTCCAGCCGCTCGGTTTTCGCGCGGAATTCCGGCAGACGCCGCTTCGCAGTCGCAACACCGCAGTCTTGAGCGCGCGTCTAATCTGCTTTCCGTTGACCTTGACGAGCCGGTAGTCGAGCTTGTTGCCTTCCAGTAGAGGCATTCTGCGACTTTGTTGTAAAATTAGCTGCGAGTGACTCATACCAGTGATGTGGAGGGGTGGCAGAGTGGTCGATTGCGCCGGTCTTGAAATTCGAAAGGGCGAAATGGACTCATTTGGACAGGACTGGCCCCACCTGCCCGGACTCTGTAGGAATGGATTAGCCGAGCGGCGGCGGGTGGTCGTAAGAGGCCTTGAATGGCCCCATTTTTTCA
>JBBQCM010000014.1:0-73142 GCA_038318725.1 Chthoniobacterales bacterium
CGCTTTCGTTGTAATTCCACACATGAAAGGACGTGAGATGTGTCACGCTGCCGAGATCGAAGGTGATGACCGCAGGCAGCGGATCATTCGGTACGGTCGCGGTGCCATTCGTCTGCCACATCGTGCCGTTCGCCGTGACCCCGTGCGTCTGGCCAGCGATGCCGGAGCCGTTCACGCAATGGACCGCGGCGCGCGTGAATCCCAAGATCCGCTCCGAACTGAAATCCGCGATACCCACGCCCGTCACCGCCACCTCGTTCGGCGGCGCGGTGGCGACCTCATTGCTGAAGGCGTACTGATGCCACGTCCCCGCGTCGATTGGCTTGAAGTCGAACGCAAACGTCCCGTTGCCGCTCGCGGTGTAGTGATACTTCACGATCAGCCCGTTGCCCGAGCGCGTCGCATTTTCATCCACCACGAACGGCGCCCCGTTATCGCTCGGCGTGATCTCATTCCGCCGCACCGGCGGATCGCCAAAGCCTGTCGTGTAAAATGTTGCTATGTAGTTCTGATTCGGCGTGAGGCCCGAGAGTTCGAGGCGCGATTTGCCGTTGTAGCTATTGCCGTAAAAGAATTCCTCGCAAAGCTGGCGGCTGCCGGTACCCCCCGGGAGATTGTTCGCACCCTGCCCGTTCCCGTTGCTGGTGAAGGCAAAGTCCGCCCCCAGCAACGCCCAAGTTGCGCCCGAATGCACATTCGAGCCCGGCGAATCGAAGGTCACGCCATTGATCGCCGTGTAGCCGCCCGCGCGGTTGAAGCCGATCTTGTGCGTGTAGCTTTTTGCATTGCTCACACCCGAATTGGCGTCGCCCGTCCACGTCAGCACGCTCCAGATTCCGCCCGGCACCGCCGGTGGCGGGTCCATGTAAATCTGCGGATTGCCAAATTGAAATCCTGCCTGCCCCATGCTCCAGCCCGTGTCGTTGAACGCGCCATTCTGCCAGCCGGCGGCCTGCGCTGTCTGATTGTATTTCCACGTCGAGTTTTGCCCGATCACGCGCGCCGTCACCGGCGGCGGAGGCGGGGGAAAGTTCGCCGCTCCCGGAGTCCCGCCCGGCTGCGCACTCGCCGTCCAGTTTTCCGCCCGCGCCGAACCGCTGTAGCTGTCGCGCTTCGCCAGGGTGGCGCCGCCGCCATCCGGCCCGACCGGCCACTCGCCCTTGTCGCCGTAGGTCAACTCATCCATCGCGCGATCGTTGTTGTCCAGCAACCGCAGCGTATCGCCCGCATTATTCAGCGTCCCCGAAAACGGTCCCAGCACCCCCAGCACGCCACCCGGTGTTTTCGGGATCACCAGATACCCGCCTGCTGGGATCACCGTGCCCGCTGCGAACGTGTAATCCGCCCCGCCCGCGATCCGCCAGTGCGACAGATCCACGCTCACGCCCATCATATTAAACAGCTCGATCCACTCCCCCGCCTCGCCCGTGCCCGGCGGGTTGTAGTGGATCTCGTTGAAGACCACGACCGCGTCATTCGGCGGCAGCGCACGGATCGGCGCGAGCAGGCAGCCGAGGAGGATCAGCAGGAGAGAGCAAAATTTCATCGGGGGATTTAAGGAAGCGCCGGACTATCCGTCGCCGAGTTCCTGCTTCCAGTGAAAATGTGATGGACTATGAAGTTATTATTGACGCGCTTGGGCGCACTTCTATCCTCCGCGTCTTTCCTCGGCAGGCTGTACGGGAGATTAGCTTTCCCCCTCCTTTACAATGCCCGCCCAACTTCCTCCCGCCCCCTCACCAAAGCACCTTCTGTTATGAAATTCGCACTCACCGGCTCAATCGCCACCACCCTCGTGCTGATGGCCGTCTCCGCACACGCGGGCGCCTTCACCCTTAGCCCTTTCACCGGCGATGCCGACTCCGGCATCACTGCGGACAGTGCCTACACCCACGCCATCAATGTCGCCGGCAGCGGCAACCTGACCGTCAATGGCGCGGTCTTCACCGGTCCCGGCGCGGTGGGCAACCCCTCGACGAACAATTACAGCGTGGGCTCCAATCCCAATGTCTTCACCGGATTTGCCACGCCGGTCACCGGCAACATCGGCACCGCGCTCAGCGATTTCACCTTCAACGGCAATCCCGCCACGGTGACGCTGAACAACCTGCGTGTCGGCCAGGCCTACGAGTCGGTGTTTTACAATACCGCCTTTGGTGCCCCAGGCGGACGTTTGGTTACCGTCACCGCCAATGGTGCCGATTCCTTCCTCTTCGACGAAAACGCGACTCCCGGCAGCCTGCTCACCTATGGGTTCACCGCCACGAGCAGTACCATGACTTTTGCGCTCACGCCGTCCAACCCTGCCGACACTTTCCACACCTATGCCTTCACCAACCGCATGGTCGGCTACCAGGCGCTCTTCACGGACAACTTCTACGCGCCCTCCAACCCCGACACCAACAACGTCAACTTCAACATCGCCGCGCGGCAGGGCGGGTCGCTCGTGTCGGGCGGGCCGATCAACTACGCGCAGGTCGGCAACACCCAGGTCGGCAACACGACCGGCGGCGTCGATGGCGGCAACTACCTGCTCACCGCGTTTTTCACCGGCGTCTCCGCGCCCGATCACAACTTCAACGGCGCGGACTCGGCGGGCGGATTGTCGATCAGTTTCGACCTCGCACCAAACATCAACGGTGGCGGCGACCCGACGCAATGGGGCGCGATCAATCTCGGCCAGTCTGCCGCGGACAAGAACGGCTTCGTGAACGGCGCGCACGCGCATTTCGGCATTCTCCTTCGCGGGAATGGCGCCCTTCAGGCCTTTGATGGCGGCGCTGTCGTCAGCGGCGCGGAGATGTGGGGCCCCGGCCCGAATGTGACGAACGACCTGCATCATTTCGAGCTGCTGTTCACCGATCCCGGCGACCAAAATCCATTCGACGGCGTGGGCCAGACCGACATCGCCGCGTATGCCGATGGCGCGCTCGTCTATAGCTTTTCGAAGACGGGCGGCGGCTACACCGACAACTTCGTGAACTTCGAGAGCGCCGGCATCGGCGGCTTCGACAACCTCGTCGTGGCCCAAGTCGTCCCCGAACCAGCCTCCTGCACACTGCTCACCCTCGGCGGCCTCGCGCTCCTGCGCCGGCGGCGGTTGAGGTTAGGTTGAGACACGGCTTGCGGGAGAAATATCGGGCTTGCCTCCCGGACGTGCCGCTGGCGACGGGCGAGACCATTTGCTTGGGCTTAGCCACAGCCGGGCCGAGCGTATTAGGCCTGAGCGTCGGCTTCCGTCGGCGGGGTTTCGCGTGGTCGATCGCGGGACCGGCGTGGTCCATGAGCGCAGGAACGCGCCAGCGCACCCGACCTCTGCGAAGCTCAATCCGGCAGCAAGCGGAGCGATTAAGCGGTTCAAGTGTTTTTTCGATCGCTTTCCTGATCAGTTCGCGAGCGACTTACCGGCCCACCTACATCAATGAAAACCCGCCTCCTGACCCCACTCACCATCGCCATTGCCATGTCCGCACTCCTGCCTTCCACCACTCCAGCCGCACAGCCGCTGACGGAGAAAAAACCGGTGTCGGACGAATATCACGGCGTCAAGGTCGTGGACGAATATCGCTGGCTGGAGGAAGCCGGCACGCCGGCGGTGAAGGCCTGGACCGACGCGCAGAACCGCTTCACCCGCGCCTACCTCGACGCGCTCCCCGATCACACCGCAATCCAGGCGCGGCTGACCGAGCTTTACGCAAAGGTCACGCCTTCCTACAGCGACCTGGTCTCGCGGCCTGGACGCCTCTTTGCGTTGAAGTTCCAACCGCCTAAGCAGCAGCGCCTGCTCGTCGCGCTGGCCTCCGCCGATGATCTGGCCTCGGAAAAGGTCGTGCTCGATCCGAATGAAATCGAGCCGAAGGGCCAGGTGGCCATGGATTGGTTCGTGCCTTCGCCGGATGGAAAGCTGCTCGCCGTTTGTCTTTCGGAGCACGGCAGCGAGGAGGGCACGCTGCATTTTTACCGGACGGACACCGGCGAGCATTTGCCCGATCGCATCGCCCGCGTGCAGTATCCGACGGGCGGCGGGAGCGCGGCCTGGACGCCGGATGGGCAGGCGGTTTTCTTCACCCGCTATCCGCGCGCCGGTGAAAAGCCGGAGGCTGATCTCAATTTCTTTCAGCAAATTTATTTCCACAAACTCGGAGCGCCCGAGAGCGCTGATGTCTATTCCGCGGGCCGCGACTTTCCGCGCATCGCCGAGATCGAGCTGCACACTTCCCGCGACGACCGCTGGCTGCTTGCGAGCGTGGCCAATGGCGACGGCGGCGAATTCGCCCACTACGTCCGCGACCTCCGGGCTGGCGACGGCGCGGCGTGGCGGCAGGTGACGCAGTTTGAAGACGCCATCAAGGAAGCGGCCTTCGGCAGCGATGGCGCGACGCTGTACCTCCGCTCGGTGAAGAATGCGCCGCGCGGGAAAATCCTGGGCCTTCCGCTCGATGGCCGCAGGCCGCTGAAGGCCGCCGATCTCGTGGTGCGGGAAGGCGACGCCGTGATCGAGGCGATCACGCCCACGGCTTCATTCCTGTTCGTGTCGGATCTCGTCGGCGGGCCCTCGCGGATTCGGCAGTTCGATCTCGCGAGCAAAAACATGCGCGACCTTCCGCTTCCCGCGACGTCCGGCGTCGGCCAACTCCTCGCACTGGAGGATCGTCCGGACGATGACCGCATCCTTTTCCGCGAGACCAGTTTCACCGCGCCCGCCGCGTGGTATCTCTACGACCCCGCGACGGCCGCCCTGAAAAAGACCGCGCTCTTCAATACGTCGCCGGTCGATTTCAGCGACATCGAAGCGGTGCGCGAATTTGCCGTGGGCCAAGACGGCGTAAAAATCCCGGTCAACATCCTGCGCCGCAAAGGCACGAAGCTCGACGGCTCCAACCCCACGCTGCTCACCGGCTACGGCGGCTACGGCATCAGCTTGCGGCCGCAGTTTGATTTCATGGATCGGTTGTGGTTCGACCGTGGCGGCGTCATGGTCGTGGCCAATCTCCGCGGCGGCGGCGAATACGGCGAGGAGTGGCACCTCGCGGGCAACCTCACGAACAAGCAAAACGTGTTCGATGACTTCGCAGCCTGCGCGCAGCACCTCATCACTCGCGGCTACACGCGCTCCGAAAAACTCGCCGTCGAAGGCGGCAGCAATGGCGGCCTGCTCATGGGCGCGTTCCTCACCCAGCACCCCGAACTCGCCCGCGCCGTCATCGCGCACGTCGGCATCTACGACATGCTGCGCGTCGAACTCGACCCGAACGGCGCTTTCAACGTCACCGAATTCGGCACCGTCAAAGACCCCGCGCAGTTCAAGGCGCTGCATGCCTACTCGCCTTTCCACCACGTCACCGACGGCACGAAATACCCCGCCGTCTTTTTCCTCGCCGGCGAAAACGACGGCCGCGTCAACCCCGCCAACTCCCGCAAAATGGCCGCGCGCCTCCAGGCCGCGACGAAGTCCGACCGGCCCATCCTCGTCCGGCTCAGCGGCGCCTCCGGCCACGGCATGGGCACCGCCCTCACCGAACGAATCGCCGAGCAGGCCGACGTCTTCGCTTTCCTTTTCGACCAGCTCGAAATGAAACCGATCCCCGCGCCGTAGCCGGGCTTACCCATTCCGCACTCTCGCCATGGTGAGGAGGATTGCGGAAGCAAGGAATATTGGAACTTCCGTGACAGCATGGAATTTCCTTTTCTCTTGATCGTGGCAAGGAGGAATGGAACTAACCACGCATGGTCTTCACATCGACACTCACCTCAAAGAATCAGACCACCATCCCGAAGGCGGTGGTGGCTGCACTGCAGGCCCAGCCGTCCGCCACGCTCTGTTTTGAAATGGAGTCGGACGGACGGGTGATCCTGACCGCGAAGGCGGCCACGTTCGCACAGCTCGCAGGCTCTTTTCCGAAGAAAGGCCGGTCCAAACCCGCCAGCTTGGAGGACATGCAAGCCGCGATCTGCGCGGGCACGGCCCGCGGCTTCAAACGCCCCAAGGGCTCGAAATAATGACGGGGCTCGATACCAATGTTCTCGTCCGCTACCTGACGCAGGATGATCCCGCGCAGTTCCAGGCTGCCTTGCGTCTGCTGAACAGGAAGGGCGCGACGTTCTTTGTGCCCGACCTCGTGCTTGTGGAGGTGGATTGGGTGCTGTCGGGCGTGTATGCGTGGACGCGCGATGAGATCGTGGAAACGTTCGCGAGACTGCTGACGGTCCACAATCTGATCTTTGAGGACGAAGGCCGTGTTCGCGGCGCGCTCAGGATCGTTCGCCTCGGTGCAGATCTGGCCGATGCGCTTATTTCCGCGTTATGCCGCGAGCGGGGATGCCGCGATTTGGCTACTTTTGACAAGGGCCTGCAGAAGCATTTTCCCAGGCTGGCCTTCACGCCAAAGTAATGAAGATTTTCGCCGGGTGACTTTCCCAAAGTCTTTGGCATCGTCCGGGTCTTCCCCTCCACAACCCACCCGACGCCTCCCATGAAACGCCTCCTCGCCCTCGCCGTCCTCGTCTTCACTTCGGTCGTCCACGCCGAGTCGCCGCCGATCGGCAAAACCACACCGCTCTTTGACGGCAAGACCCTCGCCGGCTGGGAGGGCGATGCGAAATTGTGGCGCGTGGAGGATGGCTGCATCACCGGCGGCTCGCTCACCGAAGCGGTCCCGCGCAATGAATTCCTCGCCTCGGTGAAGGACTACGGAAACTTCATCGTGCGTTTCAAAATCAAGCTCACGGGCAGCGAGGGCTTCGTCAATTCCGGCTTCCAGATCCGCAGCCAGCGCGTGCCGAACAACTCCGAAATGGCCGGCTACCAGTGCGACTACGGCGAGCCGAGTTGGTATGGCGCGATCTACGACGAATCGCGGCGCAACAAGCTCATGGCCCCGTCCGACATGGCGGCGCTACGACCCGTACTGAAGCTCAACGACTGGAACGAATACATCATCCGCGCCGATGGGCGGCGCATCCAGACGTGGATCAACGGCGTGCAAGGCGTGGACTATACCGAGGCCGATCCGGCGATTGTGCAGACGGGGAAAATCGGCATCCAGGTTCACGGCGGCGGCAAGGCGTTGGTCCAGGTGAAAGACATCACCATCGAGGAATTGCCGCCGACGGAGAAAGTCATCGGCGCACCGGAGCCACCGAAAGCCGCGAAGGCATCGCCGCTTTCGCCGGAAGAAGAAAAAGCTGCGTTCACGCTGCCGCCGGGTTTTGAAATCGAACTCGTCGCGAGCGAGGACATCGCGAATGGCATCGGAAAATTCGTCCCGCTCGCCTTTGATCAGCATGGCGCGCTGTGGACCACGACCGCGCTCGAATACCCCGTCGATGGCAACGAAAACCCCGCCGCCGCCGATGCGCTCTACGCGAGCAAGGCGAAGGACAAAGTGCTCATCTTCGACCGCGACCCGAAATCGCCCACCGGCCTCGCGAGCAAGCCGCGCGTCTTCGCCGAGGGCCTCGCCATCCCGCTCGGCGTGCTGCCGTACAAAAACGGCTGTTACGTCCAGCACGGCCACGACATCGCCTTTCTCGAAGACACCGACGGCGACGGCAAAGCCGACAAGCGCACCGTCATTCTTACCGGCTTCGGCGTGCAGGACTCGCATCTCTTCCCGCATCAATTCATGCGCGCACCCGGCGGCTGGATCTGGATGGCGCAGGGCGCGTTCAACTACGGCAAAGTCGCACAACCCGGCCACGAAAAGGACGCCGTGCAGTTCGACCAGACACGCATGGCGAAGTTCCGCCCCGACGGCTCCGGCTTCGACATCACCAGCAACGGCCCGTGCAACATTTGGGGCCTCGTGCTCAACGGCGAAGGCGAGGCCTTCATCCAGGAGGCCAACGACTTCGGCTACCCCGTCATGCCCTTCCACGAATACGCGAACTACCCCGGCTGCTCCGATCGCCAGTGGAAAAGCTACGCGCCCGAGTTTCCCGGCACGCCCGGCATCCCGATGGGCGGCACCGGCCTGAGCGGCCTTGCGCTCACGGACAAATGGACGGGGGAAAGCACCACCGCATCCAATAAACCGAAGACTCAGACTTCCGGCGTGGCCCCCTCGACCGCCGGTTCGGTTAACATTAGCTCGTTGACCACCGGCCGGGTGGCTCCCTCGACGTTTCCCGAGCAGTGGTGCGACACCATGCTCATCGCCAACCCCATCACGCGCCGCATCAATGCCATTAAAATGCACCGCGACGGCCCGCGCTGGGCGTTGGAAAAGCTGCCGGATTTCGTGGCGTCGAGCGACGAATGGTTCCGGCCCGTCGCCATCACCATCGGCCCCGACGGCTGCCTCTACATCGTCGATTGGTACAACAAGATCATCTCCCACAACGAGGTCCCGCGGAACCATCCCGAACGCGACAAAACCCGCGGCCGCATCTGGCGCGTGAAAGCGACCGCGCAGCAGCCCTTCGACGTGCCGGATTTCACGAAGGCGACCGGCGATGAGCTGCTGGCCAAGCTCGGCGGACCATCGCTCGCGCAGAGTCATCTGGCGTGGCAGGCGCTGGCGGATGGGAAAGACAAAGGCGTGGCGATGAAATTGCGGGGCATCGTTGAAGATAAAGGAGCAAGCGCGGCCCGAAGGATTCAAGCGCTCTGGGCTCTCGTTGGCCTGAACGAAGCGTCGGTTGAACTCGAAACATCTCTCCTTCTTGATCCGAACCGGAACATGAGGCGTGAAGCGCTGCGTTTGGCCGAGCCCGCGACTACTTGGCCGTGGGGTGAGTCGACCAAGGAGTTTGCTCGGATGAGCGAGGATACCGACCCGGAAGTTCGGGCTGAATTCATACGCTGGGTCGCCATCTCATCTGCACTTGAATCAGCAGACGGTGGAATTGGGATTTCATTACTCCTCAGCGTTGCCCGCCCTCCTCTCGCCGAGCCGCTCGCACCTTCCACTCAGAAAGGAAAACCGATCAAAGTCCGCGAAGCCTACGATCGCGAGTTTGAGCGTTATCTCGTACGGATGTTTCTCGAAAAGCATCCGGACGCGGTTGCGAAGTTTCTCGATTCTGACGCCGCTAAATCGCTGCCGATTGAGAACCGCCTCCTCGCCACGCTCGCGCTGGAGCCGAAGGCCAGCGCGGCGCGGGTCGCGCAGCTTTTGCCGAAGCTCACGCGCGCGCCGGGGCAGGAGGAAGTGCTGCGGCTCGCGCAGTTCCCCGGCGAGCCCGGCGTGGGCGAGGCCCTGCGGGCCGTTCTGTCCAACCCGCAGACCCGCGTCGCCGCTCTCGACGCTCTCCTCGCCACCCGCACCCGCCTCGACGCCGCCAAGCTCACCCCTTTCCTCGCCGACGCCGCCACCGCGCTGCTCGCCAGCAAAGACCCCGCGAGCCTCGACCTCGGTGTGAAACTCGCCGCCGGCTTCAAGCTCCCCACCGCCGAGCCCGCGCTCGTTGCCCTTGTGCAAAGTGGCGCGACCCAGCCCGCGCTCGCCGGCCTCCGCGCCCTCACCGAACTCGGGAGCGGACAGGCGGAACTTTTCGCCAAACTCGCCACCACCGCGCCCGACGCCGCCGTGCGCGACGAAGCGCTCACCGCCCTCGCCGCCTCGCGCGCCGCCGACGCCCCGGCCCGCGTCCTCGCGATTTTCCCGAAGCTCACCGCCAGCCAGCGGCGGGGCGTGCTCGGCCGTCTCGCCGCTTCCAAGGCCGGCGCGCAAGCCATCGTCGCCGCGCTCAAATCCGGCGCGCTCGCGAAGACCGAACTCGACGGTCCGGCTGTCGATAAACTCCAGGCCGTGCTCCCCGGCGACGCCGATCTCGCCGCGCTCATGCAGGACATCGGGGCGCTTTTCCGCCCCGTCCTCGCGCTCAACGGCAGCGAAGAAGCGTGGACGCAAACCGGCGTGACGCTCGACGGCCCCTGCACCATCGAGACTTGGCTGCTCCTTTCTCCGCAGGGCCGCAAGATCGGCAACGCCGACAGCATCCTCGGCGCGCCCGGCCAGATCGACATTAACTTCTATGACGGAAAATTCCGCGTCTATGGCTTCGCTGCCGGCGATGTCGCCATCGCGAAAAAGCCCGTCATGCCCGGGCTCTGGACGCACGTCGCCGCCACGCGCGACGCCGCCGGAATCTGGAAGCTCTACCTCGACGGCGAACTCGACGCCACCGGCACCAAACCCGCACCGCAGAAAATCGAAAACGCCCGCATCGCCTGGAACAGCGCACCCGGCGGCACCGCCGGCATGTTTGCCGAATACCGCCTCTGGAACCGCGAGCGCACCGCCGATGAAATCCGCGCTGCCAGCGACCGCAGCCTGCCGGCCAACACCGCCGGCCTCGTCTTTACCAGTGCCGCGGGCGATTGGACCAAGCTGCAAGCCGGCGCGAAGATCACCAAGACCAGCGACTTCCCGCCCATCCTCGACGCCAACGAAGCCGCCGCCCTCGACGCGAAGTACGCGAAGAACCGCGCCCTTGCCAACCAGCCCGGCGACGCCGCGCGCGGCAAAGTCGCCGCCGCGCTCTGCCAGGCCTGCCACCTCATGGGCCCGGCCGGCGGCAACATCGGCCCGAACCTCAGCGGCGTCGGCGCGATGGGCACCGAAGGCATCCTCCGCAACATTCTCCAGCCGAACGCCGCGATGGAAAACGGCTACCGCATCTACCGCGTGGAGCTGAAAAACGGCGACCTCGTGGACGCGCTCTTCGTCAGCGAAGACAAGGACGCCGTCGTCGTCCGCGCCCCCGGCACGGAAGACCGCCGCATCCCGAAAGCCGAAATCCGCGACACCAAATACCTCCGCCGCTCCCTCATGCCTGAGGGCCTGCTGGATGCCTACACTCCCGAGCAAGTCAGCGACCTCTTCGCCTACCTGAAAACGCTCAAGTAAACGCCCCGGCTCGGCGTGCGGGAACACCCGGAGGGAAGCGCTCCAGCGCTCCCGCGCGAGAAGTGGAGCGGGGCCCGAGAGTGCGCGCTCCTGGGGCGCGCAGGAGCGCTTCCCTCCGCCAAGCCGCAGCACTATTTCGCCAGCGCGGCGATTTGCTCGTCACTAAGCGCGCGGCTGTGGATCGAAAATGCCGCGAAGTCCGCCGCGAGGAACTCGGGGCCGGAGTAGAGCGGATTACCGCCGAGGGCGCAGGCTTGGGATTTCGTCGCGAGCTTAGCGGGCGCGCTGGCGGTGGAAACCGGGACGCCGTCCACGTAGAGCGTGAGCACGTCGGCTTCCTTCACCGCCGCGAGGTGCTGCCATTTGCCCGGCGTAACGGGCACGCCGCCGGTCGAACTGTCGCCACCACCCTCGATGCGGGCGGAGATGACGCCGTCCTGGACCACGAGGCGCAGCGGATCGTCGCCGGCCGCGCACCACGCGCTGAAGATCTGGCCGAGGCGTTTCTCCGGCAGCACGTTCACGCGGACGCGGACGGCGACGGTGAAATCGCCCGCACCGAAATCCGGCGGCAGCGCGTAAACGAGCATCTCATCCGTACCGTTGAGGCGGACGGCGTTTTCAGCAGGCGTGAAATTCGTCGCTCGCACGAGACTGCCAGCCTGCGGTTTCGCGTCGCCGCGCAGGTCGGCGCGCAGTTCCGGCGGGCCGTCCGACTTCGCCGGCGCGGCCGCAGCGGTGCGCAGCCACGAGCGATAACGCGTGCCGGTCATGCCAGCGGTCGCGTAATCGCGCAGGCGCAGCGAACCGCGCACCGTCGGCACCTCCACGAGCAGCCACGGCGCGGAACCGCCGGTTGCTTTTACGTCCACGAGGCTGGCCTTGGCCAACTGGCTCACCTCCACGCGCGGAATTGCGAACTCATCGAAAGCGTTGTCGCGCTGATCGTAGGCGAGAAGCAGCGGGCCGCGGTAGAGGCTGACCTTGCCGACCTGCTCGCGCTGGCCGGCGAGAGTGCGCAGATCGAAATCGAGATCGAGTTCCACCACGTCGTCCGCTTTCCAGACGCGGCGCACTTCGAGATACGTGCCCGCCTTCGGCGCGAGCAGCGGCTCGCCATTGAGTCGCGCGACATTTTTTGCCGACCACGCCGGGATGCGAAAGCGCAGCGTGGTTTCGGGAAGCTCGTCGGCGGTCAGCAGCCTGCTGACCACAATGCGCCCGACCGTCCATTTGATCCGGTTCCCAAGCGGGTAGTCGGTGGCGCAGGAAAGCTGCGTGGTTTGGCCGAAGCTCACGAACTGGGAATAGGCGAACGGCCCGAGCCAGTTCACCGTCAGCCCCCGGGCGTCTTCCATCACCGCCCATTCGCCGAGCATGCCGAGGGCGCGCGGGCCATTGACCGAGCAGCAGTTCAGCTCCGGCGTGCCGGCGCGCGCCTGGAAGACGATCTCGTGCGCGCTGGCTTTGCGGTCGCCGTCCATCGGCGTGCTGTAGGTCCACCAGCGCCCGCTGGGATGCTGCGCGCCGAGCGCGCCGTTGAGCGTGGAAAGTTCGAGTTCATCGGCCACGCGCGGGTCGCCGGTGAGGCGCAGCATGTCGATGCTCAGCGCCATCCACGCGACGGTGCAGCACGTCTCGATGGCCGTCGGCGCGAAGGCGTTGCCGGTGGCCTGCTCACCCCCGCTGAACGCGCCGGAATTGCGCACGTCGAACTCGCGGATCGTCCGCCAGTGGCTCGTGAAAGCGTCGCGGTAGCGCGGCTCACCGGTAATCCGCCACAGTTCGGCGAGCGTCTGCAAATCGTGCAGACTTTCCCAGCGCGGGAGTGGCGTTTTGAAAAACGGCACGCCCGCCGCGCCGGTGCGCGCGTAGTCGCCGGTGCGCTCCCAGTCCTTTTCGATCTCGCGCACGAGCTGGAGATAACGCGCTTCGCCAGTGCGCCGGTGCAGCTCCGCGAGAACGTGGCTCACCGCCATATTCATCTCCGGCGAACCGGCATCGAAAACCCGGCGCGGGCCATCGAGATAGGTGCGGCAGATCAGGTCCGCCGCTTTGCGCACGGCCGCGAACGACACTGGATCGCCGGTCAGATCGTGCCACGCGAGCAGGCCCTGCATGACGTGGTAGTGCCCCCACAGATCCCACTCGCCGAGCAGCCGCCGCGCTTGCGGAAACGGTCCGAAGTAGCCGTCCTCCGCCTGCGTGGCAATCAACTCCGCGACGAAACGCGCGGTGTGTTCGCGCAAATCCGCGCGCTCGCTCAGCCGCAGCGTCTGCACGCTGGAGATGAGATATTTTCCCGCAAACTCCCCCGCCCACGGCACGAGCTTCGGGACCGGCTGCCGGTCGCGCACACGGAACATTTCGAGCATCCCAGGATTTGCCTCCGGCGCGCGGAGCAGCCACGCGTCGATATTAGCGTCGATGCGTGCACCAACCACGCCGTCAAAATGAAAGCGTGCCGCGGGCAGCGACTGCAACGGGAGTGCGCCCTTGTCCGGTAAAGGCTCGGCGGCACCGGCGGCGAGGGTGAAAAGGAGGAGGAAACAAGCACGCATGCCGCGAGGCTCCGCCGCCGCGCCATTCTCCGTCAAGGCTTCGGGCGCGGGAGGAAGCCGGCGGTGAGGGCGTCGGACCAGCTCTGGCTGATCATGCGCGGGGCGGCGCCGAGCGGGCGGAGCACGACCTCCGCGCGGCGCGGGCGACCGGCAGGATCGCCGGGAGCCACGATGTAGCAAAGTTCGCTGGCGCTGCGCCATGTCGGTGCCGGGGCCGAGGCGGAGTTTTCGTACGGGGTCGAGTCCTGATAGTTCGCGACCTGGCCTTGGAGCGGCGTCACCTCGCCGGATTCCAGCGAGAGCACAGCGACTTCGCCATTCGCGCCGGACAGCGCGACGAACCGGCCGGCGGGGCTGACGGCGAAGTGATCGAGCCGGCCCGGCAGTTTCGCCTGGGCCGCGTCCGCGACCACGCGTTCGAGGATGCGCGTCGCGCCGGGCCGGATGGCGAAGAGCGTGAGTTCGCGCGCCGTTTCCACCGCCGGAAGACTCAGCTCGCAACTGACAAAGAGGATGCGACCATCGGGCAGGCAGGCCACGCGGTTGTGTTCGTTGGAAAAGAGGATGCCGGCGAGGTCTTCGGCGTCGGCGAGCTGGGCGGGCACCGTCCCGGCGGCGTCGCGGACTTGGCGGCGGGTCAGTGTGCCAAGCTGCGCCTGCTGCTCGACGGCCGTGAAGGGAACGGTGGTTTTCTGATAGACGAGTGCCTGGCCGTCCGGCGTCCAGGCGGCTTGCACCACGCCTTCATCCACCGGCACGGGCTCGCCGCCCTGCGCGTCGATGATGGCAAGCGCGGGCCGCTCCGGGGTGTGGAGCGCGAAGGCGATGCTCCGGCCATCGGGCGCGGGCTGCGCCCAAGGAATCGCGTCCATGCTGCGAAGGAGGACTTGCTCGGCGGGGGCTGCGCCGCGGAGGACGTGGCGCACGAGCAGTTCGTAGATTTCGGGAGTGGCCTCGTCTTCCTCGCCGAGGGCTTTGGTCTGAAGCAGCGGGGCGATCTCCGGCGCGTGCCTTTCGCGCAGATAGGCGACGACCAGCATGATGCCGTCGGACCCACCACCGGACGAACCTCGCCTGAAAGAGTAGTTGGCGGCGAAATCGAGGCGTTCCATCCATCGCTTCACCCGCGGATCGTCGTCGCCAAATTTCTCCCAATCGCCCCGATAACTGCGCAGGAAGCCGAGCATTTCCTCGGCAGCGCGGATGACCGACTGGGCGCG
This sequence comes from Chthoniobacterales bacterium, assembly GCA_038318725.1. Classification (GTDB taxonomy): domain Bacteria; phylum Verrucomicrobiota; class Verrucomicrobiia; order Chthoniobacterales; family Chthoniobacteraceae; genus Chthoniobacter. The sequence goes on from JBBQCM010000014.1 coordinate 14,635, forward strand.
CTCGACGCCGAGGAGCGGCGCACATTCGCTCCAGTTCTTCGCCTTCACCGCGCGCACCACCAGCACGCGACGGGAGTCGGGCATCCACGCCTGCACCTGCTGGGGAGTCTTTGGCTCCTGCGCGGCAAAGGGCTGCCCGACGATGGCTCCGGTTTCATCGACGAGGGCGATTTTAGTGCCGCCGAGCACCAACCCGTGCCGGCCATCGGGCGACCAGAGGACGGTTTCCTGAAGTTCATTGCAGCCCGTAAGCAGCAGCGCGAGCACGCCAGCGGCGGTGAGTGAGAGGGTTTTGAAAATGGAGCGGATGTTCATGGCGGTTGGCTAGTGGGTGGGTTGTTTCGCGGCGGCCAAGGCGACGGCGCGTTCCTTTGACCAAAACGGAAGGGCGCGAACGGAGGGATCGGTTTTTACTTGCCGCGCGGGCTGGATCGGCACGGGCACGGGCACTTGGGCGAGCGCTGGAACGGGTTGCGGCGCGGGGTTATGCAGCGCGAGAAACGTGACCCCAGCTCCCGCCACGAATGAGGCCGCCAGCGCCAGCGCCCGGCGGGTGCGGCGCAGCGGAAAAATCGCGACCGCCGGTGGCGGCAGCTTCAACCGCGGCGCGGGGTGCGCCAGCGCGCGGACGGCAAGCGCGACGGTTTCGCTCAACTCCGCAGCGGTGCGCGCGGCTTCGGGATGGGCGGCGAGATGATCGGCAACGAGCGCTTCGACTTCGGGCGAGAGCTGGCCAAGGGCGCGGTCGATCAAGAGCGTTTCGAGGATTTTTGCGTTCATGGATTTGTCTCCGGCTGGGTGAGCGCCGTGCGCAAATGGCGCACGGCGTGGTGCAAACGCGAGCGCACGGTGCCGATGGGGATGCCGAGCACGCTGGCGATTTCTTCGTAGGAAAGCTCGTCGGTCAGCCGCAGCTCCAAGGTCTCGCGCAACTCCGGCGCGAGCTTCTCGATGGCCTCGCGCATCGCGGGCAGCCGCCGGTCCTCGTCTGCCGCCGCACCGGTCTCGGGCACGGTTTCGCGGGCCGGTTCCGCTTTCGCCAGTCGGCGAAAATGGAGGGCGACCATTTTGCGGGCGATGCCAAACAGCCAGGCCCGCGGCATGGTCACGCTCTCCAGGCGATCCGCGGAACGCACGACCTGGAGGAAGGTCTCCTGCAACAAATCCTGCGCCGCGGCTTCCGGGCAGCGGCGGGCGAGGTAGTTCAAAACCTCGCCTCCGTGCTGCTGGTAGAGCAGGCCAATGTCCGGGGTGTCAGATCGCATCGGGGTGCATTTCGCGTTTGCCCAGTGAAGTTGCCGCGCGCAGGCAAAAAGTTCACGCGCCGGGCGAATTTCTTGATGGAGGGTCAGGAGTCGAAGGATCTGCCCAAACTACGGCGCACGGCTGAGGTATTCGATGACCTCGCGGCACTGCGGATTGCCGAGCACGGCGTCGCAGCAGGCGCTCTCAACAATTTCCCCCGCGCCCTCGCGCACACAGACACAGGCCACCCAGTCGGCGACCCGCCGGGCCTGGGCGACATTGTGGGTGACGAGGACGATGGTGCGGCGCGCTTTCAACCGCACGATGAGGTCTTCGATGGCCTGCGTGGATTTCGGATCGAGCGCGCTGGTCGGCTCGTCCATGAGGATGATCTGCGGCTCCACGGCGAGCGTGCGCGCGAGGCAGAGGCGTTGCTGCTGGCCGACGGAAAGAAGCGTGGCGGCGGTACGCAGGCGGTCTTTCATCTCGTCCCACAAGGTCGCTTCGCGCAGCGCGGATTCGACGAGCGCGGCGCGCTCCGGGCGGTTGAGCTGGCGCAATCGCCGGGCACCGAAGAGGACGTTTTCCTCGACGCTCACGGGGAAGACGACGGGCTGCTGAAAGAGCATGCCGATGCGGGCGCGCAGCACATTCACATCCATGCCGGGCGCATGGACGGACGCGCCGTTGAGCAGCACCTCGCCGGAGACGTGCAGGCCGGGGAACAAGTCGGTGAGCCGGTTCAGCGCCCGCAGCAGCGTGCTTTTGCCCGCGCCAGACGGGCCGATGATGCCAAAAACCTGACCCGGCGGCGCGGCAAAGCTGACCTCGCGCAGCAGCGCTTTTCCGCCCGCGCGGACAGTGAGCCCGCGCGCTTCCAGGATCGGCGCGACCTCGCTGGCGGCGGGAGCGGGGCAGCAGTCAGACATTGGCTTCCTCGTGCATTTTCAAACGGCTGGGCAGGGCGATGAGGCTGAGCAGGAAAACGAGCCCGAGCAAGACCAGCGCAGCGCCCCAGAGCTTCGAGCCGATGGCGGGGTCGAACGAATCCTGCGCGAGGATGAAGATGTGATACGGCAGCGAAAGCACGGGGCTGTCCCGGATGCCGTGCGGTAGCGTGGCCCCGGCGAAGATCGTGGCCGTGAACATGATCGGAGCCGTCTCGCCCGCGGCGCGCGCGAGGGCGAGGAGCGAGCCGGTGATCAGCCCGCCCCAGGCCTGCGGCAGGAGCACCGACCAGACGATCTGCGCTTTGCTGAGCCCGAGGCCGGCGGCGGCTTCGAGATATTTTTCGGGGACGGCATGGAGGCGTTCGATGAGCGAAACCGAGACCGTCGGGAGCATGCCGAGCGCGAGCACCAGACCGCCGGCAAGCCAGGATTTTCCCCAGCCGCACCACAGCACGAGGACGATGAATCCGAAGATGCCGAAGACGATGGTCGGCACGCCATTGAGCGTATAAAGCGCGGCGCGAACAAAGCCGCGCGCGCGCGCGCCGCGCAGCCAGACGCGTTCCAGCAGAGCCACCGCCACGGCAAGTGGCGCGCAGAAGACGAAGGCCGAGGCGAGCAGGATGACGGTGCCGACGAAGTTCCAGAAAATCCCGCCGGCCGCGCCGACGAGACGGATTTGCTCGGTCAAAAAAGACCAGCTAAGGGCCGGCCCGCCACGTTGCGCGATGACCGCGACGAGCCCGACGAGCAGACCGACGGCGAACAGCGCGCACAACCCGGCGAGCGCGGCCACGGCGAGATCGAGCGCCTTACGCATCCGACCTCCGGCCAAACGCGGTGCCGAGCAGCGTGACCAAGCCCGTGAGGACGAGAAGCACGAGCGCGAGGCCGGTGATGGCGGCCCAATGCCGCGGGTCGCCGTAAGCAATATTCGTCTCGGAGCCGCCGAGTTTGCTCGTGATCGTCTGGCCGGCTTCGAGCAAGGGGCGGAGGCTCAGCCACGATTCGGGAAGCTGATTATCCTGCCGCCCAACGACGAGGAAGACAGCGATGGTCTCACCCAACGCACGGCCAAAGGCGAGAAGCAGTGCGGCGCCGAGGCCGCGTTTCGCCTGCGGCAGGGCAACGGCGAAGATGGTCTCCGCACATGTGAGTCCGAGCCCGCGCGCGGCGCGGCGCTGAGCGGCGGGAACCGCGCGGAGAGCATCGTCACTGAGCGTGACGATGGTCGGCAGGATCATCACGGCGAGCAGGACGCCGGCGGTGAGCAAGGTGTCGCCGCTGAGCGGATCGAAGGGTGCAAAGAGCCGGTAAATCCAATCGCGCAGGAGCAGGATGCCGAGGAGCCCATAGACGACCGAAGGCACGCCCGCGAGCAGCTCGATGAGCACTTTCACCGCGAGCCGGGCGCGGCGCGGGAGATACTCGGCGGTAAAGATCGCCGCGCCGAAACCAAGGGGCGCGGCCAGCCCCAGCGCGACCAGCGCGACGGCGAGGGAGCCGTAGATCATCGGCAGCGCGCCAAACTGATGCTGGCGGAAAAACCACTTCGTCCCCGTGAGATAGGCCGCGCCTTCCGCCCGCCAGATCGGTCCGCTCTGCCACGCAAAAACAACCACCAGCAGCACGCCGGCGGCGAGCGTGAGGAGGCTGAAGAACCAACTGAACGCGCGGGTCATCCGGTGAGACGCGCTCTACTTTGCGAGATCCTTCAGCCGCAGGTAGCCGTGTTTTTTCACCAACTCCTGGCCGCGCTCGCTGAGCACGAATTCGACGAGCGTCTTTGCCGCGCCCTGCGGCTCGCCGCGGGTCAGCAGAAAGAGCGGGCGGCTGAGCGGATACTTCCGACTGGCGATGTTCGCCTCGGTCGGTTCGATCACGGTGCCGTCGTCGAGTTTGACGCCGAGCGCGAAGACCTTTTTCCCATCCGCCCACGACGACGAAAGCTGCGAAAGCGCGCCGCGCGTCGAGGCGACTTTGTTGCGCGTCTCCTCGTTGCCGCCGACCTCCGGGAAGTTGACCTGCGGCGCGGCCTTCGGGCTGCCATAGACCCAATGCACGAAGACCTCCCACGTCCCACGCCCCGGCTCCTTGTTGAAAAAGGCGATGCGCTGCGCCAGGCCTCCCACGTCTTTCCAATTGGTGATCCTGCTCTCGTAGATGTCCTTGATCTGCTGCTTCGTCAGCGCGCGAACGCCGCCGTCCCACACGTCTTTCGAGACGATCAGCGCCACCGCATCCTCGCCGATGTGCGTTTCGTGAAACTTCACGGCCGGGTATTTGGCGCGGTCGTCTTCGCTCACCGGCTTCGAGGCCATGCCGACCTGCACCAGTCCGTCGCCGAGCATGGAAATGCCGCCGGCGCTCCCGCCCTGCGTATCCACCTGGATGTCGAGCTTCTGCTCCGCACGCAGAATTTCCGCCGCCTCCGCGACGGGCAGGTTCACGGTGGTGGAGCCGTTGATCTTCAGCGTTTCGGAAAAACCCGAGCTGAACTGGGCGAGGAAGGCGAAAAGAATGAGCGGGATTTTCATATTGGACAGGTGGCGCGATATGCGCCGAATGGCATACATGGCCGGGCCGATGATTGCAACCGCCCCCACCCAAGCTGCTCGTAAGAAAAGCCGGCCATGCCCCGAGCCGAGTGAGGGGCAAAGAAATATGCCGCCGCCGGCATATAATCTTCCGCGTTGAAGCTGCGCCGGCACGGGCTGACCATCGAACGCACTTCCACTGCATCGGTCCCGTAAGACAGACTTTCGCCACAACCCTCCGCTATGAAACTCCTCCATCTCACCCTCGCGTTCACCTCGTTGTTCACAGTCGCATTCACCGCACACGCCGAGGAAGGCGTGGCGGATTTGCCGATCGGTGCGCCGGCCCCGGATTTTTCTCTTCCGGGCATCGAAGGCAAAACACACACCCTTCCCGAATACAAGGACGGCAAGGTGCTCGTGATCTTTTTCACCTCGAACCACTGCCCGACCTCGCACGGCGCGGCGGCGCGGCTGAAGACTTTCCTTGCCGACTACCGCCCGAAGGGAATGACCTTCGTCGCCATCAATCCGAATCATCCCGACGGCCTGAGCATCGACGAACTCGGCTACTCGAAATACAACGACGGCTTCGAGGACATGAAGAAATACGCCGCCGAGGAGGGCTTCGATTTTCCCTATCTTTACGACGGTGAGACGCAGGCCGTGGCCAAGGCGTATGGCTGCCTCGCCACGCCGCACGTCTTCGTTTTCGATGCCGAGAGGAAGCTGCGCTACAAGGGCCGTTTCGACGACTCGCGCTTCGGCGGTGACGACTCGACGGTGAAATCTCCCGACACCCGCAACGCGGTGAAAGCCCTGCTCGCGGGTCAGCCAGTGCCGGTCGAGATCACTCAGCCGCACGGCTGCTCGACGAAATGGAGGAGCAAACAAGCAGGCATCGCGAAACAGACCGAGAAGTGGGACAAGACCCCGGTGGAGGTGGCACCGATCGACGCTGACGGCGTCGCGGCGCTGCGCAAAGGCGGCACGAAAAATATGCGCCTGATCAATGTGTGGGCGACGTGGTGTGGACCGTGCGTGGCGGAGTTCCCCGAACTCGTCACCACCGCCCGCAAATACGACATGCGCGACTTCGAGTTCATCAGCATCAGCGCCGACGACCCGAAGGATACGCCGCAGGTCAAAGCCTTCCTCGAAAAGCGCAACGCGGGCCTCTCCGCGCGATTGCAAAAATCGGTGAAAGCGGAGGGCCGCCCGAGCAATAGCTACGTCTTCACCGGAGCGAGCAACGACGACTTGATGAAAGCCGTCGATCCGCAATGGCCCGGCGGCATCCCGCACACCGTCCTCGTCGGCCCGAACGGCGAAATCCTCTGGCGTCACAACGGTGCCGTGAAGGGCGACGAACTCCGCGCGAAGGTCCTCGAACTCCTCGGGAATTACTACAAGCCGTAGTGCCTCCAGGAGAGAGTGCTGGCGGCCTTACCCGCGCACCGGCGGGAGAGATTCCTGGAAGAACTCGAAGCCATCGCCGACGCTTGCGCGAACCTTCTTTCTGCAAAATGAAAACCCCCAGCCCGCTCTCGATGAAGACTCTGCCGACGATCACTTTGCGTGCAGTTGGGATGTGCCTCTGCCTGATCGGTGCCACCGTCCGAGCGGAACCAGCGCCCGTGGAAACCACGCCGAAGCTGGAAATCCTCAACCATCAGATCACGGCCAATGGCAATGATGCGCAGGCTTACGCGAACCGCGGCTACACGCTGGCCTTGCTCGGTCGCAAGGCGGAGGCGCGCGCCGATATTCAGAAATCGGTCGCCCTCAAGGACAATGGCCCGATGCACAACCGCGCCGGCTGGGCGTATTTTAACATGGGCGACTATGCCGATGCGGTGCGCGAATTCGAGGTGGCCGTAAAATTCAGCAGCTACAAGGCACACTACGATTATTACTCGCTGGTGCTCGGCTATTGGGGTCTCGGAAAGACCAAAGAGGCGCTGGAAAATTATCAGCTCGCCGTCGAGCGAGACCCGAGTTTCGGCGAATACAAGACCCTCAATGAGCGCACCGCCGAGTGGACGCCGCTGGAGCGCCGCGCGATTCATGAAGCGTATGTCCTGTGGAGCAAGACTTGGAAGCCATGACTGAATGGAGGCCGATTCCCCCACTGCCGACACTGCGCTTCCGCACTCGCGGCGCGTCCCGCGGTGAACATCACCGCAGCTTGGGGAAATGTGGTGCTCGCGGCGGTGCTGATGCTGGCGACGCTGTCGGGGCGGACGCAGGGGCTGGGGCTAATAACCGAACCGATGCGTCGTGGCGGCGCTGTTCGCGTTCTTTTTGCGGGAACCGGCGAGAGTCGCGGAGTCGGCGGACGTGCCGCTGACCGGCCTGCCGTTTGGCGGGGCGCTGCATAGCATCCAGGGCGCGCCCGCGCGGCTGGCTCCACCGTCCCAACCCTCGGCACCTCGCTCATGCGCGGCGTCGTTGGTTTCACCATCGTCAGCGGCGCGGGCTTTGTGCCGTGGGCAGTCTTTGGACGCTGGTTCCCGCACCACGGAGGCGAAGTCGGAATGTATGCCGTCCGTGCGCGTCTTCATGGGGTGAGCGCGCCGCTCATGCACCGGTTGATCATCGGCCCAGGTTCGCTCGGGCGATTTTACAAACTCTTTGGCGGATCCTTCGCCGCCTATTCGGTCGCGTGGATCGCCGGTTGGATGGCGCTACGCGGTTATCCGGGCAGCATCGTCGGATTGCTCGCAGGCACGGCGATCATGGGGCGGATGCTCGCCTCAGCGTTCGGTGCATGCGGCGATTTGCTCAAGGTGATCGCCGCGCTCTTCATCCTGAACTCCGCGGGCTACGTCATCGGCGGCGTGATTGAGGGCGCGCTCATCCACCAAAACGCGCTCGCGGCCAAGCTGCTTTGGGACGTGAGCTACGGCGTCGGCGTCGGCGCCGGACTGGGCCTCGCTTTTCATCTGTGCCAAAGCCGCACCCGGGCGTTGCTGAAATCCTAATCGAAGATGCCGGACACCTGCTGCTCCACGGACACGGTCGCCGAACGCGCCGGGGCGAAGTTTCACACCTCGTTGAATGTCACCGACCTCGCGTGGGCCATCGACTTCTACCGCCTGCGGCTCGGCTGCGAGCCGGCGAAGCAGCGGCGCGACTACGCAAAGTTCGAGCTGGTCGAACCGCCGCTCGTCCTCTCGCTCGTGAACGCGCTCGCGTCCGCCGGCTTCATCCAAATCAAGCTCGAGAAGCTCTCCGCTACCCCACACTTCAGCGTCGGCGGCGTAAGCCTGCGTGAACTGCTCATCAGCGCCCGCAAACCCGGCCATCGCCCACAGACCGCGACGCATACCGCGATCTACCTCGGCCCGTTCGCAAGTAACCGACGACTTCGGCCACACCTTCGGTCGCGGCGAACCCGTCGCGCTCAACGTCCACGACTGGCAGACGCTCTCCCGCGGCACCGCCGCCGATGCCTTCCTGCTCCTTTGATCACCACGCCATGAAACTTGAGCAGCGGGAAGAATGGAAAGTTCCGCACGAAGGTCCAAAGAAAACCATTGTGCGCGCTTTTAGATATATGCGAAAACTCGCATATTCGACATCGAAGCAGCGATCTCCGGGTCTTGGGTTCACGTCGAAATGTGGGAAACGTTGCCTTGGCAACCGGTGCCCTCAAAACAACACCACTCCAGACAACAACCACTCCATGCCCACCCACCCATCTCCCACCTTCCCCGCCCCTCGTGCAATCTTCAAACTTGGTGCCTGGGCCGCTGCCTTGCTCGTTACGGCAGGCTTCGGTTTGACGTCCGACAGTGCCCAGGCCCAGGCCCCCCTTCCGGTACCCAACTTTTCGTTTGAAAATCCCTCAGCGGTAGGTTTTCCGTTCGGCACCAATCCATCCATCACTGATTGGGCAAAAAATCTGGAACCCGCCTACTGGTCGCAGCCTCCCTTCAGCACTCCATTTCCTTGGCCTGGAACTTCGGGTGTCTTCGTGGGCACTGCGCCAAACAGTCCGAACCCCTACACCAATCTTCTCGGCACGCAGGCCGGCTATATTCTCGGTTTTCCGGGAGCCGCCCTGTTTCAGAACAATTTCGCCGGCAACTTTGAGATAGGGGAGACCTACACCTTCACGCTGGGCGTTTTCGGCAAACCCTCACTACCGGCCAGCGCGCAGCTTCGCCTGAGCTTTTACTATCGCGACACGACCAACACCACGAACGACCCATTAGGGGAAAAGACGGTCTTCAGCCAGACGGTCATCCCCTACAGCACCGCAACGTTTGACGATAGCCAACCGAATCCCAGCCTCATCGACTACAGTGTGTCCACCAGCGTCCTGGCCTCAGACGCATGGGCCGGCAGGCCGGTCGGCATCATGATGGACACCGTCGATCCCAACCCCACGGGCGGCAATTGGGACTTCGACAATGCCCGCTTGGTGCCTGAACCGGCAACCACGGGACTCATGGCCATGGCCTTCAGCGGCCTGCTGTTGCGCCGTCGGCGCGGCCCCGGTCACGCCTAAGGAGGTTATCCGCAGGCGGGTGAAATACAGGCTTATGCCATTTCCCCAATCCGTTCGCGCCATGATCCGCCGCACGATCGCCACCACGCTCCTGCTGGCGGCGGGGATCGGTTCAACCTTGGCTCAATCCGTCAATGTTCCGAACGGATCGTTCGAGTCGCCGAGCACAGGCTACGTCTCCACCGTCATCCACACCTGGCAGAGAACACCGAAGCCGGATTGGTATATCGAGGACGAAGTCTTCACTTGGAACTCGCTCACGGGCATCTTCAAGAACACGCCGCCGGGCAGTTTCGACCATCTCGACAATGTCCACGGCGCGCAGGCGCTCTGGCTGTTCAACCTTCCTGAATGCGGTCTCTTTCAGGACGGTTTCGGGGCCACTTTCAAAGTCGGTAAAACGTATTTCCTGACGATCGGCGTCTGCGGCCGCGGCGGCCCGCTGCCGGACGGCTCGACGCTGGAGTTGAGCTTCTACCATCGCGACGGCAGCGTGAAAAACATTGTGGCCGCGACAACGGTCGTCCATACGCCCGAGGCTTTTCCGAACCACACCCATTTTTTTGACTACTCGGTGCAGGTGCCGCTCGTGGAAGGGAAGGAGGCTTGGGCCAACAAGGATATTGGCATCCAGTTTCGCAGCACCATCCCGTACAGCGAAGTGGAAGATGGCTACGGCGGATATTGGGATCTCGACAATGTGCGCCTCGTCGAACTCCCGCCGGACTTGCAGTACTCGAAGGTCGGCGGCGACATGCGGGTTTCATGGCCTTCCGCCATCGGCTTTCAGTACCAGCTCAAGGTTTCGGAGAACCTGCTCACCTGGACTGATTTTGGGTCGTCAGTCGCCGGAACGGACGGCGAAATCGTCAGGCTTTACCCGCTGGCCGGCCATGATCGCGCTTTCTTTCGTGTCGTGGCTACCCTGCTACCGTAGCTTGTTGCCAGATTGAAAACGCCGGCCAGCCGCACCTTGCCGCACCCAGCTTTCACGCTCGTCGAGTTGCTGGTCGTGATCAGCATTATCGCCGTGCTGGCCGCTGTCCTCCTGCCCGTCTTGCAATCGGCGATCGACCAGGGTCGCAAGGCTGCCTGCCTCTCGAACCTGCGCCAGATCGGAGCCGGCATCGCCGCCTACGCGGGCGATCACGACGGTGATATTCCGTACGGTCCCAAGGCACCGCCATTCACCAGCCCGGCCGATCTTTATCCATCCACGGGCGCGCCGACCAGCCTGCTTTCGATTCGCACCGGCAAACCCGTCGCGCTCGGCCTTCTCCTCAACCAGTATCTCGCCAAGACTCCCAAAGTCTTTTTCTGTCCGGGCTGCGATCAACCGCAGGATGCTGACGCGGAACTAGCGCGCGTCGGCAAAACCCAAGCCCAAAGCAGTTACTACTATCGCCACGGCGGCAACACCCAGGTCTTTGACGATCCTCGCGCACCTTTCACACCCCAGCTCAAGCTCAGCAATCTCGGCGACAATCGCGACGGCATTCCCATCCGAGCCCTCGTCGTCGATACGATGTTTCTTTGCCCGCCCGACCTGGGCACCTTTAGCGTGAAGCCGCGGACCTATCACCGGGAAAAATATGTGAACGTCCTCTTCACCGATGGACACGCGGTCACGCGCTCGAACGATGGCGGTCAATACACCGTGAACGTCACCGACTACGCCAAACTCTACAGTTCGTTCGACAAGATCCTGAAGGTCTTCGAGAAGGCAGATGCCAACCCGTAAGGGCGCGTGCGCTGCGGCGCTCCGTCAATCCGGCAACTGATCGAAGCGGAAGCTGCAGCAGCCGAAGTCGAGGACATTACCCTCCTTTTTCAGCCGCTGGCGGAAGTCCTCGACGATGTCATACTCGCGCCGCGTGCCGTCGGGCTCGACCTCGACGATGCCGGCCTCGCGCAGGATGCGCAGGTGCTTCGAGACATTGTATTGCGAGATGTCGAGCGCCTCGGCGAGGTCGTTGACGCCGTGCGGCGCGGCGAGCAGAGCCTTGACGATGCGCAGACGCGAGCGGTCGGCGAGCGCCTTGAGGATGTCGGTGCAGTCCGTTTTCGGCATGGCTGAAGTATGCGGTGAAACGGCGGCGGCTCGAAGAAAATAAGCTCCCGATAAACATGCCTGTATGGGCATGTATGCACGCCACCAATCTTCAACCCCAACCATCACCATCCCATGCACTGCAAATCCATCCTCGGCTTGGCCCCTTTTGTGTCTCCCGGGTGTTGTCTTTCTCCATCAATTTCACCCACAAATTCAAGAAACCCGAGGACGTGAAAGCCGAGTTGGAAGCAGCCGGGATCACGAAAGACAAAGACATCCTCTGCTACTGCGGCACCTCCCGCGAAGGCGGCCCGCTGCGCTTTTACCTCAAGCACGTCGCCGGCTATCCGAAGATCCGGCTCTACGAAGGCGCGTGGGGGGATACGAGTGGCTGAAGGACAAGTCGCTTCCGGCCGAGACCAAGGCACCGCAAAAGGCGCAGCAACGTCGGTTCGCCGCCGTCTTGTTTTCCCCGCGCGCTTCCACCAGCCTGCGCGCCTTGTGCTCACTGTTCGACGTTTTCTCTCCCTCCTCGCCGCCATGTTGGGTGGCGCCTTGTCGGGCGCAGTTGCTGAAGAGCCGGCGCAGCCGGTCGAGACGACGGCCCTGCACAATGTCTTCCGCGTCGATGACAAGCTCTACTCGGGCAATGGGCCGGAGGATGAGGCGGCGTTTCGTGAGCTGGCGAAGCTGGGGGTGAAGACGATCATCAGCGTGGATGGTTCGCAGCCGAATCTCGCGCTCGCGCACCAATTCGGGATGCGCTACGTGCATCTGCCGATCGGTTACGATGGCGTGCCGCAAGCCCGCGCGGCGGAGCTGACCAGGGCCGCGCAGACGGCGGAGGTGGCCGGCCCTGTTTATATGCACTGCCATCACGGCAAGCACCGCGGGCCGGCGGCGGTCGCCGTGGTCTGCCGCGCGCTGGATGGGTGGAGCGTGGAAACGGCGGACGAATTTCTGAAACAGGCCGGCACCGCGCCGGAATACGCCGGGCTGTATCGCGATGTGCGCGCCTTCCGACCTCCGAGCGCGGAGGATCTCGCGCGCCTGCCAGCGACGTTTCCCGAGAGCGCCAAAGCCGAGCCGATGGTCGATGCGATGGTCGCCATCGACGAACACTTCGACGCGCTGAAGGCCGCGCAAAAAAGCACCTGGCGCGAAATCCCCGGCCGCCCCGATCTCAGGCCCGCGCAGGCTTCCACGCTCATTTGGGAACGGTTGCGCGAACTCGCCCGCGATCCACAAACGAAAAAGCGCGGGGCGGATTTCGCAAAATTGCTCGCCGAATCCGAGCAGGCCGCCGGCAATTTGCGCCGGCTTCTGCGTGACCCGGCCGGCGACGCCGCGGCCCGCGACGCGGCCTTTCAGCGCACTGGAAAATCCTGCGCCACCTGCCACAAGGCACACCGCAACTAAGCCAATGAGCTGGTTCCAACTCGATCCCGAAAGCATCGCCGCCCGCGTCCGCACGAGCGGGCAGGCGGCGCGCGTGCCTTCGCTCGCCGCCTCGGTCGGGCGTGGCGCGTTCGGCTTCATGCTTGTGAGCATGGCGGGCTTTGTGCCGTGGGCGGTGTTCGGCCGCCCGCTGCACCGCGCGATCGGCGAACTCGGCATGTATCTCGTCTGCGCCGTCGTCTTTCTCGGTCTGAGCGGACCCATCCTGCATCGGCTCATCCTCGGCCCCAACTCACTGCCGCGCTTTGCCAAGCTCTTCACCGTCGCGTTCACCGCTTACGCGATTGCATGGATCGTCGGCTGGATGGCGCTCCGCGGCGATGCCGGCAGCCTCGCGGGACTTTTCGCGGGCACGGTGCTGATGGGCGCGATCCTCGCCCACGCCTTCGACGCCCGCCGCGCGATCCCCGCCGTCATCGCCGGGCTCTTCGTGATGAATACCGCGGGCTACTTCATCGGTGGCTGGTGCGAGGGTGCGATCATGGGCGACCGCGCGCTCACGCTTTTCGGCCTCGGCCGGCGCGGCACCGTGACCTTTGCCATGCTGCTCTGGGGCGTCTGTTACGGCCTCGGCCTCGGTGCGGGACTGGGCATGGCCTTTCACCTGTGCCAGGCAAAAGCGCGCGCGCTCCTCCTCCGCGGCTGAGCCGGCACGAATCCAAAGCCGCGGTTCCGGCGAATGCATTGGAGCCATGCAAAAACCAATTTTCCTCGCCCTTCTCGCCGCCAGCCTGCTGTCCTCCGCGGGTGCCGCCGAGCCGACTCCGGCCATCGACTGGCAGCCGTGGTCGGCGGCGGTCTTCGAGCGGGCGAAAAAGGAAAACCGTCTCGTGCTGCTCGATCTCGGGGCGGTCTGGTGCCACTGGTGCCACGTCATGGATGACCTCACCTACCGCGACCCAGAGGTGCTCCGCCTGCTCCGCGAGCGCTACATCGCAGTGCGCGTGGATCAGGACGCGCGGCCCGATCTCGCCAATCGCTACGAGGACTATGGCTGGCCCGCGACCATCGTTTTCAAAGCGGACGGCAGCGAACTCGCCAAGCGCCGCGGCTATCTCCCGCCGAAGCCGATGGCTTCGATGCTCCAGGCATACATCGACGACCCCACGCCCGGTCCGTCTGTCGAGCCCGAGGGGGCGCTCACGGCTGCTCCCGAAGCAGCGCTGACGGCGGAGCAGCGGGCAGCGGCGCGAGGGCGCTTCATCGCGGCGTACGATGCGGGGCATGGCGGCTGGGGCGAGGTGCATCACTACCTGAATTGGAACGCGCTGGAGCTGTGCCTCACGGAAGGAGCGGCGGGCGAAGCCGCGATTGAAAAGATGGCGCGGCAGACGCTCACCTCGGGCCTGAAGCTCATCGATCCCGTGTGGGGTGGCGTCTATCAATACTCGACGGACGGCGACTGGGACCACCCGCACTTTGAAAAGATGATGCCCTTCCAGGCGGAAAATCTGCGCATCCTCGCGTTCGCCGCGACGCTCTGGAACGAGCCGCGCTGGCTCGCCGCCGCGCAGCAGATTCGCGGTTATCTGAAAACCTTCCTGACCTCTCCGGACGGCGCTTTTTACACCAGCCAGGATGCCGATGTCGTCCCCGGCGAGCACAGCGCGGATTACTTTGCCCTCGACGATGCGGCCCGGCGGGCGCGCGGCATCCCGCAGATCGACCGCCACATTTACGCTCGCGAAAACGGCCTCGCCATCACCGGCCTGTGCGCGCTCTATGGCGCGAGCGGCGACGCCACCTGCCTGGCGGAGGCGCACCGCGCCGCGGCGTGGGTGCTGGAAAATCGGGCGCTGTCCGGCGGAGGTTTTCGTCACGACGAAAAGGATGCCAGCGGCCCGTTTCTCGCCGACACCCTAGCCATGGGCCGCGCCTTTCTCGCGCTCTACACCGTCACCGCCGAGCGCCTCTGGCTCACGCGCGCGGCCGAGGCGGCGGCGTTCATCGGGGCGAAATTTCGTGCGCCCATCGGCTTCCACGCAGCGGCGGAGGGTCCGGCCGGCACGCTGCCGCCGAAGCCGCAGGTGGACGAAAACATCATGCTCGTGCGCTTCGCGAATCTCCTGCACCACCACACCGGCGACGCCGGTCAGCGCGGCCTGGCCGAGCATGCCCTGCGCTATCTCGCAGCTCCCGCTGTCGTCGAAACTCTGGGCTACGGCACCAGCGGCCTGCTGCTCGCCGATCGCGAGTTGCGCACAGAGCCCGCGCACATCACCGTCGTTGGGCGCAAGGACGCACCGGCGGCGCAGGCTCTTTTCGCGGCCGCCCGCCGCGATGCGCCGCCCGCCGCCCGCCTCGAATGGCTTGACGCACGCGAAGGGCCGCTGCCACGGGCCGACATTCCCTATCCCGAATTGCCCGAGCCCGCCGCCTTCCTTTGCGCTGAGGGCCGTTGCTCCCGACCTTTGCAAACGCCCGCGCAACTCACCGCAAAACTCGCCGGTCTGCGCCGCTTGTCTGCCCTATCGGGTTTGGGCAAATCTTCCCCATGACGCCCGCAGCCCACGCCCATCTCCGCAAACGCTGCCCGGTCATGCGCCGGCTGATCCGCGTGCATGGGCCGTGCGGGCTGGTCGTGGAGTCGCGGCGGTCGCCGTTTGAATCATTGGTCAGCGCGGTGGCGCATCAGCAACTCCACGGGAAGGCCGCGGCGACGATTCTGGGGCGGTTCCGCGTGCTCTTTGCGCCGGCGCGTTTTCCAACGGCGGCGCGGCTGGCGGAAGTCTCGGACGACGCGCTGCGCGGGTGCGGTTTTTCGCGGGCGAAGACGGCGGCGATCCGCGACATTGCGGAGAAGACGCTCGCGGGCGTGGTGCCAACTTCACGCGCGATTGCGAGGCTGAGCGACGAGGAAATCATCGCGCGGCTCACGGCGGTGCGCGGCGTGGGACGCTGGACCGTCGAGATGCTGCTCATTTTCAAACTCGGCCGGCCCGACGTGCTGCCGGCGGATGATTTCGGCGTGCGCAACGGCTGCCGCATCGCCTTCGGCCTGCCCGCCATGCCGACTCCGAAGGAACTGTTCGCGCTCGGCGAACGCTGGCGGCCCCATGCGACCACGGCGGCGTGGTACCTTTGGCGGGCGGCGGATGCCGCGCAGTAGCACAAGGAGCGACGGCATCCTTGACAGCGCCCGCCGCGGCTGGAAGTCTGCGCCCCACTTCATGACGAACTCCTGCACCACGTATTCCATCCTCCCCGCCGCCGTTGCCGGCTGGCAGAGCGTGTTTGCGCCGATGGGAAGTTCGCCACGAATTGCCGTCGTCCTTGGCAAACACAATCGCCAACTGCCGCAGGGCTGTTTCACCGATGCCTGATTAACCTCAAATTCAGCCGCCCGAAAACAGCCCTGCCAACCGCAAGTTGGCGGGGTTTTTTGTTTTTGGGCGGCTGCCGCCAGCCATGCCAACTCCCACTCCACCCGCAACCCTGCTCACCGACCTCCGCGCTTTGCCGAGGACGTTCTGGATCCTTTTTGCCGGAACGTTCATCAACCGGTTTGGGACTTTCGTCTGGCCTTTTCTCACGATCTATCTCACGCGGCAGGGCCACCCGCTGGTCGCGACGGCGTGGGCGGTGAGCGCGTTTGGCTTCGGCGCTTTCTGCGGTAGTCTGCTGGGCGGCTGGCTCGCGGATCATCTCGGGCGGCGTAATACGATCGTGCTCGGCACGTTCACGTCGGCCGCGCTTTTCATGCTGCTCTACGCGGCCTCCTCGCTGCCGGCGGTGATCGTCTGCGCGGCGCTGGCGGGCATGGCAAACGGGATGTATCACCCCGCGATCAGCGCGCTGCTGGCGGACATCGTGCCGGAGCCGCAGCGGGTGCGCGCGTACGCGGCGATCCGGCTGGCGGTGAATGCGGGGTTTGCGTTCGGCGTTTGCATCGGAGGCATCCTCGCGAACTACTCGCTGTTCTGGCTCTTCGCCGGAGATGCGCTGACCACGGCCATCTACGGCTGCATCGCGTTCGCGTGGCTGCCGCACGGGCTGCGTGGCCTGACGCAGCAGACGCCGTGGCGCGACGCGCTGACCTGCCTGCGGAATGACCGCGCCTTTCACGCGCTGTGGATCGCATCGCTTTGCGGGGCGCTGGTCTTTTCGCAATTCGGCTCCACGTATTCGCTGCACATCATCCGGCGCGCGCTGACGCTCGATGTGCTCGGCTGGCACATTGCGCCGGAAACCGTGTATGGCCTGCTGCTCGGCTGGAACGGTGTACTTATCGTTTGTGCCGAACTCCCGCTGACCGGGCTGACCATGCGCTTCGATGCGCGCCGTGTGATGGCGCTCGGCTACGTGCTGACGGGCGTGGGTTTTGCCATGAATGCCGTCGCGCACACCGTCTTCGCGCTGTGGATCGCGATGACGGTTTTCACGATCGGCGAAATGATCGGTCAGCCGACAGCCGGCGCCTACATCGCGCGGCACGCGCCGGAACGGATGCGCGGGCGCTACATGGGGGTGCTCGCGCTGTCGTGGAATGGCGCGGGGATTGTCGGGCCGCAGCTTGGGTTCCGGCTGTTCGCCATCGACCCGCTGCTCATGTGGCTCGGGTGCGGGCTGCTCGGCTTACTCGCCGCGGGCGTGATCCTGCGCGCGGGGCGGGTGCCGGCGGATGCCGTGGACGCTTTGCTGGTGAAAGCGGGGTGACCGCCTTACGCCGGGGTATGCGTAAGTTTGCGCACGCGGCCCCAGCCGACCCATTCGAGCACGTAGAGGTGGCCCTTCGAGGCCACGGTCAGCGCGTGCGGGGCAAAGAACTTGTCAGCGTTGGGCGCGTCCATCTCCGGTTTCGCGCCCTTGCCGCCGCCGACGATTCCTTTGCCATCGCCGAGCGTGGCCACGGGCTGGTCCTTCGCGTCGATGATTGTGACCAGCGAGGCGAGGTCGGGGATGTAGAGGTGGCCGGCGTGCTGATAGAAACAGCACGGGTTGCGCACGAAGTCGCCCTTGACCGTCCGCTTGTAGTCGAGCTCCGGTGAATAGACTTGGTAGCGGCCATTTGCGCGGTCGGCGATGTACACCTCCGGTTCGGCGTTCAGGGTGCTGACCCAGATTCCGTGGCAAGTGTTGAAGGTGTCGTTGCCGTTGCCTTTCCCGCCGAACGTCTTGAGCGGCTTCCAGTTTTTGTCGAAGCGTGTCACGCGCTGGCTGCCGTAGCCATCGACCACGTAGATGTCGCCATTCGGCGCAACCGCCACGTCGGTCGGGTTCGTCCAATCGAATTTCTGATGCGTCGCGTCCTCCGTCGCGACATTGCCGATGGTGTAGAGCACCTTGCCCTCCATGTCGGTTTTATAGACGCGCTTGCCGATGGCCTGGCCGTCCTTTCCCTTCCCGGCGTTTTCGGTGAAATAGAGAAAATCCCCGGCGGGTTCTTTGCTCCAGTAAATGCCGTGCGCCGTGCCCTTCACTTCCTCGGTCGTCAGGCCAACGCCTTCGGCAAACGTTTCGCTCCACGTCTCCTCCAGCTTCCCGTCCGCGTCGTAAATGGCCACGCAGGGCCTCGTCGAGCGCGTCGTCACGATCACGCGATCCTTCCCATCGACCACGATCCCGCAGCCCAGGCCGAATTTCATGCCCTCGGGCAGTTTGCCCCAGTTTTCATCCAGCGTGTACGTCCAGCGCCCGCTGCCAAATTTGACCGGGGCTTGGTCTTGCGCCCTCGCGAATGGTGGCGCGGCGAGAGCGGCGGCGGAAGCCATCGTCATCTTGAGAAAATCACGGCGCGTGAGACGCCGAGGGAAGAGATATTGGGAGGACATGAGAGGAGGGAGTTCGGGGTTTGGAAAGGCCGGACGATAAGGTGGCGTGATTCGCGGAATCAAAGGGATTGTTTTTGATTGCGAAGGCTCAGCCCCTTCCGCCACAACCTACGCAGAGCGATGCCTCGCGATGAACCCCATCCGGTGTCGCCCATCCAATAAACCAACAGCAGAACAAAATCCACGATGAGCACATACATTCCCTTGATCAGTTCCGGCACCGCCGGCCCTCTCGGAGCCATTCACCTCCCGCGCCTCTGGCAGAAAGCCTCCCTCGAATCCCAGGGCAAACTCCATTCCGACTACCCCGGCATCGGCAAAGGCTACGATGCGATGGTCCTCGCCGCGCTCAACCTTGAGGAATCCGCCGTCCGCGAGTTTCTCAAGAGCAAGCCGAGCTACCCGCAGTTTGAGGCCTGGGTGAAAGCGCAGCCCGGCGCGAAAGTGGACAAGGCCACCATCGACGCGAGCAACGCCGCCATCCGCGGCTACAACCATGACGACGCCACCCGCAAGGGCATCCTCGACATCAACGGCCTGCCGGATGACGCCTCCGCGCCCAAGGGTGCCGTGGAACTGAACAACCTCGACGACTGGGCGACCTTCCACAAAGAAGTCCTCAGCTAGTCGTGACCTAATCCTCGGCACGCCGTCCGGCCCCGCGCCGGGCGGCGTGCCTGCTTTTTCTCCCTCCAAAGCCCGACGCGGCGCTCACTCCGCCCCGGTCAGGACTCGCCACGCGGCGAGATAACGGCGGAGGCGTTCGGCGTCGCGGTCGGTGAGGGTGGCCAGCCGGCGGATGTCCAGGTTGTCTTTGAGGTCGGCCAGTTTCACCCGGCGGGCGACGGGATGGATCAGCGAACGGCGGATGAATTCCTCGCAGGTCTCGCCCTCTCTCCGCGTCACACATTCCAGCGCCGCCAGCACGGACTCGGAAAAGCCCTCGCGCCGCAGTTCGTCGAACCCCCAGCGCTGCGGCGGCTGGCTGTCCTCGACCACATCATGCAGCACCGCCACGATCTTCTCCCTCGCCGTTTCCCACGGTTTTGAAAGATGTGGTGTTGGGAAAAGCGCGGGCTTGAAGCGGTGCGCAAAGTGGCGAAGGGTGCGGAATGACTGTCGCTCTTGAAATCCCGGATGAGTTTTCGCGATTACTTGCCGAGAAATGGGGTGATGTCCCCCGCCATATTCTGGAGAGCGTGGCGGCGGAGGGTTATGCCTCCGGCGCGTTGACCGCATTCGAGGTGCGCCGGCTTTTGGGCCACGATTCGCGGATGGAGACGCTCAACTTCCTCACCACACGCCGCGTTTGGCCTCGCTATGAGGTCGAAGATCTCAAGCAGGACGTGGAAACGCTTGATCGCGTCCTGGGGCGGTGATCGTTGTCAGCGATACCAGCCCGCTCTGTTATCTCGTCGTGCTCGGCGAAAGCGAACTGCTGGCGACCCTTTTTCGACGGGTCGCGGCTCCGCGAGTGGTCATTGAGGAGTTGCTCGCCGAAGCAGCTCCCGAAGTGGTGCGAAAGTGGGCGGCGCATCCACCCGCGTGGCTGGAGATCCATCCGGAGAAGCCTGTATTCGCGGGCGTTCTCGCGGCCCTCGATGCTGGCGAATGTGCGGCCATCCAACTGGCCGAGCGGCTGGGTGCCGAAGTGCTGCTGATCGACGAAGGCGACGGACGAAAGATTGCACAGAACCGCGGCCTCGCCGTCACCGGCTTGCTGGGCGTTCTCGCCCGGGCCGCCCGCGAGCATTTGATCGCCTTTGATCCCGTGATCGAGCGGCTGCGAGCCACCAATTTTCGCATGTCCGACCAACTGATCGAGCAAGCGCGGGCCATCTCTCAACCACGCTAGCAGCTTACCCGAACACCTACTCCGCCCCGGTCAGGACTCGCCACGCGGCGAGATAATGGCGGAGGCGCTCGGCGTCGCGGTCGGTGAGGGTGGCCAGCCGGCGGATGTCCAGGTTGTCTTTGAGGTCGGCCAGTTTCACCCGACGGGCCACTGGATGGGTCAGCGAACGGCGAATGAATTCCTCGTAGGACTCGCCCTCTCTCCGTGTCATACCAAACTCAGTTGAAGACTGGACGATACGAATCGGTGCGTTGCGCGATTTCCTTCGGTTCTCGGACTTTGGAAGGTGTCGGTTTTCAACTGTGTTTGGTATCACACACTCCACCGCCGCCAGCACGGGCTCGGAGAAGCCCTCGCGCCGCAGTTCGTCGAACCCCCAGCGCTGCGGCGGCTGGCTGCCCTCGACCACCTCATGCAGCACCGCCACGATCTTCTCCGTCTCCGTTTCCACCCGCATCATCAGCCGCAGCGGACGGAGAATGTAGGGGTGCCCTGCCTTGTCCACGGTCCCCTTTCACCTCGTTCCCGAAGCAGTTTGGGAACGAGGACGAAGAAGAATGATTCAAAGTCGGCGAAGCTTGTTCCGGTGCGTCTCCACGACATAGCCAAATGGCCGGCGCGATTGCTCGGAGAGCCGCTTGATTTCCGGCCAGTGGCGGACCACCAACTGAACGATTTGCCAGTAACTCCATCCCGCTTTCTTCGGAGACTTGAAGAAAAACACTCCGATCTTGTTCGCCTGGCATAGCTCCCATTGCGCCCGCGTCCGGTGGATATTCACGTCCTGTGTGATGACCACGCCGTGGCGGCTCGCGACGCTGGGAATCCACACCTCGTCGTCGGCACCTGCTCCAAACTCCTCCTTTACCGAGCAGACGCTGACCCCTTCGCTTTTGCGCCCATCCTGAATCTGTCGGATTCCTTCGACGAGATGCGGGGAGAAATTCTCGTCGAAATAAATCCTCATGCAGCCAACCGCGTCTCAAACCCCCAAGCCTCCTGCACCTGCGCGGGATCGAGTTCAAAATCGGCGGCCACGTCCTCGATCTTCTCGCCGCCGCGGATGAGGCTCGCAATGGCTTCGGTGGTGATGTTCGTGCCGTCGATGATGGGCCGACCGAATGAGTGGTGAGGATCGACGACGACAATGCTGCCGCGTCCGTTTGGGAAGAACCGAGTCGCCAGCCGTGTGGAGGTGTCAAAATCGAGCCGCTGGCAAAAGGGCGCGAGAACCGACTCGAAGGAAGTCTGACCGCCCGTGCATAATTCGAGGAGCGAAGCGTCGCCCAGTTCTTTCAAGAGTCGCCGCCCATCCGTGAGCAAACCCTCCAGCGCGAACGGGTGCGGAGTCTGATACCGCAGCGCGAGTTCCGCACGCGCCTTCCGCAGTGTGCCCATGCTGACACCGTGGGCGCGCAACTGCGCGATGCTGAACAACTCGATGAGCGTCAAAAAACTAAACGTGCGATCCCGTCCGGCACCTTTGCTGGCGAGTTGGCCGACGGGATAACGCCGATTGGAGTCTTCCGGATCGAGCGCGACCGAGCCGGAAACCCAAGTCCGCAGTCGGGCAAGGGGGAGATTCAGCAGGCGCGCAGCATCAGGGAGCGTGTAGGCCCCTGCGGCGAGAGTCGGGATGGAAGCGTCGGTCGTCACGATTTGGGAGACTACGGCCTCGGATAGAGCGTGACAAGAAACCCGGCTCACGTCCTCCCAAGCCAGTCGTCCCAACCGGCCCACTGCTCGGGATATTTTTTGCGCGGACGCGCGGGGATATCCGGTGGCCGTTTTCCAAGATGAGGCATCTTGCTCGCAGAGTAGCTGGCCCATTCGTTTGCTGTTTTCAAACCCAACGAACGCGCAAACTCGCGTGCGGCGGCGAAATCTCGCGGCGGCAATTGTGGACCGCGCAGAACCCCATTCCCGACCCAATCGCCATAACCTCTCCAACCATGCTTGGTCGTGTAAACGGTGTGCGGATGCGATGGAATGTCGTCCGGTCGCGGCGGAAGATGGGGCATTCGACCGACGCGATAACTTTGCCACTCATCAAGGCTCTTTAGGCCGAGAGTATGAACGAATTGTCGCGCTTCCGAGAACGGCCTCCACTGTCGGTTATTCCAAGGTTGATACCCCAACCAATCGCCCCAACTCACCCATGAGGTTCTATATGTATTGTCCGGCCGCGATGGGATGTCTTTTGGCTTTGGACCAAGGCGGTGCTCCCCGCGACGATAGTCCTCCCATTCGCCCGGGCTCTTAATGCCGAGTGTTCGCACGAATGCTCTGGCGTCCTCAAATGGTCGAAATGTTTGAAGGTGTGACGATACATATCCCGTCCCAAAAAACTCTCCCCAACCCACCCATCCCCTTCCTTTATAGACCCCGTCAGGGTTGGCCGGCAGGTCTTCAGGAACCGCGGGTAGGTCGTGTAACTCGCCGCGACGATATGCGCGAAACTGTTTTTGATTGCGAATGCCGTGCTCCCGCACAAACGCCCGTGCATCCTCGTAAGACATCGGCGCGAGTTGGGCGAGGCGGCCCCAGCATTTTAGTTCGATCGCGTTGATGAATTGCTCGGCTTCCATTGCGACGGGGAATACGGCGCTCACGTCGAAGTTCAGGATGCGGCCGGTCTTCGGCGGTTGGCCGCGGGAGATGGCGCGGAGTTCGTCCACGATGCGTTCGTCATTCGAGGCCAGCGCACGGAGGACAAAAACGATGAACGCGAAGCCGGCGCTTTCCGCCGCCGCGTCGAGCGCGGCACCTTCCGGCACCACGAACGGGATGATGATGTGGCCGCGCAGTTTGCCGGCGGCGAGTCGCAGCGCGCGACCGACGGCCTGCACCACGTCGGTCGTGCTGCCCTTCGGGTCCGCGAAGAGCACGCAGTCGATCTTCGGCACGTCCACGCCTTCGGTGAGGCAGCGCGCATTGGTGACGAGCGATGGCCCGCTGGCCGCGAAGTCGCGCAGGACGGCATCGCGCTCACCGCTCGGCATTTTTCCCGAAACGTGAAACGACGCGACCTCGGGCAATTCAGGCACCGCGCGATTGAATTCCCCGGACAACCTCTGGAACTCCTGTGCGCGGGCGATGCTGCTGTGAAACGACACGGCATGCCGGACGCCGCACGTCTCAACGGCGCGTCGCAGCGCGATGAGGCTGGCGAACAAGGTGGCAGTTCGGTCGCTCAATCTCCCCGACCCGAGCGAGACGAAGCTCCGTTCGCGGATGAGCCGCTCGATTTCCTCATCGGTCACGCTGATCGTGTGAACCTGGTAGTCGCTGAGGATTGGCGGATCGGCCTCGATCGCCTGCTTGAAGGTGAGCAACTCGAAGGTCTCGCCGTAGAGGTCGGGATCATCTATCGAGACGACTTCATCCGATTTGCCGACGTAACGCCGTTCGGTGGCGGTCATGAAAATGCGACGTGGGATTTCCAAATGGCGATCGAACAGCAGGTGCGAAAATGAGCTGTCACGATGACCGGTGGTCTTGTGCGCTTCGTCCAGAATCGCGAGGTCGCACGCCCAGCCCGCGAGTCGTGCGGAGGCAGCAAAGGCCGGGGAACTATGGTAGGTCGTGAGCACGATCTGCACGGGCGCACGCATCTGCCGGAGCTTCCCCGCGATCAGCGCGGGATCGGTCTCGCACGGGACGCCGAGGTCGTGAACGTGCGTCACCAGATCGTCGGCCTTGATCTCGCCGGCCGATTCGTCGCTGCACGCGCACAGCCAGTCCACGCGCCGCCCATCGGCTACCGCTTCGCGCAGCCACGTGCGCAAGGTTTGCCCGATGAGGAAGAGACTCGGCACCGCGACGACCACGCGCTTCGCCTTGAGCGAGCGAGCCATCCAATAGGCGCTGAGGCTTTTTCCCGAGCCGCACGGACTGATGAACTTGCCGCGCCTCCGGCCCTGCGAATCGAAATGCGCGACGCCTTTCTCGACCGCGCGGGCTTGGTGCGGAAACGGGTCGGTCGGCAACAAAGATGGCGTGTCGCCGCGAAGGATCGTCGCTATCTCGGCGAAGATTTCATCCGGCATGCCTTGCCAGAAATCCGCCGTGACGAAGCCGATGCGCGGATTGCCTTCGAGCACGACGGTGACTCGCCGAGTCGTGCTGCAGACGAGCGCGAATGCCACGTCTCTGCACACCGCGAAACTCAACGCGGCGAAGGTCGAGAGTTCGTCGAAAGTGAGCGACGAAGAAGGGTCGGAACGATACTTCGCCTGAATCGTCCAGTAGTCGCCGTCGAAAGTCCGCGCCACGATGTCGATGCCCTTGTCCTTCGACGGAAGCTGCAGGTGCTCCCGCACGTCGGACGGCACATCGGAGTGGTGCCAGACCTTCTCCAGCTTGGTCTTGTAGAGCGGATGCAGCCTCAGCGCGAACGCGACGAGTAATTCAAAGGCATCGCCTTTCTGCTTGTCCGAGAGCGCAGCGACGCGCGACTGATACTCAGTCCACGACTGGCAATTTCTGAGAACCTCCGCGGGAAACATGGCCGAAAGGATGAAGACGCTGACGCTCCTCTGCAAATACTCCCGCTCCGTTCAGTTGTGCGGATGGCGGAGCGCGGCGGTGCTGCGGATTTCGCGCAGGAATTTATCGACGCTGGTCTGGTCCACGGCGGCGCGGGGCAGCATGACTTTGACGGCGACGCGCTGCTGGTCTTTCGCCCGCCGGGCGCGATAGACGGCGCCGAAGCCGCCGCGGCCCAGCTCCTTTTCGATCATGTAACCGCCGACCTGCTGCTCGACCATGCGCCGGGCCTCTGGGCTGTCGGCGGCGTTGATCTCGAAGATCAGCCGGGCCATTTCTTCGCGGACCTGCTCGCTGCACACCGGGCTTCCACCCGCGGCGGACTCGCATTTGACGTGCAAGACGGTGTTGCCCACGCGGAGCTGGTCGCCGTCTTGCAAGTCGATCTCGGGATAGCGGCGTTTCGCGCCTTGCTCGGGCGTGTCGCCCTGCTTTCGTCCGCCGATCTTTTGGCCGTTCACCTGCGTGCCGTTGAGACTGCCGAGGTCGCGCAGCCGCGCGGCGGGCGGGTTCACTTCGACGAGGAAATGGTGGCGGGAGACGAGGGTGTCGTCGCCCGGCAGGCGCGCGTGGCAGTTGGTCGCGCGGCCGAAGATGAAGGTGTCGTGCTCGTCAAAGACGAAGGCTTTGCCCTTCATCGCCCCGTCGGCGAACTGGAAGTGAACTTTGCCGGGCATGGGTGGCGAGGGTAGGGACAGGATGTGGAGGATTGAAGGAGAATTGAACCCAGCCGTGTGGTCATTTCGACACCGCAGCGTGGGCCGCGCAAACGCTTTCAGCGGCGACGTTTTACCGGCATGACATCGGCCCGGGCGTCGGTATCCTCCGGCTTCCTTTTCATCATGTCCTGCCGCCTCGAGCCTACTTGGAAAAGCCGTCTCGCCCGCCTCGCGCCGTTCGGGCTGGGGCAGACGAAGCCGAAGCATTTCCGCGACATGTTCGGCATCGTGTGGAAGAACCGGGACAACCTGCCGTACGCGTGGAAGGTCATCACGCGCGGCGTCTGCGACGGCTGCGCGCTGGGCGTGGCCGGGCTGCACGACTGGACGATCAAGGGCACGCATCTCTGCATGACGCGGCTGAATCTGCTCCGGCTCAACACCATGCCGGCCTTCGATCCCGCCGTGCTCGCGGACGTGGCCGCGCTTGAAAAACTCGACAACGCGCAACTCCGCGAACTGGGCCGCATCCCGTTTCCCATGCTCCGCGAAGCCGATGAGCGCGGCTTCCGGCGCGTCTCGTGGGATGACGCGCTCGGACGTATCGCGGGGAAAATCCGCGCGTCCCCGCCGGATCGCACGGCCTTCTTCATCACGGCCCGCGGCGTGACCAATGAGGTCTATTACGTGGCGCAAAAAGCCGCCCGTTTCATCGGCACGAACAACGTCGATAACGCCGCGCGCATCTGCCATTCGCCCTCGACCGCCGCGATGAAGCGGACTGTCGGCGTGGCGGCGAGCACTTGCAGTTACAAGGATTGGTACGGCACCGACCTGATCATTTTCTTCGGCTCGAATCCCGCGAACGACCAACCCGTCGCGACGAAATATCTGCACGAGGCCAAGCAGCTCGGCACAAAAGTCGTGATGGTGAATCCGTATCTCGAGCCGGGCATGCAGCGCTACTGGGTGCCGTCCACGGCGAATAGCGCGCTCTTCGGCACGGACCTCGCCGACTACTGGTTCCCCGTCGCGCAGGGCGGCGACATCGCCTTTCTCTACGGCGTACTGAAACTGATTTTCGAGCACAGTTGGTTCGACGAAAAATTCGTCCGCGAGCGAGTGGAAAACTTCGACGGCCTGGGCGCTTTCACCGCCGCGCTCGACTGGGCAGCGCTGGAAAAAGGCAGCGGCCTGCCGCGCGCGGCGATCCAGGAATTTGCCGAACTGATCCGTGACGCGCAGACCGGCGTGCTGGTCTGGAGCATGGGCATCACCCAGCACGCCTTCGGCGCGGACGCGGTGCAGATGATCCTCAATCTCGGCCTGCTCAAAGGCTGGGTGGGGCGTGACAAATGCGGCCTTATGCCGATCCGCGGGCACTCGTCCGTGCAAGGCGGCGCGGAGATGGGCTGCTACGCCACGGCTTTTCCCGGCGGCCTGCCGATCAACGCCGGCAGCGCCGCTGCGCTCGCCGCGCACTACGGCTTCCCGATTCCCGACCGCCCCGGTCTGAGCACCACCGAGATGCTCGAAGCGGCGGCCCGCGGCGACCTCGATGTGCTCTACAGCGTCGGTGGCAACTGGCTGCGCAACCTGCCCGAGCCCGCCCGCGTCCGCACCGCGCTCGCCAATGTCCCGCTGCGCGTCCACCAGGACATTTTGCTCACCGATCAGATGTTTATCACCGCGCGGGAAGCCGTGCTCCTGCTCCCCGCGAAAACGCGCTACGAGCAGGACGACGGCGGCATCGAAACAACCACCGAGCGGCGCATCGCCTTCAGCCCCGAACTGCCGCGCCAGGTCGGCGAAGCCCGCGCCGAATGGAAAATCCTCCGGGACCTCGCTGCCGCCGTGAAGCCCGAGGCGGCGCACCTCCTCGGCTGCGAGGACGGTTGGAGAGTGCGCGCCGAAATCGCCCGCGTCGTCCCTTTCTACGAAGGCAGCCAGCACCTCCGCGAAACCGGCGACGCCATCCAGTATGGCGGCCCGCATCTCTGCGTGGACGGCCACTTTCCCACGCCCGACGGCAAGGGCCACCTCCACGCCGTCGAGCTGCCCGACAGCACGCGCCCGCCCGGAAAATTCCGGGTCAGCACGCGCCGCGGCAAGCAGTTCAACTCACTCATCTACGCCGAGATCGACCCGCTCACCGGCGCCCAGCGCGACGCCGTCTTCATGAGCACCGACGATGCCGCCTCACTCCACCTCGTCCACGGCGACCCCATCCGCCTGTGCAGCGAGGTCGGCACTTTGGACGGCCACGTCTTCCTCGCCCCAATCGCCCGCGGCGACCTGCAAATCCACTGGCCCGAGGGCAACGTGCTCATCCGCAGCGGCGTCGTCGATGCCGGCGGCGGCGTGCCGGAATACTACTCGTGGGTCGCGGTGGAACCCACGACGCGCCACCAGTCCAGCGCGCTATCCTCATCGCCTTCCTCCTTTTGAATGGGGGGAGAGGAAATGGAAGAGCCGGAAACTGTTTTCGGCAGATACCCAGACCGCACGCCTACCCGCCGTAGATCAGCGTCGGAGCGCTGATGAAAATCTCGCCGTCGAGTTTCTCGCGCGCGACATTCTCGAGCAAGAAGATGGAATCGAACTCGATCGGATAGTGGATCTTCCCGTCGTCGTCCCCGCCCCAGCATTCGAGCGGATTTTCTGGCGTGGATTGCATCGGAAAGAACACCTGACGCCAGCCCTTCCAATCGATCCTCGGTCCCGAGGATTGAAAGACTTGCTCCGTGGAATCCATGAAACGCATGCGCGGCATGCAGCCCCGCCCATCTCCATAAATCCAGAGACCAAAAGTCTTCGGGCTTCGGATCAAATTCTTCTCGCCCGGCGGCGGCCAGGTGGGATTGATGACGCGAAAAAATTTCCTGTCTGCGCTGAAACTGTATTTAAGACGGAGGGTGGGAACATTCGCCATCACCGCGCCATCTGCCGGCGGCTCCGCGCTCGCAGCCGGGACCTCTTCCGTTTTGGAGTCGCCGTCGGGCAGTATCTCGAGAGCGGACACATCCAGCGGAATGAGGCGGGCGTCGGGGATCCGAAAATCGCTGACCAAGCCTGCGGACGACACCAGCGAAATATTGGTCACACTGGTCCAAGAATTATCTCTACCCTCCTTTTTGATAAGTGGGAGGTGAGTGACCACTGCAAAGACGTTCTCCGGAAGAATTACTTCAGTCTTTTCGGAAATGATGGGGCCTCGGCCCTTATACCCATTTGCGAACGCGTTGACGGTGCCTTTCCACAATTGACCGGAGGGGTTTTCGATTTTTACGACTACTTCTTCCGGAGGGCTAGGAAGCCGCGTCACGACGAGCGGATTGGAAGGAATCAGTCTGACCATTTGATAGATCGGAACATTCTTCTCGTGGTGCGCTGGAACGCTTTCGCCGACTTCGATTCCTAACGTGAGCGTGGTTGGCCGTTCCCCACGGTGCTTCAGTTGTGCCGCAACCATTTTCTCGAATGAGGCTCCCGGTGGCACTTGCTGAGTTTGAACATCGGCGTCCGCAGAAACCAATAGTTGTTCGTAACTGTCCCTGTTGGAAAGGCGCGCTGAAACGGGCTTCGACGCGCAATTTTTGAATCCAAAGCTGAACTGCGGCGATTTGCCCGGCGTGTCGAACACCATTTCCAACGGCAACCGCGTCACCGCCGCCGCGATGTGCAGCAAATCGTTGGGTTTCTGGAAGCTCAAATAGCCCGCACTGGTACCCAAGATATACCTGAGTCCCAGAGGACCGCCTGTTTCCTTCTTCACAACCCCAGGCGTTTTTCGACCGTCGCTCTGCACCAAAGTCAGTTCACCGTTGCTCGCCGGTAGTTCGATCTCATGAGCGCGGTCACCGGAGGTCCAGGCTGCCACGCGAATCTCGTCGCCCTTTTCAAAAAGAAGCACCCTGTCATCGCGGCTCTCCCAAGGATTGAATGCAAGCCGCTTGTTAAAGAGAAACCCATCCAAATGCTCCGTCAGCGTCTTCATCGCCTGATACGCCGGCTTCGGATCGTAAACGGGATCGCGGTCGGCGTGGTATTCGTGGGCGACGAGGCCGAAGTGGTGCTCGGGGTCTTTGGGGTCTGGGCCGTCGTCGTGCCAGTCATACCAGATCGAGAGGGCGACATCGTTGGAGAGGTTGGTGAGGAGTTGGCGCGGGAGATATTTGGCCTGCTTCTGCTCGTCGAAATCCTTCCACGCGGTGCTGTAGCCCCATCCGCTGCTGATGATCGGGATTGTCCTGTCCTTCGGCGCGTACGTGCGGATGAGCAGGCGGACGGTGCGGTATTCGTCCTCGACGGTCTCAGGTTCGGTTTGGCGGTAGGGATGCACCGAGACGGCGTCCCAAAATTCGAGCAGCCCGGCTTGGAAACACGCTTCGAGAAACGGCTGGTCGATGGTCGAGGTCGCCGGGCCAATGAAGGCTTCGCCCTTTTCGCCAAGCAGCTTCGCCGCGCGCAGCGCTTCACCGGTGGCTTTGGCGAGCGCGATGTAGTCTTCGCGGCCCGCGGGCGCTTTCCAGAACTGTTCGAGGTTCGGCTCGTTCCACATTTCCCACAGGTAGCCACGGCCTTTGAAATGGCCGACGGCAGCGACGGCCCAGCGGGCAAAGGCGTCGCGAAACTCGGGCGTGTGGGCGCGCGAGGTAAAAGGATGTTTGTCGTCCGGCTCGGCGTAGAGCGGGTTGCCATAGTCGAGGATGAAGACGGCGCGGATCTTGTGTTTATCGAGCGCCGCGACGAGCCGGTCGTAGGCGGAAAAATCGTGTTCGCCTGGCTTTTTCTCCGTATCCGCCCAGCCGAGATCCATCCGCACCCATTTGAATCCCGCCGCCGCGAGCATCTCGAGTTCGCCGGGCTTCGGATCGGTGAAGTGGATATTCACGCCAAGACAATCGGGAATAACCGGCGGCGGCAGCGAAGGGTGCGGCCCGCCCGCGAGCGCCGCAGTGACACTGCCCAAGAACTGAACGGCAACGAGGAAAAGGCGGGGGATCATTTTGCATCGCGAAGCTGAAATTCGCACCGCCGATCATCCCTCTCCGCCGCGCCGGGTCAAGGCTTCGGCTTGGGTGTCGCCTAGGCGGACAAGCCGAGGTTGCGCGGGCGGGAGGAGTTGAGCCGGATCGACAGTTCGTTGGCGTCGCGGCGGAGGTCGATGACTTCGAGGAGTTGCAGGGCAAAGAGAATGCGGAAGCGGGCCTGGGCGTCCACAATGTCGAGCGGGACGCTGTGCAGCGGGATGCGGCGCTCGTGGGCGAGCCGGTGGAGAAAAGCGGCCGCCTCCGCACATTCGTCGGCGCGCAGCGACAGCGCCGCGCTGAGGGTGCCCGGGACGGAAAGCGTGATGCGCGGGAGGGCCAGGAGTAAATCCGCGGCGATCTCGCGGCCCGTTTTGTCGTCGCGCGGGAGGGCGTTAAGCGTGAAGTGGCGGTCCACCCAGGCGTAGGCGACCGAGCAGGCGGCGGTGACGAGGAAGAGGATGGTGAAACCGTGCGGCAGCGCGGTGCGGGACACTCCCACCGCGACGAAGGCGAGCATCAACACCCAGGCGCAGACGGCGTAGAGGACGAGCCAAAGTCCGATGGCGACAACGAGCGTGAAAAGCGCGATCAGCGCGACGCGAAGATTGTGCCGGGCGATCTCGCGGCGCAGCGCGCGGGCGGTACTCTCGACGGTGAAGACGCGCGGCCCCGGCGCGGCGGAGATTTTTCGCGAAGCCATAGAGCGAGAACGCGCTGCTGCAGGGGAAGCTGGCAGCTTCCCCTACAGCAGCGGCGGCGGGGCACCGTAGCCGGCGGGGTCGATTTCCACGGTGGAATAGCCCGCGGCGAGCAGGCCGGCTTTGAGTTCGGCGGTGACGCCAGCAAGGTGCGGCATCTCGTCGGGCGCGATTTGCACGCGGGCGCGGCCGGCGGCGAGGTGGCGGACGCGGAAGACGCGGAAGCCGAGGCTGCGGACGTGTGCTTCGCCCCGCTCGATCATGGCGAGCGCCTCGGTGGTGACGGGCGTGCCGTGAGGGATGCGGGAGCTGAGGCAGGGCTGCGCGGGAGCGTCGGCGGTGGGCAGATCGAGGGTGCGCGACAGCGCGCGAATTTCCGCTTTCGTTAGCCCGGCGTCGCGCAGCGGGGCAATGATGGCGAACTCCGCCGCCGCCTGCCGGCCGGGGCGGACCTGGGTCATGTCGTCCGCGTTTTCGCCGTAGGCGATGGCTTGAAAGCCGCGCGCCGAGGCGAGAGCGTCGAGCTTGGTGAAAAGCTCAGCCTTGCAGAAGTAACAGCGATTCGGGGGATTGTTCGTGTAGTCGGGATTGGTCAGTTCGTCGGTGCGGACGACCTCGACTCGCGCACCAATTTTCTCCGCGAGCGCGAGCGCCTCGGCGAGCGCCTGGCGCGGGAGGCTCGGGCTGTCGGCGATCACGCCGAGCACTTGCGCCCCCAAAACCGCCTGCGCCTCCGCGAGCAGATACGCGCTGTCCACACCACCACTGTAAGCGATGACGAGCGGCGCGTGCGCGCGCAAGATTGCGCGGAGCAGGGTGAGTTTTTCCCTCATACCTTGCGGAGAAACGGGCTGATGAAGAGCACGGTCCAGACGACCATCGCACCGAGGAAAAGAGCGATGGAAGGCCAGAACAGCGCGGGAGAAAGGCGCACCGGCGTTTGCGTGTTCGCACTGAGGATCAGGTGGTTGATCAGCGCGAAAAAGAGGACCAGCAGGCAGGCGAACCAGACCAGCCTGCGCTGCATAAAGGCGAGCGTTTGCGCGCGGCGCTCCGGCGCCAGCCAGTAGTCGCGGTTCGGAATATTGAGGCCCTTGCCGCCGAGCCGCGCAACCATCGCGGAGACGGCGAGAATGAACAGCGGCACGCCCAAGCCGAAGCCGAGGATGAACCGCACATGCCCAGCGCGCGTCATCCAGCCGTTCGCCTCTCCGTCCTCGCCGAAATGCGTGGCGAGGCGCTCGGGCAGATGGTGCGCGGTCAGCACGGCATCCGCCAGGAAGCCGATCATGACGACGCCGAGCGCGAGCAGCGGAAGAAGCAAACCTCGCGTTTTCATAAAGGATAGGGGCGCTCTGGCGGGTGCCGCCTAAAGCAGCACCCGGCGGAAGATCTCGTCGAGCGGGAGTTGGAGGCCGATGTAGAATTCGCCGAACTCGGCGTAGTGCGCGCTCACGGCGTCGAAGCGCATCTCGTAGACGATGCCTTTGAAGTTCATCGGGTCGTGCGCGAGGAGCGTGACGCCCCATTCCCAGTCGTCGAGCCCGGTGGAGCCGGTGATGAGCTGGAGGATTTTGCCGTGCCAAGTCCGACCGATCTTTGCATGGCCGAGCATGAGCTTTTTCCGCTGCTCGAAAGGCAGCGCATACCAGTTTTGCCCGGCCGCACCACGGCGTTTGTTCATCGGGTAAAAGCACATGACCGGCCACGGCGGGAGCACCGGGTAGAGGCGATCCTTCATGTATTTCGCCAGGCGCTGGCGGAAGGCTTCCATCTTCGCGGCGTGCTCGGGCGTGCCGGCGGGGAGGTTTTCCTCCTGCGCGAGGGACTCGGCGTATTCGGCCTCGCTGGTGGTGTATTCGCTGCGCTCGGTCATCGAGAGGAAGCTGTAGGTGGCCGAGAGGGTGTCCGCGCCGAGGACGAGCGAGAGGCGTTTTTCAAACGCGTTGGCCGCGTGCAGGTCGGCGCAGAGGAGCATGAAGCCGAGATCGGCCTTGGGCGAAACCATGGCGAAGGTGAGGATCTGCGCGCCTTCCGTGGCGCGGATTTCGGCGACGAGTTCCGTGAGCCGCGTCTTGGACTCGATCTGTTCGCTGGGGCTGAGCAGAGCCCACACGCCGTGTTCTACTTTGTAGAAAAGATGCAGGACGTGCCAGCCCTCGGCGGAGATCAGAGCGTCGGGAAATTTGTCAGTCATAGGACCGCGAATGTCGCCAGCGCGCGGGAGTGGGTCAACTGGGAAGCCACGCTGTCACAGAACGCAAAAAGACATTGCCACCCCTCGATTCGCCCCTATTTTGGGCCGCTCCAAACCAACTGACTTATGGCCGACTTTGCTAACAAATATCCGGAAAACGTGGCTGGCGCCTTCTACGTGGACGACCAGTGCATCGACTGCGATCTCTGCCGCGAAACGGCACCCGCCAATTTCACCCGCAACGACGACGGCGGCCACAGCTACCTCTACAAACAGCCCGAGAACGAAGCCGAAGCGACGCTCTGCAAGGAAGCGATGGAAGGCTGTCCAGTGGAAGCGATCGGCAGCGACGGCGCGGCCTGACCCGCGGCAACCGCGAAACTTTCCAAGACCCTCACCGGCACGGGTGAGGGTTTTGTTTGTCCGCGAAAGACACGAAATGAGCGGTCCTTTTTCGTGCCTTTTCGGGTCTTTCGTGGAAACTTTCCGTCCCATGAAACCCGAGCAGCTCCGCGCGCGTGTCCTCGCCGAATGGCGCGGGCTGCCGCAGACGACGGCGCAGCCGGATCGCACGGCGGCGCTCGGCGACGCGATCCGGAAGGTCATGACGGGGCTCGGGTTGAAAGATCGCCTGCACTCCGAGGAGGTGTTGCGGGCCTGGCATGAGGTGGTCGGCGAATTCGTCGCGAAACATTCATCGCCACAGCAATTGAAAGATGGCGTGCTGACCGTGCGGGTGCTCCAGCCCACGGTTCATTTTGAGCTCGATCGCGTGTGGAAGCGCGAGATTCTGGCCAAGCTCAAGCAGCGCTTCGGCCCGCGCACGGTGCGCGAGGTGAAATTCCGCATTGGCTGAGCCGCATGGCCGACCGGATCGTCATCGAACGCCTGGAGCTTTCGTCCTTCATCGGCGTGCCCGACGAGGAGCGCGCGGCGGCGCAGCGGCTGACGGTGAATCTCGTGCTGGAGCCCGTGCGCGGCTTCTCTGCGCTCGGCGACGTCCTTGAAAACACGGTCGATTACTTCCGTGTCTGCCAGGACGTGAAGACGCTCAGCCTCGCGCGACCTCGCCGTTTGATCGAAACTCTGGCCGGGGAAATCGCCACCCTGCTGCTCGAACGCTTCGCCTTGCGCGCCGTCGAGATCGAACTGCGCAAATACATTCTCCTCGAGACCGCCTTCGTCGCGGTCACACTGCGCCGCGAGCGCCTAGGTTGAGTGCGGCCATTATGCTCTCATCCTCGCGCAGATTTTGAACATGCCCGTTGCGGGGCTGTCTGTTTGCAGGCTGTTTTTTCCCTGTCCCGCATGTCTTTCGCCTCCGCTCTTCCCACACCCGGCTCAACGTTCTGGCCCGGTCCGGCGCAAACGGCATTCCCAACTGCGGCGCGGCCTGTTACCAAACCGCGCACGATGCAGGACGCACAGAGCCGCAAGCAAGACGACGAACTGATCGCCCGCACCCAGGCGGGCGATGCAGCGGCGTTCGACGAACTCATCGTCAAGTACAGCCCACGCCTTTACGGCCTCGTCTATAACATGACCTCGAATCACGAGGACACCAACGACCTGATGCAAGACATCTGGTCCAAGGCTTACCGCTCGATCACCGGCTTCCGCGGCAAGTCATCGTTCTATACGTGGATGCACTCCATCGGCGTGAACATGACGATCAACTTCCTCAAAAAGCGCGGGCGCCGCTTTCACCTCAGCCTCGATGACATCGACGCCAACGTGCAGAACGACAAGGAATTCATCGAACTCACCGCGGCCAGCACGCCGGTGCGCGAGGTCGATTTGGCAGAGCTGCAGAAAAGGTTGAACGAGGCCATGCAGAAGCTGTCCCACGACCATCGTGCCGTGGTCACCATGTTTGACATCCAAGGAATGCCGCATGCCGAGATCGCGAAAATCATTGGGGTCTCGGAAGGGACCGTCCGTTCCCGACTGTTTTACGCGCACCGCCAACTCCAGAATTTTCTGACTGAATTCCATTAGCCCGAGGCTGCACACCATGACCGAAGAACAACTCACCGCTCTCCTTCGCATCAAACGCTACGAACAGCCGCCGCCGGAATACTTCGACCAGTTGCTGCGCGACATCCATCGGCGCCAGCGCACGGAACTGCTGCGCCGTCCGCTGTGGAAAATCGCCATCGAACGCGTGCAAACTTTTTTCAGCGAGCACAGCATGGGGCACGTCCCCTACGCGGGGGCCATGGCCACTGTGCTCGTCGTCGGCATCGGCGTGATCGGCCTGATGACGCCCGGTGGAAACGTCGAGCGCAACCCGGAAACGCTCACCGTCGCAGCCGTCGATCCCGAGGCCGCTTCCACGCCAAAACTCATCTCCCTCCAGACCTCCACCCCGGTTCCCAGTCTCGACTCGCCGTTAGTCCGCCCCGCGCCGCCAGCCTTCGCTCCCGCGGGTTATCAGCCGCGCTACGTCATGGATGCTCGGCCCGTGAGTTATGAGCCGCAGGCGACCATCAATTTCTAGGCGCTTGCCCGGCCTCTTCGCTCCGACCGCCTGCGGGGCGCTGCTCGCCTGTGGTATTCTGCTCCGCTCTGCGCCCACCTTTGCGGCCGAAGAGGCCCCGGGCGCTGTACTTGAGTCCATCCAGCAGGAAATTCAGGCGGTTTTCGCCAAAAGCGGCCCGGCGGTGGTGAAAATCGAGGCCACCGATGGGAATGGTCGCCTAGCCGGCACCGGTTTTTTCATCGACCCAAACGGCACGCTCTACACCTCGTACAGCGTCGGTGGTGAATCCCAAGACATCACCGTTCAATTCCAGGGCGAACGGCACCCCGCCACCCGCCTGATCAGCGACCTCCGCAGCGGCATCGCCCTCCTCAAAATCGAGGCCCAGACACCCTTCCTCACTTTCGCCAAGCCGCATCAACTTGCCATCGCCACACCCGTCATCGCACTCGGCTATCCCATGGAAATGCCGCTCACCCCGACCTTCGGCATCGTCGGCGGGTTCGATGTGAAATTCGGCGGCCGCTTCTTTGCCACCACGCACATCCGCGCCAATCTGCCTGTCCAGCGCGGCGAAGCCGGCGCGCCGCTGCTCAATTGCAAAGGCGAAGTCGTGGGCGTCCTCATCAGCATGCTCGAGGCCGGCAGCGCTTCCCACGCCCTGCCCATCGAGGCCGCGGAAAAAGTGCGGATGGATTTTATGCGGTTCCGCGAAACCCGGCCCGGCTGGATCGGTCTCGCGGTCAAGGCCGCGGATGCGGCCGTCGCTGGCTCGACGGCGCGGATCGACGAAGTCATGGCCGAGGCTCCGGCGCAAAAGGCCGGCCTGCGCGCAGGCGACATCCTCCTCCAGATCGCCGCCTGCAAAATCCTCATTCCCGAGGACGTGCTCGACGCCTCTTTTTTCCTGACGGCCGAGGATGTCGTGACCGTCCGCATCGCCCGCGACGGGGCCGAACTGCAATTCCTGCTCCAGCCCGTCGATCCGCCAAACGCCAACCGGCTCGCCCAGCCGACCATCACCACACCCGCGGATGTGCTGCCGCCTGAGCCGAAGGTCGGACCGTAAATTCTGGCAACAGCACTATCCGCTTGCCTCGCGCACGGGCCCGCCCCAAGGCGCCAGGTTTGACCCCGCGCCACACGCCCTAATTTCCACGCTCGAAATCAACCAGTTTCTGGGTGATGACGTAATGCACGATCTGGGAATTGTTCTTGAGGCCCATCTTTTCGATGATCCGGGTCCGGTAGGTGGAAATGGTCTTGATGCTTAGGGAAAGTCCGCAGGCCACTTCCTTGACCGTCTTACCCGCGCCCAACAGACACAGCACCTGATACTCGCGATCCGACAAAAGCTCGTGCGGGAGACCTTCGCGATCTTTCTGAAGATGAACCGCCATCTGGTCGGCGAGACTGGGGGTGATGTAGCGTTCCCCGCGGAGTGCCGCCTCGACTCCGAGCACGAGGTTGCTCCCGGCACTGTCTTTGCAAATGTAGGCGCAGGCCCCGAGCTTGAGCGCACGGATCGCGAACTGATCCTCCGGGTGCATGCTCAAAATGATGACGGGGAGCTTCGGCCTGGCCAGTTTCACCTCTTTCAAAGCGTCCATGCCGCCGCGCCCAGGCATGCTGATATCGAGCAAGACCACGTCCCACGCTTGGTTCCAAACCAATTGGAGGGCCTCGTTACCATCGGAAGCCTCCCCAAATTCCAAATTATCAAAGCGGGCTCTGAGCACATCCTTCAGTCCCTGGCGGACGACATAGTGATCGTCCGCAATCAGAATTCGCAAAGTCCTCTCTGCTGTTACTGCATCCATGGTCTTTTGGTTCGGAATCAAATCGGAGTTGCATTAAGCCTCAACGATTTAAGCGAAGGCCGTTTAGCGGCTACGGAATTGCGGGTCAAGTGTTGATTTTATGGTTTGACGGACTGTGCAGCTTTCAAAGCAATTTCCGCTGCACAGCGTTGGACTTAGCCTCCCCGGCCAGCAGATCAAGAAACTGGGTTTCATTAAGGACGGTGACGCCCAGTTCGCGCGCTTCGTCGAGTTTGGAACCCGCCCCGGGTCCAGCGATGACCGCGTACGTCTTGCGGCTGACGGAACCGGAGGCGTTGCCGCCGAGGGCGCGGATTTTTTCCGCGGCTTCGTTGCGGGACATCTTTTCCAGGGAGCCGGTAAGGACGAAGGTTTTGCCGGCAAAGGGCGAAACGGCTGACGTGCCGCTGCTGCCGGCGGGAGCGATGCCGAGTTCCTGCAAGCGGCGCACCGTCTCGCGGCCTGTTTCGCTGACGAACCAATTGAGTGCGGCTTGCGCGACGACGGGGCCGGTGATGGTGACGGCATTCGCATCCACCGCGGCCTTCCTTTTCGCGGGCACCGCAAAGCCGGCGTCGAGCAGGCGGCGGCCCGCGGCGTTTGCGGCAGCAAGCAACTCGGCGTGGCGGGTGGCAAGCTGCTGCTTTTCGAGTTCACTGGCGTCCTTGTTGAGGCGGGCGCGGGGATTGGCGGTGTCGGCTTCGATGTGCAGGCGGTCGAGGTCGAGAACGTCGCGGAGCAGCGCGGAATCGCGGACGGCTTCAAGGGAGTTGTGGAATTTGGCGAGGTCGTGCGCGGTTTCCTCGCCGACTTCGGGGATGGCGAGGGCGTGGAGCCAGCGGGCGAGCGGGAGCGTCTTCGCGCGCTGGATGGCGTCGAGGACTTTGCGCGCGTTCTTTTCGCCAAAGACGCGCGGCTCGTCGTCGGTGCCGAGGTTCAGCGGAGCAAGTTTTTCGAGAGTGAGGCCGAAAAGATCAAGCGGCGCGAGGACGAGACCGCGCTCGACGAGTTTGTCGGCGACAATGCCGCCGAGGCCGTCGATCTCGAGCGCGCTGCGCTTCGCAAAGTATTCCAGCCGACGGGTGAGCTGCGCGGGACAGCTCACGTTTTCGCAGACCCAGACGGCGAAGTTTGGATCGCGTTTCAC
Organism: Chthoniobacterales bacterium; assembly: GCA_038318725.1. GTDB lineage: Bacteria > Verrucomicrobiota > Verrucomicrobiia > Chthoniobacterales > Chthoniobacteraceae > Chthoniobacter. The sequence goes on from JBBQCM010000014.1 coordinate 53,604, forward strand.
GGCACCACCGCACGCCGGGCACTGCCCGCGAATGTGCGCGAGGAAGTCGAACCGGGGCGCGTCCGGCTCGCGCTTTTCCAGCACCACTCGGACGACGGCGGGGATGACCTCGCCGGCTTTTTCGATGATCACGGTGTCGCCGAGGCGGATGTCTTTGCGTCGGATCTCGTCCTCATTGTGCAGGGTCGCGCGGCTGATGGTGCTGCCGCGGAGCAGCACCGGCTCCAGCTCCGCAACGGGTGTGAGCACGCCGGTGCGCCCGACCTGCACGGTGATGCCGCGCAGCCGCGTCTCGGCCTGCTCGGCCACGTATTTCCAGGCCTTCGCCCACTTCGGCGCCCGCGAATGAAAGCCGACGCGTTCGCGCTGTTCGAGCGAGTTGAGCTTGATGACCGCGCCGTCGGTTTCGAAGCCGAAGGTGTCGCGAATCGCGTCGAGTTCATCAATCACCGCCATCACCTCCTCGGCGGTGCGGCAGACGCGCGTGAATTTTGGCGTACGCAAACCGAGTGACTTCAACCAGGCGAGGAGAGCGGCCTGCGTCGGCGGCGGCTCGTCGCTGATCTCGCCCAAGCCGTAAAGCACAATCACCAAAGGGCGCTGCGCGACGGTAGCGGGGTCGAGTTGCTTGAGCGCGCCAGCGGCGGTGTTGCGCGCATTGGCAAACGGCTCCTCGCCCGCGGCGATCATCTCCTCGCGAATGCGCTGGAAACCGGCGACTGGCAGATAAATCTCTCCGCGGACTTCGAGCACGGCGGGCGCGGCTCTGTGCGGTAGCCGCAGCGGGATGCTGCGAAGGGTGCGGAGATTGGCCGTAATGTCGTCGCCGGTTTCACCGTCGCCACGGGTCGCCCCGGTGGTGAAGCTGCCGCCCTCATAGCGCAGGCTGATCGCCACGCCGTCGATCTTCGGCTCGACGTGCCATTCCGGCACCTCGCCAGGCAGCAGCTTTTCCACGCTCGCGATCCATTTGCGCAGCGCCTCAAAGCCGTCTTTAGCGAAGAGGTTGTCGAGACTGAGCATCCGCACCGCGTGACGCACCTGCTGGAAACCGGCGGTCGCTTTTCCACCCACGCGACGCGTCGGTGAGTCGGACGTGATCAGCTCGGGGTGGGCGTCTTCGAGTTCGCGCAGCTCGCGGAAGAGGGCGTCGTATTCCGCGTCGGAAATCGCGGGGGCAGCCTCGTCGTAGTAGCGGCGATTGTGCTCCTCAAGCTGCTGCCGAAGTTGGACGAGAAGCGCGGAAATATCGGGCATAGAGGAAGGCGGTGAGGAGGCTGCCGGTCAGGCTGCCAAGGGTGTCGGCCGTCCAGTCGTAAGGGTCGGCTCCGGAGCGGTCCGGGGTGAAAAGCTGGTGGATTTCATCGACCGCGCCGAAGATAGCGAGTGCGAGCACCCCGCAGACGATCACGCGCGTCCAGGGCCAGGCCGTGCTCCAGCGAAGCGCCAGGCTGAGATTGACCGCGCCCGCAAGAAAGCCGGCAAAGTGCGCGGCTTTGTCCCAGACCTCGAAGGGGGCGATTTTTTCGATCTGCGGCGGAGTCATCGAAGAGAGGAGGGTAATCGCGGCCACCCAAAGGCCGACGCCCCACCAGGCGAGGACGCGGAGCCATTTGGAAACGGGGCGGTTCACAGGAAAGTTGAGTGCGCGGGGAGTCTTCACCATAGTCGGGCGATGGAAAGTCCAAAGCGCATCCTCGGAATCGAAGGCGGCGGCACCAAGACCGAATGGGTGCTGCTGACCGGCGAGGCTGATGGCCGGAAGATTCACAGCCAGGGCCTGCTCTCGGCGTCGAACCTCCGGTTGATCACCGACGAGGCGCTCGGGCAGCTTTTTTCCGTGCTCCCGCCGGACGCCACGCACGTCGGCGTGTTCCTCGCGGGCTGCGGGACCGAGGAGGATCGCGCTCGACTGCACGGGCTGGCAGAAAAGGCGTGGCCGCGCGCGGTGCTGGCGGTGGGGAGTGATCGCGACTCGGGGCTGGCGACGGCGTTTGGCGACGGCGACGGGATCGCGGTCATCGCCGGAACGGGCGCGGCGGTGCATGGGCGCAAGGGTGGGCGCGTGGAAAAAGCGGGCGGCTGGGGCCAATTGCTCGGCGACCGCGGCGGTGGCTACGACCTCGCGATGCAGGGGTTGCGGCTCGTGCTGACGCACTACGATTTGAACCAGCGCATCACGCCGCTGGCCGAGGAAATCCTGCGCACGCTGGCGCTGAACCGGCTCCAGGATCTGGTCGATTGGGCGAAACAGGCCGACAAGATGAGCGTGGCCCGGCTCGCGCCGACGATTTTTCACGCGGCGAAACACGGCGAACCGGAGATGCTGGCGACGGTCCAGGCCGGGGCCGGCGTGCTCGCGGAATTCACGCGCGCGGTGGCGCAGCGGCTGGAGTTTCCCACCGCGCCGGTGAAGCTGATTGGCGGGCTGTTCACGCATTACGAGGAATACGCGGCGCTCTTCAAATACCGGCTGAGCATCCTGCTGCCGGAGGCGACGGTGAGTGTGTGCGATGAAAGCGGCGCGCTCGGCGCGGCTTGGCTGGCGGGGGCGGAAGGCGGAAGGCGGAAGGCGGAAGGCGGACGTGAAGTGGTGGCCGATGCGCCCGACCTCGCGAAAGCGGCGACGGAGCAGGCGAATCCGCGGTCGGTGAATCTGGAGGAGCGGACGACGGCGGAATTGGTGGAGCTTTTCACGACGGAGGAGGAAAGCGTGGCGCGGGCGCTGACGGTGTGCCGCGGGGAATTGATCGCGGCGGTGGATCTCGTGAGTGCGGCCCTGTGCGCGGGCGGGCGGCTTTTCTATATTGGTGCGGGGACCAGCGGGCGGCTGGGCGTGCTGGATGCGAGCGAGATCCCGCCGACTTTTGGCGCACCACCGGAGCTGGTCCAGGGAATCATCGCCGGCGGCGCGGCGGCGCTGCATCGCTCGGTGGAAGGTGCGGAGGATCAGCCGGACGCGGGCGCGTTTGCGGTGTTGGAGCGCGGAGTGCGCGCAGGCGACGTGGTCTGCGGCATCGCCGCGAGCGGACGCACGCCATTCGTCCTCGGCGCGCTGGCGCGTGCGCGGCAGGTGGGTGCTCGGACGATTTTGCTGACGTGCAATCCCGCTCGTCAGCGCGCGGTGCCACCGTGGGATGCGGAGATCGATCTGCCGGTCGGGCCGGAGATCATCACCGGCTCGACGCGTTTGAAGGCGGGCACGGCGACGAAAGTCGCGCTGAACCTCCTCTCGACTTGCGCGATGATCCGGCTCGGCCGGGTGCGCGGCAATGCGATGGTCGATCTGCACATTTCCAACGCCAAGCTCCGCGACCGCGGCGCGCGACTCGTCAGCACCGCGCTCGGCCTTGGCTACGAGGAAGCGCGGATGCGGCTGAAGCGCGCGGGATGGAATGTGCGAGCGTGTCTTGCGGGGAAGTAAGCCTTGGAGAGGGAAAGCTTGGGCCAATTTTTGCCGCCGGTTTTAGCCACGCTGGCTAAAACCGCGCAACGCATGCGGTGGTGCAAATTCGCGCCACGCTCTGCGCGGAATCTCTTTTACTCTGGATTGGAAACTTTTTCGGACGCGAAAAAGTGACTGGCATGACCGGTGCTAAACGGGTGCTTGTTCGCATGAAAATGCGGACGGGGAAAAAATCCAAATAGGGGAGCAGCTCGACTGGAGGGTTAAGTTTAACGGACCGGGGGGGAACCGTTAAGCAGGGCCAGTCGAGCTGCATTTCCCTTGGGAGGAAAGGTGGCTTGGGCTTTCGCCGTCACTCAACCGCCCGGTCAATCCGCTCGAAACTCCCGAGCCCAAGAACTTTGGCTGAAGCCCAGCTACATTTCTTTCTCCAGCCGCTCGCTCAGCCACTGCTTGATCATGCTCTGGTAGTTGAGATACCGCGAGCGGGCGATGCGTTTGATCCGGGCGAGGAGCCGGGGGTCGAAGCGGAGGGTGATGGTGGTCGATTCGCGGGTGTCAGCCTTGAGGAGGGAGCCGTTCATCAGCCGCACTTCGAGGCGCGCTTCGGTCCAAAATTTGGCCTCGTCGTCTTCGCTTTCAAAACGCGGAACGTCCGCCCAAGTGGTGATGACTTTCATGGTCGGATGCGCGGTCAGTAGCCGAGTTCGGAGTTCTTGCGGTCGTAAAAATTGCTCTCCTCGGGCGTCATGTCGCGCGAGAGAATGGCCCGGTAGCGTTTCCCGTCGGTCCAGAAAACGGTGAAGATGCCGCGGTCGTTGATGGACTTGCCAAGGTTGAAATAGCGCGCCTTTTCATCGGCCTCCACGCCGTCGGGCAGGAGCCGGAGGCTGAAGGGGTCCTCAAAGGATTCCTCGATTTCCTTCGGCGTGATTTTGCGAAGGTCGAAAGGGGCGTCGAGCCAGTCAAAGTCCATTTATGATTGGGGAAGTGAGCTCAACGGCCGAGGCGACAAGATCATCCTGCCCGTTGAATGAGTTCGATCTCGTAGCCTTCCGGCGCGTCGATGAAAGCGATGACGCTGCCGGAGCCGGTGGGCGTGGGGCCGTCGGAAAGCGGATAGCCTTTGGCGGCGGCGTGCTGGGCGAAAGCGTCGAGGTCCGTGACCTCAAAGGCGAGGTGAGTGATGTCGTGGCCGACATTGACCGGGCCGCTGCCGTCGAATTTGCAAATCTCGATCTCTTCCTCGCCGCCGGGCGCCTTGAAGAAGACCAACTCCGAGCCGCGCGGCGACTTGTGGCGGCGCGTTTCTTCCAAGCCGAGGACCTCTTTGTAAAAGTGCGCGGTCTTTTCCAGATCGTTTACGCGATAACGGGTGTGGAGGAGACGGGTGAGCATGGGAAAATTTCAGATTTCAGATTTCGGATTTCGGATTTAGCCTCATCGCCCGTTGAATGGCGACAGCTATTCCAATCTGCAATCTGCCCTCCTATTTGAAATCCCCATGATCGCCCTCGGCATCGACAGCGGCACGCAAAGCACGAAGACCATCGCGCTCGATCTCGATTCGGGCGAAATCCTCGCCTCCGCTTCCGAAAGCTACGAACTCATTGCGGGCCTGCCGCTGGGGCATCTGGAGCAGGAGCCGCAGACTTGGCTCGATGCCGTGGACCTCACGGTTCGCGCGGTTTTGACGAAGCTCGGCAAGCGCAAGGACGAGGTGAAAGCCATTGGCGTGAGTGGTCAGCAGCATGGCTTTGTGCCGCTCGACAAAAAGAACCGCGTCATCCGCCCGGCGAAACTGTGGTGCGACACCTCGACGACCGAACAGTGCAAACAGTTCGAGGACGAGTTCGGCGATGCCGCCGGACTGATCAAACTGGCCGGCAACGCGATGCTTCCCGGCTACACCGCGCCGAAAATCCTCTGGCTGAAACAGCGCGAACCCAAGAACTACAAGGCGCTGACGACCATCCTGCTCCCCCACGACTACATCAATTTTTACCTTACCGGCGAACGCGGAATGGAATTCGGCGACGCTTCCGGCACCGGCCTGCTCGATGTCCGTGAAAAAAAGTGGTGTGAACCGCTGATCGAATTCATCGATTCCGATCTCGCCGACGCGCTCCCGCCGCTGGCCAGTTCGCGGCGCGCCTTTGGGCTGCTGCGAGAGAATCATCGCGAGGCCTGGGCCCTGTCGAAAGGGGAAGTCACCGTGAGCGCGGGGGGCGGCGACAATATGATGGGCGCGATCGGCACGGGCAACGTGCAGCCCGGCGTCGTCACCGCGAGCCTCGGCACGAGCGGCACACTCTACGCCTTTGCGGACAAGCCGGTCATTGATCCGCAGGGCGAAGTCGCCGCCTTTTGCGACAGCACGGATCGCTGGTTGCCGCTCGCCTGCACGATGAACGTGACCGTGGCCACCGAGGCCGTGCGCAAGATGTTTGGGTGGTCGCACGAGCAGCTCGAAGCGAACGTCGCCGGCGCGCCCGCCGGTGCCGCCGGGCTCCTTTTCCTCCCCTACCTCAATGGCGAGCGGACGCCGAACCTGCCGAACGGCACCGGCGTTTTCCACGGCCTCAAAACCGAGAACATGACCCCCGCGCACATGGCCCGCGCCACGATGGAAGGCGTCACTCTCGGCCTCGCCTACGGGCTGAACCGTTTCCGCGAACTCGGCATCGCACCCACGGAGATCCGCCTCACCGGCGGCGGCAGCAAGAGCGCCATTTGGCGGCAGATCGCCGCGGATATTTTCGGCGTGCCGACCATCTGCCTCGAATCTTCCGAAGGTGCCGCGCTCGGAGCCGCGCTCCAGGCCATCTACGCCAGCCAGGCAGCACTGGGCCAGCCCACCACCTTCCGCGACCTCTGCGCAAAGATCGTGAAACTCGACGATGCCACCCGCGCCAAGCCGCACGCCGAACACAAGGAACTCTACACCCAGCTCCTCACCCGCCAGAGCGACCTCACGCGGCGGATGCACGCGGCAGGGTATCTTTAGGAATGAAGCTCGTCCTCGCCGCGACCGGGGCCAGCGGCGCGATCTATCTCCAGCGGCTGCTCGCGCAGATCGACTGTGCGACGCACGAGGTGCATCTCGTTTTGAGCGGCTATGCGAAGCAGGTCATCGCGGAGGAAATCGGGACGCTCACCGTGCCGGATGGCGTCCGGCTGCACGGGGACAAGACCATGAACGTGCCGTTCGTCAGCGGCTCGGCGCGGTTCGATGCGATGGTCGTGTGCCCATGCTCGATGGGCACGCTCGGGCGCATCGCCGCCGGCACCAGCGACTCCACGCTGCTCCGCGCGGCGGATGTTTTTTTGAAAGAACGGCGCAAGCTCATCCTCGTCCCGCGCGAAACGCCGTGGAATCTCATCCACGCCCGCAACGTCGTGACCCTGATCGAGGCCGGGGCGATTATCCTGCCCGCCTCGCCCGGCTTTTACAGCCGTCCGCAGACCATCGAGCAGGTCGCCGACACCGTCGTCGCGCGCATCCTCGATCAACTCGATCTGCCCAACCCGAACACCTTTCGCTGGGCGGAAAGTGAATGACCCCCGAACGTCGCACAACCATCTTGGCGGCCATCGGCGCGCGACTCGTGCGCCTGTGGTTTTTCACCCTGCGCTTCCGCCTCGTCGATCGCGCACGCGTGCTCGAAACGCCGCCGGATAAACCGCTGCTCTGGGCCTTTTGGCACAATAAACTCTTTGTTATGCCGCACCTTTTCGAGCGCTACTTCCCCGGACGGCTCGGCGCGGCGCTGGCGAGCGCGAGCAAAGACGGCGAGATCATTTCCGCATTCCTCAGGCGCTTCGGCATCCGGCCGATCCGCGGCTCCAGTTCGCGCGGCGGGGGTCGGGCTTTGGTGGAAATGAAACGTGCCATCGACGACGGCTACATCATGGCGCTCACGCCGGACGGCCCGCGCGGCCCGCGCTACTCCATGAGCCCCGGAGTGGTGAAGTTGGCGCAAATCACCGGCGGCTTCATCCTTCCCATCCACGTCACCTATTCGAGCTACTGGCAGTTGAAGACTTGGGACGGCTTCATGATTCCGAAACCCTTTGCCACCATTCACATCACCTTCGACATCCTCCACGGCATCCCGCCGACCGCCGACGAGACGGAGTTTGAATACCAGCGCCAGCGGCTGGAGAGGATGATGCGCCCGCAGCATGGGAAGTAGGGGAATACGGGGATGGCACCCGCAAAGTTACGGCTGCACCACCGCGACCCGCTGAATCCTCAATCGCGGACGGGCCTCGCGCCGCGGTGCCGTGGCACGGTGCTGAACGCCCCAATCGTTCGCCTCCCCCGCCATGCTCCCGGGCTTCGTGTGCGCGACCCCGCTCCCCTTGCACCAGCGCACTCGCACAGACTTACACCAACGCCAATGACCGACGTCTTCAGCGACAAGCCAGACCTCACCCCTTTCAAAAACGTCCCCAACCAAGTCCCTTCGACGACAAAAACCCGACCCGAAAAAATCGTCAACGTGTTACTGCGGGAACTTGCCGAAGAAAGCGAAAAGCTCGTTCTCGACCGCCCAGACGCCATCCAGGAAGATGCCCCTCAACCGCATCCTCTGGGACGCCATGAAAGGTCCCGAGGCCCGCTTTCCACACTGCGTGGAAGACGACGCCTAACCTGGGTCGCAGCGGAGCGACAACTCCGCCGGGCCCTCAGGCGTCTGCGGCCTCCCGAAAGCGCATGCATCCTCTCCCCAAACCCTCGACACTGGCAGCTCGTTTTCGACATGAAGACGAGATACAAGGCGTTGCTCGCGTATCTTGAATGCGACGAACTCAAGATGAGACTTCAAGCCCCAATCCCACTTTTTCGGATTTTCGATCATCAGCTCGCCAAGTCCTTCTACTGCGAGTGGCTTGGCTTCACTATCGACTGGGAGCATCAGTTCACTCCGTTCGCGCCGCGCTATATTCAGGTTTCTCGCGACTCCGCCATTCTTCACCTGACTGAGCACTACGGAGATTGTTCGCCATGCGCCAAAGCTTTCATCCACATCGACGATGTTGCGGCGCTGCACGCTGAGCTTACTTCACGCCCCATCCCAAACATGAATCCCGGCATTGAAGACGCGCCGTGGAACGCAAAGGTCATGGAAGTAGTCGATCCGTTCGGCAACCGTCTTTGCTTCAATCAGTCTCTTTCCACATGACCGCAACGCCTTCCAAGGAACTAGAGGTTGATTACACTGTTGGCGTGAGTTCGAAGCCGAGGTTGGCAGCTTGTTGTTTGAGGTAAGTTAGGCCCTGTTTGTCCAGCCGCGGTTGGTAGGCGGCGGGGTCGGGTTCATGGTATTCCTGGCCGTGTTTGCGCATCCCCTAGACGATGCACGCCAGTTTGCGCGCCGTGGCGGTGGTGGCTTTGGCCGGGCCGAGGTGCGCTTTCTTCGGCTTTTTTCATGGACTCGGCCGTAGTTGAATTAAGTTGGCAGAGCCTCGATCCGGTCCTTGGGCGACCAATTGAGACATTCTTCCAAACGGGATGACTCACCGGGGATCGGACACGGGGCCTCGCCAACGCCCTCAACGTAAAACCAAAGGAATCATGCTAACCAACGGGCCCCAAAAGCGCTCCAAGGGCATTTCGACCATAGCTTCCGCCGGGGCTCCGCCGCCCGCATGCCAGCACACCGCCCGAACCACGACAAGTTCCTTCCCCCCAACAGACGGCCCCGCAGAGTGTGATGCTAACCATGCGCTGCAGGCTTTTAATCAAGTCATAAAAGCATGGGGGAAGGCGCCCCTTAGTCGCATCAATTGTTCTTTGATGACCTTCGGGGTTTTCGTCCGGAGTCCGGGCGATGCTATGGGGGGAGGGCCTCGGGCCTTTGGGAGGGACGGGCGTCGGCGGCGGGATGGCGGACTGCGATGACGGATCGGGATTCCATGCAGGCTTTAGGAGCTAGCCTTTGGCTGCTGACTCATTTATTTAGTTACTTACCTGCTTACTGACTTAGATCGGTCCCCCGACTCTTTTGTCCACGCCGGAGCAGCCAGCCAACATACGTGGCGAGTTGCTGCGCTTCGGGGCCGGGCAGCAGCATGCAGTAATTCAACGCATGAAGAAAGCGCGTCTCGCTAATCCACTTTTTCTTTTCCACCAACTCCGCGTGCATGATGGCGATTTGCCCCGTCGGCCCGCCGAAGCTGATGAATCCCAGCTTGAGCCAGAAACGTGTCGCCTCCGCGAAGGTCGGACGTTCCGGGCTTTGCGGAGCATCGTCCTTCGCGCCGTTCATTGAGCGGCTGGCAGTTTGTAAAAACGAATCTCCGCGACTTGCGTGCCGCGATGCGGAACGGCGAGACAGAACGCACCACGCTTCGCGCTGAAAAACGCGGTGCGTGCGCCCGTGGCGCTGGCAATGCGATGCGTGCGGGAGAGGCTTGCGGGCGCGGCGAAGCGGAACATGTCAATGAATCCCTCGCCGCACGACGCGAACAAGTCGTTCGTCGCGGCATCAAAAAAAAGGTCGTCCACATCGCCGCTCATCGCCGCTTCCGCAACGCGCTTCCCGCTCTCCGTGTCAAAGGCGAGCAGCCGTGCGGGCTGCCGGCAGCCGACAAAAAGGCGATGCTGCTTTTCCGCGAGCGCCATCGGGAAATTGGCGTGTGCATCTTCCACCGGCCACGTTGCCACGACCTTGCCCGCCGCCCTGTCCACCACGGCAATTTGTTTCGCATCGGGGACGTTCACAAAAATTCGCGGGCTGTCTTCCTCCAGTTGAAAAGACTCCGGGTGCTTCGCCAGCGCAATGCTCGCGGTGAGCTTCATCGCCGCCGGGTCAATCACGCCGAGCGCACCTTCGCCGTAGCCGACATACACGCGCTTCGCTTTCGCGTCGAAGCGCAGGTTGTCGGCGTCATCCAGTCCGGCGACCCGACCGCGCTCCGCGTAGCTTGTGCCATCGTAAAAGCGGCACGTCCCATCGTCGCCGCTCGCTACGACGAGCAGATTCATGTCGGCGAGAAATAGAACCCCCGTGGGCTTTTTCAGTCCGGCAATTGTGTGCAGATGTTTGCCGGCGTTCACATCCACGACTTCGAGGGTGTTGTTTCCGAGTGCGGCGAAAAACAGCCGGTGCGTTGCCGGGTCAACCGCCGCATGGTCAAAGCGGCCTTCCACGCCGGGCAGCGCGACAGAATTTTTCAGCGTGAGCGGCGCGGGCTCTTCCGCGCGCAGGAGCGGCAAGAGCGCGAGCGTCGCGGCGACGGCGAGGGTGCGTTTCATGGATTGGGTTTGGTTCACCGCGCCCTCACGGCAGCGTCTTGATGCGCAGCCGCGTGAATTGCACCTTCGAGCCGCCGTGATGATTTTGCAGGCCGATGAAGCCCTTCACCTGCCGGTTGCCGTTCGTCAGTTGACTCACTTGCAGGCCGTTGAGGCGCACCGTGATTTTCGGCCCGACGGCCTCAATCTCGAAGGTGTGCCACTGCCCCACGGCTGGCATCGCGGCGCTCGATGCGGCGAGCGTGTAAATCGCCCCGGTCGCGTGCAGCGCGTCGCCGGTGGCGTTCGTGTCGGGATTGAAACCCGTGTTGTCGATTTGGATTTCGTAGCCTTGCGCAGCGGCGGGTTTCCAATCGTTTGTAGGGTCGCTGGTGCCGAGCGCCGGGATGCGGATGAAGATGCCGGAGTTGTCCGTCGGGGACGAGAGCCGGAAATCCGCGCGCAGGACGAAATCGCCGAATTGCTCTTTCGTGAACCACAAAAGGCCGATGCCATCCACGGCTTCGATGATGTTCTCGCCAAGTGGAACGAAGCCGCCGTTGCCCGCCATCTGCCAACCGTTAAGTCCCCCGGTGCCGAGTGGGGCGAAGCCCGGCTCCGCACCGAGCGCGTCGCGCGCAATCGCCAGCGCCGTGCGGCGCGCGAGGGTGAGGGCCGCCAGCGATGGATTAGCGGAGCCGAGCGTTGGGAATATCGCCGGGCCGGCGACATAGGCGTTGCCGATATGATGGAATCGCCCGTCGAGATTCGTCACCGAATCGCCGGGGCTTGCACCCATCCACAGCGTTCCCGCTTCGTGATGCGTGGTGCCGACGCCATCGCGCACTTTGTTGTTTGGATTATTCCGGTCGGCGCTGAGGCTCGGCGGCGGCGGGGCTGAGTGCCACGCCGCGCCGGGCGCGTTGAGCGAGCCGAATTCGTTGTAAAAGTATTCGATGGCCGTCGCGTCGTCGTTCACGAGCTTCCGCGCGAGCGCGAGCGCCGCTTCGTCCATCGTCTTCCACAAATCGGTGTCGTCCGTTGTCGTCGCCATGTTCACCCACGCCCGGCGCATCCCGAACTCATCGGTTTGGTCGCTCAAATCCATCCAGCTTGGCGCGGAGCCGGTGACTTTCGGCACGGTGGTATCTTTGTTGCCGACCATCTCGCCGATGCCGCGCAGCGTGACGACAATCCAATCCCCCGACTGGCTGGCGAGCATTTGGTCGAGCAGTTCGATGTCAGGAATCGCGCGCCACATCGTCGCCTCCGAGTTTGCACCCGAGACGGCGGCGGCGGTGACTTGCAAATGGTAACGCCCTTTCGTGTTCGAGCCGCGCACGAGCAGCGCCGCCGCTTCGAGCAGCGTGGGAAGCGCGGTGCCGAGCGCCGAACGCTTGAGACGGATGACCGTATTGCTGCGCAGATGTGCCATGAGATTGCGGCCCATTTCCGGCGTTGGGAATGATTCCAGGGCAAGCCTCGTCGATTCGAGCGTTCCCGAAGCCAGCACCACGGCGCATTGCGGCGCGATGTCCAAAAACTTTTGCTGACCGTTGACCCGCACTTCAATCGTCCGCACCACCCCATTGCTGACATGCAACTTGGTGGCGTGCGTGCGTGGCACGAGAAAAAGCCGTCGCTGCCAATCCGGGCTGTCCGCCGCCTCTCGGATGGCTTCAACGAGAATGGGCGCGCTGCTCCATTTGTCGAAACTGAACAGACCCGACGCAGGCGGTGCGGCTTGCACCGCGAGCGGCGCGTCTTCGATTGCGTCCACGGAGGGCACCAGTGGGCGTGCCGCCTCGAATCTCGTTTTCAACTCTGCAAAAAGCGGCCCGGAAATGTAGTCGGTCGAAGGCACAACGCCCGTCTCACGCTCCGTGCTTCCATATTCGACGCCCAAAGCGGTTTTCAAATCGCTGGGCCATTGCGCCATATCTGCATTCGTCAGCCGCGGTGCCCATCCGCCCCAATACAGCGACCGTCCGCCGAGGCAGTAAGCCAGCCCCGGAAACGGCGTGCGACTCCGCCACGGCGACCCCCACACGCGCTCGCGTGCGCCGGGGTCTTGGTTGTTGAACTCCACCTTCACCGCACCGCCGGCATTGAGGCCGATGCGCGAGAGGTTTTGCACATGCTCCGTGACGAGCAGGCAGCCAGCATCGAGCACCAGCACCCGCAAGTTTGTTCCGTGGCGGTAAATCTTTTCCGCGCAATACGCGCCGAACATTCCCGCGCCGATAACCACGGCGTCGAATCCCACGCCGCCGTTTTGCGTGGCTTCCTCCCAGGTGTTGCAGATGAAGCGACCGAGCACGTCGGTCGCAAACGCCGTGTCTTGCACGTCCACCGTGTCGGTGGCGTTAATGAGTCGGGGCAGATTTCCAGCCATGATGTTTTCCTCCTAGTTTGTGGTTTCTTATTTCTCGCCGTAGCGAAAATCGTCAAACAGCGTCATGCTGTCAGCCTTCGTCCAGACGCCGACTTTGCCCGCCGCAGTAAAGCTCTCATCGCTCGCTTCGATGACTTTTTGACCATCGAAAGTGACGGTGAATTGGTTGCCTTTGAAGTCCACGCGCAACGTGTGCCAGACCCCCGAGGCGACTTTCGTTCCGATGCTTTTGAACGACACGCGCCGCCCGTCGATGGTGTGGTAAATGGTCACGTTGTCTTCGAGCGCATTCGCTCGCGCGATGTAGTAGTTGTTCACGTCTTTCGCGCGCCAGACCACCCCGCCCGCCTGGTCTTCCTTCCCCGCAACCGGCTTGAATTTTACTTCCACGAATCCGTCTTTCAGCGCGGTGTCGTTTTTGAAAGCCACCGGGTATTCCGCTTCCCCGCTCTGTTTGAGGACGTGCGGTTTGCTCGGCGCGGTGTCGTCCTTTTCAATGCTCCATTTCGCCGTCCCGTCGCCGGTCTGCGTGCCCGTCCACTTCCCATCCCAATGCGCCGGCAGCGGGCCGGGCTTGGCATCGTCGAAATTATCCGTCGCCGCGTGCGCCGCACCGGCCAGCAAGCCAGCGCCAATGATGATAGCTGGATTCGTTTTCATGCCAAGAAGACCCACCGGCCACGGCTCGCGCCCATCGCCGGTGAGTCATGGAATCGGTTACTTCACCGCCGAAACGTAGATGAGCTGGGTGCCTCCCTTTTTGACGAGGGTTCCCTCGACGGAAACGGTTTCGGCCATCTTCTTGATGAGCGCGTCTCTGTCGGCGTCGTGGTCTTTGATACCGACCAGCACATAGACATCGCCTTTCTCGGTCAGGAGTCCGATGGGGTTGCCCGCTTTGGCGCACGCCACCGCGCACTTCTTGTGCTCGGCTCCCTTGTCGTCGCCTTCGAGGTAGCACCAGACATCAATGACTTCGCCTTTGACGGTGACGGTCTCGCCTTTGGGTTCGCCAAAGCTCGACGTGGTTCCCAACAACAGCAGTGCGGACACTGCGAATGCTGCACGGATGATTTTCGTTTTCATTTTTGGTTTTGTTTTCGTTTGGATTTTCCGGGGATGTCCCCCGAAAAGGGTTTTCAAGACGCGTTATTTGCTTTGCGTCGCGAGCGCCGCCTTGACGGCTTTCGCCAGGTCGGGCGCTTTGCCTTTGCCCCAATAGTGAAGGAAGAGATAGCGCGGCTCTTCCATCGTCATGTGATGATGAATCGCCACGATGTTGATGCCTTCCGCGCGGAGCGTTTTGAGCACCGTTTGGAGTTCCTTTTCCAGCACGCAAAAGTCGCCATCGACCATCGCGTTGTCGTCCGTGCCGGCGAACGCGGCCCAGGTATTCACGCCCATTTCTTTGCCGACTTCACAGCCGCACGGCATCTTGCTCACCCGGCCAAAAACGAACTTCGCCATGCCGTCTTTGGCGGTCGCTTTGCCGCCGAAAATGGTTTCGAGCGATGCGGCGGTGATGCTGTTCGCCGTGGGCGCAAAGCCCGCGCCAAACATCTTCGCAGACGTGGGATTCGCGGCCCGGATTTCCTTCGCCTTGTCGAGCGCCGACTTCACCGCCGCGCCGAGCTTTTCCGCGCTGCCCTCTCCGCCGATGTGCATGAAATACACTTTCGGGTCGTCGTAGAAAAAATGGTTGTGCAGCGCGGTGACGCTCAGGCCCGCGTCGAGCGCCGCGCTCATCACCGGGTTGACCTCATCTTGAAAAAGCACCAAGTCGCCCATCACCATTGCCTCCTCTTTTTTCCCCGGCAGAAAGCCCGCCCATGACGTCAGGCCCATGAATGGCGGCATCTGCCAGCCGTCCACGTTGATTTTCACGTCATTGCGCGGTGCAGTCACTTTGAAGACGCCCTCCGCTTCATTGAACGTGCCTTTGAGTCCGGTGGCGGTTTCGATTTTTGCCGTGTCGAGTGCCGCGAGCGCGAGCGAAGGGATGAGGGCAATCAGCGGGGCGAATAATTTGCTTTTCATAGGTGGCGGCGTCTTTTGTTAAGCGTTGCGGAAAACGATGCAACACCTATTTCTCACCTGTTATGCCGTCAACATTTCCATCGCCGCGAGGCTGGCTTCTGCTCCTCTACACGCTGCCGGCAAAGAAGACTGCCGGGCGCGTCAATCTGTGGCGGAAGCTGAAAAAGTCGGGCGCGTGCTCCCTCAAAACAGCCGGCTACGTGCTGCCCGATGAGCCTGCCCACTTGGAGCGATTCCAATGGCTCGTGCAGCAGGTGCGCGAGGACGGCGGCGAAGCGACGCTCGCTCGCGTGAATTCCATCGAAGGGCTGACCGATGAAGACCTCGCGCGCATGTTCAACGAAGCGCGGGCCGAGGACTACGCCGCGCTCATCCAACCGCTCAACGACCTCATCGCCGCCAATCGCAAGAAACCCGGCGACGGTTTCGCGGAGGCGTTGGAGAAATTGCAGCGCCAGTTTCAGGAGGTGCGCGCGATTGATTATTTCGCCTGCCCTTCCGCGCATGACGTGGAGCTGCTTTTCCAACGCGCCACCCGCCTTGCCCAGCCGCGTAGCAAACCCGGCGGCGTGCTCGATGCGAAACGCTATCAGCGCCGCGTGTGGCTCACGCGTCCGCACCCCGAGATTGACCGCGTGGGTTCCGCGTGGCTCATCCGCAAATTCATCGACCCGCGCGCGACCTTCGTTTTCGCGCCGAACCCATCCGCTCATCCCGACGCCCTTCCCTACGACATGATGGACGTGGAGTTCACCCACCACGGCGACGACTGCACCTTCGAGACATTGCTCAAACGCTTCGCCATCGCCGACCCCGCCGCGCGCCGCATCGGCGAGATGATTCACGACGCCGACCTGGAGGATGGAAAGTTCCAGCGCCCCGAGTGCATCGGCCTTGACCTCCTTTTCAAAGGCTGGACACGTCTTGGTCACAGCGACGCGGAGCTTTTGGAGCGGGGCTTTGGCTGCTTCGACGCGCTCCACGCCGCGCTCCGCAAGGCCCGTTGACCTGCATCATCCGCGCTTTCGCACGCGCTTCCCATCGCAGCCGACATTCCATTACGGTGCGTCCCGATGCCTCACCACGAATTCGCCCACGATGCCCCGGAGCGCGCCTCTCGATTCATCGCCTTCGTTGACGAGTGCGGCGACCATTCATGGACGCACATCAACCCGGAATTTCCGCTTTTTGTCCTCTCGACCATCATCGTCGAACGCGACCACTACGCGCGCGAAATCATTCCCGCACTCGCGCGATTGAAGCTCCGCTATTGGCCGCACGAGGGCGTCAATCTCCACACCCGCGACATCCGCAAGGCGCTCGCCGACTTCGCCTTTCTTCAAGTTCCCGCGCTGCGCGAAACATTCCTCGCCGAACTGAGCGCGATGATGGCGCAGTTTGAGTTCATCCTTTTCATCACCGGCGTCCGCAAACCCGAGTTCATCGCCGCGCCCGGTGCGGACAACAAGAGCCCCTACGAGGTTGCGTTGGAGCGCACCTTCGAGTGCGTCTTGCACTTTCTCGAAGGCCACGGCGAAACCGCGCTTCCCGTCACCGCCGAGGCGCGCGGCAAGACCGAGGACGCAGCTCTCGCCGCGTCGTTTTTCCGCCTGCTTCACGACGGGACGCGCACCGTGCCCGGCGAACGCTTCCGCAGGCTTCACTGCCCGATGACCTTCGTGCGCAAAGTGCAGAATATCGCCGGCACGCAGCTCACCGACCTCTGCGGCTACCCGTCGTCGCGCCACATCTTGAAGCCCGAGCAACCCAATGTTGCCTTCGATGTCGTGCGCCCGCACCTTTACCACCGCGACGGCGAAACCGGCTGGCAGGTGCTCCCGTAGAAAAAAGAAATGGGCGGCTCCGACAATTGCCGGAGGCCGCCCATCGTTCGAGAATTCCCGAACCTTGAATTCATCATACCCGATGCGTTCTGTTTGGCAAGGCCCGTGTCCCCATCACGCGACGCGCATGGTAATATGGACGTATGATGTTCCCCCGGAGGCCGCGCTTTCGCCGCGACGAAAAACTGGCATCTATGCGGCTCACGCCACGCGATGAAGAAATCCTTCGCGCGGTTTTTCGCCATCGCTTTCTCCGCTCAAATCAAATCGCGCGCATCGTGCCCGGCAGCCGTCAGCAGCTTTTGCGACGGCTGCAATCGCTCTACCATCATGGCTATTTGGAGCGTCCCCGCTGCCAGCTCGACTACTTCGAGCGCGGCGGTTCGCGCAGCATGGTCTATGGTCTTGGCAATCGCGGCGTGGCGTTTCTCCGCCGCCGCGACAATATCCCCGCGCATCGTCTCGATTGGAGCGTTCGCAATCGCTCCGTCCAGCGGCTCTTTTTGGAGCACGCGCTACTCATCGCGGAGGTCATGCTCGCCTTTGAAGAAACGTGCCGTCATCGCGGAAATGTCCGCCTGCTCGCAGACGACGCGCTGCCCCTCCCCGAACCGACAAGACGACAACGCGAGCCGTTTCATTGGAGCGTGCGGTTTGGTGGCGGTGCGAATCTCGGCGTGATTCCCGACAAAGTTTTCGCTTTCGAATCCAACGACGGAAAAGGACGCATCAATCGCATACTCCACTTTTTGGAAGCCGACCGCGGAACAATGCCCGTGCAGCGCACCGGCCTCGCGACCAGCTCTTTTGCCCGCAAGCTCCTCGCCTACGAAGCGACTTGGACGCAGGACGTTCACCGCTGGCGCTTTGGTTTTTATCGTGTCCGCGTGCTCACCGTGACCACGAATGCCGCCCGCGCCGAACACTTGCGAATGGCAGCCGCGAATCACCCCAACGGCAAAGGACTTTTTCTTTTCACCAACTTAGACGCGCTACGCGCTGCGTCCGACATTCTCACGCACGCGTGGCAAAACGTGGATGGAGGTGCCGAAGCACTTTTCAACTGACCGCTACCACAATCTACCTTTCACCTACGGACAAATGTGGTGCATGGCCTGCAAGTGCAGTGCGCAATCCCGCGAGCCCAGTGCGCGATGGCTAGTGAGCGTGAGTTCCGTCAGTGCAGAAGACCTGCGCTTTCATTCTCTGAGGTCTGAAATGACCTTCGGCGGGAACGCGGCGCGCAATGCGTTAAGCACGGCCAGCACATCAATGACTTCCTGACTAATCGCTCCGGCGACTGGACTCAAATGCCCGGTGGACGCGAACACCATTCCGCCCAAACTCAGGATCATGCCACCGATAGCGCTCTGAAGGGCAATGGTTCGCATCCGTCTACTGATGTGCATGAACTCATCCACTTTCTTGAGATTGTTATCCATCACCACGACGCCGGCCGCTTCCGCCGTCACGTCGCTGTTTTGGCCGATGGCCATGCCCACCGTCGCCGCCATCATGGCCGGAGCGTCGTTGATGCCGTCGCCGACATAGAGAGTTTTTGCGCGACTCGTTTCGGCGCGGACAATGACGAGTTTTTCTTCGGGACTTTTCTGAGCCTGGATTTCGGTGATGCCCACTTGCTCGGCGAGGTAACGGACTTCCGATTCACGATCCCCGGAGACGATCATGATGCGTTGGAACTGATGCTTCGGTCCCAAGTGCTGAATGAAGGAATGTCCTTCAGCGCGCGGTGCATCACGCAGGCGGAAGGTCGCCGCGAACCGGCCGTCGATCACCACCATGCACTCCAGCCCACCTGTCTCGGGCGGAAGGTGCTCCGCGCCGGCGAAGTTTTGCGCGAGGAATTTGCTGCGGCTGGTGATTTGAACCTGACGGCCGGACACGGTGCCACGCAGTCCACGGCCGGGAGCTTCGTTGACTTGAGAGGCGTGCCGGAGGGAAAGGCTTTCCGCTTTAGCCTGTGCGAGAATGGCGCGTGCGAGTGGATGTTTCGAGTAGAGTTCGAGGCTGGCGGCCAGTGCCAGAACTTCCTTTTGTGCGAAGCCCGGAGCAATGAGTTGTTCGGTTAATTTCGGCTCGCCGTAAGTCAGCGTCCCGGTCTTGTCGAAAATCGCGGTCCGGCACGTGGCGATTTGTTCGAGCACGACGGGATTCTTGACGATGATCGCCCGACGGGCGCAGAGGGAGATCGAACCGATGATGGCTATCGGTATGCCGATGAGCAAAGGGCAGGGAGTCGCGATGACCAACACCGCCAGGAAACGAACGGCTTCTCCACTGATCAGCCATGCGAGAAGTGCCACCGCGACGGCCACCGGGGTGTAAATCGCTCCGAGTTTATCGCCGAGACGCCGCAACTGAGGTCGCGTCTGTTCCGACTCGCGCATGACTTCCATGATTTTCGCGTAGCGCGAATCGGCGGCGCGCTGGGTGGTGCGGATGGTGAGCGCCGATTCACCGTTGATCGCACCGGAGATCACCGGCGAGCCGGAAGTCTTGGTGATCTGGAACGGCTCACCCGTGAGGTAGGATTCATCCATCGTGCCGTGGCCCTCGATGACCACGCCATCCACCGGGCAGATGTCATGCGGAT